>JAQWTL010000013.1 GCA_029242715.1 Phycisphaerales bacterium
CCAAGCAACGCCGCAACCATGCGTCGATGCTGGCGAACTCGAGTCGATACCGATTGATCCTTCTTCGTTGTCTCAAGAATGTGCGCATCGATATCAAGTTGATCCGCAGCTGCGGCAACGAGGCTGCCCTTGACTGCTGTATGCAAAGGAACAAAGACACGGCCATCATCATCAATTTCAACATTGACCGCTGCCAGCATGGCCGCTTGTTGAGCGTTGTCATTGCGATGATGTGTAATGACTGAGGAGCCGACACTCTTGGAACCTCCCGCACGAAAGCCATAGCCCTCGTGCAGATCAAGCAGGACATCAGGCTTCTGCGACTTTACGAAATTCCAGATCCTGTTGGCCTGCTCATCCGTCACGACATCGGATTTGTCAATTGGAGGAAAGTGCCGATTCAGATCACCAACCGAACCCTCAAGTTCGGGGATGCGTCGTTTTCGTACAGCTAAGGCCGGTTCATTACATCGAGGCAAGACCACCAGCACACCGTTGCTGACGGTCCAATCGGCAATTTGCCGAGCGGCCAATGCCCCCGCCGGTTCATCACCATGCATCCCACCAGTCACCAGAACTACCGGACCAGGCAATTCACTGTCGTAGCGGTGCCAAGTCATCTCGAATGGTGTTCCAGCAGCGAGTGTGCCGGACGTCCTGGTCCCACCACAGGCCCATTGGCTGACCACGAGCAGCAGAGCCATGCAGGACAAGGAAACAAAACGGAATTGGAGGCCATTCATCGCCCCCACTGTATAGAACCAGCGAGCCTGGGTTGATCTGGTGGAAAAAGTGGACTTATGGACCCTCTGCCGAGATCATCCACAATGGACAGCCTCCCAACGAAAGGAATGCCAGATATGACCATCTCATCTGCAGGCCCTGCCCGAGTTGCCCTTTGCCTTGCAGCCATCGCCCTGGTGGCAGTGGGATGCACATTCACAGATCTGCACGTAGCCCGCGAAACGCGTAGCGAGACTCATGCCGCCAAGCAGCCGCCCAGCACGCTTACCGTTGTCGGCCAGAATGGCGACATCACGGTCGAACCGGATGTTGCCGTGAAGAACATCACCGTGACCGCCAAACTCGCAGCAGGCGGCAAGACCATGGAAGAAGCCAAGACACGACTCAAGGATGCCAAGATCAACATCACGGAGTCCAGTTCCGGTGAAGTTTCAATCACGGCCACCTGGCCCCTCCCCGCTTCCAGCGGAGATCATGTTTATTTCACGATTCGATTGCCGCAACTCAAGGGCTTCAACGGACAGACCACCAACGGTGGAGTGACCGTGACCGGTGCTGAGGGGCCCGTCACGATCAAGACCAGCAATGATGATGTGAACGTGTTTGGATGCAAGCAGGCAGCCAACATCACCAGCAGCAACGGTGATATCCAGGTGCAGGATCATGTGGGAGACGTAACCATTGTCACAAGCAACGGCAATGTCGATCTTGGCAACCTGATGGGTGGCACTTCCATTCAAACCAGCAATGGCCTCGTCACGATTAACCTCAACGAGAAGTCCTCCGCCCCTGTTCAGGCCACCACCAGTAATGACAACATCAACCTCACCTGTGGACCAGCCTGGAATGGTGTCATCAAGGCCCAGACCAGTAATGACTCGATCCATATCACCGGAGCTGATGGACGAATCACCAGCCAGTCGATTTCAGATTCATCTGGAACATTGACGGTGGGCTCCGGTGGAGAGGTCTCCCGATTGATAACCTCCAATGATGGAATCAGCATCACGGTCAATTGACCTCGCTTAGCCGGTGCTCATCTAGAATGCCAGTCCAACCAATTGACCAGGAGTACTACCAATGCTGATTCGACATGCAGATCCTGAATCGACAGAACCTGTCGAAATGGATGGTGTCAAGGATGTCACCATGCAGGTCATGGTTGGACGAGAAGATGATGCCCCCAACTTTGCCCTGAGGCACTTCGTTGTACAACCTGATGGCCATACTCCTCTTCACCAACATGATTATGAGCATGAAGTTTTCGTTGTCGAAGGAACAGGCGAGGCAGAGTGCGAGGGAGAGACTCATATTGTCAAGGCAGGAGATGTTCTCTACATCCCCGCCAACGACCTGCATCAGTTCAGAAACAAGTCAGATGCCCCATTTCGATTTCTGTGCCTTGTTCCCATGACCTTCGACTGCGGAAAGCCTACACCGGGCAGTTGAACAGCCAAGATCCGTGAACAGATTGAATGGCTTGAATCATGAATGTTCACTAAGTCGGAACCGGTCCATGTTGAAATTCATACTCCTGATCATCGTGGGCTTCCTTTGGGGAAGCCAGTACATCTTTGTGAAGGTGGCACTTCAGGAGAACCTTGATCCCACTGCCTTGACACTTTTCCGTATCGGAATCGGAACCATTTTTCTGGTGATCGTCTGCCTTTTCATGCCTCGCGGGTCACATGATCAAAGTACGACAGATCGTTCACCCTGGTGGATGTTCCTCATCATCGGCATCCTCGAAGCAGCACTACCTGCCCTTCTCATTGCCTGGGGGGAACTGGAACTGGACAGCAGCCTGGCAGCCATCTTGCTGGGAACTACGCCATTATTCACCATCATCCTCTCATGCTTCATCCTGAGAGCCGAAAGAAGCAGTCCAGGATTGATCCTTGCCATACTTGTAGGATTTGCGGGCTTGCTCGTACTGTTTGGTTTCCGAATGCAGTTTGATCAGAAGATCCACTGGATCTCTAGCATTGCGGTGCTGCTGGCCGCTGCCTCGTTTGCTGCAAGCCTTGTTCTTCTGGCAAAGGTAAAGGGGCACCCTCCACAACATGTTGCCAGAAATCTCATGTTCTGGGGCACGATAGCTCTTCTGCCTGTCTGGTTGATCTTTGGCAATCCCTCTGATGTGACCATTACATGGATTTCAGCAGGATCCGTCATCTATCTTGGGATACTTGGAAGCAGTGTGGTCTTCCTGATCTACGTCCAACTGATAAGGATAGCAGGAGCCACCTTCGCTTCACTGTCAAACTATCTCGTTCCTGTTGTCGGAGTGGCACTTGGAATCAGCCTGGGGCAGGAACATATCCTTGTGACCGACATGATCGCCTTGGCCATCATCATGGGTGCACTATTTGCGGCCAATCCTGAATGCATTCAACGTCTTTGCAAGAGACAGGGAACTCTCAAATCTAAAGAGTAGATTCAGGATTCTGATTCCTCCGCTGAGAATTCCTTCAATTGGAACGTGTCTTCGGGAACATCCTTGAGACGGGTAATTGATTCCACGTTGTAGCGTATTTCACCGGTGTCTTCAGCAAAAAGCCACCATGTCTCAGGCCAAGAAACATCATCAAACTCCTTGATCTCACCGAAATGCAATTCCATTGGGAATGGACCCATATTTGGTGCGTAGGTCCAAATATCGGCCTTACGCAATGCACCCGTGCTCGGATCAATGTGCAGTATGAAAGGCTGATTAAAGACTGCTGGCATTGCTTCGATTTGGACATATTGAACATCATCGATTTCGCTCCACCCCGTAACTTCGAGACTTTGGAAATTCGATCCCCAAGATCCGAATAACAACCCCTGCCCAAGCTTCATTAACTCCAATTCAGTCCCCCCAAGCCTGCGGTCTTCATAGAAGTCACCCACTTCGGCACCGTAGTCACCATTTATGGCGAGGCTCACGTCACCAAATGGACCGAAAGCGGTATCAATACGCCAGCGATCCGGACTCATCATCACCAGATCAAAAGAGCCCTCGGCACCTGCAGAGGGGACATTCAATTCACCTTGAATCTCAAAGGCTTCTCCCGGTTCCTGCAGAGTATTTTCCCAGGCAGCTCGCAACGCAAAGAGTTCTTCGAGATTTGGCAAGGGTTCAACATCATCATCTGTACTTGTCGGTGCTCCACCCACACGTTTCCCTGGGAACTCCATGCCACTCTGGTAAATAATCAACTCATCCACTGATCCATCACCAGACACGGTGAAGGACAGGGCCAGATCCTCGATATCCCGAAACACCCATTTACCGTCTTCATCCGGCGGCAAGAGCTTGAAAGCCATCTGCTGAGGAATGTCGATCACGAGCCAACCATTGTCCAACTTGATCTCATCAACACGACTATTGACCATCTCGTTGGTTTGCTCATAGGCACCCAGGAGATGTCTTGCTTCTGATTCCGTGAGTGGACCTGGCGGCAATGCTGTGCCTTCCCTGGGAATCTCAAAGGTGATACCGCCTTGGTACATCTTCATAAACGTGATCTCACCCGTATCGTCTGGATGAAATGAAACAGCGACGGTATCCGTCATTTTGAACGGCCATTTCTCTTCACCTTCTCCGGGTGGGACGAGTTCATAGTCCATCTGGCCTGGAACGTTGATAAACAACGTGCCATCCTTGGCCGTGATTTCCATGATGGCATTCTTGAAAGAAGCAAAGTTTGCTGTGTAAGAACCGGTGTAGAGGCTCAGATCACCTAACTCCCTGACCACTTCAGATTCAGGATCTTCTAGCAATGCTCGCCAGACCATGGGTTTACTTGCTTCTTGCATTGCAGTAGGCATCGAGTTCATCAAGAGGCAAAATCCAATGTTCTCTTCAGGCATGAAGGCGACAGTAGCGCTGTATCCATCGATATTGCCACCGTGTTGGATGATTTCTCGCCCATTCCATTCCTCAAGCATCCAGCCGAGACCGTAATGCATGTCCGGCATCATCTGGACATGAGGAACATACGTTTCATCAAGGGAATCCCCGGTAATCAAGACTCGGTCTTCAACCATGCCTTCATTGAGCTGAAATCGAACCCAACGAGCCATGTCTTCTGGTGTGGAACAAATCGAGCCCGCCGGAGCACACGTCTCTATTTTCCGAAATTTCTGCACATCGAAGGTCTCAGTGTCCGTGTTCCATTTGTATCCAGTGCTCAACCGATCACTGGAGATCGCACCAGAAGACGTCACCTCGGTTTGATTCATCTCGAGAGGACTGAGAATCCTAGTCTTGATCAGTTCAGGCCATGGCATTCCGGCAGCTGCTGCTGAGGCCTCACCAGCCCCCAGATACATCACATTGTTGTAAAGAAATGCCTCGCGAAAACCAGCCTGGGGTATCGCCCGGGATGCTGCTTCAAAGATTTCATCGTTAGTTGCCGGGGCACCAGCCCAGAGCACACCCATTCGAGGAAAGCCCGTTCGGTGGCAGAGCAGATCACGAATGGTGGCCTGATCCTCCTCATCATCGGAGCGTATCTGGAGAACCAGTTGCGGCAAATGCTCTTGAACCGGGTCATCCCAGTCCATCTTTCCATCATCCACAAGCATTCCGATTGCCGTTGATGTAAAGGCCTTTGTTGATGAGCCGATGGGCAAGAGCGTTTCGACGGTCATGGACTTCCCGGTAGCGAGATCCTGCTCACCAAATGCCTTCACCAGAACGATCTCGCCATCCTTCACGACAGCAAGAGTCATTCCAGGCACGTGGTATTCGACACGTGCCTCTTCCATGTCGAGGACAAGTTGATCCAGACGTGCCTGCAGATCGTCAGGTGCAACAGAAACCGACAGAAGTGCAAAGACTGGAATGAGTAGTGACATGAGATAGCTCCCCTATAAGAAGATCTCATGATATCGAAATTCATAAAAGACAAGCCGGCCCACCTTATGGCAAGCCGGCTTGGGATATCAAGACAAGCGAACACGAGCTTGATCAGACACCACATCCGTAATCATCAAGAACCTGAAGAAGGTCCTCGATGTCATAGGGATTACCCCATCCACTGATTACATGAAGCATGTCATCAACATCAGACTGGCTATCACCATTAACATCGCCAGCACAATCAGAGTCACAATCATTGCTCTCGCAATCAGTGTCGTCACCGAAATAGGTGCCTCCGATATTGTTGCAATCCTGTTCTTCCATAACGCTGCAATTACCATCAATGCAACAGGCACCCTCTGGTGTCACCGCGTAGCAGACATCCTCACAGAAGGCATCCTGCCAGAAATCACCACCAGCGTCATAGCACTTGTGCTCGTCCGTTTCGTAGCAATCTCCGGGTGAGAAGCAGCAGGCACCATATGGCGAACCACAGGGATAGTCATCACAGCTCGTGCCCTCGCCCTGGAAGGATCCACCGTTCCAGTTGCAGTCATCCTCGTAGTCTTCCGAGCAGTCATAGCCTTCGTAACAACATGCTCCGGCCTCACCACAACTGTAGCTTGAGCAGTCTGTACCTGAGCCGCCCCACTCACCACCCCAGTCAAAGCATTCCTGTTGAGTTGTATCTTCACAACTGCCTGCACCGAGGCAACAAGCCGCATAGGGCTCGATGTAACAGTCATCGAAACTGCACGGATAATCATCACCGAGATAATCGCCACCGATGGCGTAGCAATCCTTCTCGGTCAGGATGTCACATTCTCCGAAGTCACTCGTACAACAGGCACCATAAGCCGGGTCATAACAGACATCCTCACAGTCCTGGTCCTGGTAGAACTTTCCGTTTCCGTCATAGCATTCCTGCTCTTCTGTCTGATCGCAGTAGCCATCTGAGTAGCAGCAGGCGCCGTAGTAGGCAGGACACGCTGATTCACAGTCCGTGTCTTGGTAGAAATCGCCGCCGCTATTCCAGCATTCATTCTCTTCTGCTTCATAGCAGTCACCGGGCCCGATGCAACAGGCACCGTAGTAGGCCGGGCAGGCCGATTCACAGCTCTCACCATGATAGAACTCGCCACCGCTACTCCAGCACTCGTTCTTTTCAGTTTCATAACAATCACCGGCCCCGAAACAACAGGCACCATATATGGCTGCACACACGGAGTCACAGGCTTCGTCCTGCCAGAAATCTCCGCTGTTGTCCCAGCAATCGTCCTCATAGGTTTCATAGCAATTGCCGGCCCAGAAGCAACAGGCGCCCCATGGAGGTTCGCAGTTTGCGGAGTCACAATCTGTTCCATCACCCTGGTACGTACCACCAGCCACATCGCAGTCCGCTGATGTTCGGATGTCACAGTCCCAGTTAATGCAGCAGGCACCCTGGGATCCATCATCAGTATTGATGGTCAGTGTTCCAGGCCCGGTTGCACCATTCCACCCACCAATACGGATGAAGTAGGTCGTGCCATTATCTACATTGAAGATGATCCTGGAGTAGAACTGCTGACAATTGGAATCTCCCGAGCCGTCGCCATTGCAGGCTATCTGGACGATGCTGTTGCAGTCAGGACCTCGGTAAAGAACAAGCGAAGTGTCATAGGAATTGGCGTCGCACGTAGAAAAGCTGGCCGTGCCGGTGCTTGGAGCAACCCATCGCATCCAGATGTCCGAACTGTCGCCCCAGTCAAGGTAGGTATTTTCACACTGACTCTCATCTGGCTGGCCATGGCCACTGTCCGTGGCGTCCGAGGTATCAAATGGATTGGCGCCAAGAGACGCGTTGACCGCATCAAAGCAGGTGTTGCCTTCAGGTACCCCACCCTGGCTGGCAAACATCAGTACAAAGGCAGACAGCAGCGTCGTAGTCATTTGAAATCCCCTCTCTCATGAGTTCCAGATTCAATGCTATCAAGGAATGTGGCTGGATTTACCTTCTAATCCAGCAAACTGGCCCTCCCCCCTGCACTAATGCCCTTCAAGTGCTCCTGGCTGAGAAATTACTCAGTTTCGATGTCCTGCAACAAACAACCCGGCCCGCCAAATGGCGGGCCGGGCATGAAATCAAGGCAAGTTGAAGAGGCTTCTATCAGCCATTACAACCGTAGTCATCAAGAATCGTCAGGAGGTCCTCAACGGCATACGGACTTCCCCAATTCCCGATGATGTAGAGGATGTCATCGATGTCCGTCTGGCCGTTGCCATCAAAGTCACCGATGCAACCTGATTCACATTCGTCCGGTACACCATCGCCATTGGAATCTGAACTGGTGCCGTTAGCGATATCACAAGTATCACTGACGCCATTGTCATTACAGTCTTCCGTAGCCGTATACCCGAATGTCGAATCAAGTGATGCCTGCCAGGCTTCTCCTGCCGTATCACGACCCTGCACCAGACCCTGGAACTGGATCTGTGATGCTTCGCCATAATTCGTCAAGCGAGCCACGAGAACACCCTGCCTTTCCTGACAGTCATTGCCGATGAAGGACTGGGCTTCACCCTGTACTTCTGATGGCAAGACGTACCAGAGACCGTTGTCAGTAGCCAATCCCAACCCATTTTCGAAATCAGTGAAATCGATTCCGATGGTTCCCAACTCGTTACTGGGGAATGGAGAACCGGTTGAATCTATGGCACCGATGGTAACCCTGGAGTCCCACTCCAGATCAGGATCGAACTGATAGAAGGCCGGATTAACATCGCTGGAAAGCGGTCCACCATTTGGATTCTGGTAGAACAAGCCCGTGGAGGTCAGTACTTTCTGAGTACTGCCGGTACCAGCTACCGCATCGACTCGGTTTCCTTCCGGAACAGAGACGTACACGTCAACTGTCCAGTTGAATTCGCCATCGCTCAGGAGGTTGGTGCCAATGATCGAATGCATGAACTCGATATCACCTGGCTCAACATAGCAAGGGTCATCGCTGCAATCCGTATCGTCACCGAGGTAATTGCCACCAAGGGAACTGCAGGCAGCAGCCGTACCGACGGAGCAGTTACTTCCTACACAGCATGCGCCAGTCGCAGGCGGAATGTAGCAGGGGTCTCCACTGCAATCAGTATCGTCACCAAGGTAATCACCACCAAGGGAACTGCAGGCAGCAGCCGTACCGACGGAGCAGTTACTTCCTACACAGCATGCGCCAGTCGCAGGCGGAATGTAGCAGGGGTCTCCACTGCAATCAGTATCGTCACCAAGGTAATCGCCGCCAAGGGAACTGCAGGCATCTGCAGTGCCAACTGAGCAATTACTGCCAACACAGCAGGCACCGGTCGCTGGCGGGACATAGCAGGGATCTCCACTGCAATCAGTGTCATCACCCAGATATTTGCCGCCAGATGTGCCGCATTCATCTTCTGTTCCAACTGAGCAATTGCTTCCGACACAGCAGGCTCCGGTTGGTGGCGGGATATAACAAGGATCACCTGAGCAATCCGTATCGTCACCCTGGTAATCACCACCGGAATTCGCACACTCAGCTGCAGTTGAGACAGAGCAATTGCTGCCAACACAACAGGCGCCCGTCGGATCAGGCTCACCTTCCAGTGACAGGCTCAATTGCCCGCTACCGGTTGCATTGCCATCCCATCCACCAACGCGGATGAGGTATTCATTGCCATACGTGACACCAACTGTGAGTTCGGATGAATATCCGGAACAGTCCGATCCATCACCATTGCATGCCACCTGTGTCTTGTTGGCGCATGATCCCTGGTAAACGACCAGATCCGTATCAAAGTTGACCAGGTCACAGGTACTTACTGTCAAGGTGCCTGAAGATGATGCCGTATAGGAGAACCACACGTCATCATTCATATCACCAAGATAGGTGTCTGTGCACTGAGCATCATCGTAGCTGTCTGCACTGGAGGTACCGTCGATCGTCGAGAAGTCCGTCAAACCGGTTCCCGTAACAATGGCTCCTGCACATTCATCATTCTCAGGACCTCCGCCAGGAGGCTCATCCCCGTCACAGACTGATGCAATAACAGCCTGGAATGCATTCTTGTCGATTCGAGTGCCGTAGTTTTCACAACCATAGCTGCAGTGCGTCACGACACCGACGATTTCGCCGTTGTAAAGAATGGATGACCCCGAGTTGCCATAAGTCACATCGATCTCATAGATAATCGTGTCACTATCGACTGAAGCGATTGGCCCACCGTGATACTGCTCGGTCTGCGAGCGAGTGCATTCAGAATCAACACCGTAGCCGGTGATATCCAGATTCCCTGAATTCGGCACGGATGATGCCAATGGGACAAATGTTCCGTAACGCTCATAGGGTGTCTGACCCTGACTGTTTGTTCCGGCAGTCATGGCGCCATAATCATTGCCGACGCCACCATTGACACCATCACTTGATGTCACTGGGAACTGATCAGCAACCGGTGGGTTGTTCGTCTGGCAATTGCTTGACGAAGCCGGAACGTTGAAGTGGAGAACCGTTGCGCCAGAGTCAAGGCAGTGGCCTGCTGTAACAAAGCAACTGGCTTCATTGTAGATCGTCGCCGAACAACCGACGGGCATGATCCTTGCGAAGTTGTTGCTGCTGTTGTTGACAGGTGCACGATCATCTGCACCGCAGATGCCGCAGTTGTCACCACGTCCATGAGCTATTGGTTCGCTGGCCACGTACTCGATCTCGAGCACGTTGTCCTGACTGAACGGTCCGGCAACCAGCTCGATGCGTACGGCGTCTCCATTGAAGTAGGCAGAAGTATGACTCCACATTTCGAGACCAGCAGCATCCAGTCGCTGCTGTTCACCATCTCGAAGCGAGGTCACCTTGATGTAACTGCCACGATCCAGCGAGACATGGCCGAAGTAGATCCGCAACCAGGCCATTCCCGGCATGGCAACGACGTCGTCATAGACGACCTCTGAGCCACCGTTTGGATTATCCAGTGCATTGGTCTGGATACGGAGCTCCGTCAATTGTCCGACGGGCCAGTCCAGAGAATTTGCAACAAGATCTTCATGCTTGTCACCCCCCAGTTGCCCTTGGGCCAAACCGACCGAGCCGATCATCAATACGGTTGTACATGCAACCAGTCCCCTGATACCCCCCGTGAATACTGAATTCACAGTTCTGCTCCTCGCCTGAGTCCGCGCATGAGAGCATGGCCAAACCGTCTTGAATGGTCAGGGGCCAGGCGGACATTTCCATTGGTTTGCGACATCCCCGTCTCTCCTCGGGGTTGAATCGATGTAATCCGTGATGCTCCAGAATCACGGGGCAAACCCCCCATCAATTCATGGCCCCTCTGCAGGTTCAAACCAGCAGCAAGGACCAATAACAAGCTCCTACCCTTGTTCATCCGTAAGAGAGCCGCTGGATGTTGCCACCAGTTGCTCTCGATACCTGCTTTATGTTGTCAAAGGGCGAATCGTTTAGTTCAACTGATGTTGAAACAAGAGCCCGTGCCCCCGAAGGGCATGAAAACGCTCCGGGGACGCAGGCTTCTATTCAAACAGATCAATCGGGCAATGGCGTCATCCTGACGCCTTCCTTCCTCTCAATGAGAAGGTCATAGGAAACCTTGAATGCCTTGTCTCCGATGCTGCTGGCTGGCACCGTGACATCCCATCTCATCAGACCTCGAGGAAGATCATCCGCGACAAACTGAGGATTGGTGGAGAGGGGCAGGCTGAGATTGTTGACAGAGACCTCGATTTCCTCTGATCTCGAGATGGGCCTTCTATCCCAGAGCTCGACCTTGGCAGTCCGATTTGAGCCATTATCGATATTCAGGACGAACTGGTAACTGGTCTTGAGCCAGCCTCCAAAGACTCCTGTTTCACCCGTATTCTTTGTCAGCATTGTTCGAGTGGCTTTCATCGCAGGATCTGCTCCGAAGAACAGCTCAATTTGCGAGCCCGGGGCAGCGCTTGCGAGTTTTGTTTCGCCAACATAATCCCCACCAATGAAGATTCCAGCCTGACCTGGCAGCAACTGGTAGTCACTGGTGTTATTGAATCGCCCACGAAGATAGACCTGTTCTGTCAGAACGGGCATGGCAACGAAGGTCAGATCCACCTCTGCTTCAAATTCCGCGATCCGTGTCCGCTGGGCCGACTTCGCATTTGTTTCCACAGTGATTGGTCGTGGCAAAGTAAAGGTGACAGAAGCACTCCCACCCTGGATCGCCGCATTCATGCCGTAGTAGGACTGACCGGCTCCCAATATCGCCGAATCGGCCTCGACTGCGAACTCAAACTGATCTGTAGGCATCGCCCTTCCAGCACTTCGACTGCCTCGCGTCTTTGGCCTTGGAGGCGGTGGCACGAATACATCAACATAGACCGGGCCAATACTTGGTGGATTCGCAGCCTGTGCAGGCTGAGCTGTAGAGAGAACCAATGTCACATTGTTCCAATCTTCACCGCTTTGCTGAAAGATCTGGGCCCCGTACTCCATGTTGACTTTGCTGGTATCCAGATCTCCACGAACGTCATAACGTGGAGTCCAGTTAGCATTCAAAACGAGATAGCCCAAAGTCAGTTCAACAGGGCCTGCAGAGGTAATCAGAACTTCAACAACAGCCTCTCGCTGAGTCTTTGTCGTTCCGCCAGCATTGCTCAGACGCTGCTGTGCAATCTCATAGTCACGCTTACCTGCCTCGACTTCCAACGTTTTTTCTGATCTCTGTTCATAAAGCGTCTTGAGCTCATTTGAAAAATACTCCATCTGAGCCTGAACTGCCTTGATGTCAAACTCATTGGAACCAGCCTTGTCATTCTGGGCTTCACCAGATTTGGCCATCATCTGCTGAATGAAATCTATAGACGATTCCGTTACCAGGAGTTCATCCTGAGCTGATCGATACATCTGCCTTGCGTGCCGCATCAATCTATCCAGGTCTCTTAGACTATTCGGAGGCGTTGAAACCTCACGAACTACGGTATCAATTCCGAGCACCTTGCCATCACCGCTGATCTTGGCCTGAACAGAATCGGACTGCCAACTTGACGGCAGGTCTGTGAAGACAAGCTGATACAAACCGGGCTGCATTGGCTGAGATACGGTTCGTTCTACCCAAGCACGGCCCCGATAAGCTGTCACACGCGTTGGGCTTGATTCTATCTCTGTACGAATGGCCTCCTGCCCCATTGCCACAGGGGAATAAACAAAGACAGCAGATGCCAACAATGCCGTGTAGATACGCATAAGAGATAAGCTCCATCGTGAAAAAGCGAGCGGTGGATACTAGTAAACGCCCCCCCTCACCGTTTATTACTGGATTAGGCTGAAATGGAGATCATGCGTGATCCAGGTGCCGAAAAACATGTCTCGCAAATCGCTCAAGCAGCCCTTCTGTAGCCTTGGATTCCCGACAACACCTCTTGACGAACTGGTCATATTCAAGCCCTGTGATTGATTCGATATAGGCGGGATAGGTACGGAGACGGTCCAGCAGCGTGGACAGATCCAGTTCGGGATGGAACTGCGTTCCATAAATAGGCTTTCCTGGAAAACAGAATGCCTGGTTGGCAACCCTGTCAGAAGATGCCAGGCAATGAGCACCTTCTGGAAGCCGCTCAACAATGTCCTGGTGCCCCAACTGGGCACAGAAGGTCTCACCCATCGGCGAAAAGACCGGATCCTCAAGACCGATCTGAGTAAGACGAAGATCGAAACTTCCAACCTCTGCTCGCTGGATATCCGTCACGACAGAACCTCCGAGGGCAAGACTGAAGGCCTGGAAGCCCCAGCAGGAGGCAAATGTCGGTTTGGAAAGTTCATGCAATTCCCGCATCGTCTCGAGTGCCGGTTCCAGCCATGGCCCGCCTGTCACAACCGAGAAGTCCCCGCTGCCCCCAAGCAATACAGCATCGACGTCGTCCAATTGTGATCGCGTCGGCTGCCCACTGATCAGATCGTGAATCTGAATATTCGATTCAGGACATCGCAAGTGCTTGGCAAAACCATGCACCTCATGAGGTGCCATCGTGTCACCGGGCTTACGAACCTGAAGCAGAAGGTATCGAAGAGAACCAAGCATGGGGGCGAAGTATAGATCGCGAAGTCAGGGACTGTCGCCTGAGCCTTCTGGCTGAAGCGACATCAACCATTCAATGCTCTCAGGGAGCACATCCATGACGATGGTGAGATGCCCCGTCCCATCCGGTCTCCGTGGAGTCACCGGTGCTCCTGCGGCTTGTGCTGCACGGGCAGAAGACTCGATCATGTCCGCTGGCACAATGAAATCATGCTCAGCAGCATAGGCAAGTACCGGGGGTATTGGCTTGTTCTTCGGAAATGGAGCCCCACCAGCAATCGCCACCACCCCATCAACCATCTCCGGCTGAGCTGCGACCAGACCCATGGCGGTCATGCCTCCCAGAGAATGGCCCAGAAGGTAGATACGGTCCTGATCGATTGAATACCGATTGGACATGGTTTCAATAAGTACACCCAATGGTTCCATCGATGAAGCCATGACATAGGTGGAAGGCGAGGCCACCACCACGCCGTGCTCATCCGCCAGATCCTTTATGGCTCCATCGCCACAACCATCCATGAAGAAGTGTTCATTGCCACCGGCACCATGCAAGGCAATCAGAAGCGGAAGCGGTTCCCGGGATGCGATGGCGTCTGCTGGTGCATAGATACGAACGGGCATCTCTGTGGATCCAACAGGCACCATGTACCAGGTATCGCCCGCGCGATTGGTATAAGGATCCTCCCCACGCTTCAGGGCTTCCAGTTCCTCGACTAGTTCTCCGCGAAGTTGATTGCGATCCAGGACGTGCCCGGTGATATCCATCTTTCGAATTTTGTCTCGAAGCCTGGCATTGCGACTCTCGAAGGTGGCCCGAGCGGCACTCGTATCCACTGAATTCAACTGGGCAAGGTTCTCAGACCGTGTCTTGGAGAAAGGCACGCTGGTTCGTTCCCACCGTCCCTGGGGAATACGCGTTCCATCATCGAGGATGAGACTGAGATGCATGGTTCCTTCAGGAGGCAATGCTTCCAAGGCTTCTTCATCAACCGCAAGCGACCAACCGTCCTGCCCTGGTGAAAGAAGCACATCAATCTCATGGGCCTGACCATTCACCGGAGTCACCGACAGCGTCATCTCCAACGGTTCTGTGAATTCAGGCGGGTTGTAACGCCACCGGCCACTGAGTGAAGTGCCTGACTCACCGTCATCGAGTCTCACCAAGAGTGCCGCCGCTGCTCGATGGGCATCGCTCACCGTGTCATCGACAACCAGTTCCAGCGAGAAGTCATCCATGGCGTTCGCCACGGCCCCGATGTCATTCTGAAAGAACAACATGGTGATCGCGTCAAGCCGTTTCGACATGGCCCGACGCTGCTCAAGATCCATTGGCTTGGCTGCCAGGGACTGATCGACCCATGACCAGGAGCGAACCAGGTCCGGCATGGCAATCCGGGGCTTGCCCACCGGGATCTCCGATGGACTCAACAGGGTCAGGATTACTGCGATCAAGAGCGTCATGAAGGCCTCCAGAGCCGCATGCTAGCGTTACCCTCCATTTACCGGTAACCATGGTTGAATTCGCATCGAAAAATGGTCTCCAACCCTCATAATGGTGTTCAACTGATACACGGGGAATACACAGATGAAGATCACGAACCGATGGATGACCTGCCTTGTTCTGCTGGCGATCGGCAGCCTGCCAATGGTTGCCATGGCTGAACACCGCTGGGATGACTGCCCGCCTGGCTATGAATGCGTCACCATCGAGTGCTGCCCCGGCTGGAACCGCTACTGCCTGCCCATCTGCCCGGCACCCTGATCAGGGCCTGGCCGCACGCCATCCGGCCCGCACCTGGGCATCCAGTCGCTTGACCAGTTCCGCCTGGTTGGGATCATCCGCGAGGTTGCGCGTCTCCATGGGATCAACCTCATGGTCGTAGAGTTCATAGGCCACGACCGTCTCGGGATCATTGCGATGACGCCATCGGGTAAACCGATAGCGGTCAGTCCGCATCGAGTCCCCCATCATGCGGACCGTCTTACCGTTGATCTTGGTGTTGCGCGGGTACTGGCTGAAGGCCGCGCTCGACCAGGGCCTCGAGGGATCCTCGACCAACGGGACCAGGCTGCTGCCTTCCACATGATCGGGTACGGGCAGGTCCGCCAACTCGCACAGCGTCGGGTACAGATCAACCAGTTCCACCAGAGCATCGGTCGCCGCTGCTCGCGGATGGTCACCCGGGGCCACGATCAACATCGGGACGCGAGTATCCAACTCGACGTTGGTGTGCTTGCTCCAGCAGCTGTATTCCCCCAGCTTCCAACCATGATCACTCCAAAGCACGATCACGGTGTTTTCGCTCAGACCTGTCTCATCCAAGGTCTTCACCAACGAACCAATCAAGGCATCTATATATGAAGTACAGGCGTAGTAGGCATGCACCAGGTTGCGTTCGGTTTCAGCGTCAACCTTGCCCTTGGGCGGAATGCCGTGATAACTGCGAAGCTCACCCCAACTGGTCAGGGCCCAATCAGGGGCACCCTCGGGCCGTGTTCGATCCGTGGCCAACGGCAGCGACTCGTGGTCATAGAGATCCCAGTACTTCCGCGGCGCACAGAAGGGTAGATGCGGACGGATGAAGCCGACCGCCAGGAAGAAGGGCTCGCCTGACTTGGCAAACGAACGCAGCCGCTTCCTGGCCATCGCTGCGGTTCGACCGTCGGGATACTCGTCATCCTCGACCTCGGCCCACTCCCAAGCCGGCCCCCGTGACGCCCGTGCCAACTGCGTATCCTTGAGTCCCTTGGCAGCAGCCTGCTCGCGCAGACCCTCGATCAGAATTTGGTTGTCCGGATGTCGCCAATAGGCGCCCTGGCCATACGTCCAGGGAACCGACCAGGACTTGGCATCGTCAAGTTCCTGGGAGTGATACACCTTCCCAATGGCCTCCGACTGCCAGCCATGCTTCTTGAAGTGCTCAGGCAGCGTCACCACACCGGGCACCGTGTCCCGAAAGTCCTTCTGCAGATCGTAGACCTGGGTCGAATCGGGACGAAGCCCGGTCAGCACGCTGGTCCGTGACGGCGAGCACACCGCCTGCTGGCAATAGGCTCGATCAAATCGCAATCCTCGTGCTGCCAATGCATCCAGACTGGGCGTGACCGCGGTTTCATCTCCATAGCAGGCAAGCTCGGGCCGAAGGTCATCGACCACGATGAACAGGACGTTGGGAGGGGCAGCCTCGACCGGCTGCACCTGGCCCAGGAACGCGGCAAGCAGGAGGGCGGTGAACATGATGCCCAGACTACCTTCCCGCTAGACTGCTGGCGACGACAGGAGCACCATTCATGAGCACGACCACCGGATCGAACCCAGGATCACCTTCTCGACGTGGCATCATCGCCGCCGCTTCCGCCCTGCCACTGGGCGCGACCGCTCTGGCAGCTGCCGCAATCAAGCAGGATGACCCGCGACCTGGCCAGACCGCCTCACCCAGTCAGACCGGTCCACCCAGCCAGGCGGAGCCGGACTACATCCTCAACATCGAGAACAAGAACATCAACCCGCTACAGAGTCCCGGCGGAAATCCGTATCCCGCCGCCCTGAGCAACGGCGAACTACCCGGCACCGAGATGCGATTCAAGGAAGGCGAGAGCTTTCGAGTCCTGGTCAACAATCGACTCCTGGAACCGACCACGCTTCACTGGCATGGCATGATCGTTCCAAATCTTCAGGATGGTGTCCCCGAGATCACGCAGGCCCCCATTGAACCAGGCAACTCCATCTTCTACGAGTTTCCCATTCGCCAGAGTGGAACCTACTGGTATCACTCCCATGTCGGACTCCAGGAACAACAGGGACTGGCCGGTGCATTGATCATTGAACCAAGAGTCGAGCGACATGCTGTCGATCATGACTTCGTCGTGCTCCTCCAGGACTGGATCAACACCTCTCCCTACGAGATGATTCCGGAGATTCGGAACGGAGTCCCGATGCCTGGTCAAACCCCAGGTGATTCCTGGCCGAAGAATCGCGTTACCACTCTGGATGGCAAGCCTTGGGAAGTCGATGTCTATCCTGCCGGCATGCTCATGAACGGCCAGCCTGCCCAAACAGGACCGACCTTCAATGTGAAAAAGGGTGATCGTGTTCGATTGCGCTTCATCGACGGCGCGACCTCAAGCTTCTTCCGTGTGCAACTGGCCGGGCACCAGATGACCGTCATCGCCACCGACAGCCAACCCTGCGTACCCGTTCAGGTTGACAACTTCGTCTTTGGACCAGGTGAACGATACGACGTGCTCGTCGACATCACCGAGGATGGTGCCTGGGAAATCCAGGCATCCGGAATGGGTACGCCCCACTCGGCCATCGGAACGATCCGGACATCTCATAACAAGAAGATGGCCCAGCCCAACCAGAAATTCGGCAAGAAACTGCTGACCTATGACATGCTTCGATCTCCCTACCCGACGACACTGCCGGAAGGCCCCGTGAAGACCTTCACCCTGGACCTTGGCGGAGACATGAGGAATTACCTGTGGTCGATGGGTGGCGAGTATTTCAAGGAAACCTACGTACCGAACCCGGATGCGGCACCACTGGAGATCGAATCTGGAGATCGGGTCCGAGTCATCATGCCCAACAAGAGCAAGATGGCCCACCCCATGCACCTGCATGGCCACTTCTTCAGGACCGTTCCCGCTGGCACGGATTGGGATACTCCAAACCTTCCAATGAAGGACACGCTCATCTCCTACACGGGCGAGACCTCCCGGTTTGAATTCACCGCCGACAATCCCGGTAACTGGTTCTTCCATTGCCACAACCTCTATCACCTGGTAGCTGGCATGGCTCGTGAATTCAGGTACACGGTGAAAGAGGGACTGTGATGTACCGATGACCACCGAGGCCATCCTCACGAAGCATGACGTCGATCCGGTTCGGGGATTTCTCCCGGCCACTGACCCGATCGCCATTCTTCCGGATGATTTTCACGACTGGGCACAGACTGTCGCCAACTTCGGAGATGATCCACCGGCAGCCAGGGCCATCATCGAGGCCTTGCCGATACTTGATCCGACTCCACTGCTCAAAGATCCTGGTTACTGCCATCGGGCCATGCTCCTGCTGTCCATACTGGGCAGTGGCTATGTCCATGCTGATGATTCCCCCGCCGCTCGCATTCCCGCGTGCATCAGTCAACCCTGGAAACGCGTTGCCGATCAACTTGGCCGACCCTTGATCATCTCGCACGCCTCGATCGTGATCGACAACTGGGCCATCGAGCCCGGTGGCGATCTACTGCTGCCGGAGACGCTACGAACCCAAGCCAGGTTCGCTGGCGGCCAGGATGAAGACTGGTTTTATCTCGTCACTGTTTCAATCGAAGCGGCTGGCGCTGCCGTCATCCCTTCAATCATCGACGCTCGACTGGCCATGGAACAGGACAACACCGCAGGAGTAGCCCAATGCCTGGATCACATCACGGAGACTGTTCAGAAGATCCGTGATCTGCTCAATCGCATGGAAGAACGATGTCGGCCTCGAGTGTTCTACGACCAGGTGCGCCCCTATCTGTCCGGCTGGCCCAAGGCCGGTGTGATCTACGACGGCGTTGATGAAACACCACACCGTCTCTTTGGTGGAAGCGCCGCTCAGAGTTCGCTGCTCCAGGCGATCGATGCCGCAATGGGCGTGACTCATGAGGACAGCCGAAGTCGGCCGTTCCTGCGAGCGATGCGTGATTACATGCCACCACGACACCGAGCCTTCCTTGAATGGCTGGAGACTGGACCCACGCTCCAGGACGGTGCACGACTGGCCAACGCCTCAACTGAATACGACCAGGCGATTGAGTCCCTGGACCTGTTCCGTCGCGATCACCTGGCGATCACAGCCCGCTACATCACCCAGCAGGGAGATGACAAGGCCGAGGGAACCGGTGGCACCGAGTACGGTACTTTCCTCCGGGTGACTCGCAAGGAAACAACGGATCAACGCCTGGATTAACCCTCAGCCGCTGGCATGGCTTCAGGAACCAGGTAGTGCAACCGAAGCCGATCCAGTTCGGCTCGCAGATCGGATTCAACGGCCTTGTGCTCGGAGTCGCCCGCGATGTTGTTGATCTCATCTGGATCCGTCTGCAGGTCATAGAGCTCCCAGGCATCGAGCTCCGGAAAATACATCAGCTTGTAGCGGTCAGTGCGAACACCGTAATGTGGCTGAACCGCATGGATTCCCTTCTCGAAGTATTCGTAATAGAAGGAATCCCGCCAATCATCAGGTGACTCGCCCTTCAGCAATGGCACCATGCTCTGGCCCTGCATCTCATCCGGTGCCGGGACACCCGCAACCTCGAGGAATGTCTGGGCGACATCGAGGTTCTGGACCAAGTGACCATCACGCGTTCCGGACTCAACCATGCCAGGCCATCGAACGATAAACGGACTTCGAAGGGCTGGCTCGTACATGAATCGCTTGTCATACCAGCCATGCTCTCCAAGGAAGAAGCCCTGATCTGATGTATAGACCACGATGGTGTTCTCAGCCAGGCCATTGTCATCCAGCCATTTCAAGAGTCGACCAACGTTGTCATCAACCGAGGCAATGCAACGCAGGTAGTCCTTGATGTACCGCTGGTATTTCCAGCGATGCAGATCATCACCGGTTGGATTGTCCTTGCGATAGACCGCATTGCGTGGGCCATAAGCAGCATCCCAGGCAGACCTTTGCTCGGGTGACATCCTCCCCAGAAGCTTGTTCATCCAGCGATCCGGCCCCTTGAGTTCAACCTCTGAATCTGCAGGTGGCACCTTCAGGTCGTAGTACTCATACATGTGCCGATCTATGGTCATCTCCTGCTCGGAAGCAGCCTGGCTGCGACCTGACCAGTCGTCGAAGAGCGTTGCAGGTTCAGCAATCACTTCACCGTCGTACTTGGTGAGATGATCTGGACCTGGCATCCAACCCCGATGAGGTGCTTTGTTCTGGCACATCAGAAGAAAGGGCTTCTCTCGATCCCAATCATCTTCCAACCACTGGATCGACTTGTCTGTCGTCAGATCCGTGACGTACCCGGGCTCACGCACCTTGCCCTCAGGCGTGAGAAAATCAGGGGCGTAGTAATTACCCTGGCCTGGCAGCACCTCCCAGTGATCGAAGCCTACGGGATTGTCCTTCAGATGCCACTTGCCGATGATGGCGGTGTTGTATCCCGCATCCTTGAGCAGGCGTGGAAACGTCGGCTTTGACTGGTCCAGTCGCCCACCATTGTCACGGACACCGTTGAGATGACTGTGCAATCCCGTAAGGATGACTGCACGAGCCGGGGCGCAGATGCCATTGGTACAGAAGGCATTATCAAAGACCATGCCTTCTGCAGCGAGACGATCCAGGTTCGGAGTCTCATTGATCTGTGAGCCATAGGCACTTACCGCCGCTGCTGAATGATCATCGCTGTAGATGAACAGAATGTTGGGCCTGTCCTGGACCTGCCCAATCGAGAGTGCCATCAACAATGGTGCTACCAACAACATGGTGCCTACTCCTTGCTTCCTCGAACTTCACGTACCCAATCCTGCCAAGCCGTCTCGATACGATCAGCATCAAGTGATGCGTCCATGATGAGTACGCGATATCGCATTTGCAACGGGACCCCATCAAGTGCCATGACCGCACCAGTGGGCCCAGTACTGGATTCAAAATCCTGGCGACCAAACGGGTTGGCTGCAAACAGACCGTAGTCACGGGCATGCCACCAGGTTGGGTGATTGGGATTACCAGGGTGGTCGAAAATCGCGACAGTCACCGGCCCCCCCTCAAGCAGACCCGTGCAGGCAACCCACCTCGCCCGTGACCCCCAGGCCTCTGCATCACGCAGGCCTTCACTGGTGAGGTACTGTCCATGCGCGAGATTTCCATCGAGTCTCAAAGGCGGCGCCAGACGAATCGCCAGGCTTCCTTCCTTGGTATCCCCCATTCGGAGCGGCTCATTTGGAGAAACAAGCTCGATGTCCCAATCGATTGTGCGTTCATCAGATCGACCGGCAAACTGGATCTCTCGCGTCTCGGAACAGGCGAGTTTGTCATCCGCATCCAGCCATTGATTCTCGATGACAAGGCCATCGTCCAGACGAGTCATTGACAACGTCTCGATTCGATTGGCCTGGCCCTGCCAGAAATCCTTGCCGTTCACATCACCATGCGCAAACCAGAGTGAAACATGATGTGGATGATCCGAAGCCTCATCAGGATGTGGATCCATGGGATACCCACGAGTGATGTAGCGACCATCTGCTGTACGAACCGGGTACAGATACGGACGAGGGAGTACCGCGTGATACGTTGTGAAAGGAAGATCGCCAACCGTGATTCTGGCAATCGTTCCGTCTGTTTCAACATGGACAGGCTGTGAGACCTGGCAGCCACACGCAGAACACATGAAGAAGATCAACAGAGAAATACGAATCACGGAGACGGCTCCTTCACCAATACCGCCTGGCATTGCTTCTCAAAGAGATCCCTCTGTTCCTTGAAAGCAGCGGCTCGATCTACGGGAAGCGTTCCACGTGCTTCCAGAAGAATCCAACCATTCCACTTCGTATCAGAAAGCAATTTGAAGAGATCTGCATAGGGGTAGGCATGACGCGCAAGATGACGCACGTGAAGAGTGTCGCCGAATCGTGGACGCAGCATCTTGAAATTCGCTTCAAGACCCTCACCACCCAGATCAGCATCGTTGCAGTTCCAGCAGACAACGATGGACGGATGATCTGCAATGGCCATGATGTCTCTGATGACTGCCGGATCCGCACAGGATCCATGCACTTCCAATCTCACCTGCTGACCCAGCCCCCCTGCAATCGGCCCAAGTGACTTGAGCGCCAGACCAATCTGCTCAATCGTCTTGTCACGAGGCACGCCTTTGCGGAATGAATCCGGCTTGACCTTGACCCCACTACCGCCCACGTCGTGACTCAGTTGCAGAAACTCGATTGTGCGATCCTTGGCGGCCTTGAGACGTTCCTTCTCTGGCCAGCAAAAACGTTCGTCACTACCCAGACCAACAAGCGTAACGCCACTGTCTGCAATCATGGACTTGATGCGTGCACGGTCTTCCTTGCCAAGGCTCGGTTCCACGCCATGGGCATGTGTTGTTCGAAGCTCCAGTCCATCAACACCTCCCGCCCTGGACGCTTCAAGCAGACTTGGCAAGGGCATGTCCTGGCCCCAGAGATACGTCACGAGACCAAATCGCATTGAGACCGGCGGTGACACCTGATCCCAGGCCCATGACTTCAAGGACATTGCTGCCAGTGTGCCTGCAGCTGTTGCCAACACCTGTCTGCGATCAATGCCCCGACTCACCGGAGCAACTCGTGGGTATATGGCGCTCGTGCTGATGGCGATACCAGCACATTTGCTTCCGCCACATCGAATTGTTCCGTGGAAGGATCAATCTGCAGCCAAGGCCCTGCTGAGAGACAGGGTTGGTTCACATCGATTTCATTGGCTGCCAGATGCTTCAGCATGCGATCCATGGCGTCATGACCGAATTCATGACCGGATACCTGGCCCAGGATCTCTTTGCGGTCGGCCTTGTTTCCGATTCGATACGACGCATTCCCTGCATGGCAGAGTGCCGCCGAAAGCCGGCCCTCGTTGATCTCCGCAGCGAGATTTCCTCGATCGTTGTTTCTAACCGCTTCAATGAAATCAAGGAAGTGGTTGCGGGTGCCTGTGAACCTGAGGATCTCCCGCCCGTCCGGATCCTGAACAATGGCGGCATTGGCGCCATGCCGAGTGACTACATTCCCGCCTTCACAATGAAGGATCGCGGTAATGCCCGATCCCAGATAATTGTCCATCTGCCACTTGTCCTGACGTGCGCTGGCATCGCGAGGTAAACCACGTACCTCGAAGATCAGGGGAACATCGGGGTAGTCAAGAACAACAACCTGCGTGTTGGGCGTATTGCCATCATCCTCGTATCCCACGCGTCCACCGGCACTCATCACACGCGGAGGCATGCCTTTGGCACCGATCATCCACCGAGCAATGTCCATCTGATGAACACCCTGGTTGCCGAGATCTCCATTGCCGGTATCAAAGTCCCAGTGCCAGTCATAGTGAAGATTCTTGCGAGAAAGCGGCTTCATGGGCGCCGGGCCAACCCAAAGATCGTAATCAATATGGTCTGGAACGACCTGTGCCCCCTTCACCTTGCCGATACTGCGGCGGGGCTTGTAGCAGATCCCTCTTGCGACCTTGATCTCTCCCAGGTTGCCATTGCGGGCCCACTCGATGGCCGCCTGGTTTGCGGTACAGGAGCGGTACTGTGTTCCCGTCTGGACAACCCGGTCATTACGATGGGCCGCCTCGACCATGGCCATGCCCTCTCGCATGTCGTGGCAAACCGGCTTTTCAACGTAGACATCCTTGCCCGCATCGCATGCCCAGATTGTCTGAAGAGCATGCCAATGATTCGGCGTTGCCAGAGACACTGCATGGATATCGTCGCGATCAAGAAGCCGGCGAAAATCAACTTCCATGTCGACTTCCCGGTCGTACTGCTCGTTGAAATCCCGGGCTCGCTCAGAGAGGATGTTTCGATCAACATCACACAGCGCGACGACCTCCACACCCTCGATCTGCTGTAGAGCGTTGTAGTGATTACGCCCCCGGCTTCGGAGGCCTACAACCGCAACACGGACATCGTCATTGCCACCGAATAAACCTGTGGGCAATGCCTTGCGTACCGAATCTTTTGAGGATTCCGCAGCCAGTCCAAGTGGACCCGTCATGGCAAGAGCCGACGTTGTCGCTGCCAATCGGGTGAAGTCACGCCTTGAGGTCTCTGTCATATACCGAGCATACCCCGAGGATGAGCTCTGGGCAGTAGCATGACAATCGGTAATCCATGAGCAAACCCTCTGATCATCAACAGGAACGGGTCCTGGGCCTCGGATCGGCCACCTCTGTGGTTGTAGCGGCAATGATCGGATCTGGGATCTTCTTCACTACCGGAGAGATCGGGGCTTCTCTGGTCACGCCCGGAAACGTCCTGCTGGTCTGGCTGATCTGTGGGCTGCTGACCTTGTGCGGTGCCCTGACTCTGGGTGAACTGGGCGCCATGCTTCCGCATGCCGGTGGGATATACGTCTACGTCAAGAAAGCATTCGGACGATTTGTTGGTTGCTTCATCGGACTGGAGACCGCACTGCTCGCCACCCCCTGTGGCCTGGCCATCATCTCGCTGGCAACTGGAAACTATCTGGCCAAGTTGCTGCCGTGGATGCCGCCCTGGCTCACGGCAATCGGGGCCATCATCATCATCACATGCATTCACTGCATGGGGACCACCTTTGGAGCCTTGGTGAACAACATCGGGGCCGTGCTGAAGGTGCTTTTACTGGCATCCTTCATCCTGCTGGGCCTTGTACTGCCGTCTCCTGAGATTGCACCAACCCTGCTGGCGAAGGAAGCTCCAAGCATCTTCTCCTCGCAATTCGCCGAGGCGATCATCATCGTGAATTTCGCCTTCGTTGGCTGGGCCATCGTGACCAACCTGGGTGGTGAAATCCGGCGCCCCAATCGGAACATTCCCTTGAGCGTACTTGGGGGCGTGACCCTGGTCACGGTCATTTATCTCCTCATGAACATCGTGTTCCTTCGCGCGGTTCCACCAGAACAGATGATCAATGCTGACGGCCAGCCCACCAGCACTCTTGGATACATGGTGGCAGAGCGACTGTTTCCAACCTGGATTGCCGACAGCCTGGGCTGGTTGATCGTGCTGCTGATGTTGTCAACCATCTTGAGCGTTGTGCTCTCAGGTGCACGAATGGCCTATGCCATGTCACATGCTGGCCAGATGCCAATGCGCTTCAGTCGACTGAGCAGGCGAGGATCACCCATCGCCGCACTGCTGCTCCAGGCAACCATCACCATCCTGTTGATCATTGCCTTTGACATCAGGACATTGCTGCTTTTCGCTGGTCTTCTGGGCATGTTCAGTTTCGCCCTGATGATGGGCTCAACTCTGATTCTCAGAAGGACAGCATCGGACCTTGAGCGGCCATTTCGCATACCCCTTTATCCATTACCACCCTTGATCAGTATTGGAGTTGCCATGTGGCTGGCATGGCATATTGCAACCACAAGCAAGGGCGCTGTGCTCTTCACTGCCATCGTGGTTGTCATCATCGGCTTGCTTGCAGCAGTTGTGGAATACACGCAGAAATCTTCACGTGTAGAAACGGTGACGACTCTCGATGATCCAGACGGATCAATCGGCTAGTAGCCGTACTCCATCATCTCAATATTGGTATGAGATCCCTCTGGTTCTTCCTGGCCGGAAACTCCAGTGAAGACGAGGATCAGCCCAAGCGCTACTGGTATGCATACCATTGATACCCGGACAAATGAACTGCCGAGTCCATGGCGGTGATGCAAGCCTGGAAGTTCACCCAACCCGAGCATGGTCGGAGCCGCTCCAACCAGGGCCCAGTGAATCCAATCCACATCTCCGATGGTGTAGGCCCAGCCACAGAAGCATGTCAATGGAACCAGTGAAGCCGCTGCAAAGGCGCCGCCCCAACCGATTGCAATGCTACGACGCTTGCCTTCCTTATCAAGCGTCCACACTTCTGCCACCAGGGCGCTGACAAATCCGACACCAGCTGTTGCAGCAAGCGCCCCATTGATCAGTGTCAGGGTGATGAAATGGGAGTGGAAGCACAAGATCGCCAATGCAGCAAAGACGATTGTCAATGAAAGGGTGACGGTAATGCCTCGTCGATGATGTGATACCCAGGAGAGCACCATGAAGGAAACGCCGACCCATACACCCAGGAGAATACGGCCGAGAATATCCATATTGGGAAATACGGCCAGCCAGCCGATGATGGCCCCCGCTGCGATGCTGATCAACCATCTTCCTATTTCACCACTGCCATCCATGATCGCGACGACCGGACAAAGGATGACAATGCCACAGGCAATGATGGGAAGCATGTGCCACTTCTGTGCCGGTGGCAAATCCGGCACGCCCGCCTCGGCCATGAATGCAACAACAAGCGCCATGCCAAGCGCAACACCAAGGGCTGAACCTGCCAGTCCACTGATGTCACGAACTCGAGGAACGAGCCAAGCTGGAACGATCAGGATCGCACCAACGAAGGTTGGCAGACCAATGGTCAAGAGAAGTTGGCCGAATGTCACCTGGAGTCTCCCTATCGCTTGGCTGGTGGGCCAGACTCGCCTTCCAAGCCAATCACGATTCGAACGTCATCACCCAACGCACCATTGTCGATGCCCCAGTTCATGTCGAAATCAGATCGTTTGAGTTCCACGACAGCTTCCCAGCCTGCTTTGGCGACAACTGGATTGCCTCGGACACCAGTCACCTCGACCTCGGCGACAACAGGCTGCTTCTTGCCAAGCATGACGAGGTCACCCATGACCTTCCATCGTCTTTCACCAATGCGTTCAGCGCCTGTGCTCTTGAAGCTGAGAGTATTGAATTCGACCGCATTGAAGAAATCCGGACCCATCAATGTGCGATCAAGCTTCGTTGTGCCAGTATCAATACTGTTCACAGCCACCTTGACATCAAACTCAGGGGCAACGGAATCATCTCTGGGATAAAGAACCGTACCGGTGACATCATTGAAACGTCCCCAGAACTGACCGGCTCCCTGGTGGTGAACCCTGAAAAGAGCCATGCAGTGAACCGGATCAAGTTGAAAGGCTTCTACCTTGGCTGCTGGCTTGGACTCCTGGGAAAAGGCTGCCACCAGACCTGAACCCATGAGTGCCGCCACCACGAGGTATCGCCCAAACCGGCAAGAATGAATGCACATGCTGCTGCTCCTTGACCCCCGCAACCAGGGGTTGGGCGATTCTATCCCGATCATGATTCCAGCGTGGGCAGTACCGCCATGCCACCCTCACCCCATGGACAACCCCAGGATGTCGGAATCCCTGGGGCTCCTCACCGTGCCCATACGGTAGAACCAGGCCTGAATGGCGTTTTATTTCCTGCGTGATCTTCGAACACGGCTGAAGAAAAACACTGGAATGAAGGCCATGGGCAGAACGCCCGCTGCTGGTGCCGCAATGACCATTGAGCCCACTGTCACCAGTGGAGCATTCGCCGTTGCGCCTACTGACAAGGAGGTCACGCTTTCACCTACGCCCAGCACACCGATGAAGACGGTCGAATCACTGATCGATCGAGTGACGACCGTACCATCCTGGAGCGTGATCCTGAGATGACCCGCTATGGGCAGCCCCTCGTAGTCCGTCAAGGTGAACTCGCCCCCGATTGCCTGGACCGCCCCCGTGGCCAACTCGATCACGGACTTGGGAAGCGTGGTCGAAATCAGCAGATCCTGCGCCATCAAGCCGACGATGCTTGAAGAGCTCAGGCTGTATTCAAAATCAGTGCCTTCTGAACGAACAATGGGATCGGCGTAGTAACCGTTCTCCAGGTTCTCAAAGTTATCAAGGAGCACCTGTTGATCAAGAATCGCCTCCATGAAGGCCACTCGATCCTCATAAAGAACGAGTTCCCCCTGGGCAGGCGCAAATGTGATCAACAACAGGCAAGCCACCATGTGTGGCATCCAAACAGCCGAGCGTCGCATCTGGAAACCTCCATCCAGAACACGGAAGTACTCCCCAGGCACTCCTATCGGCAAGTGCTGACCCAGACACGCACTATCAACTGTTCAGGACTGAACTTTTCCCGTGTCAGGGGGGTCAGGCTGTTCCCTGGCCCAGGTCCAGCGGAGGAAGTTCCCCGTCACAGACATCCTCGAATCGGTCGCGGAATGCTTGGATGCTCAGACCACAACTGCCTGCCAGATTTTCCAGGATTTCAGGGTCTTCAAAATCATCTTTTCGCAGGCGGATCATGTAGCGACGAGCAATCGCATACCGGGTTGAATGAATATCAACCATCCGCACCCTCATGCGACCAGTAGAGGCATCCATCAGGTCCTCGAAACGAATTGGGACAAATCGCCCCTCCTGCATCGACACCATGACACCGGATCCACCTTCCATCAGGTACTTGGCACCGCAATATCCAAGATCTCTGGTGTATTCCATGTCATATGGGATCGGATCCGCGCTTCGAAGTTCATAGCCGATGTTCTTTGAGACGATCGTTGAATCAATATCGAGGCCTGCCAGGACATCACGGACACGGTGACGAAGAACTCGGCCAATATCGATCTCGGCCAGGCGTATGTGACCATGCTCATCACGTTCGACTGAACCAATGCCGGCAAGATCCTCTTCCCGGATCCCGATACATACACCTTCAGCAATGACCGCCACCCCGTCTGAACGCCCTTCGGCACGTCGCTTGATGATGGCCCCCGCCAGGATGTCCACGAGTCGATCAATCGAAACAGGTTGCTCCCCGAACTCCTCGGGGATCAAGGTCAATGTCGCCCCTGCCGCCTTGCCCATGCCAAGAGCAAGATGCCCTGCCTTGCGCCCCATGGCGATGACGAAGTACCAGCGTGACGTGCTCCTGGCATCGACCATGAGGTTCTGGATCA
This sequence comes from Phycisphaerales bacterium, assembly GCA_029242715.1. Classification (GTDB taxonomy): domain Bacteria; phylum Planctomycetota; class Phycisphaerae; order Phycisphaerales; family SM1A02; genus UBA1668. The sequence goes on from JAQWTL010000013.1 coordinate 29,183, forward strand.
ACTCGACACCGACATGGCGAGCTGTCTGGTAACCGAACGTATCGATGTTCTGTGGAAGATCAAGGTCATTGTCAATCGTCTTGGGAACGTGCACGACTCGCAGATCAGACGCTTCTGCCAGGCTCCTGGCAGAAAACGCCGTGTCATCACCCCCGATGGTGAGAACTTGTGACACACCCAGCCGCTTGAATGAATCAAGTGTTGCCGCCATGGCAGCATCATCCCGAGTGGGATTCGCACGGGAAGTTCCGATTGCAGCACCCCCACGGAAATGAATTCGGCTCACTCGCTCAATCGTCAGAGGCGTAACGTGGTCCGTGTCACCTTGCATCAGGTATGAAAAGCCATTGCGAACACCCAGAACTTCGATCCCTTCCAGGCAGGCACGGATGCTGGCAGCGGCAATCACACTGTTGATTCCAGGAGCCGGGCCGCCGCCGACAAGAATGGCTAGTTTTCCGTCCGGGCTCATTTCAAGGCTCTCCTGCTGAAGACGCGAGGATCATACGTGGTTGGCTACAACCCTGAGCTGGTAGCCGCTACGATCCGGTCATGATCAACACAATTCTTGCCCTCATCGTAAGTATGTCATCCCCCCTTCAGAAGGAATTTGAACCGCTCTTCAACGGAGTGGATCTGTCCGGTTGGGTCAATATGAACGGTGCAGAATCTACTTGGCGTGCCGAATACGGCATGATCCGCTGCACCGGCAGACCTGTCTGCCTGCTACGAACTGAAGAGGCCTACGAAAACTTCATCCTGGAACTGGAATGGAGACATGAATCCCCTACTGGCAATGCCGGCCTCTTTGTCTGGTCTGATGCCCTGCCGGCACTTGGGACTCCTTTCGCTCGAGCCATCGAGGTACAGGTGATGCTTGGAGCCGAAACTCCCAACTACACCAGTGAGGGAGACATCTTCTCGATCTGGGGGGCTGTGATGACACCCGATCGTCCTCATCCTGGTGGCTGGGCTCGATGCCTGCCCAGCGAAGCTCGAACCAAAGGTGCTGGAGAGTGGAACCACTATCGAATTGAGTGCATGGATGGGAAGATCAAACTGGCGGTCAATGGAAAAGTTGTCAGCGGCGGTTATGACTGCAACCCTCGACGCGGATACATCTGCCTTGAAGCGGAAGGTTCCTCCATTGACTTCCGGAACATCATCATCAAACGACTTCCTGTTGAAGCCAGTCCCTGGGCCGAATCAGCCAATGAGGCCACTGGTTTCCGACCACTCTTCAATGGTCTCAATCTCGATGGCTGGAAGCCTCCTGCAGCCAATGAATCCAATTGGATGGTCCGAGGTGGAAAGCTGTTCCACAACGGCAAGGGTGGAGACCTGTGGTCGGATGAAAGCTTCGAGGATTTTGATCTTGTTGTTGACTGGAAATGGACCGAGGATCACCAGGGAGAAATGGAACGACCGGTGATCATGCCTGATGGCAACATCAAACTCGACGAAGAAGGGGAACAAGTCACCACCAGCGTGATGGAGCGTGACAGCGGAATCTTCCTTCGTGGCAGCAGCAAGTCACAGGTGAATCTCTGGTGCTGGTCTGTAGGGAGCGGTGAAGTCTGGGGCTATCGAACAGATCAGTCCATGCCGCCTGAAATCAGAGCAGCCTTGACCCCAGGAGTAAATGCTGACAACCCGATTGGCGAATGGAATCGGTACTTCATTCGCATGAGGGGGGACCGGCTCACGGTTGTCTTGAATGGGAAGACCGTGATCGACAACGCCCAAATGCCGGGAGTCCCATCATCAGGCCCAATCGCCTTTCAAAGCCATGGCAACGAAGTTGAATTCAGGAACGTCTTGATCCGACCTGTGACTGAATGATCCAATCAGTCTGTCGAACAGCGAGCGATCATTAAATCCATGACCCGCTTGTGGAACCCGGCCAACCTGGAAGCCATCAGATTGAATTGCTCCGCTCGAGTTGGTACCGGATCTGATGCTGCAAGTGACCGGGCGAGGTGACGGCCATAGGACATCGCCTTTTCCTGACTCAGAAGCATGAGAAACTCGAAATCCTCGGAGCCTGCCCCCAGCAACGCCAGAGTCGTGTCACTGGCAATGCCTTCACGGGCAACTGACTCGATCATGGGAAGACCGCTGGCCTCCCGGGTCAGAGCAGGATCTGCCTTGGCCATATCGTCGAGTTGGTCACGCATTTCCACAGAGGCCTGTGCAATGTCATTGAGGAGTTGCTCTGTTTCGGGAGTTGCCGACTTGAGCATCAGGATTCCGTCAACCCTTGCTTCACTGGCAAGCAAATCATGCAGCAGGGTGAACCCCGCATCAAACTCAGCATTTGAACCGGCCGAAGCAGGCAATCGACCTGCCCTTGGCGTTGAGCAACCCGGCATCACAAGTGATGCGCCAAGGCCTGCAACGACAAGTGCCAGCGTCATGCCGATTACAAGGCGACGCCAGGAAGCGGTCTGCTGCCGCGTATTCTGGATGGACTCTCGAATTACCATGTTCCAATTCATATAG
>JAQWTL010000015.1 GCA_029242715.1 Phycisphaerales bacterium
CATCGTCGCGAATTCTGCCCGTTGATTTTGGTGGCAACAGGGCCGGAGTTGCTGAAGATGCGAAGTGACTTGTCCTGTACATGGACGACGGCGGCATTGCGAGGATCTGCGACATAGGTGCCAGCAGCAACGATGATCTGATCGCCACTGGAAGCGGCATCAACGGCTGCCTGGATGGTCACGAAATCTCCAGAGCCATCGATGTTCACGATGTACTGCTCGGCTGATGCGGGAACGCAGATCAGCAGGGCCAGCAGGATCACGGAAATGGATTGGGCGGGGGGGAACCAGGACATTGGGATCTCGTATTCACCATTGTCCTGAATTGAACATCCAGTGGCAGTGAAATGGAGTCAATTCACCATAAACAGTCTGTGCATTCTGTTGACATGCCGCTCAAGTGGATCTTGAAGCATGCCCTGAGGCGGCGTGAGGATTTTCAGCGTTCAAGTTTCAGGATGGTGTTGGTCTGCTGTGGACCGAACGATTGCTCGGTGCCATCAGGCCAGGTGACGATGACATCATCGATTTCGGTTGTTTCGCCAAGTCCGAAATGGACTCGAGGATCATTCGCGGCACAGTAGCTGCCATCCGTTCTGACTTGCCTTGAAATGGACATGTCCCCTGAGACAATGCGTACGCGTGCTCCAATGGCATCGCGACCATGTTCATCGATGATCTGAAGTATTGACCAGTTGCCAGGATCGGAAACGATATTGCGAAGAACATGGGGCTTGCCATCGCGGTTGACCACGATGATGTCCATTCTTCCATCGTTATTGATGTCACCGAAGGCAGCAGCCCGGCTGGTGGCCACAAGGCTTTCAGAAGTCCCACCTCTCGGCAGAACTTCTGTGAACCGAGGCCCGGGTTGGCCCTGGAAGAGCACGTTTGGTTCGGCGTAGTTGTCATCAGAGTGGCTTGTTGCCAGGTTTGCAACGCGACCATTGGCCTCGTACAGATCGATGTGACCATCATTGTTGAAGTCTGCAAAGCCCAGCCCGAACCGGGTGAATGTCTTGGGTGTTGCGCCGAGGCCGGTACGGATCGTGGCATCCTGAAACATGCCGCTTCCATTGTTCAGGTAGAGCGAATCGGTTTCTCTCCAAAGATTGCAGACGATGAAATCCTCGTCGTGATCACCATCAATATCCGCAGCAGAAACACCCATTCCAGCCTTGGCCTTGCCACTCATGTCCATGGCGCATCCTGAAAGCAGGGCGTTGTCGACATAAGTGCCATCTGCCTGTCGGATCCAGAGGCGATCAGCCATGCCATCGTTGGCAACGAAGATGTCGATTTGTCCGCTGCCGGTAAAGTCGGCAGCGATGACACCCAGGCCAGTACCTGGAATGGCAGCAATTCCACTGGCAACGGATACGTCCTGAAATGTTCCATCACCCATGTTCATGTAGAGATGGTCAGGTGCCGGTGCCTTGTAGGTTGCTGGGGCGCAGTAATCGAGTTGATTCAGCGTGTTCTTGCATTCGATCTCCCGTGAAGGAGACCAGTTCACGAGATAATTGCAGACGTAGAGATCGAGATCACCATCATTATCAGCGTCGAAGAAACTGGCGCTGGCGCTGTAGGCTTCCTGGTCCAGTCCAGCCCCAGCAGTGACGTCGGAGAATTTGCCGCTGCCATCATTGCGAAGCAGGGTATTGCGGCCGAGATTGGTGACCAGGAGATCCACATCACCATCGTTGTCATAGTCGCCTGTTGCTGCAGCGATGCCATACCTGCGATCGCCGGCACCACTTGATTCCGTGACATCCTGGAATCGTCCTTCACCCATGTTCTCAAAGAGCTGGTTGGGTGGATTGTCCGCAGTTTCAGTTACGGAACCTGACTGAACGAAGTAGACATCAAGATCGCCATCACCTTCCATGTCGAATAGTGCGGCGCCACCGGACATGATCTCTGGAATGTAGAACGTGCCATCATGGCCCGAGACGTGTTCAAAGGTGATCTTGCTCTGATCCAGATCATCACGGAACCACGGTGATGAAGAATCATCTGAAGCGGCCGATTCAGTTGCGGGTGATGTGCCCTTTTCGTCGTTGCCGTTGCACCCACAGATGAGAAGGCTGCAGAGAATCAGATTGAAAGCAGGATTCCGAAGGCTCATTGATTCAGAAGATCCTGGAGGGCTCGTCCAACGGCCTGGTCGTCGGGGAACTTGGGTTGAATGGCGAGAAGTGTCTGGGTTGCTTCGGCTGATTGTCCGGCTTTCCATTGAACCAGTCCCAGTTCACGGCGCAGCGCCCAGTCATTTGGATAGCGTTGGCACTGTTTGGCCAGGATGGCCGCAGCGTTTGCCCACTGCTGGTTGCTCATGTAGACCCGAGCGGCGAGATATCCAAATCCACTTTGTTCAGTATCCAGTACGTCTGCTTGTTGAAATGCCCGGGAGGATTCATCCACGCGTCCCAGATCTTCAAGAATCTGGCCGCGAACAGCATGACCTGCAGCCAGGCTTTCATTGAGTGACACAATCAGGTCCGCCTGGGCCAGGGCCTCCTGGAGTCTGGTGGTATCCGATTTGTCTGCTTGAGCATGCCATCGATCACGTAGAAGGCCTGCCAACTGGTAATTGGCAGAGACGTGTTCCTGTTCCAGGGCAAGAGCCGCCTGTAGAGACAGGTTGGCATTATCCAGCCGATTGAGCATTCTGTAGGCCTTGGCAACTTGAACGTGATAGTTCGGATCATCTCCTAGACGTGGTTCAAGTTGCAGGAGCTTGGGCAAGGCGCCTTGGGGATTTCCGGAATCACATGCCGCCGCCAATCGGAGAAACTCGGCACGTGGTCCTTTTGTCAGGATCGAGAGTTCCGTGACATGTTGATCTGCCCACATGGGTTTGCTGCCACGTCCAAGCTCCAATTGGGGGCGGCCATCTTTCTCCCGTCCAGCTTGAACGAGAGCGGTTCCAAGCAGGAAGCGTGCATAGGAATTGTTCTTTTGTCTGCTCAGCAGCAGTATGAGAGGTTTGATGGCCTCGCTGGGACGCCCCGTATCGATCAGGTATTTGCCATAGGCCTGCAGAGTTGCCGCATCTTCCGGACCGAGCTGGACGGCCAGTTCCATGGCTACTTGTGCGGAATCAAGATCACCGGCTTCCAGTTGCCATTGTCCCAGTCGCCAGAAGCTTGGTCCATATGCAGGCAGTTGTCTGCTGGCGATGACCATTGATTCCACGGCATCCTGTCGGTTGCCTGTTTCATCCAGGGCCAGGGCGAGCAGGTGGGGTGTTCGATTCGACTCGTCCCCGGCTTCCATGGCAGCTTGGTAGCAGCTGATCGCATTTTCCAGTTGTTGATGCGCGTGATAGACACGCCCGAGATTCGACCAGTTGGCGGCATCCGGTAGTTGCCGGACCCGCATCTGTGCTTCGCTGAAAGCAGCGAGCATCTCGGGCTCGAATCGGTCCAGATCGGCTGGCGCAGGGAGTTTGGCATCATCCGGTAGAGGTGCCGGCGGTCCGCCATCACAAGCGGCCAGGACCAGCAGGCACCCAAAGATGCCAGCGGCAAAGCTTGATTTCCAGGTGCAGGCATGTTCCTTGGGGAGAGGTAAACGCATGGTTTTCTGAGTGTAGTCCTGGGTGATCCAATTGATGCATGTGTTGTCGGTTTCATGCCAGCTATCGGGCTGGCAGGGGGTCATCAGGCCACTTTCCACTGGCTCAATTGTCGTTTTTCGGGCTCTCTTGGGCTTTGGACACACGGATCCAGCCCTGCTCCATAGGGGGGGTGCTTGCCTGATGGCGAGCCCATTCAGTCAATTGTCAGGCCACCTTGGTCTGAGGCTGACAGGAATCAGTGCCCCCGACGGATATAGACACAAGATCCGCGCAAAGGAGCCCCTTGGATGAAGATTCGAACCATGGCCACATCGGCCATCGCGCTATCCCTCGCCTCGATCGCCTCTGGCAATACTTTCGTCGTAGATCCCAATGGCGGTGGTGATTATCTCACCGTGGCTCGGGCTGCTCAATGGGCACCCGAGGGCAGTACGGTCCTGGTTGCCCCTGGTCGCTACGAGGGCAACATCCGAATTGATGACCGGACGTCGTTGACTATTCAGGCGATGGACGGTGCCCAGGTTGTCCTGGCTCCAGAACAAGACGGCGCAGCGGGACCCGTCGTTTCAGTCTTCAACAGTGAGGGCGTTACCGTTCGTGGCGTGAGTGTCGTGGATGCTGAAAATGGTGGCATCTGGATAGTTCAGTCAAGCGCTACGTTCGAGAACTGCGCTGTCCAGGGCTCGTTTACTTCAGGTGTTCTGGTGGATAACCATTGTGAACTGGTTCAGTTGAACAATTGTGATATCGGACCTAATCCAAGCGCTGGTATCCGCCTTGGCCACACCGCTTCTGGCCAGATTCATGTTTCAGGGAGTCGTATTCACGACAACACCGAAGCTGATCTCGGTGGTGGAATCTCCGCCGGAGGGAGTTTTGATCACTTGGAATTGCATCTTTCCAATACCGAGGTGTACAACAATTGGTCCGCCCGTGGTGCCGGCCTGCATGTGTCCAGCCACGTGAATTTCGTGTCGATCAAGGATTGTGTCTTCCGGAACAACCTCGCTGGCAATGGCGGCGGCATCTATGTGAACCAGAACAGCTACTGCCAGGGCGTGAAGATCGATGACACGCTGTTCACCAGGAACAACGCACAGTCTGCCGGTGGGGGTCTGCTCGTGGAATCAACAAACCACGGCTCGATCAAATTGACCAACTGTCATTTCGTCGAGAACACCTCGGACTGGTACGGTGCCGGCGCATGTCTTCGATGGTGTAATGACGGGCTCAGCTTTCAGGTCAAGAACTGCGAGTTCCTGACCAATATCGCTTCCGAAGGCGGCGGTGGCTTGCATGTGGATTCAGTTGCACCCGCGCATATTCGTGACAGCCTGTTCTGTGGCAATTTGCCGGAACCACTGGCCGGTGACTGGGACGGTGCGGGAAACCTGATTGTGGACACGTGCCAGGCCGGTTCATGCTGCGTTGGATCTGATTGCATTCAGATGAGTTATGCCAAGTGCGAGGATGCCGGTGGCCGTTGGGGCGGCGTTGGTATTGACTGTGACAAGATCAGCTGCAACGGACCCATCGAGGGTGGTTGCTGCTTTGGAACATGGTGCGCTGTTCTCATGCCCGAAGATTGCGAGTTGCATGATGGCATCTTCCTCGGAAGCAGCACCTTCTGCGTTGATTCACCGACCTATTGCCCGAAGTACAGCAAGGCTGACTTCGATCGAAACAACAAGGTCGACGTCGATGATCTCATGAAGTTCTTTGACTACTGGGGCAAGTGAGTCCATCACATTCGTTGAACTTCTGATGAACCAATTAAGCTATCGTTGCGCAAGGAAACAAAGATGAAGCTTTCATGTATCACAAGTATTGTGGCCCTGCTTGGACTGGGCTCGCTGGCAACCGCCGACATTTTCCGAGTCGACCCTGAGGGACAGGGTGACTACCTCACCATCAATGAAGCCGTCGATGATGTGCCTGATGGCAGCACGATTGTCATTGCCTCCGGACTCTACCGAGAAGCAATCTACTTCAACAATCGAGATTTGACACTCCAGGGTGAAGGAGAGGTCTCAATCACAGGTTGTTCTCAGAATGACCCGCGATGTGAAGCGACAAGGTCACAGATTCTCTACATCGCTTGGGGATCCAATATTCACTTAAACAACATTACGGTTACGGGTGAATTACGAGATCACATGAAGGGCATCTGGATCGAAGAGTCTGGCGAAGTCACCATTACCGATTGCAGAATTTACAGAAATGATTTTTACGGCATCATGATTACAGGTCGGTGTGGGCCTGTTGAAATTGTTAACACCGTCATCTCTGAAAACCAGGGCGCTGGTTTGACGATCGGAGACACCACAGTTGGGACGACAACTGTTTCAGGATGTTCCATTTATCAGAACTCACATATGCAACTCTTGGAAAGAAGTCACCAGCGATTTTCAAGTGGCATTCGTGCTTATGGAAATAGCGATACTGAACCCGGGGCTACGCTTCATGTGAATGACACGGTTATTCGCGATAACGCAGCTGGATATCTTGGCGCGGGCATGTTCATTGGAGCAGGAATGGATCTTGTGACCATCAACCAATGCCAATTCATCAATAACCAGGGGATCGGCGCAGGCGGAGCTGGGGCCGCTCTGAGTATCACTTCTGAAGCGGATTACCGTGGCAGGTGGTCGGAGAATCCGGTGAGTGTGCGAGTCAAGGTTGACAATACTGAATTTTCGGGCAATTACTCTAGTTATGGAGGCGCAGTCTTTCTAGGCTACTTTGGTCCAAGTGGCCTTGTTGACAACACAGTCAAGTTTACTGCCTGTGCATTTGAAAACAATGTTGCCTATGCATATGGCGGAGCTGTGGTGATGATGGGTCTGGCGGAAAGCAATATCAGCTTTATTGATTGTGCATTTAAAAGAAATACTGGCCGCATCGGAGGCGCCTTCTTTATTCAAAATTCAGGCAGTAATCTGAATGTCTTGATCGATAAGAGTGAATTACGCAGTAACTTGGTGACGCTTTCCAATCCAAGAGAAGGCGCTTCAATTCGAAACATGGATCCGTTTCAGGTTCACGTTCGAAACACCACGATCTGTGATGGTTATGCACCTATCGTAGGCGGTTGGAATGATGATAACAACGTGTATGAAGAAGGCTGCACTTTTCAGAGCTGCTGCTTTCGCGGCCAGTGCGTTGATAAATCAGAAATGGAATGTCTTGAAAGTGGTGGCACGTGGCATGTCAACATGTCATGCGATGAAGTGGTATGCGATCCAATAGAAGGAGCCTGCTGCCTGGGGAGTTGGTGTGCCACCATGACCGAGAGTGAATGTGATCAGCACAATGGCGTCTACCAGGGCAACGGATCGAAGTGTGAGCCGGGGTATACCTGTGAACCACGGAACCCGGCAGACT
>JAQWTL010000017.1 GCA_029242715.1 Phycisphaerales bacterium
GGCGAAGGAGCCGTTGGCTGCGAAGCAGTCGTCGAAGGTGCTCAGGACGCAACCACCGTTGTGGCAGCAAGCTCCCATTGGAAGGCCCTGGCACTCATCAGGAATGCCGTCGGCCGGGTTGGCATCAATGGCACCGTTGAGGATCTCGCAGGCATCGGGCGTGCCGTCGCTGTCGCAGTCGGCCAGGGTCTCGCACTCGTCCGGGATGTTGTTGCTGTTGCAGTCATCCGATGTCCCATCGGCGACATCGCATTCGTCGGGGATCTCGTTGCCGTTGCAGTCCTGTGAGGTGCCGTTGGCAAGATCAATGGAATCATCAATCCCATTGTTATTGCAGTCAGGAGGGAAGCAGGCATAGCCTTGATCACAACAATCGGGCACACCATTTTGATTCAGATCTTCGAGCGTTCCATCCAGGATCTGGCCGTAGTCGACGATGCCGTCGCCGTTGCAGTCGGCGGACCATTCGTAGAGCGCAGGTCGCTGATTTACGCAGTTCTGAATGTCATTCCAGCCGCCACCATTCCATATCTCACCAAAGTTCGATGGTGGATTCGTATTGTCATTCGGCTCGTTGAGGCCCCAATTCATCCAATCCAGTGGCTCGCCGGTCACCCACGCCCACCCTCCGGCGGGCTCGTCGGATGTGTCCTGCTGGTACAGGCCGATGAACGTATATGTGTACGTCAGTAGATCGGCAAATTCATTTTCCTGATCACTCGTCGGCGTGGCCAAATGAGCTCCAAGGGTCAATGCATTTGCTTCATGCGTGCTCCAGCATTCGTACTGGTCCGCCACCTGATACCAATGCCCATTGCCACCATCCTCGATCTTCCATTGAACTGCTGAGAGACAGCTGGTGTCATCACAGCAGTCCGGGATGCCGTTCTCATCCAGATCCTCGAGGGTGCCATCGAGAATCTGTCCATAATCGACGATGCCGTCGTCGTTGCAGTCTGCAGACCATTCCATCACGTAGCCGACGTCAGTTTCTGAACCGGCTTCGCTTTCAGCCCACTTTCCACTTTCCAGCATCTCCAGAAACCTTGAGTTATCACCATCAATGGGATGACCACCAAGCCAGTTCGTATAAGCCCCAAAGGGCTCTCCGGTGACCCAATGCCAGACATCCGAGTCATCCGCTTCACCGCCCAGCCAGACTTTTTCGCCAGGGAAGAAAGATTCAATGGCCTGTTGCTCGGCTGAACTCGTAGAAGTCGCAAGATGACCGCCATTGGCAAGACATTCTGCCTGAGCAGCATGCCAGGTCAGATGTTCTTCAATATGAAGATACCAATGCCCATTCCCGCCATCTTCGATTTTCCACTGCACCGGTGCCAGGCAGGTGGTGTCATCGCAACAGTCGGGGACGCCGTTGCCATTCTCATCACTCAGCGATCCATCCAGGATCTGACCATGATCAACGATGCCGTCGTCGTTGCAGTCGGCGGAAAATTCGATGACGTAGTAGTTCCAGAGATCGCCAGGGCTGACATCGGCCCAGCCGCAATTGTCGCTCTCTGTTGGATGGAAGTTCAGGACGGCATCCGGGTCACTGGAGTTGGGGTCATTGGCAGCCCAGTTCTCGTAACTCCAGACTTCGCCTGTGATCCAGGTCCAGCTGCCATCCAACTTCTGTCCACCCATCCAAGCCGCCTTGTTGGGTACGCCATCGCTTGTGCATTCAACGAGGTTGTCTCGTACGAAATCATCTTCTTGCGATGAGTTGCTGGTCACCAGATGCCCACCCACGGATTCGGCAGCGGCCTTGGCGTCGTTCCAGTTGATCCCATTGTCATCGGAAGCCAATCGGTACCAATGACCGTTGCCACCATTTGAAGTGGGCCATTGGATGTCCTTTTCCCATTGGGCGTTCGAAATTCCGGACACGGCCAACGTGGCCACGACAGTGGTGATGGTCTTGAACATGAAGTTCTCTCTTCCTTGTCTGTTTGTGGGGCTCACGGGCAGAAGCCCCAGCGGTCGATCACGACCAGGATGTCGACAATGCCGACCTGTCCGTCGCCGTCGATGTCGCCTGGGCAGTTAACCGGGCATCCAGCATCCTCGCAAGTGAGGCCCTTGCCACCGTAGGCGCCGAAGGCCTCGAAGCAATAGGTCGCCGTTGTCATTACGCAGGTGCCGGCAAGGCAACAAGCACCGAAGTCGCCGAGCTCACAGATGTCTGGGATGCCATTGCCGTCTTCATCAGCAAGTGATCCATCCAAAATCTGGCCGTAGTCGACGATGCCATCGCCGTTGCAGTCGGCAGAGAATTCAACAACGTAGCCAGACATGCCGTTGTGGCACTCGTCGGCAATATCGTTCCAAGTCATCTCTGGGGCGCCTATTCCCATGTAGGCGAGATAGCTTTGGTCCTGCAGTCCAGAGCAGTCGTTGTTTGGTTCATTGGCAGCCCATCCTGCATACCCATCTTCAAGCCAAGTGCCATCAACCCACATCCATGCTCCATCAGGTTCTGAATATTCGGGACTGGAGAGGTCTTGAAACCCACCGACATACGGGCCGGGGTACACGCCATTGAATTCGAACCACAGCGAAGGTTGATCTTCGATCAGGCTAAACACAAATTCATTTTCTAGTTGTGTGTTGAGGGATACAAGGTCGCCTCCAAGTTGGATCGCAGTATTTCTCGCATCTTGCCATAGGCAAAACTCAGTACATACCACTGCTTTATACCAATGCCCATTGCCACCATCCTCGATCTTCCATTGAACCGCGGGGATACAACTGGTGTCGTCGCAGCAATCCGGTACGCCGTTGCCATTCTCATCACTCAGTGAACCATCCAGGATCTGCCCGTAGTCGACGATGCCGTCGCCGTTGCAATCGGCGGAGTATTCGATGAGATAGCCGCCGGAAGACGGCCAATCTGCCCCGTCATCGCTCCAGTACATTACATCACCTGATTTACAGAAGTAGTCCAGAACGCCTTCTGCCTGATTTGCATTATCAGGTTGGTTGCTTGAATGACAATCATTCTGGTTCCACGATTCATACGACCATGGTTCATTGGTTACCCAAGTCCAGCCGCCTGCTGGCTCACTGTAATCAGGTGAGGCTGCATCCTGATATCCACCAAGCCAGATTCCGAAATCTCCTAGCCCATCGGTGTTGGAGATGCTTGCAATAAATGCATTTTCTTCAGCTGTTGTGACAGTAGCCAAGTGGCCTCCTGCATTGGTGCAGAAGTCAGCTGCGTTGCTCCATGAAACTCCAGGTTCCAGCACTTCCTGATACCAATGCCCATTCCCACCATCGGCCTCGGACCATTGGACGGCGTCATCAGCAACAGCGAATCCAGACAAGGCCAGGGTGGCCACGACAGTGGTGATGGTCTTGAGCATCTTTATCTCTCCCCGAATCAAGGTTAGAGGCCCATTCTGATCAGTCGATTTCCAGGCGTCAAGAATCTGGGTTTCAATTTGACCCAAACACCACTTAGGCATCCATTTAGGCATCCATGGCCCCGGTTCTCACTGACCGACGGCATCCACCAGTTGCATCGACAGCCAGATGGCGGCCCCGCAACCGACAAAGAAGGACAAGGAGTCCGATCGCCTGCTGCCACGCTCGTGGGCTTCCACCATCAACTCCTCGAAGACCACCCAGAGCATGATCGCCGCCGCCGTTGCGCAGGCAAATGCTGTGATGATCTCGGCATTCTTCACAACCAGAAGCCAACCAATGACAGCACCGCCATAGGCAACCGCTGAGAAGGTGATCAGCATGATCATGACCGTCATCATCGGGCGCCCATTGCGGAAGAGAACCTGGGCCAGGCCACTACCGATGAGGGTTGCTTTGACCGAAAGCGTAAAGATCATGACCAGTCCGCTGGCGTCCGGAACTCCAAAGGCAATGCCCACCAGGACACCGTTGATCATCAGGCTGATCCCGATGTTCAGGATGGATCCCAGTGTGATCGTGCGGTTGGGATTGGCAATCTTCTCCTGAGGTGGTGAGAAGAGGGAACGGATCAACAGCATTAGAACCACACCGACCGTGAAACCAATAACGAAAGCAGGTGTCCGCTGACGAGTCATGGATTGTGGGATCACCTCGGTACACAGCGCTGCAATTAAAACGCCCGCGGCAAAGAAGAACATGATCGCCGTCATGCGATCCGAGGGTTTGACCCAGCGCACGCCAATTCCGGAGACCAGGATGATGCTAATCGGCAAGATCATCCAGATTGAGATTTGGAAAAGCATGGCGGGATCAGCCTGCCTTCTTCTGGGCTGCTGGCTTGGGTCGACTGAAGACAAGCTCGGCATCTGAGGTGGCCGACTTGTTCAGGCGATAGCCCTCCAGGTTGAACCCGGAGAGATCCGTGATCTTGCGAGGTCGATGTTCCGACATCCAGCGGGCCATCAGACCACGGGCCCGCTTGGCGAAGAAGGAGATGAACTTGTCCCTGCCGCCATCCTTCTGCAGGAACTTGACGTTGATGATGTTGACACCAAGCGCGGCCAGATCAAGCGAACTGGAATACTCGTCGCTGGCCAGGTTGATCAGTGACATGGCCTTGACCGACTTCAAGTCCTTCTTCAGTGTCTTGGTAATGGAGTCGCCCCAGAAGTCGTAGAGCGATGACCCGGCATCGGTCTTGAGCTTGGTTCCCATCTCCAGGCGATAGGGTTGGATGACATCCATGGGTCGAAGCAGTCCGTAGAGTCCGCTGAGAATGCGCACGTGATCCTGGGCCCAGGCCAGGGAACGTTTGTCGAGGGTCCAGGCTTCGAGCCCCTGGTAGACATCGCCACGAAAACAAATCGCGGCGGGACCGCGTGGGTTGGACTTGTTTCCAAAGGACTGCCAGCGTTCCCGGTTGAGGTTGGCGAGTTTGTCTGAGATCGACATGAGTGATCCAAGTCGCTTGGCCGTGTAGCCACGCAGTTCACCCGCCAGTTGCGTCGTGTTGGTGCCGAGTCTCGCACGCGATGATTCAATCGGTGCCTTCGCCTGGTCCCAGTACATGGTCTTGGCGGGCGACAGGATGGCCATCATGCTGCTCATGGGCACAGCTTAGCCAAGGACAAGCCCCGATGCTTATACCTGGGTGAGGTAGATGGCAATGGTGCCATCGAGATCGATGACCTGCTGAAGGTGGTGGGGTACTGGGGCGAGTGGATGGAAGACACGGTGTGCGAGGCCGACTTCAACCGCGACTGGGAAGTTGATATCGAAGACCTGCTCTACGTGCTCAACCGCTGGGGCAACTGC
>JAQWTL010000032.1 GCA_029242715.1 Phycisphaerales bacterium
ACCGGGTGCACAGTGTCTTCCAGGTTGATGCCACCACGGCTACTCCGGAAGCTCCAGCAGCTGCTGGTCCACCCTTGGGGGGCTGCTGCTGCGGATCCGGTGGATGCGGCCATTGAGCTGCAGGTACTAGACGGAGTCGAGTGCTTTCTCAAGATCAGATTGCAGGTCTTCTGCAGACTCGATGCCGACCGAGAGCCTGATCAGACAATCATCGATTCCCAACTGGTCTCGCATGGCCGGATCGACAGAAGCATGAGTCATGATCGCTGGATGATTGACCAGTGATTCCACTCCGCCAAGTGATTCAGCCAGACTGAAAATGCCAAGCGACTCCAGGAAACGACGGCATCCTGAAATGTCCGAGTCGAGTACCAGCGTGATCATGCCTCCGCCTGCAGGTTGGCCATCAATCTGCATGATGCGGGTTGCGACTTCGTGCTGAGGATGAGATGCCAGGCCAGGGTAGACGACAGACTTGACCTTGGGCTGAGACTCGAGCCATCGGGCCAGTTTGAGTGCGGATTCACAATGTCGACGCATGCGAATGGCCAGGGTCTTGAGCCCTCGCAACATCAGGAAGGAATCAAACGGGGACAAGATGGCACCAACCGAGTTCTGATGGAACCGCAACCGTTCTGCCAGATCCGCCTGGCCGGTTACCAGAACGCCTCCGATGGCATCACTGTGGCCGCCGATGTATTTCGTTGCCGAGTGCATGACTGCATCGAAACCGAATTCCAGAGGTCTTTGCAGTACGGGGCTGGCAAAGGTGTTGTCGCAGACGCAGAGGATGCCCCGTTCGCGGCAAGTGGCTCCGATGTGCTGGAGGTCAGCGATTTTGAGCATGGGATTGGTTGGTGACTCTACCCAGACCAGTTTCGTCTCAGGCCGAATAGCCTCTTCAAGGACTTCTGGTCTGGAGAGATCGACGGCCGTGAATTCCAGGTTCGCTGACCGTGTTCGTACCTGGTTGAAGAGTCGGTGGGTCCCTCCGTAGAGGTCGTCCATTGCAACGATGTGGTCACCAGCAGTCAGGGTGTCAAGAAGAGTTGCGATGGCAGCCAGACCACTTGCAAACGCGAAGCCGCCATATGAAGCGTCTTCTTCTTCACTGAGTGTCGAGCCTTCCAGGCGGGCAATGCAACGTTCAAATGCGTAGCGGGTCGGATTGTGACTGCGTGTGTACTCGAACCCCTGATGCACACCCGGAGACTGTTGTGCATAGGTGGACGTGAGATAGACGGGGGGAATGACAGCACCTGTGATGGGGCAGGGAGATTGGCCTGCATGGATGACAGCTGTGTCTACATGGATGTTGGATTCATTCACGGTATTGACTCTGCTCAACGAAGCAATTGCATTCGCAGGTAATTGATGAGGTCGATGCGGGTGATCAGACCACAGAACTCATCGCCGTTCATTACGATCGCTACACGATCAGATCTGAAAATCGGCAGAAGACCTTCGACAGTCGAATCGGGACTGACGGTCTCCAGCCGACTCGTCATGATCGCTGAGACGGGCATTGTGAAGCTGTCCTGATCTCGAGTGACTGCGAGAAGCACATCAGACTCATCGATGATGCCCTTGATATTGCCGTCGCCATCGAGGACAGCCATCTGGCTGACGTCATGCAGTCGCATGGCCTTGATTGCCTGCATGAGCGGGAGGTCCTCACGGACGGTGTAGTCCTCGCCAAGACGATGCCTTCGGGCAATGAGATCTCTGAGATTGCCGTGGTGTTCTCGATCTATGAATCCCTGGTCAGTCATCCAGTGATCGTTGAACATCTTGTCCAGATACTTTGCACCGTGGTCACAGGCAAAGCTCACTACCGTCTTGGGTTCAGTCTGTCGTCGGCACCACGCCAGAGATGCTGCCAGGAGTGTTCCGCTGGAGGAACCTGCGAGTAATCCCTCGATACGAAGCAGATCTCGGGCAGCGAGGAAGGCCTCTTTGTCGCTTACGGCAATGGCCTCATCAATGAGATCCATGTCCGTGATTGGCGGGATGAAATCTTCTCCAATGCCTTCAACCAGCCACGATCCGGCTTTGACCTCGCGTCCTTCGTTGACGAGTGGCGCAAGGACTGAGCCCACAGGGTCAGCAAGAACTATCGAGACGTCTGGTTTCTTTTCTTTCAGGAACCTGCCGATGCCGCTTACTGTTCCACCTGATCCCACGCCAACAACCAGGGCATCAATGTCGCCTCCGGTCTGCGCCCAGATTTCAGGTCCAGTCGTGGTGTAGTGTGCATCTACATTGGCCTGGTTGGCAAACTGATTGACGTAGAAGGCGCCCCGTTCAGTTGCGATTCGATCAGCAACTTCCTGGTAATAGTCAGGATGACCCTTCTCCACATCTGAACGAGCCATGACAACCTCAGCTCCCAAAGCTCGAAGGTGAGCGATCTTGCCTTCAGCCATCTTGTCAGGCACAACTACCGTGACTTTGTAGCCACGTTGCGTACCGACAAGTGCAAGAGCGATACCCGTATTTCCTGCCGTGGCCTCGACGATGTGTCCGCCGGGCTTCAGTTGGCCACCGTCCTCGGCCTCCTTGATCATGGAGATCGCAATTCGATCCTTGATCGAGTTACCGGGGTTCTGTGACTCGAGTTTCAACAACAGCCGACAGGGGCCAGTATCGATCCGAGTGATCTCCAGCATGGGGGTATTGCCCACGAGATCCAGGATGTCGCGATAGATGGGTGCGGCCACTGGTGGCTGAGGTTCGTTTGTCATCATGGCATTCTTGGGTTGATTCACGGTTCGGATTGTAGCGGCAGGTTGCCGCTGCAAAAAGAACACGACCGGCCCCAGGGGGGCCGGTCGTGAATCAAATGATCACTGCCGCAGTCAGACTGCCGGCTCACTGGTTGCCGATCACGTCCATTACGATATCTCGGCCGTTTGACCCATTCGTGGTATGGGTGAAGAAACTGCAGTCCATCCAGTCGGTGCTTGCTTCCATCCAGTAGCCATTATCGTCATCAGGCGTATTTCGATTCCAGGTACCGCAGAGGTTGTCGCCGCCGTACTTGGCTTCGTTGGCCGCAGCCACGATGTTGTCAGCCTTATCGCATGCATTGACGTCCAGCACGTCCACATGGCCGTCATTGAAGGTTGCGACGGGGGTGGAGCGGAAGGAATGGAGGAACAAAGCGGGGTGACAGCCGCCCCAGTGCCAACCATTGTCATTGTTGGTGTTACGCCACGCGAGGGCGCCGCTATCAGGGAGGTTGTTCCAGGTTGGGCTGCAAGATTCGCCAGTAACGTTCTGCAGCCAATGGCTCTCAAGGAGGTAGCCCTTGTTCGAGGCATACTTGGACTGATCAAGCGTAGGAGCCTTGAAGCCGGAGTTGAAGGTGCAGGGGTCGGTGAAACCATCGCCCGTGCCGTCATACTTCCAGACCCTGGGGTTGAACATGTTTGCTGGTGAGTAGATGTAGCTGACGTAAGGAATCGCAGGACCCCAGCCGTAGTTACCAAACTCGCTGACGTGGAATGAGCCGTAATCGCCGCTCCATTCACCCTTCACACCTGGGCAGAGGTTGCCCTGTGAGGAGAAGCAGTCCTTCAGGCCGTCGAGGATGATGGAGTCCTTTGGGGCGAAGTAGGCCTTGTTGACGATCTGATCTTCCATGAACTCGGCGATCTGGCGAGCATTGGGGTGCATATGCGTGCCGTAACGGCCAGCGCTACCCGTAGAGCAGGGGCCAGAGTCCCAGAGGTAAGGGATGATGTATTCAGGGACGTTTCCAGGAAACACCACTGTGCCATTCTCGGTTTCACCAAATTGAACGCCGGGGCCAGGTGCCCAGCCATCAAACATCTCGCCACCGTATGCACCGCCGTAGGCGCCGATCGTGTTCAGGTATCCCTGAATGCACTGTTGGGCATTGTCGCCGTACTTGGCGAGATTGGAGGGGGCGCCCACGAACTGGCGGCCTTTCCAGGCTGCGTTGTAGTTCTGGTTCGCCATATAGATGTTGCGAATATTGTTCTTGGATGAGTTGACCATCGCGGCATCGCGTGCGCGACTGAGTGCCGGGAGCAGGATGCCCACGAGCAGTGCGATGATGGAAATCACCACCAGCAACTCAACGAGTGTGAATGCATTTCGTTTTTTCATTAGCCTTGTCCTCGTTGCGGATCTGTGTGTCCGCGGCTTCGACAGTCTCTTCATGGTTTCTGAACGGTTCACCAATACTGGAATCCTGAGATTCCGAACTTCCAAAGATACCCTGATAGCCCTCTCTTATGCAATCTTAATGAGGGGGGAATCAGCTCCAATGGAACATGCCAATTAGCCCTGTAAGGGGTATCAGCAAGGTATTCAAGGTGAACGCTCAGTGAAGAGTGTCACGACAATGATCTGGCAGGCCGGAGACATGGGGCCAGAAGCCTGCCGGGGGGTCTGGGATCGAAATCCCTCTGGCCATCCATAGAATGCCTTGGTTGAGCCTCCATGACAAGGGTGTAGGCCCTTTTTCTGCCCTTTTAGGTCGAATCAGAGCCATTCCAGCATTGGTTTAAGCTTCGAGGGGCTTTTTCAGGGGTTTAGCCCTGCTCCGGGGAGATATCAAACAATCCTCAACTTGTCCCTGAGACCTTGCCAGTGATTTATCAGGGGGCCTTGGCCGTATCTCTGGCCTTGGTGATGGAGGGCAGGAACAGGGTGGTCAGGAAGGACAGTATCCAGAACGTCACCAGCATCTCGATGAGTGTGAATCCCTGCCGTTTCATCCTTGTTCACCGGTTCTTATTTGTTGACGAAGAGTCCTGAGCCCCCGGCTTCAGAGGCCCCCAGCCACTCCCTGCCAGCAGGGGTTATCTGACGGCCCTGGCGGGTTCGAGCCAGGAAACCGATCTGTAGCAGGTAAGGCTCGACAACGTCCTCAAGGGTGCCGGGATCTTCTCCCATGGTTGCTGCAATTGCTTCCAGCCCTGCAGGTCCGCCTTCATAGACCGTGACAAGGGTGGTCAGATACAGGCGGTCCAGATTGTCCAGCCCCGCATCATCGACGCCCTCCAGTTCAAGGGCTTCGGCGACAACGGAGGAATCAAGACAACCGTCTCGCCTGACCTGTGCGAAATCTCGCACTCGGCGCATCAGCCGCAATCCGATGCGGGGCGTCCCTCGGCTCCGCTTGGCGATCTCATGTACGGCATCCTTCGGGACCTTGTCGATGCCAAGCCGTGACATCGCGCGGATCAGAATCTCAAAGAGCTCATCCTGTTCGTAGTAGTCCAAACGATGAGAGATGCCGAAGCGACTTCTCAGCGCACCTGTCAGAAGTCCAGCGCGGGTCGTCGCGCCGATCAAGGTGAAGGGCTTGAGGTGATAGGTGATCACCTTGGCGTGGATTCCTGAATCGAGTGTGAAGTCGATCTTGAAATCTTCCATGGCGGGGTAGACGTATTCTTCTACGGCAGCTGGTAACCGGTGAATCTCATCAATGAAGAGGATGTCCCCGGGTTGCATGCGTGTCAGGGTGCCAACCAAGTCACCGCCCTTGGTAAGGGCTGGGCCTGATGTGACATAGGCCCGCGTTCCCATCTCATGGGCAATGATGTGCGCCAGTGTTGTCTTGCCAAGACCCGGTGGTCCATGCAGCAGCGTGTGCTCCATGGGATCGGTTCGCTGTTTGGCCGCATTCAAGGCAACATTCAGCCGTTCACGCAATTGTGGTTGGCCTACGTATTCGTCTAGGGTTTTCGGCCTGAGTACACCTGCAGATTCAGCCTCAACTGGAGTGTCCAGTGGGTGCGAATCTCTGGTGATGATGCGGTCCTTGGCCATGGCCCGTCCTTGATGGCGCTTCAGTCGTCACCTGTCGTCGGTTGGACAAAGTTGAAGTCCGCGGTCCTTCCACGACATCTCCAGTGTACGTTCCCCCAGAAGGAAATCACCGAGAGTTCGGCGAAGGAAATCTCCCCTCCATCCAGGAAGATCGGGTAGATCCAGGGGGTTCTCTTCAGGATGGTCCAGGCACCACTTGGCAATAGGGGCTCTCGAGGTGAGTAAGGCCGGGGATATGCCAGTGGCCAGAGAGGCGGCCGTGATGGCTGCCCAGAGGCCGTCAATCGTCATCCGCTGCTCAACGGTCTCCTCGGCCAGGCGTGGGCGAGGGGCTGACATCGGGGGCATTTCGTCTGATTGGATGGCGGCAAGCAAGTTTGAACCATGCTGACTTGATACGGGCCGTGGCATTCCCGGCATGGCCGCAAGATCCTCGAGATTCTGTGGACGCTTCTTCAAAAGGCCCATGAGGATCTCATCAGCCAGCAGAGATCGTGGCGGAATATCTGTTTCGCGTGCGGCGAGGTCACGGGCCTTGACCAGCCTGTGCAACATGGCTCTTTGTATGGGCCGCATGGTTCTGTTTCGCTGGAGTCGATTTGCCTGGGATTCGTAATCCGGTTCATAGGTGGAGGGGTTGCAGAACTTGCCGCATTCCTCATGCATCCACTCGATATGCCCCAGTTCTTCAAGTGTCTTCTTGAGCTTTTCCCAGGCGACTGGAAGGTATCGCACATCATCTGCTGCGTAACGTCTCTGCATTGATGACAAGGGTCTTTTGTCCCAATGAGTGAAGGTCATTCCCTTGCCGAGTTTGGCATCGACCTTTGCCAGGATCAAGCGGTTCAACGAACAGGGATACGGCAATCCGGCGAACCCTGCTGCGATCTGGGTGTCGATGACGTTTGCGGCGGGCTTCTTGATATGTCGGTACACAGGTTCAAGATCCTGTTGGCCTGCATGGACGAGTGTCAGCACTTCCGGGTCGGCGATCAGTTCCCAGAGAGGCGTGAGATCATCGATGGCCAGTGGATCCACGAGGTAGATCTGTTCAACCGTGGCAATCTGAAGCAGGCAGAGCCTTGGAAAGTAGGTCTCTTCTCCAATGAATTCGGTGTCGTAGGCAAAGGTGCCCATGGACCTGGCATGGTCGATCATGGCCAGGAGTTCCTCCATGGTCCCCATTGGTTCAGGTGTGCCCCGAGGCACCATTGGAAGGTCGGGTATGTCACCAGGGGGCACGGCGTCATCGTGTGATGCCTGATGCTGCTGGTCGCGCATTCGGCGCCGGCCTCGCCCTTTGGATGGTTTTTTGTCAGATCCCATGGTCTACAGGGCACTGTACCCCGTTGTCTCATTTGGCGTTTTCGACGTTGAATGCAACGAGGCCGCGTTCCAGGGGAACGCGGCCTCGTGGACAATCGTATTCAAGGCTGGGACTGAACTCAGTAGTCCATTTCGTCCGTTCCGTCTCGCGCGGCCTTGTCCTTCATTTCGCCTTTAGCGGGTAACCATCGCCTCGGTGATCAAGAGAAGGCGGGCAACGCTTGTGGCATTCACCAGTCACGACCACCGTCGAATTAGTTCCATTTCCCGTCGAGCCACTTCCAATTCCAGTCGAAGTCTTGCCAGTGCTTCCTCCAGAAAAATTCTTTCCAGTCTTTCATCCAGTTCCAGCCTGTAGTCTGTTGTGCGATTTCTCAGGTAGTAGTAATACGATTCGTCTGAAAGAAGTCGCTCAATTCGCGACAGATCGGCAGTGCTACCGTAGTACGGATTGTAGTAGTGCTCGGGGTTGTACCCGTGGCCGGCGTACGCATTGGCGTATGAGTACTCGGCGCTGATCGGATCGTTGTATCCGAAGTACGTGCCAGTGATATCTCTGGAGTCCCACATGTAGGAGTAGTCGTACCCGTACCCGTATCCGTAGGGGTACGGTGTCGTTGCTGAAGAGGTGGTGGTGAGGAGTGCTGCCGTAGCCGCAAACAGGGCCGCGGCAACTCTGGTTGAAATCATTCGTGACATGGTGTGTGGTCTCCTGTTGAATCAATTTGTCACACGGTATTCGTATCGGCCGGACGCGTAGTCTGTCCACAGCATAAAGAAACGAGGCCGCGTTCACTGGGAACGCGGCCTCGTGGACAATCGTATTCAAGGCTGGGACTGAACTCAGTAGTCCATGTCGTCCATGCCACCACCGGAAGGCTTGTCCTTCTTCTCCTTGAGTTCGGTGATCGCACAGTCGGTGGTCAGCAGAAGGCCGGAAATACTCGCGGCATTCTGCAGGGCCACACGTTCCACCTTGGTAGGAACGATGACACCGGCTTCGACAAGATTCTCGTACTCACGAGTCAGTGCGTTGAACCCGAAGTTCGTGGTGGTGTTCTCCTCGATCTTCTGGGCAACGATGGAGCCTTCGACGCCACAGTTCTCGGAGATCTGGCGGATGGGAGCGGACATGGCTCGGTAGACGATGTCGATACCGAGTTTCTCATCTCCCTTGGCCTTCTTGCGGGAACCATCCAGAACATCACGTGCTCGCATGACGGCAACGCCGCCACCGGGCAGGATGCCTTCTTCGACGGCGGCTCGGCAGGCGTGCAGAGCATCCTCAACGCGTGCCTTCTTTTCCTGCATTTCGACTTCGGTTGCTGCACCCACGTTGATCTGAGCAACGCCACCAGCGAGTTTTGCCAGACGCTCCTGGAGCTTCTCACGGTCATAGTCGGAGGATGTGGCATCCAGTTGAGCTCGGATCTGGTCAATGCGACCCTTGACTTCCCCGGATTTACCGGTGCCTTCAATGATGGTGGTGTTGTCCTTGTCGATGGTGATCTTCTTGGCCTTGCCCAATTCCTTGAGGGTCAGGGTTTCAAGATCCATGCCAAGCTCTTCCATGACAGCGGTACCGCCAGTGAGGACAGCAAGATCCTGGAGCATGGCCTTGCGGCGATCACCGAATCCTGGCGCTTTCACGCCAGCGACCTTGAGGACGCCACGCAGGCGGTTGACCACCAGCATTGCCAGGGCTTCGCCATCAATGTCCTCTGCCACGATCATCAGACTCTTGCCGCTCTCAGCGACCTTGCCGAGGATCGGGATGAGATCCTTGGCTGAGGAGATCTTCTTTTCATGAATAAGGACGTAGCAATCCTCGAGTACGGCTTCCATGGCGACCGGGTCGGTGACGAAGTGTGGGCTGAGGTAGCCCTTGTCGAACTGCATGCCTTCAACGAGTTCCACGTGTGTTTCGAGGCTTGAGCCTTCTTCCACCGTGATCACGCCATCCTTGCCGACCTTGTCCATTGCAGTGGCGATGATGTCGCCTACTCCCTTGTCCTGGTTGGCGGCACAGGTTCCGACCTGAGCGATTTCAGTCGAGGATTTCACGGGCTTGGACATCGAGGCCAGTTCATCGCAGATGGCTCCGACAGCCAAGTCGATGCCACGCTTGACCATCGTGGCGTTGGCGCCAGCGGTGATGTTCTTGAGTCCCTCTGCGAAGATTGCTTCGGCGTATACGGTTGCTGTGGTCGTTCCATCTCCGGCATCCTTTGAGGACTTGGAGGCAACTTCCTTGACCATCTGTGCGCCCATGTTCTCGTAGGGATCTTCCAGTTCCACTTCCTTGGCGACGGTCACGCCGTCCTTGGTCACGGTTGGAGCTCCGAACGATTTCTCCAGCACGACAACGCGGCCGGAGGGGCCGAGGGTGGTCTTTACCGCCTTGGCCAATTTCTGGATACCACGGAGCATTCGCTCCCGGGCATCGATGTCATAGGCAATCTGTTTGGCAGCCATGTTTCTTTCCTTCCTTCACGCGGCCTTGGCCGCGATTGATCCTGTATTGCGGACGGCACGCATCGGCGTGGTCCGCTTCATGTGCCGGACGGACTCTACGAGCCGTCTTCCCTGGTCTGCCACATTGCGGAAACGTGGCTTGCGTCGATCCAGATCTGGCTCTGACGCGTCTTGATGTGAATGCCGTTGGAACTGTGCAGTTCAACGGCATGCTCAACATTCCTGAGTTCCATTGCGTCGGTCTGACCCTGAAGGACAAGGTCAAGTTCCTTGGTCGTGCCCTTCATTTCGTTCAGAACTCTCATGATTGGTCCGCGTTCCATCGATCATCCTCTGCATGAACACGGCTTCATGGCCGGTTCGTGGATTCAGTTCAGCTGTCAATAGTTCCAAGGATGTCATCCTCGGTCATGATCAGGTAATCGGAACCTTCGATCTTGATCTCAGTTCCTGCATAGGAAGAGAAGATCACGCGGTCACCCTTTTTGACCGTGAAAGGCAGGTACTCGCCGGTGTCCCGGTTGAGGTTGCCATTTCCGACGGCCACGATCTTGCCTTCGCGGGGCTTGTCCTTGGCAGACTCGGGAAGATAAATCCCCGACTCGGTTCGATCCGCCACTTCTGATCGCTTGACAATCAATTTGTCACCCAGTGGTTTGACCTTCATGATTCCTGTATCTCCTCTGTCTTCTCTCCATGCATGTTCCATCCAGGAAGCAGCATGGGTTTGGTAGTTGTCACCTGGTGGTCCGGCCGGGTTGAGGCCAGCCGTCCCGGTAGTGTCGTCTGAGTACTCTCCGGAGTACTTCCAGCAATGATTCGAGTTCAAGGGGGCGATCCAGTACCGCAAAGGCGCCTTCACGCAATGATTGGGAAAGACTGCGAGCGTGTTCTCTTGCAGATCCCTGTCGTGGTTTGACCACGATGGTTGGTGGTGGTGTCTCAAGTCGCTTGAGCAGTTGGAGCAACCGTGGGCCGCCGGTACGTGTGCCAGTCGTTGGAGTAGCCTTCTGGTTCAGAGGGATCTCCAGATCGACAACCGCGATATGGACTGGTTCGGTGTCGATGATCCTGGCAGCTTCATCACCGGATTCCGCCTGCATGGCTCGGATACCCATGGGAGTCAGGAGGCGGGGCAATTGCAGAACGGCCGGCATGTCTCGCCAGCCTCCATAGGTCAAAAGCAGATTGAGCCTCGGTCGGGCGGGGGCCTGACCAAGGTCTGCTGTCGCGTTAAAAGTGTCATGACCTGTGGGCATGATCCGGTATCCACTCCTGTCCACCGTCGTGGACCACCTATTACAAGGCAATGGCCGTGCCTTGGTAAGGGCCTCCCGAAGGGCCTTGGGGGCACCAGCATCCAAGATGCGGGGTTCAATCGCTGTCATCTGCCTATGCAGGGGGGTCAGTACCCTGCCATATTGGCGGGAGACGCCTTGCTCTCATCACGTGAGGTGGGGATACTTCGCGGCTACCCAGGCCACTTCTCAAGCAAGGATTCCCCCCATGAGCCAGTCCTCCTCACCCAGTTCCATCAAGGACATCCTTGCAGGGAAAGCAGGCAGTGAAGGTGACCCCATTCGCATCCAGGGTTGGATTCGGACACGCCGCGATTCCAAAGCAGGGCTCTCATTCCTTCACGTTCATGACGGCAGTTGCTTCGACCCAGTTCAGGTTGTTGCTGAGTCCAGCTTGGAAAATTACGAATCGGAAATCCAGCGGCTGACAACAGCATGTGCAGTTGATGTTGTCGGGACTCTGGCGATGTCACAGGGCAAGGGGCAGTCGCTAGAGATCCAGGCCTCTTCAGTAACAGTCGTTGGTTGGGTTGAAGATCCGGATACCTATCCGGTTCCTGCCAAGAGGCATACCTTCGAGTACCTCCGTGAGGTCGCGCATCTTCGTCCCCGGACCAACACGTTCAGTGCAGTAGCGCGAGTACGCAATCGCATCTCCGATGCGATTCATAGGTATTTCCAGTCCAATGGATTCTCCTGGATTCATACACCGATCATCACAGGCAGCGACTGCGAGGGTGCTGGCGAGATGTTCCGCATATCGACTCTTGACCTCGCAAATGTTCCGAAGGATGAGGCCGGAGAAATTGATTTCAGCCAGGACTTCTTTGGCAAGGAAACAAACCTGACCGTCTCAGGTCAGCTCAATGTCGAGGCCTATTGTCTGGCTTTGTCAAAGGTCTACACCTTCGGGCCCACGTTCCGTGCTGAAAACTCCAACACCTCAAGGCACCTTGCCGAGTTCTGGATGGTTGAGCCGGAAATCGCATTTGCCGATCTGAATGATGACGCGGACCTGGCCGAGGACTTTCTCAAGTTCGTCTTCGCGGATCTGCTGAATGCTCTTCCGGATGACATGGCCTTCTTTGACAAGCGGATCGATCCGGGCTGCATTGACCGACTGGAGACGTTTACCAAGTCGGCATTCGAACGCATGGATTACACGGAAGCCATCCGGCTGCTCGAGGAGGCGGTATCAAAGGGAACGAAGTTCGATTATCCCGTGTCCTGGGGGATAGACCTCCAGTCTGAGCATGAACGATGGCTCACCGAGGAGCATGTCGGCCGTTCTGTGGTCGTGATGAATTATCCCAAGGACATCAAGGCGTTCTACATGCGTCTCAATGATGACGAGCGGACTGTGGCAGCCATGGATGTGCTGGCGCCAGGTATCGGAGAGATCATCGGTGGGGCCCAGCGGGAAGAGCGGCTGGATGTCCTTGATCGCAGGATCGGTGAGATGAATCTGGATCCAGCAGACTACTGGTGGTATCGCGATCTTCGGAAGTACGGGACAGTGCCGCATGCGGGCTTTGGGTTGGGCTTGGAGCGGACTCTGGCTTATGCAACCGGGATGGCCAATGTCAGGGATCTGATTCCTTTCCCAAGAACGCCTCGTACGGCCACTTTCTAGATATTGCGATCCAGGCAGCAGCAGGCTTCCAGGGCTGTTCCGGGTGGAAAAAAGCCCGATGGCCCGATGTAACCCGCATATCCTGCGCGTTTCGGGTCCGGTAACGAACTTTCCTTGCCACTTTCTCACTTTGTCCAGCATGAAGCCCCATGCACTCGATTGTCACTCTTGAACAAGGTTGTCGTCACGAGGACTTGGGGGCACGGGCCTTCATGGGGCGACAGGCGAGTAAGGGAAATCTGGTCAAGGCCCTCGTGGGCATCAAGGAGCGACAAGGTGAATTTCGAAGCGTTGAAAGAACGACTGTTTCCGATGCTGGTAATGGGAGACCGGGTGGGTGCACGAGCCATCATCAATGAGGCCGTGGAGTCCGGTACCAGTTCGGAAGAACTGACTCACGAGTGCTATTGGCCCATGCTCGACATGATCAATCTGATGTATCGCGAAGACAAGATGGCCAACTTGGCGCATCACTACGCCACGCGTCTGCTGAGGAGCCTGGTGGATCAGGCCCAGGCCAATTACCAACAGAAAACCAGTCGTGAACGCAGCATCATGCTCTTCTGTGGCGAGACCGAGGTTGATGATCTTGCCGCCCAGATGGTTGCAGACCTTGCCGAGGCAGACGGTTATTCCGTGAGCTTTGGAGGTGGCGGTGTGAGTTGGGATGAGATCATGGCGGAGGTTCACACGAGAACACCCGATGTGCTCCTCCTGTTCTCTTCAGCGGCATCAGATGCCCCCAACATCCGGATCCTGATTGATTCGATCCGTGACATCGAGGCTTGCCCGAACATGCAGATTGCTGTCGGCGGCGGTGTTTTCAACCGAGCCGAGGGTCTAGCCGAAGAAATCGGAGCCGATATCTGGGCAACGACCCCTCGCGATCTCATCGACTGCTTGCACAAGCAGGCCGATCGCCGGGCAACGCCAGAGCAGCGGACAGTCGGCCAACGCCGTGGAGATGCCATGGCGGCTTGAGCGTTTGCACATAATGACCAGTAGCCAGGGGGCGGAATCCCAGATTCCGCCCCCTGTTGCATGGGTCTACAAGAACTTCAAACAGTATTGCGTGCCAGATGATGGTCCAGCTTGTCTAGAGGGCTATCATGGGGCCTGACTGCGCCAAACAGGCCCTAACCCGGAGAGCTCAAGAAGATGATTGCCCGCCTGCCGATTCCAATGTTCCTGATCCTCATCGCTGTTCTTTGGATGCCCGTGAACGCCATGGCACAGCGATACCCATTTTTCGTACAGCCAGTTTCCGTCCAGGATCTCAAGCCCATGGCCGACGAGCTGAAGCTCTCGCCCACACAGGTGGAGGTCGTGATCGGTTTTCATGAGACCTACGGTGAGCAGTTCAACAAACTGCAGGAGGGGGAGCTCAGTGAGCTGGTAGACCGGGCCATGGTCATTGGTCAGGACATGAACTGGATGGGCGGTCAGATGGAGATTCCTCCTCGGAAGGAAATTGAATCAGTCATCGAGGCTGCCGAGGATGTCTGGGACGCTTTCGATCGGATCGATCGAGAATTCATCAACAAGGTCCGTGGCTTGTTGCATGAGGACCAGTTCCTTGCCCTCGAGCGTTTTCAGAACAAACGCAAGATCGAGTCCTATCGAACCGTTCACCTCAGGCTTGTTCGCAGCTTCAATGATGGCTCTGCCGCTCCTATCAGTGACATGGTGAAGCGGTTGGATCTGTCCGTGCTCGAAGAGCAGGAGCTGTATGAGGCGATGGATGCTTATGAGCGGGACATGGTTCAGCTGTGTAATCGACTTGAGAAGCAGATTCTCGCTGCCATCGTCATTCTCCTGGATGAAGTGGACAACAGCGGCCTTCGTGACATGGAAATGATGGAGATGATGACCTGGTTCTCTGATGAAGACAGGCAGGAAGAGCTCAAGGGGATGCTCAATGAGCAGTCGATTCCCCTTCAGGAAACAGCGTCCAAGCTCAGCAAGCTCCATTGGGACACCTATGTCAAGGTCTTCGCACTTCTCCCTGAAGACAAGGCTCTGGATTTTCAGCAACGCTACTTCCGGGTCGTCTACAGCGCCGGGCGGGAAGTCTTCGAGACACGCTCCTTCATCAAGCGTGCGCTTGACCTGCCGTCAATCACATCCGATCAGCGAATGTCGATTGAGGAGATCTTCAGCAAACTCAACACCGACTTTGATTCCCTGTCGAGAAAACTTGCCAAGGCTACTGAGTCACACCGGGCTTATCGCACCGTGGACGTGATGGAAGATGAGTCGCTCTCCCCTCACCAGGAAGCAATCGACAACTACAAGAGCAAGATTGCCGACCTTGGGGAGGAGGCCAGAAATGCCGTTGAGCTTCAGTTGCTGCCAGAGCAATTGGAAGCGCTTGATGTTGAAGAGCCTGAAGACGATTCAAGAAGGCCACGTTGGGCAAGAGGCCGTTCAGGCGGAGGTGGTCAGCAGGGTGGTAGCAGCTCGCGGTGGTCAAATCGTGGCGGAAATTTCCCGGTTGCCCCCATGGAGCTGGAACAGGTCACAAGGTTCGCCCTCTGGGTAGGTGTTTCCGATTCGGAGCTTCCGATGATCGAGACGCTCCATGATGGATACATGGTTGATTACGATTCGATGGGTGAATCCTATGGCGAAGAACTCAACGACAAGTATGAGGAACTGACCGACGAAGAAGGTGGGCGAGGTCGATGGATGGACCGCCGCCGTGTTCGCTTGGAAGTCCTGGAAAAGTATCGGGGCTTGCTGGGAGGACGTGAGAACCAGTTCTTTGAAGAGTTCTCTGTCGTGCTGCCGGCGGATCTTGATCCGAAGATCGTTTCCACCATCCGTCGTGCACAGGACCGTGCACGGGAACGCAATGGGCAGATGGCGAGTGACTGGGTTCTCAGAGGCCAGCCAGAGTCTGCAGTTGATGTCGGGTCACTTCTGCTCATGACAGATCCAACAGCAGTGGATCAGGAAACACGTCTGAAGATCATCACACTTCTGGATTCCTATGACGATGATGTGACAGGTGAAATCGCGTTGTTGGAAACCCAGATGGAGAAGCTCCAGACACTTCAGGAGCGACTCTGGTCGGAAGAGGAATATGACGCAGATCTTCGAAAGAACATGGACAAGATCAGAGAGAAGCGTCGAAACGATGTGAGCGAAACGGCCCTGCGTTTGACGCTGGCGAACCGCAGTGCCATGTCCAATATTGAAGAGATCCTTCCAGAGGAGACCAACTGGTATCTCCGCGAAGAGTATGACAAGGTCTCCTATCCCGACGTATTCCGTGATGGTTCTTCGATGGACAAGATCTTTGATCAGGCACTTGAGATGGATTCAATTACACCTGCGGAACGACAATCCGTTGAATCACTGGTGCTTGACCATCGTGGCCGCTATCGGGAGCTTACAGATGAGATGCTCCAGATTGCCAAGGATCGTTCTGCCGTGCCCACCTCATGGCCGCCGAATGAAGACATGATGGATTCCTGGATGAAATCAGAACAGCTCAAGTACCAGCGAGGTGAACTCAACGGCCGTACTCGAACGCGTTTGCAATTGCTGCTTGGCGATGAGCGTGCTGTGGAAATCAGGGGGCTGATGGTTGATGTTCCAGAGATGGATGAACAAGTCGAGGTGGAAGCTGGTGAGTGAGGGGAAAACCACGCGGCTTCTGAGCAGGAGCGGCCTTCTGGTTCTGCTTGCCATTGCCATGCCAATGTCCTGTTCTTCGCCTCCTCAGATCACAAGGCAGGCTGGACCTGATGCACAGGTGAGCCGTCTTCCTGAATCTGCACAGGAAGACAGGTGGCCATCGGAGAAGCTTGAATTTGCGATTGCCCGCCCGAGTTATGACCAAGGGACGGGCAAGCGGCCAAGTGTTGATTCTCGTACCACCCTGGCGGTGCTGGATCCTGATCGCGCGACATGGATCATGGCCAGCCGCCTGGACGATGCTCAGGGGCTGGAACTTACGAACCAACTGGAGCAACTGGTCATTATGAGCACACTTCATGGTGTCCAGCCTGGAGCAAGCCATCCTCTTCAGGCAGCCCTCAGCCTGCAGCCAGAAGGGAAGGAGACCATGAGAACCCTTCCCGGTGGGCAGTGGCGGATTCTGAAGGTCAATACTGCAACTGATGGGGATCACTCCTCCAGCATCGTCCTGGCCATTCAGGATGAGCAGGGGAAGGTCGCAGGGGAGGCGGAAATAGATCTCCCAACAGCTCGCGATCTGTTGATCCGGCTCTCCTCAGCCATACGATCGCCAGGGCCCTGAAGGCGGACGTTGGCAGGCCCCGTCACTTGGTACGCTTTGCTTTTCTGAGACGTTTTCTGCGTTCAGATCATGCGTCCTTTGTGAAGAGAGGTTTGTTACGTGTCCCAGAAACTGTTCTTCAACCTGATGGCAATCATCAGCCTGCTGATGCTTGGTGGATTGAGTGGTCCCTTGGTTACAAGGGGAGGTGAACAGGGCGGAGTTGGTTCCGTCACTGTGCAAACCGGGCATGGAGTGTCCGTGATCTGGAGTACTCAAACCGGCACCCTGCAGAAGGCCGTCATAACCAATTCACAAGGGACATCAACTCTTGATATTGGAACGATGCCACCATCCTGGTTTGTCCAGCAAGACTCCGGGAGCTTGATGCCCTTGCAGTGCAAGTGGCGGGGCTACCGAATCAACGCAGATCAGGTCACTCTTCTTTATGAACTCACGGTGCCAGACGGCCCTGTGCTGTCAGTCGAAGAACAGCCCAAATCCATTGTTGGCCCAGGTGGCCTCTTGTCTCTTCAGCGAACGTTCAGTGTTCATCACAACTCGGATGATCAAGCTGCCTCCCCAGCACTTGTGAAGCGAATCAGGACCGGGACAAATGAGGGTGTGACTTTGCCCAACAGGACAAATGGTCGACTTCAGCCCCTGGGTCTCAATGACAATCTGATGGCTGATGTCACATTCGCCAATGCTGGCTCGACTGTGATTACGACCACATTCAACGGTCACTGGGTGGATCAGCCAGATCGGCCGATTACGGCCAAGGAGTCGAATCCATGATGCCCTCCATTCTTGGTTGTCTTCTCTGGATCCTGGCATTCAATGCCGATGCCAACATGTCCTCCGGAGTCACTATCCGGATTTGGGATATCGGTTCATCCATGCATGACATTCATCCGGTTGAACCCGGGCAGTTGCCCAATGTCGTCAAGGTGATCCCTTCGCTGGATTTGGAAGGATCATCTGATTTCCTGGGTTATTCAGAGCATTTCGTCTTGCTGGCTGATGGTTCGATCGTGATCAATGAGCCGGGTGTCTACGAGTTCAGGTTGACAAGTGATGATGGCTCAGAGCTCTGGATAGCGGGGCAGCAAGTGGTCGACCATGGTGGTCTTCATTCAGCATCGGCGGTCGATGGGACCATTGTCCTGGATATTGGAACACATCCATTCCAGGTCAAGTTCTTTCAGGATATGGGTGATGCGGTTCTGCGTCTGGAGTGGAAGACTCCCATGGCGGCACGATTCCAGGTTGTTCCTGAAACGGTGCTCAGGACGGCGCTCTCTGAAGAGATGCCCACCTCACGTGGATACAAGTCAGTCGTTCGTCCCGGTCTTCCAAAGTACCCGGGCCATGGGGTATCTCTTTCAGGCGTTCATCCCGTCCTTGAATACAACAGTCATCCACTTGGTGAGTTGGACGGCATCGTCACAGGAATGGATTGGGCAGAAGATGATCAATTGTTGCTCTTGACCGATGCGGGCAGCCTGTGGTCTGTTGAGATGCCGAAACGTCGATATGACGATCCCAAGCTCAGCAGAATAGCTGCGGGCATGGATGATCCTGGTGGTCTTGTTGCTGCTGCGGACGGTATCTGGGTGATTCAGCGTGAAGAGCTTACGAGGCTCCGTGACTTGAATGGAGACGGCCAGATTGATGAATATCAGGCTGTTGCAACGGGTTGGCCAATGGCTGGTTCAGACGCCGGTACAGCGCGAGGTCTCATTGAATTTGGAGACCGTTTTCTCTCCATGTTGACCCGCATGCTCGATGATCAGGGGAGGCCGGTTGGAAGTGAGCATCGCGGCACTTTGCTGGAGATTTCACGAGATGGCAGTTGGGAGATCATGGCGACGGGGCTTGTATCTCCAGAGGGTTTCGTACATGGGGATGAAACACGGATAGCTGTCATTGATCAGGCGGCATTTGGTGGTGTTGTTCCACTTCTGATCGAAGGGCATTCAATCGTTCGGGACGGAGTACAAATTCCGGGATGGGAGTCAAAGCCGACAGCGGGCGTCTGGATCAAGTCTTCTCCATGGGAAGGCCAGGTACTTGTCGTTGGTCATGATGGGCATGGTATGCGTCGCATTCAATTTGATCAGCATGACAGTGGTGTACAAGGGACAGTCTTCAGGGCATCCCAGTGGGGTAGCGGTGATCATGTGGATCACATGGCTGTTGATCATGAAGATCGCATCTGGCTGGTGACTCGAGGTGAGTCCGGTGTTCATCTTCACCAGGCTGAAACCATTGGATCTCCTGTTTTTGAAATGGAGTCGATTGAAACCTTTTCCAACGGTATTGGAGTCACATTCACACAACCGTTTGATGCCATGTTTGCGGGGAACCCATCATCATGGAGGGTTGGTGCCAAGAAATTATCCGATCTTCGAGGTCAAGCCTTTGATATCGAAATCGATCGAGTGACGTTGGCCATTGATGGACGTACGGCCTACTTGGAATCAGATGACCTTGAAGATGAGTCGATGATCCACGTTGGGCTTGTCGGACCTTGGTCAAGCCTGCTTGGTGACAAGCTCTACAGCAATGAAGCTTGGTACACGATGCACAAGGTTCCGACTCGACGGCTCCCGACATCCTCTGTTCATCAGCATGTTCCGAATCACAATACGTTGACGACTCGTCAGCAGGCTGAAGGCTGGGAATTGCTGTTTGATGGACAGACCATGGATAGTTGGCGTGGCTTCAACAAGGAAGAAGTTCCTGAGGGCTGGTCAATCATTGACGGATCGATTGTTCGTACTGGTCAAGGTGGCGACATCATTACCCGTGAGCAATTTGATGACTTTGAACTATCCTTGGACTGGCAGGTCGCTTCAGGAGGGAACAGTGGGATCTTCTACAATGTGACTGAGGATGGTCATTCCGTCTGGTTGACGGGACCCGAAATGCAGGTCCTTGATAACGCAAAGCATGCCGACGGCAAAAACCCTCTGACCTCTGCAGGCTCGAACTACGCGCTTCATGCACCTTCATTCGACATGACGGGGCCTCCAGGATCCTGGAACAGGGCTAAAATCGTGGTTCGTGGCGATCATGTCGAGCATTGGTTGAATGGCGTCCGTGTCGTGGAATATGTTCTGCAGTCGCCAGCGTGGGAGCGACGTGTGTCCGACAGCAAGTTCAAAGACATGCCTGACTACGGCCGACGCCCCAGGGGACATATTGCGTTGCAGGATCATGGTGATTTTGTTGCTTTCCGCAATATCATGATCCGCCCTCTTGCAACTGTGACGCAGGAGGAGGGGCCATGACTGAAGGTGGATCGTTCTTTCGTAGTCGTGGCAGACAAGATGCGGATCATGTGATGAATGATGTCAGGCTGGCCGAGGCAGTCTATCACTGCCTGCTGGATGCGATGATCGTCATGGATCAGGAAGGGTTTGTACAAGAGTTCAATCCTCGAGCGGAGGAAATGTTCGGTTATTCAAGGAGCGAGGCTCTTGGGCAAGAGTTGGCAGCCCTGATTGTTCCCGAGGAGATGAGAGAGGCGCACCGCCAAGGGCTGTCGCACTATCTCAAGTCGGGTGAGGGGCCGGTGCTCGGCAAGAGAATTGAGATCGAGGGCGTTCATAAAGACGGTAATCGAATACCGATCGAATTGGCTATTTCAGCCCGTACATTCGGTGATGAACATGTATTTGTCGCAACGCTGCGAGATCTGACGAATGAAAAGGCAAAACAGGCGGAACTCGACCAGGTTCGTAGGTATCTCGACAACATCATGGAATATGGCCCGACGATCTTCTATGTAGTCCGAATTAGTTCTTCGGGTGACGGGAAGGTTTCCTGGATCAGCCCAAACCTCATCGAGATTCTCGATGTAGATGCTGAGGGGCTTATTCGGGGCACGATCAAGTGGCAGGATCGAGTACATCCGGCGGATTTGCCTGATGTTCTCGAGCGGTGGCAGGCCTGTTGGTCAGAGGGTTTCAACCAGCTTGAATACAGAATCTATGACCAGTCAGGACAACTTCGGTGGGTTCGGGAATCGCGCAGAGTGGTCGGTGCTGATGAAAGCGAGATCATCGGAAGCATCGAAGACATCACAGAAAGCCGGAAGAGTGAAAGGCGTGAGCGGGTTCTTCAGATGGAGCTTGATCACCGAGTCAAGAACAATCTTCAGGTGATTCTTGGAGAATGTGAAAAGGTGGTTTTGTCAGGTGATCTTGACCGGGCACGAATTGCGAGTTTGGCGACTCGTATTCGCTCGATGGCGATTGTCCATCAGGCACTGGCAGATGGTTCATGGTCACCGATCGA
Organism: Phycisphaerales bacterium; assembly: GCA_029242715.1. GTDB lineage: Bacteria > Planctomycetota > Phycisphaerae > Phycisphaerales > SM1A02 > UBA1668. The sequence continues at coordinate 21,089 of JAQWTL010000032.1, forward strand.
AATGAGTGAACTCATCAAGAAGTGTGAAATGGCTCTGATTCAATCAGAGCGCAAGGGGACGCTGGAGTGCAAGGGCCCTGCGGTGAAGATCACGGTGGATGCCGGCATGACCCTGGGAGCTGTTTTCAATGAACTGATTCATAATTCCATGATCAATGGGGCTCTTTCTGTCCAGGACGGATTGGTGGAGGTCAAATGGTGGCTCGAGGGTGAAGATGAATCTACATGTCTCGTTATAGAGTGGATGGAGCGGGTTCCCAGTGGCAACATATGCCCGCCTGAACATAAAGGCTTCGGGTTCAGTGTTCTGGAATCGATGATTCCGTATGAATTGGCTGGAGAAGTAGCACTGGATTTCAGGTCTGAGGGCCTGGTCTTCAATGCGCGGATACCATTGGATCAGTGTCGACGTGATATGGGCAGGGTGCGGGGGCAAATTAGAGATGGGCATGGACGTAAATGACCAATCCGCTCCGAATCTTGATCGTTGAAGACGCCTTCCTGATCGGCATGGATCTCAAGATGTCCCTTGAGCAGATGGGCTACAAGGTTCTTGGGCCTGTCCCAAGTCCTGCCAGGGCAATGACACTCCTCAAATCGGATTCATGTGACGGGGCCATCCTTGATATCAGCCTGGGTCGTGAGACCTCCGAGCCAGTTGCGGATTATCTGTCGGAACATGGCGTGCCCTTCTTTTTCCTGACCGGATATGGCAGCAGCAGCATCTCCGATCCCAACTTGAAAGAGAAGCCGCTTTACCACAAGCCAATGAATCGTGAGAGCCTCGCTGAGGCGGTTCGATTGCATATTGACCATAATCAAGCGGCGTGATGATCCATGGATCCACATGGGGAAGATTCTCAATTCAATGCTTCAAGAACGCCATGGGTGGCCATTGGTGGGGAAGAGGCCGTTCGTGAATTGGCTGATGCCTTCTATGATGCCATGGATCAGAATCCGGACTATGCAGGCATTCGTGCACTGCATCAACCGGATCTGAGTTCAGCGCGGGACAAGTTCTTCCAGTTTCTCAGTGGTTGGCTTGGTGGGCCTCAGCTCTATATCCAGCAACATGGACACCCTCGCCTCAGGATGAGGCATGCACCATTTCCAATCGGAGAATCGGAAAGAGATCAATGGCTCTCATGCATGGCTGAGGCCATGGACAAGTGTGCAGTCGAGGGCGACTTGCGATCCTTTCTGGATGCCAGATTTGCTCAGGTCGCGGATTTCATGCGGAACAAGTGATAGCTGAAGCGTCACGCTTCAGCGGGTATCGGAAGTCCGAGCTTGTCAGCTTGTTCAAGGCCCCAGGATTCGACGGCGGCGAGTATTTTCTTGTTGGGGTTTGTCACTTTGGCATCACGTGCCAATGACCGCACATGATCAAGCCAGTCTGGCCATGGAAGATCCTTTGCGCCAGGCGGGTTCAGTATCCGTCCGCGGCATCTTTGTTCCCAGACTTTCTGTTCTGATGGTTTCAGCGTTCCAGGAGCTTCACGGGCTCGGTAATGCAGCATCATTGCCTTCAGTCGAGCATCCACGAATTGTTTCCCGAGGTTGGCGAGATCATCCGGTCGTGTTCGATGAACGCGTTTGCGGAGTCGAATGTCCTCATTGCCTGGGAAATCGGCATACAGGGCATCTTCCGGATCAACTGATGTCAATGGAGCCGGGGCCCATGCCTCGCGGAGCCTTGATCTGAGTTGCTCGACTTTGCCAGTGTGTCTCTCCAGAATGGCGTCATGCCTTTGCCATGTGGACTCATCGAGTTGAAGGAGTTCGTGGTCAGCGGATTTCAGAACTCCTGTCGGGGCGATGAAGGGGGCTCTGTTGCTTTTGATTTCCTTGATTGCAAATCGCCTCTGGCCATCGGCAAGTTTCGCCTGCTTTGAAAAGGTGCGATGCAGGATTTCATCCACATCTGCATCCAGCAACTCGGTTGGATCCTCTCGGAGGTCCCAGCAGAGAAAAGACCGCTTGTTGCTGGGGTGTTCAGCAAGAACACGTACGGGAGATGTGCACCCGAACTGTGCGGGGATCCTGGCGCTGACATGGACAAAGGGGCCTGGGGTCTGGAGTGTGGCTTCTGCTTTCTTGGTATCAGTGAGTGAACGTGCCCATTTCCAGAGTTCTGGTTGGGCATCCTGGATGAGCTTTCCGAATGCGATGGTTGCCTTGACATCACTGAGGGCATCATGGGCATCTTCATGTGAGATTCCATTGGCAGCGGCAAGGTGCTCGAGTTTGAAGGACGGATTGCCGTTGTCATGTTCGGGCCATTGGATCCCATCCGGCCTCAGGGCTCTGGCGGCACGTGCGAGATCGATGAGGTCCCAGGCATTGCAGCCGTTTCGCCAGGTATGTTCGTAGGGGTCCTGGTAGTTGCGCCAGAAACCGAAACGGCACAGCACATCATCGAATCGGAGCGTGTTCCAACCAAGAGAAGTCGTGCTGCCTTCAGTAAGAAGGGCATGGATCTCATTGAAGAAAGCTGCCTCGGTCTGTCCCTGCGCAGCGGCCTTCTGTGGCGTGATTCCAGTGACAAGGCAGGCTTCCGGTGCGGGGAGCCGATCCATGGGGGGGCGACACCAGAGCACCGTCTCCTCGTTCGGGATGATTTGGAGTGACTCATCCGTTCGGATTGCAGCAAACTGGAAGGGCCGACACGTGGAAGGGTCGGCTCCATCAGTTTCAAAGTCGTAGAAGAGGAATGTCCTCGGCACGGCTTCAGCCTACCACGTGCCGTATCTCGTGACAGCCATCCGGACAGGTTGTGGATGGCCGCTGCTTGTGGAGATCTCATGCTGGCCTGGCCGGGATCTGACGGGCTTAATGGGGTACCCTGCCGCACCATGAAATTCATAATTATCATTTTCGCACTGTATACAGCAGCCTGGTCGATTGCTGCAGACTCCATTGATCTCAAGAATGGTGACCAACTCAGTGGCACAGTCACCCTTGAGGCGGACGGCATGATTGCGCTGAATCATGATGTCCTGGGTGCTTTGCGCATCAAGGCAGATGAGATCAAGGGCGGGACGGTTTCGGTGCAGCTTGCAGATGGCGAGCGTCTGGAAGGCCGGATTGATGGCTATGCCGATGGTGTATGGCGCCTCAAGGCCTCGGATGGCTCCATCGTTGAGCTTCAAGTCGATGCCACAGGAGGACTGGTCAGAATCTCGATGCCCGAGCCTGCTTCGCCGACTCCTGATCCTGAAGAGGAGAAGTATGAGGAAGCAACGCCTGAAATGAAGAATGCGGCAAAGGAACGGATCAAGAATGCAAAGCAGGTGATCAAAGATGCCCAGAAGGTGCTTGAGAATGAATGGACAGGCTCGATCAGTATCGGTGGTTCCTTGTCTGAAGGCACGTCCGTGGCGTCCAACTTGTTGCTGGATGTCGGCATCAGGCGAAAGGTGGCTGATTCAGAGACCAAGATCGATGCGTTCTACATTCTGAATACGGATGGCAGCAACGTGACGCAGAACTGGTTCCAGGCAAGCGTGGATCACTACTGGGATATTCCAGGTACAGATGGTGACTGGGCCATTTTCGGGCTGGTCGTCTTTGACTGGCAGGAAAATGCCTCCTGGGAACAGCGTGTCAACGGGAATCTCGGTCTCCAGTACCGGTTCGTCAATGCAACCCGTGATCCAGGAACCGACTGGTTCCAGAAGATGATGCTTCGCGCTCGAGTCGGTCCCGGTTTTCGCAAGGAATTTTCAGGTGACTATGACGACTGGGCCGTCGAGGCACTCCTCGGAGGTACCTGGGACATTGCGTTCCTGAAGGGTGTGACCTTAAAGGGCAATGCCCAGTTTTTCCCAGATCTTGGAGATTTCAGTCAGTATCGCATCACTGCCAATACCAACTTCATGGTGGCCCTGGAATCACTTGAAGGTGTGTCCGTCGGACTGGGATTGAGATTCCAGTTTCAATCACAGGTCCCTGAAGATGAAGAAAACTATCTGCTCGTAATCAGCGGGCAAGTGGCCTACGACTTCTGATTTTTGGAGAGCTTGGGTCGTATCTATGGAGCGGGCCAGTTGTTGATTACCCCGAGGACATCGTCGACATCCACGGTTCCGTTTGCGGTGACATCTGCATCGCAAAGTCGACTGGGGCTGGGGTTGCAGATTCCGAATGCTTCCAGCACGCCGAGAATGTCATCGACTCCGACAGTCTTGTCACCGTTCACATCTCCCGGAGGCATTGCATCCAGGAAGGCTGGACTGGTCCACTGTGCGCCACGCGTGATGATCTGGCCGGATTGATTCATGTCGATTGGCAACTCGCTGGTCTGTGAACCAAAACCGAGCAGACGATTATTTGGAAACACCCAGCCTTCTTCTGGAATATGGACCACGGACTGGATCTGGAAGAACTCGTTCACATACATGCATAGAATCCAGCCGTTTGTATTTCCAGTTACCGGAACGACTTCAAGAACCTTGACTTGAGATTCGGGCGGTGCCAGCAGGTCGACCGTTCCATCTGGCGCGATCCGGAAGGTCAGCACCTGGTTGTCACTATTTGTCCAGGTGCCCAGGACAGTGCCATCTTCCAGCAGGTGCGTGCCATCACTTTCAAGAGCCATTGGGTCATCAATGAGGCGCTCTGGTGACGATTGGGCATTCATCCAACGTGTGGCATGACGGTTTCCGTTGAAGGTGGACCTGCCGATGATCGTGCCGCTTTCATTGATGCAGTGTGCCCACCCGTCGCCTCCGGGTTCGGTTTCAAGACTGGAAATGGTTCCATCCGTCCAGATATGTGGTGTATATCCCGCGCCGATGGAGTAGCCAACCGCGTTTCCGGATTGATCCTGATCAAGGGCGTAGCCAGAAAAAGCCGACGACGGGACAGGCAGTACGAGAGTTCCTGTTCCAGGTCGCCATTGTCGTGGCCTGATGTAGTTGGACTCATTATCGATGTTGCGGTTGAAGATCACCATGCCGGCTTCGTTGATGCCTTGCATGACCAGGTAGCCCAGCCAGATTGGTTCAAGTTCAGTGAACTGTCCATCAGGTTCAATCAGTAGAGGCTGGCTTGGACAGCCGCCATTTTCCTGTGGGCAGAATGTGGCATCACCTGCTATCAATCCTGATTCGTTGATGAACAGGCCGGATGTAGCTGGCCATTTTCCATCATCGAGATTGACCATTGGCTGGCCAGGAGACCAGAGAAAAGCATGGAGGCCAACTGTTGTGGCCAGTGAACCACTCTCACCGGTGACTTGTCCCTGATCATTGATGGCGGTTGGATTGCTGAAGGTGTTGCCGGGTAAATTCAACTTGGGTACTTCAATGAGCTTGAAGCGCCATACCGCTTGGCTCCCCGCAGCCAGGTTTGGAGGCAGGAGGCAGGCCAGAATTGCAGTCAGCAGGATGTGGTGAGTTCTCATGCCCCGACCTTACATCACGATTCTGATCTGGAGAAGGGTGCAATCGAGAAGTCTTTATTGAGTTGCTTCTGGAAGGGTTTCAGAAACACGTTTTCCCTCATAGAGCTCGAAATGCAGAAGGCGGCAGTCATTCCCGGAATTCTCGAAAGGAAATCGTCCGGTTGCCTTGAGGCCGATGGAGCCGGCAAGTGCTCTTGAGGTGAAGACCCAGGCATCCCATCCGGCGCACTGCTGCTTGAGGTAATCACCCATTCTTCCATAGGTCTGCTTGAGTGTTTGCTCATCACCAAGACGTTCACCATATTCCCCGTGAAGGATCATGGTTCCAGGCGTATCAGGCAGGGGCGTATCTGCGAAATCACAATGGTGGAATTCGATGAGGTGATCCACCCCGGCAGTTACGGCATTACGCCTGGAAGCTTCAACCGCCTGCTCATCCAGATCCGACGCAATGATCGGGGCAGGGGGGCGGTCATGGCGAAGTTTCTTTGCGGCCAGTCGTTCCTGTCCCCAGGTTTCTTCATCGAATGCCAGGAGGTGCTTGAGTCCAAAGTTGGATCGAAGCAGTCCTGGTACCCGACCCGTTGCCATGAGGGCGGCCTCGATAGCGAGTGTGCCGCTTCCGCACATGGGTATGACCAATGGCAGGGTCCCGTCATAGCCGGATTCCATCAGTACTGCAGCGGCAATGCTTTCACGCATTGGTGCTTTTCCAGGCATGCGGCGGTATCCACGATCCGATAGTTTTCTTCCTGAAAGATCCAGTGCAAGGCGACAGTTGGCATCTTTCCAGAACATGTGAACGACGCATCGATCCCCTTTGGGGCCTGAGTCCGGTCGGCGCCCATGGACTCGCTGGATTCTGTCGACGATGGCATCCTTCAGCTTTACATTCGCGAACATCGAATTGCGGATGGTGTCATTGCGAACAGTGGAGACAACCGAGAGGTATCCGTCTGCTGGTATGACTCGTTCCCATGGAAGGCCGCTGGCGGTTTCGTAGAGTTCATCTGCATTGCTTGGGTAGAGATCACCGAATCTTTGCAAGACATGAAAAGCGGTGCGAAGCCGCAGGACAAGCCTCATGGCATCGACCATCTGTCCACGGATTTCAACACCGGTGTGATCTTTGCTCTCCACCACATATCCCAGTGATTCGACCTCGCGGGCGAGCCAGGGGCTCAGTCCTGGAGCACAGGTCATTCGCAAAATTCTTGCTGGTTCTTGGCCCATGGGTGCAGGGTAGCGTGCCAAGGCAGATTGGCACGTCCAGGAGTCTCCGGGCAGGATTCTCTGACTCCCCAGTCTCTTCGCAGGGGGCAGGATCCTCGGGGTGGAAGTTTCACGATGTTTGTTACTGACTGATGTTTAGCTCATTTGATGGGGTAGAATCTTGCCAGGAGCCCATCTTTAAATCTCTGTGCCTGTTTTTGTGGCCTTCAGTCCACATTCAAAGGGCTCCGGCATCTAGAGAGGTCTTTTTCGTTCCCCTCGTGACATTCGCCCAATCCGGACAAGGTTGAAGAGCAAGGTATGGAATACGTGAAGCGTGCGTTATTGGTGCTCCTGACTCTGGTGTTCCTTCCAGGAATGCCGGCATTGGGGCAGGTGGGTATCAATGAGTGGGATTGTGGAACCGTTCTGACGCCCGAGGGTGCAGATTTCGCCAAACGCAAGATCGATGAAGGTGCCTGGTCACAATCGACTGATACCCGTGATCTTCCACTTCTGTTCATCGGCGTGACCTGCCATATCGTCCGGTATAGCGATGGAAGCGAAGGCATCCCCGAATCTCGAGTCGATACGGCGATCGCAGATCTCAACCTCCACATGGTACCAGCGGGTCTGTCCTTCTTCCGAGATGGCGACTTCATCTATATCGACAATGATGATTACGCGGAGTTATTCACTTCGGCGCAGCGTGATGAACTTCGACAATACGACCCTGTTGAAGGAACGATGAATGTTTGGTTCATCCCTGTCCTTGCAGGCCTGTGTGGCGAGTCTTCCTTCACGTTCAGCACGCATCAGGGCATCATGATGGCCAATGATTGCACGGCGACGGCCAGTGACCGAGCGACTTTCAGTCACGAAGTAGGTCACTATTTCAACCTCTTTCATACATTTGAAACCGCGATTGGTGTCGAGTGTGTTGACGGAAGCAACTGTGATGATGCCGGTGATCAGGTCTGCGACACCGCGGCGGATTTTGGTCGGTACTGCGACAATGGCAGTACTGCGGTTGATGGCCAATGTAACTTGACCTGCACTGATCAGGATCCGTGTGGTTCAGGGCTGCCATACGATCCACCTATCAAAAACCTCATGAGTTACACGACTCAGCGATGTACGGATCACTTCACACCCAATCAACTTGCTCGCGCGCGCTCCGTCGCTGTCGAGGAGCGGCAGGATCACATTGTCCAGGGCAACGTCAACGAACCTGGTGCCTGCTGTCTGAATGTGCAGTGCATCGAGGTGGAAGCGGCGGGGCTTTGTCTTCCTCTGGGCGGAACCTATATGGGTGCTGGGACCAGTTGTGAGGATGCGGATCTAGTCTGTGATCTTCCGGGAACACCAGGCGCGTGCTGTTTCAACTCCAACTGCACCAATGTGAGCAGTGTGGTGGAATGTCAGGATATTGAAGGCATCTTCGCTGGCGTTGGTACGACGTGCGACACGATATCTTGCGAAGCGTCTTCACCTGGGGCGTGTTGCACCGGCTTAGAGTGCACGGAAGTTGCCAGTATTCTGGAGTGCGCTCTTGAGGGTGGTCTCTTCGTCGGCCTCAATTCGAATTGCTCCGACATATCCTGTTTCCAGGGGTCACCTGGTGCCTGTTGTCTTGGCGATGCATGCAATGATGTCGGCAGTATTGAGGATTGTGATTTTCTCAATGGAATCTTCATGGGAATTGGCACGACATGCGGCAGTGATCCCTGTGATTCAGACCTGAGCTGCTGTGTCGGGATCGATTGTGTTGCGGTTGACAGCATTAGTGAATGTATCTTTGATCTGGGGGGAGCATTCCTCGGATCAGGGAATGTATGCGATACCGCCTCCTGCATTGCTTTGGATGGAACATCAGCAGGCGCCTGTTGTTTTGGTGGCAGTTGTACGGATGTTGACGTCGTCTATGATTGCATCGACGCAGGCGGTACCTACCTTGGTCTTGGGGTGCTTTGTGCTGCGGACATCTGTACCGATACCACTGGAGTCTGCTGTATTCTGGGCAACTGCGTCGAAGTCGGTCAGGAATTCAATGGCATCCAGTGTCTTGAAACGAGTCCGGACTATCTTGGTCCCGGGACCAGTTGTGATTTCGATCCATGTCTCGTGCAGTCCGGGGCCTGTTGTTTCAGTATTTCGTGCGTGACGGCACCAAGCTACTTTGCTTGCGAAGCGGCTGGAGGGGCTTTTCTTGGTCAAGGCACACTCTGTCCCGCGATCTGCGGTGACCTGCCAGGTTCGCCGGGGGCCTGCTGTTTCTCTGTGGACCCGCTTTTGCCACCAACCGAGTGTCAGGATGTTGTCGATGTGTTGACATGCTTACTTGTCCTAGGTGGCGATTTTGCTGGATTGAACACCAGTTGTGACGACGACCTCTTCGACTGCCAGGCATCTCCAGGATCGTGCTGCCTTGGAGACGAATGTCTCGATGTTCTTTCAGTGATTGAGTGCGAGGGGCTCGGCGGGATCTATCTCGAGGTTGACTGCCAGTTCATCTCCTGTGATTTTGAAATCAGTGGAGCGTGCTGTTTCAGTGAGGATAGCTGTGTCAACATCACGCGGCCCGTCTCCCAATGCTTTGTTCTTGGAGGAGAATTCAAGGGTGAAGGAACGAGTTGTGAAGAGAATCCGTCTCCATGCGCATTGACAGGTGCCTGCTGCATCGGGAGTGTCTGCAGCCTTGAGACACCGGATGTATGCCAGTTTTCTTCTGGTGAGTTCTTTGGCATCGGTTCCGAATGTGTCGGTGATCCCTGTGCTCAGGATCCCAGCGTCTGTCTGCCTGAACTGACTCTTGGCGCTGATGCCTATTCAGGTGGTCAGCGAGGCACTTCACTTAGTACAAAGGGAAGCCTTCTGCTGGTCGGTGCCCCTGGGGAGGATCTTCCCAATGGCACACCTGATGCCGGAATGGCGTATCTCTACGAGCAGAGCAGTGAACAACTAGCGCCGGGCCTGGTCGTACCCCCCTCGACGGGTGAAGGCCAGGGGCGATATCAGGATCGTTTTGGGTGTTCAGTGAGCGTTGATGGTGTTGCCGATGATGGCATCACTGTGATTGGCGCATCTCATCATGATTACTATCCGCAAGGCCCGCCCGATATCAACTCAGGAATCGTGTACGTCTATTCAAATCAGGATATTAAAAATCAGAATCAAACGGACCCCGCTGCACCACTTCTAGTCCCCAATCCCGTTCTAGATAGTTACGACTACTTTGGCCATTCGGTCGAGGCATCACTTTCTGGTTCCGAAGTAAGGATGGTTGTCGGGGCGCCTGGTGCTGACGCCAATGGGCCAAATTCTGGTGCTGCCTACTTCTACAAGTTCGATCGTGATGCTACTGATCTCTCAGATGCCACGGTTTTAGCCATCCCGATCCCTGGTATTGGTTACAGCGACCAGGCCGCCATTGGCAGTTCCGTGAGTATCTGTAGCCCGGATCTGCCGGGGTTGTCATGGGTTGCTGCTATCGGCATCCCCGGAGATGACGCGAGTGAATGGGAAGATGCTGGAAAGATCTGCATCGTGATGCCCGGCCTGATTGGAAATGATTCCACTGAGATCTCATTCAAGACCGACATCATTGATTCTGAACGCCCTGAATTCACCAGGAATCTTGGTCGGTCAGTCAAGCTCTATTACGACGATGTCAATGACCATCTTTATCTGATTGCTGGTGCATTGCGGCGTGATGAATCTGATGATGATGGCAATGGACGGGGTGTCTTCATCGTCTATGAATATGACAGCACTGCTCGCAAGTGGGGTAGATTAGGCTTTCCACCATTCTCAATGCTCCAGATCGAGCCGGAAAATAACAACTGTGCGGAGTCTCTCAGCATGATTGTTCAAGATGGTGTCCATTACGCCCTCGTCGGTTGCCCCGGAGCGCACTGGAATGGATTCGAGGAATCGGGCCTCAGTGTTCTCTATACGCTTGATGAATCATCCGGTCGGTGGATTGAATTCAAGACGTTCTGGGCGTGTGACCAGACTGCTGACGATGCCTTTGGCACCGCTGTTGCCATGGACACGTGGATCGTCTCTGGAGCACCAAACAGCCTGGACGCCTATGAAGGGCATGTCTATGCAGAACCATTTGCTTCAGTGGTTGCTGCCAGTGGTTCAGCGTCACGGTCCTTCCAAGGTGTTGCCGATATTAGTTCGGCTGCAGGCATTGGCACACGTGACGGCCTGGTGGATTCATCAGACCTCATGGCCTTGCTGGAACTCTGGGGTGAATGCAGTCCTGAGTGTTCCTTCAGACCTTGCCAGGGCGATTTGAACGGAGATTGCCAGGTCGATACGAATGACCTTCTGCTGTTGCTGTCTTCATGGAACCGATAGCGGTATGACGCATGGGATCAATGAATCCTCCTGAGTGATTGCGTTGATCCGAGAATGGAGATGGGTGATGGGGCAGTCCCGAATTCATGGTGAGGGGTCCTTGTCCGACCTGGTATCAGGCATGGTTGCGCCTCATGATCAACTCTCATTTGATGAGTTGAAGAATCGATACAACTTCCAGAAGACCAGTTGCTGGGAACAGATCTTTCTGAGGCTGCTCGCTGAGGAGGCCGAGCGTGTTCGCGCAAGAATGGGACAGGTTCATGGTCTGGACATTGGTTGTGGTGTCGGGATCGCACGCCGGCCTCATTGGACGGCAGCAGTTCGTCCCTACTTTGATGAACTGATCGGCATCGAGCCCGATCCATCTATCAAGCCTGATCCTGAGATCATTGACTCTTTTCAGACGGCCTCGCTTGAGACGGCAACTCTTCCAGTTTCCTACTTTGATCTCGCCTATTCCTTCATGGTCGTTGAACATGTGGCCAACCCCGGGGCGTTTCTGGAGGCTATCCATAGAGCATTGAAGCCTGGAGGTGTTCACTTCTTCGTGTCGGTCAATGGCGCACATTATTTTGCTCGTATAGCGAAAGCAATACGACGACTTGGTCTGGAGGATGGCGTTTTACGGCTTGTACGTGGCAAGCAGGAAATCGGCGAATACCATTATCCGGTGGAGTACCGCATGAACCGAGTGAGCCAACTCAACAAGTTGGCCCAGGCCCATGGATTCGAGCCACCAGAGTATGTGTTCCTCGAGGAAGATGGCCCCGCGCCGTATTTTCCCGGGCCACTCAAGCCAGCGTTGAAAGCCATGATGCTGAAGCGAAAATTGATCAAGAAACCAGGTCATCTGCTGACCATGTATTGCCGCATGCAGAAGCGTTCCTGACACTTCAGGCGGCTGAATTGCAGTGGTTGCGATCATTGGCTTGTGGTTATGACGTGGGGCGTCTCGATGCAGAATGTTGCACGGAGTGTGGCTTGCCTCGTACTCCCAATGGCAAGCCGTGGGTTGATTCCATTGCCGTGGCAGGCTCGTTCTGAACCATGCCTCTGTGCTTTGGCGGTTGCATGGAGAGGCGCCTGATGGGGGCCTGCAGAAAAAAAGGATCTGGACCTGGGTTGCCATTGGGGGCATATTCGGAATCCTCACGATCATGTATCGAGAAAGGGATGGCATTTGGTATGCCTCCAATACCGCCAAGATCATCAGTTTGCTTGCTGCATGGTTCTGGTTGACTCCCCTGGTCCAGTACGTGCAATTGGCGCGTCGGCTTGCTGGTCGCAGGGCATGATCCTGAGTCATGAGTGTGTTGACACTCAAGACGAATGGTCAATGCTGAGGGCTCAAAAAAGAGATTGGGGAGACGTCAAAGACGCCTCTTGGTTTGAGGTTCTCTCAGGCCAGTGGAATTCATTTCCGCTGGCCGTATCAGAGTGAAGCATGATCCTGAGTCATGTGTGTGTTGACACCCAGGACGAATGGTCATGCTGAACGCTCAAAAAAGAGATTGGGGAGGAGCCGTAGGCTCCTCCCCAATCGGGGCGACACGAGTCGAACGTGCGACCTCCTGCTCCCAAAGCAGGCGCTCTACCAAGCTGAGCTACGCCCCGGGCAAGCGGATCATTCTAGCGTGTCCCGGGCAAAAACACGACTGGCCAATAAGGCGGCGGGGGGAGCCAGCCTGAAGGGGGTAGCAGCCCGAATGGAGGGTCTTGGTCACGTTGTTTGTGCGGAGGCGCGAGGTGTATGTGGAGTTCAATGTGGGGGTCTATGTGGGGGGTCTATGTGGGGGGAGAAGAACAACGCCCCGGCCAGGTGGCCGGGGTGTTGTTCTAAACCCATACAAGTGATGTTGTGGAGCTAGGGGGTCCACGCCGCAAGTAATGCCAACACATCATTGACGGAGACGGTTCCGTCACCATCGAGATCCGATTGGCAACCATCGCATTCGCCCCAGGCACCCAGCACGATCAACAAGTCGTTGACGTTCACGACACCATCACCATTGACGTCAGCAGTGGTCGGACAATCGCCGTCTTGATTGGTGTGGGCCCAGTACGTTTCGCCGGCAGGCACACAGATCTTCTGGCCGTCACTGAACGTGACTTCCAGTCGTTTGGTGCCTGGATTGTGGGCAACATAGGTCGTGACCTGATCCTTGATGAAGACAGCTGAAAGTGGCGTATCACCTGTGATGCCAGACTCCAGTTGCCCCAGGCCAGTCAACGCCGAGAGCCAGTGATAGGTCCGTGCCTTGGAGTCGCCCGCTTCCGGACCATAGTCCTGGTTGGTGTGGGCCAACTTCAATGCCGCGTCGGCATCGGCGAGGGCCAGGTAGGACCACAGAACATCCTGCCACACGGTTGGTTCACCACCGTTCTGGGCCAGCAGATGATTCCAGCAACGCGTGATCGAATCGGGTCGCTGACCCAAGTACAACGAGCCGCCGGTCACCGGTAACACATTGATGCCATGGATCTCTTCGGGGTTACCCGTCCACCAAGTGGCGTAGTCGGCTCCGCTGTCCCAGACGATGCCGGCCACGGGGTGGGGCATCTCATCAGGGAAGATCGTCTCATCGACGTCAAACCAGTACTGCTCAACCGACAGTGTTTCTGATGCAAGGAGGAAGAGTCCCAACTGCTGAATGTCATCGTTGTTGGTATGCGCACCCCAGAGCACGCAGGCGCTGGCAAAGTTGAGGGCCTCCGATGAGGACTCCTGGTTGTTGCCCGCTGCAAAGCCGGCGTGTCCCGATGCGTAGGAGTAGCCGACGTAGGGTTCCATGTGACGCAGGAAGCAGAAGCGATCATCACTTCGATCCCAGTTGGCAGCATCCTTGATGAGCAAGTTGATCATGCCACCCCAGTTGTCCGCCTGGGCCCACTCCGGATCGAAGCGTGCAATGATCGAGGCGGCCATGATGTAGTAGCCGTAGTGGAAGTGGTGATCATTGAGCTCGGTATCCGCGCCATAGGAGGCCGGGTATCCAATCAGGGTTGACCAGGTTGCGTCGTAGGCGAAGGAGCGTTCCGAACCACCGCCACCGCCGTAGTCGAAGGTGAACCAGTCCAAGGAAAAGATGTCATCGGTGTAGGGCGTTTCGCACGTGACATAGACATCGTGCACACCTTCCAACTGCGCCACATCATCGATCGAGATGCCCAGGGCGATCTCGGTCCAGGAGGTCCAGCCACCCGTATTGCCGATGCCCGCCTGGGCGACGACCGGTCCATCGATGCTGTCCAGTCGCAGAGATACCAAGCCACTTCCGCTGGTTCCCGAGGCAACTCGAATCAAAGCTCGATTCGGGAGTTCGCTGGAGAAGTCGATGCCAGCAATCCCGATCCAATCGCCGCCACTGAAACCAGTGACCGCCTGGCCATCGGCTCCGTCGACGTCTTCGATGGCAACACCGTTGGTTTCATCGGCGGCTTCAGCTTGCAGCCGATCTGCAGAGGTCAAGTCACCACTGGCACCAACAGTGAGCCAATCCTGCAGCTGGTCTTTCATGGTGTCGATCAGTTGTTCACGGGCCAGCGTGTCACCCAACTGGTCTGCCAACAGAGCCAGTTGCCCATGGCGACCGATGGCCTTGCCAAACCAGTATGTGTCCGATGGGAAGTTGTCGTCGTCGACCACACTGTCCAAGAGCGATTGGATTTCTGCGGTATCAACCGAACCAGTGTCCGGAAGCAGAGGCAGGATCGCAGGACACGGCAGTGCCACCGTGAAGGCCGAGGTAGATCGAAGTGTCATCGGTCCGCGGGCTGTGATGTACTGACCCCAATCATCATTCCCATCCTGGTTGCTGTGGTCAACGTGGTGACCGTAGAGACAGATCAGTGGATCCTGTTGGGTATCGGTCGTGAAGTCGTAAGTTGTGTCGACCGTGCGTGCCTCGGGGTTCCAGTTCCAGGACACCTGGGTGTTGCGCACGGTAATCAGGGCACGCTCCACGAATCTCTGGATCGTCAATGGATCGGCATCGGGAAGCACCGCGGCTGAAATCTTGCTGGCACCGGATGCCAGAAAGGTATTGCCTTGTTGGGTCCAGGTCGTACCTTCCGGGGCGAACAAGCCCCAGGTGGAACCTGCACACTGAAGGATGACGTGATCGCCCTGATTGTCGATGTTGGAAGCACCACCCGAACCTGGGTTGATCGTCACACTGGGTGTTCCATTCATGGCGTCGGCAACAACTGTCGGCAGACCGCGACCAAAGGTTGCCTGCATCGACTGAGTACCGTCATCCCAGGAAGCGGTGACCGCCCAGTCACTGGCATCAGCAATGCGGACATCGGAGGCTTGCAGGCCCTCAACGCCGATGGTCAATGCATGCATCGAGTCGGTGAAGTGATAGCCATAGCCTGCGCCGGTCGGGGAAGCCACATTGACCTGTCCGATCTCCAGGCCGTTTGCAGCGGCTTTGATCGAGAGTGGATGGGGGTGCATGGCTTCGCCAAAGGTGTTCCCCGGGTAGCGGGTCCATACCAGTGAAGACCACCATGTATTGGTTGGTACCGGGCCGACAAAGTCATCAGTGATGCGTGGCATCACGGCTTGGCCGTTGGTGTCGGAGGGGCCCATGGCATCTTCTGGAAGTGAAGAATAGATTGACCCTGCGCCGACGGTTTCGATTTCAGGTGTGGCCATTGCCACGCTGGAGAGTGATATCAAGCAGATCGCGGAACCCGTGAGGGTCATGGATGATCGTTGCATGGAGAGTGTGCTCCGACTGAACGGCGGGATAGAAAGAGGGAGTGCAGTTGTAGATCAAACCTATGGTCTAATAGGTATCCGAGCAAAGCGCTTTGCTGGATTCAATCCAATTCAATCATTGCTGTAACTTCCAACATCATTGGAGCACCCCAAAAACAACGGCGGGAGGCCAATTGAGGCCTCCCGGTTCGTTGGTTGAATCTTGATTAGAGATTCATTCCCCCCTCAAGGAGCTTTCCTCGGTTCTGGACTCGGTTCTGGCCAAGCCTGTTCCAAGGAACGCTTCTCTTCCTGCAGATCTTCAGGTTAGCGTGACACCGTAGGCAATTACAACCTTGATTTTGTATTTCAACAGATGTTTGATCTTGGAGTCAATCCGATCCGTCCTCGTGCGACTGGAATTCGATTGCTGAGGGGTCACCAGCACTGCGAAGATAGGCAAGCAGATCCAGCAGTTCATCCCGCGTCAAGGCGTCCACATGCCCCACAGGCATGGTTGAAACGGGGGAGGGAAGCATTTCGGCGATCTCTGCTCTGGGGATGGCCAATGGTTCGTAGCCGTAGGGGTCCACATTCAGGATCACCTGGGAGTCGCTGTCTTCAAGGAGCCTGCCGGTATCGATGGTGTCGTCCGTACGGATGACCATGGTGGCCTGGTACTGATCGGCAATCACCTTGGACGGTTCCAGGATCGCCTCAAGCAGGTCACGATCCGAGAAACGGGCCCCGATTCCGGTCAGATCCGGTCCGGTGCTTCCGCCCATTCCGTGGAAGCGATGACAGTCCATGCAACGTGTTTCACGATACGCCTGTCGCCCTCGAACAAAGTTGCGATTCGATGTGACCTGGGCCAGGTGCGGTTCCATGGCAGTTACCGTCCAAGCATTGATCCGCGGCCTGGCGGTACGGCGGGTATTACCGTTCTTGTCTTGTTCAAGCATGGCCAGGACTCGTTCCACGCTGGCCTTGTCCCACTGTTCAAGAGTCTCCAGTTCAATAGCCTTCACGAAGCCATTGATGCTGCGGCCACCTGCAAGATTCTGATGAGACCGAAGCCACTGGATGTAACGCCTGCGCAAATCATCGGTCCAATCGTTTTCGACAAGTCTCAGCAGCAAAGCAGCATGAAGAGCATCTTCCTGAGTTGGAGCCGTTTCCATCATCGGGATCAGCCGGGCTGGAAGCGCGGGTGTTTGCAGCCGTACCAGGAGTTCTGTTGCCAGTCGCCGAGCTTGCGGGTCTTCACTTGTTCTCAACAACTCCCATGCATTGATGGCTTCAAGAGTCGACGCACTGGGAGTGGGCTGTCGAGCCAGAGCCAGGGCGATTACGCGCATTGCGTTGCGTTGAATCTCTCGGTCATCACTGTGCCTGCCGATTTCCAGGGCACGCTCGATGATCTGGTTGACCATGATGCTGTTCGTGGCATTCGTGTTGTGAGTGGTGCCCTGTCGAGAAAAGGCCAGCAGCATCTCAAGGGCTGCCTTTGGATGCTGCTCATTCAAGGCCGCTTCACGCCAGTCATCGACTGCGATCCTTTCCAGGGCAATGCGGGCTGCGTATCGAACCACTCGATCGTTGCTGTGAAGGGCTTCACGGATCTCGTTGAGTTGCGCTGGACTCGGGGTTCGTTGCAGGGCTTCCATCGATCGTCGTTGGGCTCGCAGTTCAGTGGCCCCGGCAGATCGTTCCGGTGCAACGCCATCGGTGACATCTGTCGCTCGGATTCGGTAGAGAGCAGATTGAGTGCCGCGGCCGCCTGTGATCAGATAGAGGTGGCCATCCGGGCCGAACACCAGATCGCTGACATTGAAGGGACGACCGGCGGCGAAGATCTCCTGTTGGGCACGCCACGTGGCCCCATCTTCTTCAAGGTGCAAAGCAAAGATGCGTCCATATGTCCAGTCGGCCAGCAGCAAGGAAGACTGCCAGGGCTCGGGGAAGTTGCCATCGCCACCAAAGACCATGCCGGTCGGTGAGCCCTGGGGCATGTTCAGCATGGTGGGGAGGCTGTCGGGATACCAGTCTGGCCACTTGGCTGTGCCACCACGCCAACCGAACTCACCACCAGGGACGACATGGAGGGCACGAGGTGGCCGATACCAGGGTGTTCCGAGATCCCATTCCATGTCGGAATCCCAGGTGAACAGGTCGCCG
The DNA here is from genome assembly GCA_029242715.1 of Phycisphaerales bacterium. GTDB lineage: Bacteria > Planctomycetota > Phycisphaerae > Phycisphaerales > SM1A02 > UBA1668. The sequence goes on from JAQWTL010000032.1 coordinate 38,962, forward strand.
GTTTCATTGAAGGCGATGTCATAGGAATTCCGCAAGCCACCTGCGATGATTTCGAATCGAGAGGCATCGGCATCTGTGCGCATGATGACACCGCCGGGTGCCATCACACCGACGGCATGACCATTGGCATCCCACATCCGTTTCAGCAAGTCATCTTCGGCCCAGTTTCGGTATGGCGAAGCGTGCGTTCCCTCAGAGTCGACCCGAGGGGGCAGCGGGCTGTGATTGCCCTGCACCATGTAGATCATGTCATCCGGACCCAGTATCAAGGCATGATTGCCATGCTCATTGCCAGCACCCCACGCTGCCAGTTGCTCCAGTGAGTCGTATTGGTCATTGCCCGTTGTGTCCCGCAGTCGCCAAAGGCCACCGCCACTGTCACCGTTGCGTGTCACCATGGCGTACAGGCTGTCATGTGCAACAAGAAGGCCCTGTGCACCACCAATGTCAAGATCAATGGTTTCAACCCCGATCTCACCGGCAGGTTCGTCAGGAAGAGTCAAACGCAACAGTCCGCCCGATTGGGGAGAGACGATCAGCCGCCCCTGGTCATCGAATGTCATCGCAACCCAGGAGCCTTCACCAGGCATTGCCTCATGGAGGGTGTCGACTTCAAAGCCAGAGGGCACCTGGATCTCACCCTGTTTCAGCTGTGGTTTGCTTTCGGTATTCGAAAAAGCATCCGGCCATGGTCCCTTTGGGCTGGATGCTTTGCCAAAGCTGGTGGCAGGCTGGCTGCCTGATTCAACAGTCCATTCTGAATCCGTTACAAGGCGGTGGGTCGTTCCCTCTTCATCGGACCAGGTCAGGCGAGCGATCGTTCCGGCCGGCCCGTGATCATTGTGCCCCTTGATACGAAGAACATGCTTTCCCTTGGAAAGACCATCGGGAATATCGATGCGGACGGGTTTCCACCATTCGGTCCCGCGGGCAATCGGATGGCCATCCAGTTCTGCAGTGAACGAGTTGTCGCAGGTCAGAAGAAGTCTGGCTTCCAGAGCTCTTGATGGCACCACGAAAGACCTCGTCAGCACGCACGTCTCGTTTGAGTTCGGGTTTGGCGTACACCAGATCCATTCAGGTTCCTTCATGGAGGTGGCCTGACGGAGCGGTTCCATATGGATCGAGCTGTTGTTCAAGGGCTGAATCGAGATGTCTCGGATCTCGATCCGCATGGGTGCCCCCGTATGGAGTTGAAACGCAATGCGACCCTTGTCTCGACGGCGTTCGGGATCTTCATCAATGACTTCCGACATCAACCGTCCATTGATGTGATGAGTCAGTAAAGGCCCATCAGCAGTAATGCGATACCGATTCCATTCGTGTGGGTCGATGGCCGGTTCATCGACTCCAGGAATGTTTCCCAGATCTCTGCGGTTGTCCTGAAAAAGGTAGCTGCGTCTCTGGCCGCGGCGGCTCATCAGACCTCGGCCATTGGTTTCGTAGAGGGCGCCCGTGTACTGGTTGTCCGAATCGAGGTCTGCCTGATAGCCCTCGACGTCATGTGGACCTCTTGGCTGACTTCTGTATTGGATCCCGCTGTTGCCTCCCAGTACGCGAATGTCCAGTTCCAGGATGAAGTCGGATGCGATTCCATCCCAGTACAGGTACTCGTTGTGTTGGAGGGGGGAATCTGCTCGGGTGGCACCGATGATCGTGCCATCCTCGACATGCCAGTTGATGGGGTTGCCTGACCAGTTATCGAGGGTTGTCCCATCGAACATCTCGATGGGCTCGCCTGTCGTGGAGAGCAGGCATGCTGCGATCAAATCAAGGATGGGCATCCGGGCAGTCTACGGGCCTGCCGGCCTACGCGGATTGTGGCCTTGAGCGGCTTGTAGCACTGCCACCATAGGTGCCGACATCCAGCAGCACGGCAATGACGATCACCAAGACTCCGCCACCGGAATCAACACCACCCTCAAAGGTATGAGCCCAGGCATAGGCCAGGGTCGTCAAGGGCAGGAATATGAACCCCAGAATCGGTATCGCCATGTTGTTGTAGGCGTTACTGATGAACGTGTGGTCAAAGAACCACACCAGGACGAGTGCGACGCGTGGGAATCCGAGTGCGAGCAGGGCGATGAGGCAACACATGATTGAAGGGTATCCGGATTAAGTGCCAGATGTATGGATGGGAAGTCAGTCCCAGCGGAAGACGCCTTTTTTCCAGGCGTATACATAAGCCACGATTGAGGTCAGGATGAAGAAGAGAATCCGACCGAAGAAAAGAGTCGCGTCACTGCTCATGGGTTCCAACTGAGTGAAATCCACGGCCCAGGGGTAGAGGAAGATGATCTCCACATCGAAAACCAGAAAGGTCATGGCCAGGATGTAGAAGCGGATATTGAACCGCTTACGGGCCGTGCCGATGGGGGCCATGCCTGATTCGTAGGTCTGTTCCTTGCGTTCGCCGCGTCTCTTGGGACCCAGCAGATGGGTGCCAACGAGGTTCACGACTCCGAAGATCACAGCCATCACCACGATCAAGGCTACCGGGAGGTAGCTGCTGAGTTCGGCGAGGATGGCAGGTGGAGTCGACATGGTGTGCGAAGTCTAATGGATGCGGCCGATGGCATGCATGACGCCCCAAAAAAAGGAAATCCCCGGGGTGGTGGTGGGTCCACCCCGAGGAGGAGGGAAGAGAGGAGGAAGCGGTGTGGCTCCAGGTAGGAACCACGCTTCTCCAAGGTGCCAAGAGGGATGGGCGACGGTCGCCCTGGGGCACGGACGGGGAGCCATGACGACGGGTGCGAGGCCTGTCGACGACGAACACGTCCTGTGTCCGCGGTGAATCGACCGAATTCCTTTCAGTCGATTCGGGATCGGAACTTCCATGATCCGCATCCCCTCCGATGGAGAACAGCCAGCTCTTGGCCAGACCGACTGCCTCCCAAATCCAATCAGATCTCCTATCAGCTGCAGCCCATTGAATTGCCGCAGTTCATGCACTTGTAACAGGTGCCATTTCGCACCGTGATCGATCCGCAGACATCGCAAGGCGGCGCGTCACCCATGAGCGTTGCCGTGGACATGCTCAAGCCGTCCTTGGCTTCCGTTGCATCCTGCGGGGATGCTTCCGGGTTCATGGTTTCCTTGTCGCCCTGCAGAACCATCGCCGATGGTTCTGCGATCTTCTCCGTGTCGCCGGATGTGGATGTTGAAGGCTGTCCAAAGACATCGCCTGTCTTCACCCGGTCGGAACGGCCCTCGATGCCAATCGTGTCGTCCTCGGTCAGTCGCCGGCCAGCAGTCATCGAGTTCGACTGGCCATCCGTTGCCTCCGAACGTGTCCGTGAGCATGCATCGTCCTCCTTGACTTGCAACTCGTCGTTGACATTTGTGTTTCTTGAAGCGGTTTCCCGAGTCCGGGAGGTTCCCGGTCGTTTCGGGGCATTGGCTTCCCTGAATCCCGGCACGAATTCCATGCCGAGCCATCGGAAGATGTAGTCCACAAGGCTTTTTGCAAACGGGATTTCCCGGTTGGTCGTCATGCCCTGGGGTTCGAATCGTTGGTGAGCGAATTTCGTAACCAGGCTTTCCACCGGAACGCCGTACTGCAGGGCAACGCTGATTGCGGTTCCGAGGCTGTCCATGAGCCCGCCGATTGTCGAGCCTTCCTTGGACATGGTGATGAAGAGCTCGCCTGGCGAACGGTCGTCATACATGCCGACCGTGAGATAGCCCTCATGTCCGGCGACGTTGAAGTGGTGTGTGATGCTTCGACGCGTATCGGGCAGGCGTCGCCGCATCGGCCGCTCAATGATCCGCTCGACGATACGTTCGACGTAATTGACTTCGGTGCCATCGCCTTTCGCGGTCACGGATGCAGCCTTTATGACGTCTTCGCCGACTTCTTCGTGTGCGGCGGCGATGTCATCGGCATCATCCTCTTCCTCGAGCATGTCCTCATCGGTCTTGGTGTTGAGTGGTTGTGACAGTTTGCAGCCATCGCGATAAAGGGCATTCGCCTTCAGGCCCAGCTCCCAGGAGAGTTGGTAGGCGTCGGCAATCGCTTCTTCATCAGCCTCGTTGGGGAGGTTGATCGTCTTGGATATGGCACCCGAGATGAAGGGCTGTGCAGCCGCCATCATGCGGATGTGGCCGGTCGGGGCAATGAAACGTTTTCCAGTCGGGCCACACGTGTTGGCACAATCGAAGACGGGCAGGTGCTCATCCTTGAGGCCTGGAGCCTGTTCGATGGTCTGTGTTCCACAGATGAGTGTATTGAGGTTGCGAATGACATCGTTGTTGAGACCGAGTACTTTCAGGCCGTTGAAGCCGCCCTCGGCTCGAGCAGCCTCGATGTCAGTGACTCCGCAGGCTTTCAGTACCTCTTCGGGCATGTTCCATGCCGTGAAGGCATAGGCCAGATCAAATACCGTCGGGAGTTGATTCATGACTTCGGAAAGATCCGTGGCGGAGTATCCCTTGTCAGCAAGGAAGTCGCGGAAGGTGTCATGCGGTCCTTCCCAGCAATCCGGCATCGGGACGTCCAGTTCCAGAGCACCCATGACCCAGTTGAGGATTCTTGCGGTTTCCTCTTCGGAGTAACCAAGGGCCAGAAGAGCTGGTCGCAGCGATTGGTTCGCGATCTTGAAGTATCCGCCACCAGCGAGCTTCTTGAACTTCGTGAGGGCGAAGTCGGGCTCGACACCGGTGGTGTCACAGTCCATGAGAAGGCCAATCGTTCCGGTTGGGGCAATCACAGTTACCTGTGCGTTGCGATAGCCGTGTGATTCACCAAGTTCAACAGCTTCGTCCCAAGTTCCCATGGCGCGAGTGGACAACTCGTTTGCATTGGAGATCAGCACTGATTCGCTGTTGAGCAGGCGGTGGTTGATCGGGACTGGTGGGATGTCAAGTGATTCCCATGTCGTTGCATCACGCGGTTCGCCATGGGCAGCACGCTTGTGGTTGCGGAGAACACGAAGCATCGAGTCCGCGTTCTCATCGTAGCCCGGGAAGGGGCCGTGCTCGGCGGACATCCGTGCGCTCATGCTGTAGGAGCGACCGGTCAGGATTGCACTCAAGGAACCACAAAGGGCTCGCGATTCCTCGGAGTCATAGGGGATGCCAGCTTGCATGAGCATGGCGCCGAGATTGGCATATCCCAACCCCAGAGTGCGATAGCGATAGCTCTTCTCAGCAATTGACTGTGAGGGGAATGCCGCCATCAGAACGGAGATCTCAAGGACGATGGTCCACATGTCGATCGCGTGCTCGAAGCCTTCCACATCGAAGGTGCGTTTGCTGGAGTCATAGAACTTCAGCAGGTTGATCGAGGCGAGGTTGCAGGCGGTGTCATCCAGGAACATGTACTCGCTGCACGGATTGGAGGCATTGATGCGGCCACTTTCCGGGCAGGTATGCCACTGGTTGATCGTGGTGTCGAACTGCAGGCCGGGGTCGGCACATTGCCAGGCAGCCCGACAGATCTGATCCCACAGGCCGCGGGCACTGGTTTCCTTGGCAACGCTACCGTCGGTTCGGTTGATCAGTTCCCATGGGCGATCCTGTTCGACCGCATCCATGAAGTCATTGGTCAGCCTGACCGAGTTGTTGGAATTCTGTCCACTGACGGTCTGATAGGCCTCACCATTGAAGTCATAGTCGAGTTTGAGTCCCAACTCTTCGGCAAGGGCCTGCTGTGGTTTGCTCAGTGTCTTCATGCCCTCGACCAGGGCGGCAACCTTGATCTCTTCGCGGACCTTCCAGTTCACGAAGGATTCGATATCCGGGTGATCGGCATCCAGGCACACCATCTTGGCGGCTCGCCGAGTTGTGCCGCCGGACTTGATGGCGCCTGCGGCCCGATCACCGATCTTCAAGAAGCTCATCAGGCCGGAACTGCGTCCACCTCCTGACAGTGGTTCTTCTTCGCCCCGGATGGAGGAAAAGTTTGTTCCAGTTCCCGAGCCGTACTTGAACAGGCGTGCTTCGCGTGTCCAGAGATCCATGATGCCGCCAGGTTTGACCAGATCATCATTCACTTCCTGAATGAAGCAGGCATGTGGCTGAGGATGTGAGTAGGCGTCCTGGGCCAGCATGGCCTTGCCTGAGGTGGGGTCGTTGACGAAGTGGCCCTGTGGTGGTCCCGAGATTCCATAGGCCCAATGCAGTCCGGTGTTGAACCACTGCGGGCTGTTGGGAGCGGAGACCTGGTGGATCATCATCCAGCAGAGCTCGTCATAGAACGCTTCAGCGTCTGCTGGTGTATCGAAGTATCCGTGCTTTTCGCCCCAGGCACGCCAGCAACCAGCCAGGCGATGGATGACCTGGCGGGCCGATCGTTCCGGGCCCGTCTGGATTTCGCCTGCCTCATCGCGAAGCGGTGTGCCCTCTTCATCAAACTGGGGCACGCCTGCCTTGCGGAAGTACTTGCTGACCATGATGTCCGTGGCCAGCTGGCTCCAGTTCTTGGGAATCCAGGCATCGGTCATCTCGAAGACGAGTGATCCGTCTGCATTGGTGATTCTGCTTGACCGTCGTTCCCAGTCAACGGTCGTGAATACGTCTTGTTCAGGTGTCGTGAATCGGCGAGTGATCTGCATGTCGTGTTCTGGCCTTCCGTGGCGCTTCTCAATCCGTGTACTTCTGTCCGATGTGATTGTCCGTAGACGCTGTTTTCCAGGTGCTCAGTCGAGCATCTTTGGAAGGGTCAGCCCTTCCTGATCCTGGTACTTGCCGCGTCTATCCGCGTAACTCGTTCGACAAGTCCTGTCTGCCTTGAGGAAGATCATCTGCGCAATTCCCTCATTGGCATAGACCTTCGCAGGCAGTGGGGTGGTGTTGCTGATCTCAAGGGTGACCTTGCCTCGCCACTCTGGTTCCAGCGGTGTGACATTCACGACCAGCCCACAGCGTGCATAGGTGCTCTTGCCGACGCAGATGGCCAGGACGTCACGAGGAATTTCAATCCACTCGACGGTCTCAGCCAAGGCAAAGCTGTTGGGTGGAATGATCACGTGATCGACGCCGTTTGCGTCCGTGTCAACTTCGAGAAAGAGGTCGTCGGTGAACCGCTTGGGGTCCACAACCGCCACGCCACCCGAAGTTGTGTTCGTGAAAATCTTGAATCGCGCACCTACGCGAACGTCATAGCCGTAACTTGAAACGCCGAAGGACACCACGCCTTCACCACATTGCGTTTCTTGCTTCGGCTCGATGTGGATGTCATCGAGGATCTGTTGATCGCAAAGTACCGTCACCTTTTTCTCCCTCCATGCACGACGCGTTCGTCGTTCGTTGCCTTCGTAGCTCGTTCACCACCATTGTTTGGGCAGTGGTCCATCTCGGCAGTCGTTGCATGCAACAGGTTTCACTTGTCGAGTGAAACCAAATCGGAATTCGAATTGCACGCAGGTCTGTTGATCCACGACTGCTCCAATAGCCAGGCATCGCCCCCCCCCTGTGGAGGCCAGGAATTCCAGCGAGGCCGCTCGCTGGCCTGTAAACCCCGGTCGCCCTTACAGGGGTCGTATCGTACTACTACATCTTGTGGCTGCAAGAAAGCCACCCACACAATCTTGTGATTCTGTTCGATTGGGTGTGTAAGACCCCTACGAGGAGGACTTTAAGGCCGTATTTCCAATGCCTCAACCTGTCACTTGGTTGGTGGAAAACCTGTCTCATGACCCTTTGAGGGGGTATTTTGAGTGAATTTCGGCTCATTTGAACCGGCCTGATACCATCCAGAGTGATGATGGATGCACGGACGCAACTACTGGAAGGGCTTACCGACGCCCAATTAGAGGCGGTTTCAGCCCATGAGGGGCCATTGTTGGTCCTGGCAGGCCCTGGATCAGGCAAGACGATGGTGGTGACTCGCCGCATCGCCCACCTGGTGGCTTCCGGTGTTGATCCCTCCAGCATCCTTGCATTGACCTTCACGAACAAGGCTGCAGCTCAGATGCGAGAACGCGTTTCATCCCTGCTGGGTGAAACGATGACGGGATTGATGCAGGTCAGCACCTTCCATGCGTTCTGCGCACGACAGTTGCGCATCTGGTCCACCGCCGCAGGTGTGTCACAGAACTATTCCATATGGGATAGCGCCGATCAACGTGATGCAGTCAAACGCGCCATCGTGGATGCAGGCTTGAGTACATCCAACTGGCCGCCGGCGGCCGTTCTCTCAACGATTTCCGGCGCCAAGAACAAGTTGATGGATGCTGCAGCATTCGAACAGGACGCGATGGATTTCAATGATCGCACGGTCGCGAAGATCTACTCGCGTTATGAAACGTTGCTGCGTGACAATGACGCCATGGATTTTGATGATCTTCTGGGGCACGTTGCCCGTCTTCTGCGGGATGATGAGACCATCCGGTCAGCGGCGCAACGGAGATGGCAGTACATCCTTGTTGATGAATACCAGGACACGAACTACGCGCAGTTCATCATTGCCTCCGGGCTCGCTCAATCACATCGCAACATCTGTGTCGTCGGTGATCCTGACCAGTCGATCTACCGTTGGCGCGGTGCGGACATCCGCAATATTCTCGATTTCGAAGCTCATTATCCTGAAGCACGGGTTGTTCCACTCGGCCGGAATTTTCGCAGCACCGGCCATATCGTCAAGGCAGCTTCGGGTCTGGTTTCACACAACGAATCCCATCGTCACAAGGATCTTCATACCGAACTTGATGATGGTTCACCGGTCACGATCCGTACCTGCATGGATGAACATGCCGAAGCCGAGGCGATCGTGGGGCATTTCCGCTCTGCGGCAGAGGACGGAAAGGCCTGGCGGGAAATGGCGGTGCTCTACCGCGTCAACAGTCTCAGCCGTGTCCTGGAAGATGCTTTTCGGCATGCCAGTGTTCCCTATGCCGTGGCTCGAGGGACCGCGTTCTATGAACGCCGGGAAATCAAGGATGCTCTGGGATACCTGAGACTGCTCCTGAATCCCAATGACGACATCGCATTGCGTCGGATCATCAATGTGCCGACCCGCGGCATCGGGAAGACCACGATGGATCGAATGGAGACCCATGCGAAAGCCAATGGTCAACGTCTTGGGGAGGTCATGCGCCGCATCAGTTCGGTTCCGGAAGTGACGGACCGGGCTCGCAAGGCAGTGGGGCGTTTCGTCACGATGATTGATGGTTGGATTGCGGAAATGTCCGGAGGGATGCTTGGCCTTGATCTGGCGGATCTCGTGTCCATGGTTCTGCGGGATTCGGGTCTCGAATCCTCGATGGTGGATGCGGATGATGGGGAGGATCGAGTAGAAAACCTCTCAGAACTTGTCAGTGCTGCTGCGGACCTCATCATCGAGCCCGGAGAAGATGGTTCGCTTCCCGACTTGAGGGGCCAATTGGCCGCCTGGCTTGAATCCATTGCACTTGTGAGTGATTCTGATGCCATCGATCCCGAATCCGGGGTTGTGACACTGATGACATTGCATGCAGCCAAGGGATTGGAATTTGATGTTGTTGCCATCGCCGGGCTGGAGCAGGGAATGCTTCCACATTCCCGTTCCTTCAATGAACCGGATTCGATGGAAGAAGAGAGGCGGTTGTGTTACGTCGGCATGACAAGGGCTCGACGTGACCTCCTGATGACACGGGCCATGACACGAACACACCGTGGTCTTCGCGATCGCACCATGGTGAGTGAATTCATTGATGAGATCCCACCGGATCATGTTGCCTGCGAACTGCCCAAGCCGTCCTGGGGAAGCTCCATGGACTCTGGTGAAGGGCACTTGTTGCGTGGAGATCCCGAGTCGGTCTTCAAACTGGGTGACCAGGTGGAGCACCCTCGCTTCGGGCTGGGGAAAATTCAGCGATTGATGTCCAGGCCACGCGGGCTGACGGCAACCATCGACTTCGATGAATATGGCCCTCGCACCTTGCTGGTTGCCCATGCCGGATTGCAGCGTCTGGGCGGTGATCTTGAGGACTCTCCTTGTTGACGGTGCTTGAAGGGAGTTGCCCATGACCCCGAGCAAGTTGATCATTGACCATTGCCTTCAGGAGGGCTTTGCAGCTGCAGGTGTTGCCGCGGCCTGCTCCAGCAAACAGGCTGGCGAACTGCATGCCTGGTTGCAAGAGGGGCGTCATGGGGAAATGAATTGGCTCGCTGAAAACGTCGAGGTCCGTACGGATCCACGCGTTCTGTTGCCTGGTGCGCGGAGCGTCATCGTTGTTGCAGATCGTTATGAAGGCAGTCCGGATGTCGATCTGCCGGATGGGGCAGGCCGGATTGCACGTTATGCACGAGGTCGTGATTACCACGTCCACATGAAGAAGCGTTTGCACCGGGTAGCCGATGCACTCGCCCGTCAGTTTCCCGATGAGACCTTCCGGGCCTGCGTGGATACCGCGCCCATCCTGGAACGTGAGGTTGGGGTAGCCGCTGGACTCGGAGCGATTGGCAAACACACCTTGCTCATCGAGCCATCGATCGGTTCCTGGTTGCTGCTGGGTGAAATAGTGACGACCCTTGAGGCTGAGGCGACCGGCACAGGCAAGCCTCTGGACCCTTGTGGCACATGTACTCGATGCATAGAGGCCTGTCCTACGGACGCCATCACGCCATGGTCGGTTGATGCCACTCGGTGCATCAGCTATCTCACCATCGAGCACCGTTCCGACATCGATCCTGCATTCCATTCAGGAATAGGGGACTGGCTCTTTGGCTGCGATATCTGTCAGGAGGTCTGTCCACACAATCAACCAACAACGCTGACCAGTTCTGCATCGACTCATGAAGCCTATGCGCCTCGTCCAATTGGTCGAGATGACACAGGGGCTTCATTTGACGTTCGAGAGGTTCTGGACTGGACCGAGGACGATCGCCGGAAAGCCTTTACGACTTCATCGATGAAACGAGCCAAGTTGGACATGATCCGGCGCAATGCGGTCATCGTGGCGGGCAACTACCTCAAGAAGCAGGATGACCCATCACTTCGCAAGCGTTTGGAAGCTATTGCTGGGGATGCTTCTGAAATGGAACTTGTGAGACAGGCTGCGATCGAGGTCACCCGCCCATCATGATTTTCATGATGGGTTGGAGTGCAGCATCAAGCTGAGCCTGGTCTGAAATCTGGCCAGACTTGATCTGTTCAAGTACCGAACTGGCGATCTTCAGAAGATTCGAGGCATTCGGTAGTTGACTGGCTTGCGCCATAGGGGCGTTGTCACCATCGAAGAACCACTTTCCATTGACCTTCATCAGTGGCATGTTCATGTCCATGCCCATCATCGAAATGTCGATGCTTCCAGAGTCGCCAGATTCAGTTGGTGTCGAGTAGGTGGCACTGGCCATCATCTTGCTCATCTCACCAGCCTGGGCAAGCATGGCAAGGGGGCCACTGAGCGTGCCACCGAAGGCCTGGGCAGCCTGAGCGATCTCCACTGCTTTGAGGCCAAACATGGCTGAATCTTTGGCATTCTCCGCAGTTGACGAGTCGCGGTAGTAAGCACTGTCGATCTGGAACTGGGTCATCTGCTCAAGATCACCACTACTCATCACCTTCTTCATCGCATCAACAAGTGCTTGTGGTGAGTCATAGCCACCGCTGGGCGCATTGCCTGTATCAGTGCTCACACTGCTTGAGTCTGGAGCGGAAGGCGCAGCGGGTTCGGCAGTATTGGTCTGGGCGGGGGCCTCTTTGCCGGATATGAGTGCCTTTGAAGCTTCCAGATGTGATCGGGTCGAATCGCTGGTTGATGAACGGGCGCCGGAAGACAGGGCGGCATCGATATCCTGGGTGACTTTCTGCGCCAAGGTGTTCCGTTGATTTCCGGCTTTCTGGGCTTCCAGTAGCCAGGCTTCACGATTGCCAAGATCGACATTGCTGGCCAGGACATCAAGCAGGCGGATCCACTCATCGAGGCCGCGAATATGCATCATTCCAAGATCGGCCTGGGCGAGTTCGATTCTGGCCTGCAGGAGGGATTGTTCCTGTTTGGCCAGTCGACCAACACCATTTCGCCCGGACTTGCGGGCATTGGACTGAGCTTGCTGGAGCAGGCCTGCAATCTTCTCGTAGTCACTTTTCAGTTTCCCGGTCACCTTCTCGGAAACATCCTTGCTCAACTGAGTCAGTTGAGCATCCATGTCACGGAGAGCATCACGGGCATTGGAGGCGGATTGAGCCGTTTGCCGTGCTGTTTCCTGAAGTGAATCATGTGCGGCGTCAATCTCTGCAAGCATCCCTTCCAGGTCTGCCTGAGACTTCTCAAGCATGTCCTTGGCCGGGCGGTGAATGATGTCAAGGGCAAGTTCCTTGCGCATCATCTCGGCTTCGATTCTGTCAGACTCCCGTTCAAGTTCAATTGCCTGCTCAATGATCGGGTAACGCTTCATCGGGGTGGTCAGGCTCGCTTCTTCACGAAGTCTGTCGGCCTGCCTTCTGAGACGAAGAACATCTTCAGAAGCAGCATTGAGTTGTTCAACGGCGGCGATGACAGGAGAGTCAATCTGCGAGGCCTGTTGGCGTACCTGCTCGGCCTGGGATCGGATCTGTTCTCGACGATCACTGAGTTGAGCAACATTAGTCGTCGTGTTGAGCTGTTCACGAGCGGTTGCAAAGGCTGACATGTGAGCGGCAGCATCTGCCATGGATCGCAGCCTGAGCAAATCATGACGAATGGAAACATCCATCATTTCGAGCTTGCCCATCTCAATAACAGCAATGTGAAACTGGATGGAAGCAAGCAGGCGATCACGGGTGGAGGTCTGCTCTGGTGTGCCTCCCTGCATTCCCTTGAGTTTCCTGACGACCTTTTCAAGTGCTACCTGATCCGAACCAGCAAGGAAGGCGTCATCGGCTGCCTTCAGCAGTGATTGTGAGATCTCCGAGCGGGTAGCCGCATCGGCATCGTTGCAGGCCGTCTGCACCAGACAACTGAGGGTCAACAGGCCAACGGCAATTAGTCGTACAAAGAGGGAATTCATGGGTACTCCTCGCATGGGGTCGAGCCGGGGAGTGTATCCGATGGGCCTCATTCGACGCCCTCCAGCCCGCGAGTCAGGGAGATTGTCCGCTTTCTGGCTCCGGCTCGTCGGAAGCATGCGGAATCGCTGCCGTTTCAGGGGGGGACCAGGGCTCGTAGTCGACTGGCCAGTCCTTGTGGTGGCGATCCATCATCTGCTCAACCCAGTTCAGGTAGGCCTTCCGGACGGGCATGGCTCCAGGAGTAAAAATCGGCTTCCAGCCCTTGACCACCGGATGGGGCTTGGTGGCTTCTGATTGAGGCAAGGCGTACTGGTAGAGCAGGGATTGTTCAGGCTGGGACCAGTCGAGCATCTTCTGGCCATCCAGTTCCAGTCTGGTGAGTGCAAGCAGATTTGACGTTCGGATCCGATCATCAGGCCGGTAGCTCCAGTGCAGCCGAAAACGGCCAGCGCCTTCTTCTGGACCACCGTGACAGGCTCGGGACCCACACTTGTTGAGCAGCCAGTTGTCATGGATACGTTTGCGGAAGGTGGCAAGAAGTTCCGGTTCGGTCAGGACCTGGACGCCCCCGTAGAGATCCCGTGCCCGCAATTCAAACATGACCCGGACGATGTCTGCAGGATCAGATTTCGTGAAGGCGGCTTCACCCTGGGCATCCGTGGGGAGCAGCGGACTGCCTCGATACTCATCAAGCAGGGCCTGAACGGTCTTGGCCGAAACACGCAGCCTCGGAGGGTTATCAATCTGTATCTCATAGACACGAATCAGGTTCACATCTTCATCCGATACCAGCTTCGGCATCGTGTCAGCGTCATCTTCGATGTCTTCTGAAGACGAAACATCATCTGTCTTGCTGGCAAGTACATGCAGTCTTGCTTCGACTTTATGCAGCATTCCTTTTGCCGTGGGGTTGTTCTCACGCTGGAGCAGTCTCTGCAGTTCGGCCCTGGCCTCGATCAGTTTGTTTTCTTTTAAAAGCCAACGGCAAAGAGAGAGGTGAGCCTGGATGTCGGTTTCATCAAGTTGTTGAAGCAGGTGCTCGTATTCATCCTGGAAATCAGGAACCAATTGCACGATGAGAATGTCTTCACGGTCGTAACGATGCTTGACACCGTGGATCCTGAACTGGACATAATCAAAGGCATCTTCTTCCAGAAGACCTTCTCGTACACGTCCATCCTGAAAGTGAATGACTGCCTTGACCGGAGCGTCGACGTCATGCAGGTAGACCTTTGCGTAGATCAACGAGGGATCAAATTCATGAATTTTGTTCTGGCGATCCAACAGCCTGATGGTCTTGGGGCCTTCTTCAAGAAGGTGGCCGCTGACGGATCGCAGGCGTGAGGGATAGATGATCACTCTTGGGAGTGTCATGGCCTCGACATCCGCATCATCCGAAGCTTCAGGCTCTTCAGCGGCGGCAGGGGGCTGAGGAGGCGGAGGTGCGTCTGTCACATCCGATGCATTCTGAATGAAGGCAGTCAGGCACAGGAAGTACACCGATGCGAAGAGCATCATGAAGATTCGCCATGGGGATTATCGTTGATCGTGCTCAGGATTCCCGTCTGCCTGAGGAGGTTGGCAATCCGATCAGCATGAGGCAGTGAGCAGCAATCCACTTCAGCCGCCAGTTGATCTCGTTCCTGTTCCAGCTTGAGGAAGTCCAGTGCCATGGAGCAGATGGTTCCCGAGGGCATCTTCTCCAATGGATCGATGCCTTCCCTGTAGACCAGTCGAGCAGCCAGCGACTTGGAAGCCATCCATTGCAGATAGGTCTGCGGGATGTTGCTGTGGATGCGATCCTTGGCCACTTCCATCAGGGATGCAGGCAGGTGTTCATCAATGACGCCTCGCATGAGTTGGAGGTTGTCACCGGAGAGTTCGTTGATCGCTGGTTCAATCGCGTCAGAAGTCCTGATGACAGATCGACTGAGGCGGATACTCATCTCAGGAAGCTGTACATCAGCGTTCTGCTGGTGCAGCCTGACAAGCAGGAGGGCTTCCCGGCGGGCGAAGCTGCGGAGTTTCACAATGACTTCTTCGACGAATCGAGGCTTGATCGCAAGGAATTCCTCGGTGGACAGCAGCATGCTTGCAATGATCTCGTAGCTGGAGCAGATCACCCCGCACTTGTTGGCTGAAGAATCCTTGAAGATCAATGCGCCTGCAGATGAGATCTCTGATCGAGCAGCAGGTGTCAAGAAGAGGTTGGCGCCTTCGACGACGATGCGGCTTGAGGAGGTGCCATCAGGTCTGAGGAAATCCTGCCAGTTTCGCTCGTGGATCGTTGCAGGGCGTCCGCCACATGGAACAAACGCATCGGCGATCACCCTGTTATGCAGAGAGTTTCTCAGTCGAACACCATCAGGTTCATCAAGGCTGGTCACGCGTCCAGAAGCTGGCATCGCAGCAGGATCGTAATCGGCGATTGGCAGTCCGGCATCGACAAGACGCAACAGTTCGTCATGGTCCAGGCCATCGGGGCACTCGCCAGAGCCACTGCCGTCTGCAATTCCGACAAAGCGGACGTTCTTGCCGAAGTCCCGGACAAGAATTCGAATCAGATTGCCGCCGACATCGCCATCCGGGCCGCCTGTGATCTTGATCGAGAACGTCTGCTCGCGGGGATCGATGCCGATGGCGTTGAGGCCGACTTCCAGGAATACGGCAACACCTTCAGACGTGACGCCATAGTCCTTGTGGTTGATTCCCGCGCCCGGCTTGGAACTCATCAACGCGGTGGGAACCGGGTAGCCGCGACGTTGGGCACGTTCCACGATCCAGTCGATGAGCTTTGGGGTGATGTTTTCATCCGGACCAAGGTAAAGGAGTTCCTTCTCGTCAAGCAGATCAACGATCTGCTTCTGAACGGTCTCCTCAGGGGTGATCAAGTCAAGGAGGGAATCCACGAATCCCTTGATCGCACGATCAACACGGGCTTCAGGTTCAACAAGCACTGCAGCCTTGGAACCACCTTCAGGAATGTCCTTGTTCTTCAACTGTTGTGCGTGTGCCAATCCATAGGCTTCGTCATAGAGTCGTTCAGCTTCACGTGCATGCTGAGCAGCAGATCGCGGCAGGACTGCACGGATTCCGCCGCGTGCAATATCCCTGAAGCGGACGTGGAATCCATTGGAGGCCCGGCCATGCACGAAGAAGACGCCGAAGGGTACTTCGGGTCGATCATCGGATGAGAGGAACGAAGGGTCCAGCCTCATCGAGAGTGCATATCGCTCGGTGACATAGATGTTCGTCTTGAGCACCTGATTCGTGGCGGTCAGCATGGATTTGAGTACTGTCCTGGCATCTTCCAGATCGACTTCGTCCTCGAATCGCTCCTTGATCGCAGCGGTGCGATCCTCGAAGAGGGCATCATCCAATGGATGTTCTGGATTGAAACGATCCAGGAACAAGTCGCAGACTGCCATGGAGAGATCAATATTCTCCTCGGCAAGTCTTCGGATGCGTTCTGCCGTGAATGCGTAACGATTCAGTTTCACCAATCGCTGATGAACCAGGTCGCAGAGGGCCTCGTGCAGTTCCGCATGGGTGAGATCGATGTCCTCGTGGCGTCGGCTGAGTTCCAGGCAACGCTGGTGCACCCACTTGATTCGACGGAGATCGTGATGCACGCGGCCCCACAGTGCGCTATCGGGATCGATGGCCCCTTCAGGGCCCTGGACCACGAAGCCAATCAGACTGATGGTTCCGTTGTCGCCATCATCAATGCTGTCAAGGTATGCGCGATGAATGTTGATTTCGGACTGGCTCAGTCTCGAGGCAAGTCGTTCGAGCATGGTGCGACGTGTACTGTTGCCAACGGCAATGGAGATCCTTGTCTGTGTCGGATCCAGTTCCGGTTCCAGAGTGATGACCGTGCCATCTGTTCCGGAGATCTTCTTGTACATGTCCCAGTGCTTGTGGAGACGCAATGGTGTCAGCGTCAGCATGTAGTCAGCCGAGCATCGCTGCAGAAAATCCGTGAGTTCATCTGCTGACCACTCGGGATGTTCCTGCTTGACGAAATCGAGAAATTCCTGGTGCTTGATCTTCTGTTCAGGATCACTGAGATCGCAGCGTGGGCTTTCCCCGAATTCAAAGGTATCAATGACCAGTGAGCCGTCATGTGCGGTATGAATTTTGGCAGCACGGAGGGGTTGATCAGTGGGTAGTTCGGCGACAAGTTCGGCCAGCACACCTGGGTAGTCCAGGGGGCGCATCGAAGTCCACTGCGAGCCGTCCTCGCTGCGGAGTGTCATTTCGATGGGGCGGCCGGAGGCTCTTGCGGCAATGATGGCTCGCAGATGAATGAGCCTGGTTTCCTCATCCGTGTCCTGGAAATAGGTCGGAGGCATCTGCTCAAGAAACCAGGGGACAACCTGCTCCGATTGGGCCCTCAGGCCACCGGTAATCTGGTCGATGACCTCCTCGGGCCTGTCTGGTTGCTCGGGGGGACTTGTAGTCGCTTTGCTGGATTCATTGCCCATCGCGAAACTGTATCCGGCCCCCATGGCGGCTGCAATGGCGGATCTGCCGTTGGGCTCCTTTCAGCTCTCCCTTCATGGGTGTAGTCTCATGACCATGGCAACTGCGCTATCAATTGGCATGTTTGATGGAGTCCATGCGGGACACCGTGAGATTATCGACCAGGCACGACGAACCGTCGGGCCTGACGGGAGGGTGATCGTGGTCACCTTCGAGCCCGCACCGGCCGCCATCCTGTCTCCTGAGCACGTTTTTTCTCGATTGATGACGGATCGGCAGCGGCATTCGGCATTGATGGATGCGGGTGTCGATGAGGTTCATGTTCTGGAGCCCACCACAGAATTCCTGCAGCAGTCTCCCAGGGCATTCCTTGATCAGTTACTGGTAGACCATCAGCCTCATTTCATCATGGAGGGGCAGGACTTTCGATTTGGTTGCCATCGAGAAGGTGATATTGAGCTGCTTCAAGTCATCGGTTCGGAGCGTGGTTTCCAGGTGCACCTGGTTGAAGATGTCGAGGCGACACTGGTGGATGGCACGCGGGTGCCGGCACGAAGTTCGGTCATTCGCAAGTTGATCCAGAAAGGTCGTGTCCGAGATGCTGCTGGCCTGCTGGGCCGCCCCTGGCAACTGGATGGCATTGTCGTAAAGGGCATGCAAAGAGGACGTGAACTCGGTTGTCCTACGGCAAATCTAGATGCAGGTTGCATGATCTTGCCCGCGGCAGGGGTGTATGCAGGGCGTGCCTATCTGGAGTCCGGTGAAGCCTATCCAGCGGCAATCAGCGTCGGCACAAACCCCACCTTCGAAGATGGTTGCTTGACCTGTGAAGTGCACCTTCTGGGTTTCGATGGAGAGGTCGGGGACTATGGTTGGCCATTGAGAGTTGATGTGGATCATTGGATCCGGGAACAACTGGTCTTCGATTCTCTGGATCTGCTTACGGAGGCCATGGCCAGGGACCTGCAACGCGTGCAGGAACTGATGAGCGTGTAGAGTTTCCATTCCATGTTCACTTACCAGTCAAATACAGATCTGAAATCGATCGCCCAACGGATCAGTGGGGCCAATCGAATCATCGTGACGACTCATGCGAAGCCTGATGGTGACGCTATGGGCTCGACTCTGGCATTGAAGCGTGCCCTTGACCATCAGCTGGATATCGAAATCCTGCTGATGGGGCCAGTGACATCTCCCATGCGAGCGATTGCAGGCACAACGTCATGGATCGATGCTCAGCAGCAGATGCCCAAGGCTGGAGAGGATCTGGTGCTGCTCGTTGACACCGGTGCCTTCAGTCAGGTGGAACCCATTGCGGACTGGATGCGCGATCGCCATGACCATGTCATCGTCATCGATCATCATGCTTCAGGCGATGACATCGGCGCCATGCGATTTGTCGATTCCACGGCAGCTTCAGCAACAATGCTGGTGAAGTCCGTTATAGAAGCCATGGGGCTGCCTATTGAAGGTGGTCCGGGAAGCGTTGCTGAAGCGTTGTTCTGTGGCCTGGCAACGGACACGGGCTGGTTCCGGTTCAGCAATGCCGACGCCAGGGCATTCTCAATGGCATCGGAGCTTCTGCAAACCGGCATCAATCGTGATGGTCTTTACAGGACGATCGAAGAGACGGCCAAGCCGACGCGCCTTGCCTTGCAGGCTCGTGCACTTGAATCCATTGAGTATGTACTCGAGGGACGCTGTGCAATCATGCAGTTGCTTCCATCGGATTTCAAGGAAACCAAGGGGGCCCCGGGCGAACTGCCCGGTACGGTCAATCTGCCATTGGCCATCGAGTCAGTCGATTTTGCCGTTCTTCTGTACAGCGAGAATGGGACCGAGACGAAGGCGAGCTTCCGTTCAAAGCCATCCCGTGAACTGGGCGGTGACTTTGTCGACGTGAGCGAACTGGCTCGCCAACTTGGAGGTGGGGGACATGTCCATGCTGCTGGGGCTCGAGTCAAAGGCCCGGTCGAAGATGCCATCAAGGTTGTACAAAAAGTTCTCGATAGCCTGGAAGGACATTCATGAGGGGTCGACGCTGGATCGTGATCGGTGTCATCTGCCTCTTGACGGCATTGTTGATCGTCATTGTTGGTGTGTGGCTTTCGATTTCGCGTTTCAACCTGCAGCAGGTGGTCATGCCCGGGAGCGTGGAGTTCGAGATGGACACTCCTGGTCCCTTCTATCTCACGTATGAACCCAGAACGAATCTGAATGGAACCTGGTACGTGTCTCCGGTGGAATCAAGGATGACTTTCGAGTTGGTGTCACTTGATGGAGCACCGGATGCCATCATTGAAGCACCGTTGGTGGCAGCCAACTACAGCTTCATTGGCAGGCACGGCCATTACATCGGCAAGGCAGAACTGGATGCCGGGCTCTGGAGACTCACAGGCAGTACGCCACCTGGTGATGACCATTCCGGGGTGTATGCCTTTGGTCGGACTTCCATTACGGCGGTCGTCATACCGGTTCTGGCAGCGGCCTTTGCTGCAGCCCTGCTTGGCCCTGTGGGGCTTGGCCTGCTGATTGTTGGCATCATCCTGCATGTTCATGGCCGGAAGCGGGCAAGACGAGCTTCCCAGCCCCCGCCTGAGGGGTAGACTTGAGTGCACTCTCCGCTCTCCGAAAGTCGACATGACAGATCAGCAACAACAAGACATCGCTCGCATCATCAGTATCGTTCTGCGTCGTGAGAGGTTGAATGCAGGGCTCAATTGGTTCTGCATGGCCTGTCTCTACATTGCGGTTCTGGCCGTCCTGCTCGCCATTGTTGATCGTCTGGGCTCGCAATCCTGGGTGCCCTGGAATTGGCTGGTCATCGTGATGGGCAGTGTGGCGGTAATCGCCGGTGTGGCCGGTTGGTGGTTGAAGCAACCGGAGCCACTTCGTGCGGCACGAAGAGTGGATGAACGGCTGGGTCTCAAGGACCGGTTGTCATCAGCACTCGCATGTGGTCAGAGCAAGGAACCATTTGCAAGAGCAGTTGTCGAGGATGCCGTCACTGTCGCAAGATCACCACAGACCAGAGAGCAGGTGCGACGCCGTTTTCGCCTGGCACCTCCTCCATTCTGGTGGGCGTCGCCTTTGCTTGTTCTCTCTGCTCTCGTGATTGCTCTGTTTGGGCAGTGGGACGTGTTCTCGGCCAGCGAGGTTGACACGGTCGACCTCAAGCAGGTGAGAGCCAATGCGGCCGAATCCGTGGAGGCCTCTGTTGAAGCGATTCGAGAGGATCCACAACTCTCCGAAGCGATGGCCGAAGTGCTCGAAGAGTTGGAAGCACGGACGGATGCTTCTCTTGAGGAAAAACAGAACGAGGAATCCATACGTCGCGAAGCGCTGAAGCGACTGACCGAGCTCAATAAGAATCTCGAGACTATCGTCGAAGGTCCGGAAGGCCAGGCAATGGAATCCGTGAAGGAGTCCCTGGAATCACTTGAAGCACCAGAAGACAGTCCCATCAAGAATCTTGTGGACTCCCTTTCCAAAGGGGATTTCGATCAGGCGCAGCAATCACTGTCAAAGCTTCAAGAGAAGATCGATTCAGGCGAATTGTCGGAATCGGAACGCAAGCAGATTGCCGACGCAATGGAATCGCTCTCTGAACAGTTGGACAAGAAGGCCGATGACCAGCAGCCCATGCGGGATGCGCTCAGGCAGGCAGGGATGGATCCGGAGCTTGCGAATGATCAGGAAGCTTTGAAAGAAGCCCTTGAGCAGTCCAAGGATCTCAACGAATCTCAGAAGCAGAAGTTGACAGAAAAGGCCGAGGCGAATGATCAGGCCAAGAAGATGCTCGAGGATTTCTCAGAGGCTTCCAAGGAGGCTTGCAAGCAATGCCGCAACGGGCAGAAGGGTGATCAGAATTCCAGCAGTTGCAAGGGCATGTCGGACCAGCTGGGCAAGATGCAGCAGCAGGAACAGATGCTTGAGAAAGCCAAGGATGCTCAAAGTGCTTGCCAGAGTCAATGCAACAAGATTGGCCAGGGCCTGGCGAAGCAGTCTGCAGTCAATGCTGCAGGGCCGAAGGGAGAGTCGGGCAAGGGCGACTCCGTTGGCATGAGCCAGACCGAGACCAGCACTGTTGCCAAGCAGGACAGCGGGGAAGTGGGGGATGGCCCTGTTGTATCTCGTGAATCGGTTGATCGTGACCTTGATGTCGGTGAATCTACGATGACTCTTCGTCAAGCTCAGCAGGCTGCCAGTGAAGGATTCGATGAAGCCCTCAATGATGCTCCGCTACCACGGCAGTATCACGACGCGCTCAAGAACTACTTCAGCAATCGTGAGGCTGTAGAAAAGGCGATTGAGGCGGATGCCGAGGCCAGCAAGGACAAGGCTGTGAACACGCCCTCTGACAAAGCGAGTCAGAAAAAGGCCGAGTCCGGAAAGGACGAAACCAAGGGTGAGGCTGGTGGCAAGAACTAGTCCCGGCTTTTTCGTGCACCTTCTGATTCTGCTGCCGCTCGTGGGCTGTGAACATTCAGATCCACCTTTGGTTGTGTATGTTTCCGCGGATGAATACGTAGCTCGTCCTGTTCTCGATGCCTTTTCAGAGAAGACGGGCATACCAGTGCACATGGTTGGCGACACGGAGGCGACCAAGACGACGGGGTTGGTCGATCGCATTCGTGCTGAACGCAACATGCCAATTGCAGATGTCTTCTGGTCTTCAGAAGCCTTCATGACCATTGAATTGGCACAGGAGGGGCTGCTCCAGCCCTGCAATACAAATGTCACGGAAGAGTGGTTCACGGATTGGCGAGATCCCTTGAAGCAGTGGTTCGGTTTTTCGCCCAGGCCTCGAGTACTGGTCTACGATCCGGAGCGAATGGCAGAAGAAGATGTTCCTGTTTCGTTGGAATTGCTTGCGGAGCCACGTTGGCGTGACCAACTGGTCATGGCTGATCCACGATTTGGCACGACAGGTGGACATCTTGCCGCCTTGAAGTCCTGGTATGACTCACAGGGCTCACTGGATGGCTACGGCGAATTCCTGTCCGGTCTTGCAGCGAACCGGATGAGAGTCTTGCCTGGGGGAAATGCAGCAGTTGTGGATGAGATTCGTTCAGGCCGAGCATTGATTGGCCTGACGGATGCGGATGATGTGCGAGCAGCGAACCGGCTCGGCGCCGGGCTGTCCATGCGATATGTCGGTCCGATCGAAGGTGTCGGGACGTTCATGATGCCCAATACCGTTGCGGTGGTAGCGGGATCACGTCATCCAGCTGCCGGTGACTTTGTTGACATGCTCCTCTCTGAAGAAACGGCTCGCCGTCTGGCCGAATCTGTTTCTGGAAATGTGCCACTGGATCCGGCGGTTGCCTCGGATTATCCGGAGTTGATTGTGCCCACCTCCATGCCGGTTGATTTTCAAACGACTGCCAACGAGTACCCACTGGCGATTCGAATGGCCGTGACATCTCTTCAGGATCGAGCGCCTGATGCTGCGCCGTAGCATGACCGGATTGGTCATCCTGCTGGGTTTGGTAGTTGTCGCCTGGCCCTTTCTGGCCATGGTCCTTCAATCTACTTCAGGCGAAAGCGGTGAATCACTGGTCATGCATGACCCGTGGACGCTCACTGTTCGAACAGTTGCCTGGTCACTGGGTATTGCAGTCGGTGCCATGTTGATCGGATGGCTGCCCGGTCAGGCATTGGGTGTGAGCATGCAACGCCAAAGGAACAGGTGCTTGCCAGGGAATCGAGTCAAGGGATTGGGTTTCCCCGTCCTCCTGGCGGCGATCCTTCTGCCATTACTGATTCCTTCCTATGTCCTCTTCTATGCATGGTGGCAGACCTGGCCATCTGGAAGTTGGTTGTTTGATGCGCTTCAGCAGCGGGATTCCATCGGTCTGGGCCGCCGCTTTACGCTTGCCATGGCCTTGTTGTCCTGGTCCTGGCCGTTGGTGAGTCTGTGCGTGGCGCCTGCAGCAGCCACGTGGCCAAGATCACGTGGGGACCAGCTTGCCTCTGATGGCGCTTCAGTCTGGCAACGTGGCATGGCCAGGTTTCATCACGATCTTGGTGGATTGCTCCTTGGTGGTTTCCTTGTTGCAGCGTTCATCTTCGGTAACGTGATCTGCTTTGACCTCGCTGGTGTATTCACGGTTGGAAACGAGATGCGTGCGTTGGCAGCCATGCAGGCGGATCCTGCGCAGATGATCGTGGTATCACTGCCAGCTGCGGTCGCCGCCATCCTTGGCGCCACGATCACATGGTGTGCCATGGGGCGACCAGTTGATGATGCCTCCATGCCCTTGAATGCAAACAGGCCGCTTGTTCTGGTGGCCACGTCATTGATCTGGAGCGTGACGGCTCTGGTACCGTCCATTCTGATCATCACGAATCTTGATAGCAAAGCATTTGAACTGTGGGCAGCGCATGGACCAGCGATTGCAAGGGATGCCTTGCATGCGATCATTCTTGGTGTTCTGGTCTGCATTGTGTTCTTTGGTCTTCTCCATTTGCTTCGAGCTCCCACAAAAGCATGGAGAGGTGTGGGGGTATTCATCTCGATCCCATGGATTGTGATGTTGCTGGCACCAGGCTCATTGGTTGCTGCAGCCATCCTTGCAGGCATTGCCATGTTGCCTTCTTCGAGTGTTCAGGGGTGGTTGCTTCGAAGCGGGGCCGCGTTGATCATCGGCTGGCTGGCGAAGTTCGGCGGGATTGCGGCACTCGTAGCTCGCTGGGTCTGCAGATCTGAACCAGTTCCGCTCCAGGATCTCCGACGCATGCATGGAGGTGGTTGGCACACAGAAGGGCCACGAACCTGGTTTGCAGCTGCAGCAGTCACCGTGATAACCGCCTTGTTGGCATTGGGGGAGATCCCGATCTCGATGAGATTGTCGCCCCCGGCATCTTCTCCTCCCTTGAGCGTGACCCTTCTCAATGCGATGCATTACCAGCGGCCGGAGACCGTCATCGCAGTCCTGGCGATGCTCATCATCATTGGTGTCATTGTGGCGTTCGCAATTGGCTTGCTCGCGCGTGGCGGCTTGAAATGGGGACGCTCCACAGGGGGAATGACGGCCTGCTTGCTTCTCTGCTTTTCGATGATCACGATGTTCGGATGCTCAGAGTCAGAGTCAGATGTGCCCGTACTTGATGTCAAGGCAGTGATCGGTGGACCAGGTCGTTCAACGGGACGGTTCGATTACCCCCGGGCGATGACGGTTGATCAGAACAACGGTGACATCTACGTCGTTGAAAAAAGTGGACGTGTACAGCGACTGGATGCCAGTGGTCATCCGTTGGCAGACTGGATGATGCCACGAGTCGAACGTGGACGACCCACCGGGATCAGTCTCGGGCCCCAAGGCAATGTCTGGGTTCCAGATACGCACGAGCACCGTGTGATGATCTATACGCCAGACGGAGAATTACTCAAATCGTTTGGCAGTTATGGCGAAGGGCCGGGTCAGTTCATCTACCCAACGGATATCGCATTCGGTCCTGATGGAATGGTCTACGTATCTGAATACGGCGGCAATGATCGCATTCAGGTCTTTACCCAGGATGGTGAGTGGGTCAGGACGCTGGGGGGACCAGGTGTTGGCCCAGGTTTCTTTGACCGGCCACAATCGATCGTGATGGGAAGTGATGGGCAGACTCTGCTTGTGGCAGATTCACGAAATCGAAGGATCCAGGAAGTTGATGTCATCACGGGAGAGGGGAAGATCATTCTTCAGGGATCACCCGGGCAGCTTCTGTCGATTCCCTTCGGATTGATCCAGCAGGAGGATGGGGTTCTCCTGGTCACGGACATTGGTTCCAACTGTGTCCTGGAACTCGATTCCAGTGGCAGGATCCTCCAGGCCAAGGGGGGTTGGGGGTGGGGAACTGGCCAACTTCGTGATCCATGGGCCCTGGCTCAGCAAGGTGATGGGACCCTTGTTCTGGACAGCGGGAACAACCGGATCCTCCTATTGGACATCAAGCAGCCCTGATCCCATGGTGAAGGTCATTGCGGGGGTATGATCAGGCCTGGCCTCTAGCTGGCCAGGTGAGCCTGATTCCACTCTTGCCAATCTACTTCGAACAACCCGGTTGGCTGCTGCTGGTCCTGTTGCTGATCCCTTCATGGTGGTGGCTGACACGCAGTCGAGAGGCCTTTGGCCCAGGGCGGTGGATCCTCATCGGGCTCACACGAAGTGTTCTGATCCTGGTTCTCGCAGTAGCTCTTGCGGAGCCCATCCTGCAGTCGCGTGCAAGTGATCTGACCGTCGCGGTCATCGTGGACCGAAGCCGGTCCATGCCACGCAGTGGATTGGATCGAGCAATGGACTGGATGGAGGATGCGGCCAGCGGTCCTGCTCGACTGCCAAGTGACCGAATGGCTGTCATACAAGTCGGGCGTGATGCGGTCCCGACGGCAATGCCGGATCCGGCTTCGGTCATGAGTCTCAACAACGGGCCGGCCGATATCACCGAGACGAATCTAGCCAGGGGCATTGAGCTGGCCAAGGGTTTGTTTCCACGGGACAGCGCCAGTCGGATCGTACTTGTGAGTGATGGCAACGAAACCATCGGCAATCTTGAGACGGCCGCTGACATGGCACGCGAAAGCGGGATTCCGATCGATGTGCTTCCCGTCGAGTATTCCTATGAGGACGAAGTCCTGTTCGACCGTTTGATGGCGCCCTCACATGCCCGAATGGGCCAATCGCTGGAGTTGCGATTGGTACTCAGGAGTCGTGGTCCGACCTCCGGACGACTCATGCTTGAGCAGGACGGCGCGCTGGTGGATCTCAATGGTGATGATGAGGGGCATGCTCTTCCCTTGAAACTCGCAGGTGGTCTGCATGTTGAACGCATCACAGTGGAGAGTGGAGATCCGGGTCCGGTGCAGTTTCAGGCGACCTTCGAGCCGGATCCTGGAACCGGCGATCGAATTGCAGCCAATAACACGGCTTCGGCAGTGACGATGGTTTCTGGTTCTGGTTCGGTCTTGATCATCGATGATGGGTCTGGGGGAGGTCGTGCCTTGGAGGAGGCACTCAACCAGGTTGGTATTGCCACCAGAAACATGCCGCCTTCGGCCATGGAACCCGGTGTTGTCGGAATGCTGGGGTACGACATGATCGCCTTGGTTGGAGTTCCACGTTGGTCCTTTACGGACATGCAAGTGCGTGATCTCCATGCCTATGTGCATGACACGGGTGGTGGTCTGCTGGTGACCGGCAGCCCGGAAGGGCTTGGTGCAGGTGGTTGGATTGGTTCTGCCCTTGAGCCAGCCATACCACTGGAACTGGATCCTCCAGCTGAGCGGCAGATCGTGAAGGGTGCACTGGCAATCATTGTCCACTCATGTGAAATGCCTCAGGGGAACTACTGGGGGCATCGAGTTGCCGAGGCCGCGATCGAGACACTCAATGCTTCTGATGAAGTTGGAATCATTGAGAAAGGGGCTGGCCAGGAAGCTGCATGGGTTCTGCCGATGCAGGTTGTCGGAAACCGCAAGATCGCACTGGCGGCAGCTCGGCAGTTGACCTTTGGTGACATGCAGATGTTCGAGCCATCGATGTCTGCTGCACTGGAAGGCGTAATGAAGGTTGATGCCGGACAGCGTCATGTGATCATCATTTCAGATGGTGATCCGTCGCCTCCATCCGCATCATTGATCAACGAATATGCTGCCAAGAAGGTGACGTGTTCCACAGTCATGGTCGGTGGCCACGGGAACAATCCACAGCATGCCGCCATCATGCAGCGCATCGCATCAATGACAGGCGGCACTTTCTACAAGGTGGATGATCCGAGCAAACTGCCTCAGATCTTCATCAAGGAAGCACGCGTAGTGAGTCGGTCGCTGATCCAGGAGGGCGACTTCCAATCGACGATCATGGACAGCCAGTCAGGGCCCATGCAGGGCATCAGCAAGGTGCCTGACTTGGGGGGATACGTATTGACGGCGCCGCGTGAAGGGTTGGCACGAATCGGTATCACGATCAAGAATGAAACACATGGCGATCCGCTCTATGCCTGGTGGAATTACGGCCTTGGCCGCGTGTCTACATTTACGAGCGATGTTTCGGCCCTCTGGGCCTCCCAGTGGCTCGCGTGGCCTCGCTTTGGTGCCTTCTGGGAACAGGGTGCTCGATGGTTGATGCGTTCGTCGTCATTGAGTGACTTCGACATGAGCATCAAGGACGAGGGCGGAGGGGTGTTCGTCGTGGACTTGATGGCGCTCGATTCGGATGCTGCCTTCCTGAACTTCCTGAAGAGCAAGGCCGTTGTGATTGCGCCTGATGGTTCAACTTCCAGCATGGATCTCCAGCAGATGGGGCCTGGCCAATACCGTGGAGAGTTCCGGCAGAGACAGGCGGGCACATCTGTTGTCAATGTCAATTTCATCGGACGCGACGTCGATGGAGAGGTTGTTCAGGGAAATGTTCAGGCTGCGGTGAGCAGGGCCTACTCCGATGAGTACCGAGATCTGGTCGACAATGCAGTCATGCTGCGGCGGGTAGCGGAACGAACTGGTGGTCGTGTTCTGTCAATGGATGATGCTGTTGCAACGGATCTCTTCGATCGCGATTCAATCGTCATGCCTTCCACTGCACGCGCGGCATGGACGACACTCGCGATCATCGCCGCCATTCTCCTGGTGCTGGATGTCGCACTGCGCCGGCTGGCCGTCGACCCGGAACGCGTGCGAGAAACATTGGCGAAGGCCTCGGCTCGCCGCGATCGCACAGGAGACGCCTCACTGTCAGCATGGCGTCGCACCAAGCGTGCGGCTCGAAGTCGCACCACCATGAAACGCCAGGCCGCTGTTGAGGGTCAGGTTGATGTTCAGGCTGGTGCCGATCTGCCAGTCGAGTCTCCTGGCAAGACCAAGCCTTCCAGTCCAAAGGCGCCTGAATCCAGTTCGGGGCAGGAGGACGATGGCATGACAAGTCGCCTCAAGGCGGCGCGTGACCGAGCCAGGAAACAAGGGCTTGGTGGACTTGGGGATGAAGACCAATGAGCCGTACCGTTCTGGAATGGGATCCGTCGGATCTGGAGAGTGTCCGTGAAGCCTGCCATCAGGCCAGGCGGCAATTCACCCAGTTGCGAGCGGAGATCGGCCGGGTCATCGTCGGTCAGCAGCAGGTCGTTGATGAAACACTTGTCGCGCTGTTTGCAGGAGGACATGTACTGCTTGAAGGCGTGCCTGGTCTGGGCAAGACGCTGCTGGTCCGGACAATTGCAGAGGCTCTGGAGCTTGATTTCGCACGCATTCAATTCACGCCGGATGTCATGCCTGCAGATGTAACAGGTACGACTCTTGTCGTAGAGCATGAAAGCCGAAGGCAGCGAGAAATCGTATTCAGACCAGGTCCGATCTTTCACCAGCTGGTGCTTGCAGACGAAATCAATCGTGCCACACCCAAGAGCCAGTCCGCACTGCTGGAAGCCATGCAGGAAAGGACGGTGACGACCGGTGGCGAGACTCGTTCATTGCCGGACCCCTTCTTCGTGCTGGCTACTCAGAACCCTGTTGAGCAGGAAGGCACGTACCCGCTCCCTGAAGCACAGCTTGATCGATTCCTCTTCAAGGTCGAAGTGCCAGGAGTCGGGCGGGAAGATCTCAACGAGATCCTCTCACGTACTACAGGGGAAAGCTCGCCTGCCGCTCGACCTCAATTGGATGGGGAGTTCCTCTTGTCGGCTCGTCGACTGATGAGAGACGCGATTGTGGCACCACATGTCCAGGATTATGCCATCCGACTGGTGCTGGCTACGCATCCATCTCATCCGACATTTTCCGAATCACTCGAACGCTACGTCAATCTCGGCTCCAGTCCTCGTGGCGCACAGTCGCTTGTGACGGCGTCCAAGGTTCTGGCGGTTGCTGATGGGCGATACGCCGCTTCCATCGATGACATTCGACGTGTGGCTCCAGCAGCGCTTCGTCACAGGCTGGGGCTCACATTTGAGGCAGGCACTGATGGCGTCAGTGGAACGGACCTGGTCATGTCCCTGATCCGGGATGTTCCAGTAGAAGCACCGATGGATGATGAGGCCCCGCGCGGCAGCGAGGAGGCGGCATGAGTCGGTTTGGACAAGGGGATGGACCCACGACGATCGAGGACCTGATGGGCGGTGGTCTCATGTCCCGACTGGACAGGCTGGATGTCTTGTCTCGCAAGATCTTCAGTGGGAAGGTTCATGGAGAGCGACGCAGCCGTCGAAGAGGACAGAGTGTCGACTTTGCCGACTATCGCCCCTACTCGGCTGGTGATGATCTTCGATTCGTCGATTGGAACATCTATGCAAGGCTCGAGACGCTCTTTCTGAAGTTGTTTCTTGAGGAAGAGGATCTTTCGCTGGCCATTGCTGTTGATACCAGTCCGTCAATGGATTGGGGCGGTCCGAACAAACTCGGATTCTGCAAGAGACTGGCGATGTCACTGGGCTATATCGGATTGGTCAATCAGCATCGTGTCAGTCTCTTTGGATTCGATGGTGATGGGGTCAACCCTCTGACCTCGCTGCGAGGCCGACGTCGCACCAGAGAGATGGCCACATGGTTGCTTTCCCTGTCCGCCGGAGCGCCGGGTGGAATGGAAGAGGCCATGCGATCCATTGCCCTGGGGCGCAGAGGGCGGGGTGTTCTCATCGTTCTTTCCGACTTCCTTGAACCCGATGGTTATGACGCTGGATTGCGTTATGTCACGGGTGGGGGTGACGACGTCTTCTGCATCCAGGTATTGGCCCCGGATGAACTGGACCCAGCTTCACGTGGATTGTCAGGCGACGTCCGGCTGCGAGACATGGAGACCGGCGAGGATTGCGAGATCACGGTGACGCCGGCATTACTCAGGACCTATCGCGAGCGACTGGATGCCTTCTGCAACGGCTTGCGTGATTGGTGCACTCGACGAGGGCTTGGTCATCTCGCGATTGGAACCGATGTCGACATGGAAGTTCTGCTGGTCGAATACCTGCGGAAACAGGGGCTGCTGCAATGAGCCTGCTGACACCCTGGGCTGGTTTCTTTCTGCTGGTGGGTGTGATTCCGCCCTTGCTTCTGCTGTACTTCCTCAAGTTGCGGCGGCGTACGTTGCCCATCTCAAGCACGATGCTGTGGTTCTCATCCACGGCCGATCTGCAGGCAAACTCGCCATTCCAGAGATTGCGAAGGAACCTTCTGCTTCTTCTGCAGTTGATCATCCTTCTTTTACTCATACTGGCGATCATGCAGCCAAGGATGGAGGGGCCTCGTGGTGCCGGTGGACGGACAGTCCTTCTGATCGATCGATCTGGCTCGATGACCGCGACGGATGCAACGGCCTCTGGAGATACGCGCCTGGAACGCGCCATCGAACTGGCACATGAGGCCATTGATCGACTTCACCCCGGGGGCCTGTTTACAAGCGGTGATGGCGAAACGATGGTGATCGCGTTTGGTGAGACGGCTGAAATCATTCAGCCGTTTACCAACTCCAGAGCCCAACTGATTGCGGCCATAGATCGCATTGAGCCAACCCATGGTGAAAGCCACCTGGGAGAAGCGCTTCAGTTGGCCCGCGTCTACTCGATCAATACGAATCCGGATAATCCCGATTCACCTGCGGTTGTTCCTGCAAGCCTGGAACTTTTCAGTGATGGCCGCCTGTCTGATCTTGAGGATCAGGTTCTCCGCGGGGAGACAATGACCTTTCATCGATTAGGTGAAGTCGACTCAGTCAACCTCTCCGTGCTGCAACTGGCAGCGGATCGTCCCTGGGAATCACCCTCTGCAATCGAGGTTTTCTCTTCGCTGGGCAACTTCACAACCGAGGATCGTCGTGTTGATGTGCAGTTGTCCGTAGATGGGGTTGTTCGATCGATCCAGGAAGTCGAGATCCCGGCATCTGTTGATGGCAAGCCTGGGCGTCGGAGTCTGGTGTTTGCACCATTCAAACTGTCAAGAGGCGCTGTGATCGAGGTTGCTTTGCTTGGAGAGGATGCCTTGGCTACCGATGACACGGCTGTCCTGGTCGTCCCACCTCCTCGTCAGCTCAAAGTGGCATTGGTCAGCGAAGATCGCCAACTCATGGCGCGATTGCTCGGAGGATTCGGGCTTGCAAAGCTGGAACTCTTCACGCCAGCCCAGTGGGCAAATCGGGAAGAGTCTGACGCATGGGATGTCGTCGTGTTTGATGCGGTTGAGCCACCGTCGGCATTACAGATGCCGATGCTGACGCTCGGTTCGGCGCCACCTTCCAAGGAATTGAAGGTGTATGGGCGACAGGAGGAGTCGCAGGTTGCCTTGCAGTCGAAGGAATCACATCCGGTGATGCAGCATGTCGATGTTGATTCGCTGTTCGTGCAGGAGTCGGAATCCATACAACCATCAGAATCTGTGGAAGTACTTCTCGAGGGAAGCCGGACTCCATTGATCATGGCATGGGATGAGGGCGGAGCGTCGCGGCTGCACGTCGCATTCGATCCAATTCAATCCACCTGGCCTTATGAGCCTGGTTTCGTAGCGTTCCTCTACAACACGATCGACTGGTTGGGGCACAGCAACGAGGCCCTGGTTCAACAGCAGGCGTTGCCTGGATCGATGTTTTCTTTTCAGGTGGGGGCGGGCAACCAGGACGTGACGCTCGTCAGGCCCGATGGTTCCACTCGGTCCTTGACCGCCGATGCCAATGGCCTGGTGACCTATGGTCCAGTGGACTTGTCGGGTCTCCATGTCCTTGAATATGAAGAAGGTGAAAGTCCTGGTTTGCGTCGGTCGGTTCTGTTCCCATCCATCAGAGAATCGAATATCCGTCCCAGTGAATCAATCACGCTCGGACAGGACTCCGTCGTGGCAACAACGGGTGAAGCTCGTGCGTATGTTCCCCTCTGGCCATGGGCGATTGGAATCGCGGTTCTGGTGCTCATGCTTGAATGGTGGATCTGGAGTAATCGAATGGGTGGCAGCCGTCTGCGATCAAGAACGAATCCAATTGGTTCGTCATGAACAGCAGGAAACGCTTCAAGTCGGCCCATGGGCTACAGTATGAACTTCGATCAGAGGAGATGACATGGCAACGATTGAAGAACGAATAGCCCAGTATGAAAACATGGCTGAGGCCGACCCGGAAAATGAGATGGCTCATTTCAGCCTGGGTTCTGCCTACCTCAAGGCAGGTCGTGCCGCAGAAGCGGCTGCGAGTCTGGAGCGATGTGTCGAGTTGAACCCGGACATGAGCAAGGCCTGGCAGCTTTGCGGCCAGGCGCTGATTGAAGCTGGATGGTCGGACAAGGGTGTTGTGACCTTGCAGCGAGGTTATGAGATTGCCGCTGCAAAGGGAGATCTTCTGCCACGTGATGCTATCGCGGACCTCCTCAGGAGCATCGGCCGCGAGCCACCTGAAATTGAAACAGCTCAGGGCAAGCCTGCAAGCAGCTCTCAGGAAGGTGGTTCATTCCTGTGCAGTCAGACAGGTCGTGCTGGCACGCAATTGGAAGGGCCGCCTTTCAAGGGGCCCGTCGGTGAGTGGATTGCCGCGAATATTTCAGCGGAAACCTGGCAGGAATGGGTTGACCAAGGAACCAAGGTGATCAACGAGTTACGACTGGATCTCTCCCAGGACGAGGATTCAGCAACCTTTGACCAGCAGATGCACGAGTTCCTCGGTGTTCCTGAGGATATCACGGCTTCTGCCTGAGTCTCTCTCGGACCTCGTATCATGTCGGCTCATGTCCAGCCTTGCTGTCACGCTTGCAGGAGTTGAACTGCGCGGTCCTTTGGTCGCCGCCGCTGGTGCCGCTGGCTGTGGTCCGGAGATCCTTGAGGTTGTTCCTGATGGGACCTTCGGGGCCGTCACTACCAAGTCGATTACACCTGAGCCTCGCGATGGCCATCCTCCCTGGCGTGTGATTGAACTGCCAACTGGAATGCTCAATGCTGTTGGTCTGGCCAATCCAGGGTTGGATCATTTCATGGAGTCCGTGGCGCCGCACCTGATGAAATCCGGAACAGTGTTCATTGGTTCCATCGCGGGTCATTCAATTGAAGATTACGTTTCAGTTGCAACAGCATTTGATTCCGTGGAAGGCCTTCCGCTTGTCGAGGCCAACATGTCCTGTCCGAATACGGGAACGGGTCGTCAGTTCACGGATGATCCGGTTGCCATGCGTGAAGCTGTGCAGGCCATCAAGTCGTCGCTGGCTCAGACACCGCTGTTCGTAAAACTTCCACTTGAAACAGCGTCTGGATATCCACTGGCCAGGGCGGCGGTCGAGGGTGGGGCAGATGGCCTGACGATCATGAACACCGTTCCGGCCATGGCTATTGACGTGGACTCAAGGCGACCTCGCTTGTCCAATACATCAGGTGGACTCAGCGGACCTGCCATACACCAGTTGGCCGTTCGTATGGTTGCGGGTGTACGTTCGGCGATTGATGGGGGAGATACCTTGCCGATCATCGGCCTTGGTGGCGTTACACGTTGGCGTGATGCGGCAGAACTCATACTGGCAGGTGCCAGCGGGGTCGGTTTGGCGACGGCGCTGTTCGCAGATCCACGTCTTGCCAGGCGGGTAGGGCGTGGCCTGGAGAAGTGGGTTCGCGCTCAGGGAGTGGGATCGCTCATGGACCTGGTTGGTGCGATGCGATCAGATCCGCAGTTGCCTGATTGAGCGAGCACGAGACGGCGAAAGGCATCGCCACGGGCTTCAAAGTGATCAAACTGGTCCCATGATGCGCAGCCTGGACTCAAGAGGAGGACATCCTCTGGTCCCATTCTCCGGAAGGCTTCGTCAACGGCGTTTTCAAGATCACCACATGCCACGACAGTTCCAGCAGATTGCTCCGCAAGGGCCGCTCCGGTTGTGCCGATCGTGTAGAGACCTCCGATGTGCCTGGATAGATCGGCAATGGACTTCAGTGAAACACCCTTGTCATAACCACCGGCTATGAGATGGACACGAGAACGAAGAGGCGAGAAGGCTTCAACGGCGAGCACCGTCGCTTCTGGTGTCGTGGACTTGGAATCGTTGAAGAACCTGGCTTGATCTCCTATCGCCTCCAGTCGATGAGGAAGCCCTGGAAAATCAGCGAGCGCCGCTGCCGCGATCTCCGGAGCAACCCCAGTTGCCCGAGTTGCCGCCATGACTGCAAGGTGTGCATTGGCCTGGTTGTGTGTTCCGGGCAGTTGCATTGGAATTGGGTTGGCGCGTGTCGAGACATGGTCGCCACGAAGAGCGTTCTCACCATTCTGCTGCCAGCGAGTGATGTTGTCCTTGCACTGACGGTAATGCGATTCGGTTCCATGCCAGTCAATGTGATTGGGGGCGACATTGGTCAGGACTGAAGTTCCAGGTGACCATCCCTGATCGCTTCGTTCATCTCCAAGCCAGTAGAGCATGGCGCTGGAGAGTTCCAGAATGATCCAGGTGTCCTCGGTGAAGGTGTGGACCAAAGGAAGAAGGCTTCCTCCGATGTTACCTCCGAGTTTCGCATCGAGCCCGGCATGGGTCAGGATGTGATGGATCATTGTGGTAGTCGTGGACTTGCCATTGGTTCCCGTCACACCGATGACCCTGTCGCGGTCGAGTCGTTCAACAAGCAGGCGAATCTCAGTCGTGATGTGAACACCATGATCACGTGCCGCATGCAGGCAGGGGTTCTCCCAGGGGCGAGGGACGGCCGGGTTGGCGATCACGAGATCTGTTTGGATGAAATCCTCAGGATCATGTCCACCCAGTTTCAAATGGACTCTGCCCTGATCAATATCTTTTCTGAGGGGGGCCAGGGAATCAGCCAGGGCCTCCGGGGGAGCCTGGTCGGTCACGCAGACAATGCAGCCCTGGTCCACGAGCCACCTGGTGACACCCAGGCCGCCTCCAAACCGTCCCAGCCCCATGACGGTACACCGCTTGGCTTCCAACGACTTCATTCTGCGAGTGTATGACGGCCGGGACAGGTCCGGATTACCATTCCCCACATCAATGTGGGCGGCCAGTCGAATTTGGACCTGCCCAAGGGCCCGAACATACGTGTGACTCCCAGATGACCCAGCAGAACGAATCACAAGGCACTCCACCGCCTCTCCCCGCGTCTCCCGCACCACAGAGGCCTCGTCTCTCGAGCCTGGCCGTGATCGCCATGGTGGTGGCCTGCCTTCCATGTCCACCGGTGAGCCTGCTTGGTTCGGTCCTTGGCCTGATGTCCATTGGCCGGATCCGTCAAGCCAATGGTGCGCTCAGAGGCACGAAACTGGCCAAGATATCCATCATCGTCGGCATTCTCATGAGTGTGAGCAGCCTCTTGCTTCTGACGTCGCTGCGTGACTATCTGGAGCAGGGCCAGGAGAAGGCCATCTCGGAATCGGTTCATGTCTTCCTGACTCAATCGGTCAATGAAAATGCAACGGGAGCCCTTTCGCATTGGGAACTCAAGGAGTCACCGGTCAGCGTCGAAGAGATCGAGGCGTACGGAGCACTCGTCCATGAACGGCTGGGTGAACTTCAATCGATTCAGATCGGAAAAGTCGTTCCATCCAAGGATGTCTCCTTCCTTCAGCCACAGCTGGATGCCTGGCTGATCCTCAAGTTCGAAGCAGGGACCCGCAATGCCAGTTGTCAGTTCATACTGATCCCTCAACTCGAAGACATGACATTTGGAACGAAGATCATCTCGTTACGCATCGAGGATCCAGAAGGATTGATCAGCCTTCCCGCTGAGCCAGAACTGGAGCCAGATGACACACCCGTTGATCCGGAAGTGACAGACGCGGAGGCTGAACCAGCATGAGCCGACAACCGGCCCCTCCATGGAGTCCCTGGTCACTGGTAGGACTGGCTTGTTCTGTTGGTCTTTGTCCCGTGGTGACCATGCTGGGCGTCGTGTTCGGCATACTTGCACTTCGGGATACCCGAGGGGGAAGAAAACGTGGCCGTCGTGTCGCGATCGCAGCCATCATCATCGGGCTGATCGTTACCCCGACAACGACCTTTGCACTTGCCTGGTGGAACGCCATGGTTCGTGAGCCCATGCTGCAGGGCCCTCTGGATGCAATCCAGGCAGGCCAAGCAGGTGATATACAGGCGTTCCTTGGAGGATTTACGGAAAAAGCAGGTACCGGGCCTCAGGCTGTGCAGTTCCTCCAGGAAATGGGGGATCGGTTTGGCACCTTGGTTTCAATCGAACAGGACATGGACCGCGAAGCGGTCTGGTCTCCCGTCGGTTGGGCCATTTCGGTACCCTACGTCCTGAAATTCACCCGGGAGTCGGTTCCGGGTGTCGCTCGATTCGTGATCCTTGACTCCCAGGAGGGCAAGCAGGACCTGGTGTTCCGCTTCGCCTGGGTACGGATAGGGGAGACCTCGCCTTTGGCCTTTCCGCCTGGTGCTGGAAGTGAAGCGGGGACTCAGACTGGGGTTCAAGATGCCCAATGATCAGGACTATGTCATCGAGATCGAGGACCTCGTCAAGAGGTTTGGCGATCAGACCGTTCTTGATGGCATCAATCTCAAGGTCAAGCCAGGTGAAACCATGGTCATCATGGGTGGATCGGGCTGTGGCAAGTCGACTCTGCTGAGGCACATGGTCGGTTCTCTCCATCCTGATGAGGGCCGGGTCAAGCTCTTTGGTGAAGTTCTTGCCGATATGACAGACGAGCAATTGGACGAAACCCGAAAGAAGTTCGGGATCCTCTTCCAGTCCGGCGCACTCTTCCAATCGCTCTCAGTGGGTGACAATGTCGGGTTGATCCTTGAGGAGCACACGGATCTGGATGCTGCCATCATCGATTTCATGGTCAAGATCAAGCTTGAACTCGTTGATCTGCGGGAGGCGTCCCACAAGTTCCCAGCACAGATCAGTGGCGGCATGAAGAAGCGTGCTGGTCTGGCGCGTGCCTTGGCACTGGATCCCAAGATCCTCTTCTATGACGAACCAAGTGCCGGCCTGGACCCGGTGACATCTGCCGCGATTGACCGGCTCATCATTGATCTCACAAACAAACTCGGTGTTGCCAGCGTGGTCGTGACCCATGAAATGGACTCAGCATTTGCAATTGCTGATCGCATGGCAATGCTCAACAAGGGTCGTGTACTGATGTTGGATGAATGCAAGGCCTTCGAGGTCCTGCGGGATTGGCCAGAAGATCGCCTGGATGAACTGGATGAAAATCGTTTGCTGATCCGCCAATTCCTGCGTGGTGATGCCGAGGGGCCCTTGACAGAGGAAGCCACCGGCGAGAGCAGTTACGCTGCCGACCTGCTGGGAATTGACAACAGCAAGCTCACAGGTGGTCGATCGATCCAGACAACCCGTCGAGTGCCTGTTCCAGGCAGGACTCGCGGTTTCTTCAAGCGTTTGTTCCCTGGCAAAACCAATGACCTCACAAAGAGTGGACAGAACAAGCCATGAGTAACGAGTCTCTTCGACAGGCAAACAACATCAAGGCGGGCATCTTCGTCACGGTTTCACTGATCATTGGCCTGGTCGTAATCTTCCTGCTGGGTGATCTCTGGACCCTGTTCTTCGGATCGCCCATGACCAGATACTCCACCAGCTATACGGTCAGGGATGGTGTCTCTTACCTTCAGGCCGGTTCGGGTGTTCGCATTGGCGGAATCAGTCTGGGCAAAGTCGATTCAGTGACATTGGATGAGACAAAGACCGGTCCCATCAAGAAGATTGATGTTGAATTCTCAATCCCTACAGGTATTCCCCTGTACTCCAACGCGGTAGCAACCATTCAGAGTGGTCTGATCAGTGCCGACTCGTACATCTCCTTCTCGTCTCTTGGATTTGATGAACCCAGTAACTCAGCAGGCCGAAACGAAGAGGCCGGTGAGTTGCTCAAGCCCGGTGGCTACTTTGTCGGAAAAGGTTCTGCTGGAATACTGGGAGCATTGGTGGGGGCTGAAGGCTCGGACAGCATTGAGTTGTTCCTGGATAGCATCGCGTCCATCTCCGGTCGGTTGAGGGAAGATGGCTATGTGCTGAAATGGGTTCTTGGGGCACCAAGTGCCTTGGAGATCCAGGACCTGGTTCGCAATGCGGATCTGTTCGTGGCTGATTTTCAGCGAAAATGGGACGAAAGCTGGTCTGCCGAGGTCGATTCGATCGTCAGTAATCTGGAGTCGTCAGTTGCCAACCTTGATGAGGTCATCTCCCAGAACCAGGAGTCCTTCTACGAGATCGTGGAGAACGTGAGATCTGTGACACAGGAGGCCAATGCCACATGGAAGCCTCAGTTGACCGCGATCTTTGCGGATGGCAAGACGACCCTGGACAACGTCGATGTCATGATTGCCGACTTGAAAAGTCGCTCTCCGCTCATGTTCGACAATTTCGGCGACACCCTCGCGCAATTGAATGTCGCATCTCTGCAGCTCAACCGAGCCATTGCCGAGGTCTCCGCCAACCCATGGCGACTGCTCTACCGACCTACTGACAAGGAGTATTCCAACGAGTTGCTTTATGAAGCTGCTCGAAACTTCTCCTTTGGTGCAGCAGATCTCAAGTCCGCAGCTGGATCGATGCAACGTTTGCTGGATGCCCGTGGCGATCGACTCGGATCGGACGATGAGGATCTTCTTCTCATTCGCCGTAATCTTGTCGAGAGTTTCCAACGCTACGAACGTGCTCAGCAGCAGTTGATGGAGATCCTTCGAGGCGAGGGCACCGGATCGGCGCCGGCGAAGTCCGGGGGTTCGTGAACGGTCCACACCGAGTCGAGTCACTGGACGATCCGCGGATTGAACCCTATCGCGATGTGCGGGACCGGGACCTTCGAGGTCGCGATGGCTTGTTCATGGCCGAATCAGAACTGGTCCTCCGCCGCCTGATTCGGCAGCCTGAACGGCTCCAGTCCCTTCTCGTCTCTCCAGAGAAACTGGATCGCCTCAAGGATGTACTGGAGGTACTTCCTGAGCCAGTTCCTGTGTACGTCGCCGACCTGGACCTGATGAGCGGTATTGCAGGCTTCCATGTTCATCGTGGGGTGCTGGCATCTGGAATTCGTCCTTCACCAGAATCCCTGCGTGTCGAAAACGTGATGGACAATCTGGATCCAGAAGCCGCCTGCACGCTGTTGCTGGCCCGAGGCCTTACGAATGTCGACAACATGGGCGCGTTGTTCCGCAATGCGGCTGGTTTCGGAGTCGATGCGATCATCCTGGACGATGCGTGTTGTGATCCCTTGTATCGAAAGTCAATCCGGGTTTCGATGGGGCACGCGTTGTCCATCCCCTGGGCCATTGCAGATGACTGGATGGGCACGTTGGAACTGCTCAAGTCACGGTGGGGATGCTGCCTGGCTGCCGCAGAGTGCACCCCCGGGAGTATCCCGGCTGACAACATGGGACTGCCTGCCCGATCGGGACTGGTATTGGGATCTGAAGGACCTGGCCTTGATAGTGCCACGATTTCTGCCTGTGATCGTGTCGTGGAGATACCGATGTCGGCAGGGGTTCCATCACTGAATGTGGCAACAGCTGCCGCGATTCTCCTTTGGGAGATTCGCCGTCAGGGTGATGGCGAGGTCTGATCTTCAGGAAGTTGGCTGGCCAGCGGACTTTGGTGCCGCAGGCTTTTCAGTTGCGTTCTCAGTTGAAAAGCCTGCGGCACCGACGTCTGCATCGGCATTGAATCGCTCGATCTCGGCACCCAGAGAGTTCAACTGGATCTCCAGATCCTTGTAGCCACGATCAAGATGGTAGATCCGGCTGACGGTCGTGGTTCCTTCAGCGGCGAGACCGGCGATCACCAGGCTGGCTGAGCCTCGCAGATCACTTGCCATGACCGGGGCACCAACAAGGCGGTTCACACCCTGAATGACAACGGTGCCACCCTGTCGATAGAGTTGGGCACCCATGCGTGTCAACTCGGAAACATGCAGGAAGCGGTCAGGGAAGATCTTCTCGGTAACGATGCTGTTGCCATCCGCGAAGCAAAGAAGAGTCATCATCTGGGCTTGCAGATCTGTCGGGAAGCCCGGATAGGGCTGTGTCGTGAAGAGCACCGGCTTGAGCCTGCGTTCACTGGTCACCTTGATGGTACAACGCCCAGGTGGCTCCAGTTCATCAAGGCGCTGTATGCGAACACCAGTAGCTTGTAGCCGATCTACGACGGCCAGGAGGTGATCCAGTGGGAAGTCCTCAAGGGTGACATCGCCATTGGTTATCGCTGAAGCAATGGCAAGCGTGCCTGCGACAATTCGATCCGGCATCACTCGATGGTCACAACCAGACAGTTCCGTGCAGCCACGAATGGTGATCCGAGGTGTGCCTGCTCCACTGATGGAGGCGCCCATGCTGTTGAGCATGACGGCAAGGTCCATGATCTCCGGCTCACAGGCTGCGGACTCGATGACCGTGACGCCTTCTGCCAGGGTTGCTGCACACATCACGTTGGCAGTTCCCAGAACAGTGGAGCCAAAGGGGCCACCGAGGAACACGGTGTTTCCCTGGAGGCGATCGGCTCGAGCAACGATGTCGCCGCCATCGAGTTCGATCTTCGCACCCAATGCCTCCAGACCACGCAGATGGAGATCTACCGGGCGATCACCGATGGCACACCCACCAGGCATGGCAACCCGGGCCTGTCCATAACGGGCCAGCAGTGGTCCAAGTACACAGATGCTTGCACGCATGGTGCGGACGATGTCGTATCGGGCATGCCACGATCCATCATCTGTCGTGATCAGTCGCAGGTCTTCGCCATCATGTTCGACCTGGCACCCCAGCTCGGACATCAATCGCACCATGTTGTCAATGTCGGACAGAGCGGGCAGGCCGCGTAACTGGACTGGCCCTTTGGCCATCAGGGCAGCGGCCATTTCTGGCAAGGCTGCGTTTTTTGATCCATCAACTCGAATCCGGCCGTTTAATCGTGTCCCGCCGGTGATCCTGAAGGCATCCATTCGTTTTGTTCCAATCCATTGGAGTTCTGGCCAATTCGGCGGGGGGAGTCCCGCCGCCCATGCCCGCCAGTTCCATCTGGAAGGCTACTGGGTTCGATCCTACCGCGTTCTACCCCCTGATGCGCAGCAGAAAGCACTTCTTGCCCACCCTGTCGATACAACCCATACATCGTGGGACTTCTTTCATGGCTTCGGCAATACTCGGCACATAACTCCAGGCTATGAATCGTAGCTTCAGGTAGTCGGCCTTCTTTTTCCTGCCTACCTCAAGGAGGATGTCCTATGAATCCTGCCATTTCATCGTTTATTGCCGTTTCAATCCTCGTTCCACTGGAAATCTGCCTGGTGTCTGCCAACGCGGACCAGGACCCGCCTCCGGCGACTCTTGAACTGACCGGTGTGGTCCGTGACTTCAAGGAACGCACCGTGCAGGGTGGTCATCCGGATTTCGAGCGACAGCCCGATGGGGGGTTCAAGCACTACAGCGGCAACGTGGAAGAACAACTCGGTGAGGATGGCAGGCCTGTCTACACCGGTCTGGGGTATTACGTTCGACGTCAGTGGAAGGATTCTTCGGGCAAGCCAATCTGCTGGTCTGTCTACGACAAGTCACTTGGAGACCAACGTGGTCGCAAGGGGGGGGCGGACAATGGTGGAATTCAATCAGCCATTACGTTTGATCAGTGGTATCGCGATGTGCCAGGCGTCAACATGTCCAAGCCTCTGAATCTGACATTCAATCGCCAGAATGATGGCAGTTATGTATTCGATGACAAGACAGATCCGAATTACAGCCAGTTGGGCGGATTCTTCCCGATTGATGATGAGTTGTTCGGAAATCCCGGTGGAAATCCAGATCACAATTTCCACTTTACTTTCGAGCTTCATACGGAGTTCACGTATGACGCGAACCAGGACAATCACTTCAAGTTCACAGGTGATGATGATGTCTGGGTCTTCGTGGATGGAAGACTCGTCATTGATATTGGTGGCGTGCACCCCGCAGTGAACCAGACGATTGACCTGGATCGATTGGGCCTGGTTGATGGCGAAACCTATGCCCTGGATTTCTTCTTTGCCGAGCGGCACCGTACGCAGTCGAATTTCCGAATCGTGACCAATCTGCTGCTTGAGACCAGCAGGGTGCCACCCATGACCGCAGCCTATGACTGATCCCCTGGCTCTCCCCTTGTGAAGGGCCTTTTTACGGCGGGCGGATGTTTTATGGCGTCCGCCCGCTGTTGTCATGATGTGTGGGGGCTCACATGACTGGCTGGCTGATCTATACTTCTGGCCAGCATGAGTGCACCAAGCTTTTCAGACATTCAAATGCATGTTGTCCGGCCCAATCAACCAGTCATTGGCAAGGTGGTTGAGTCCACTCCCTGCTTGAAGGGCCGCTCCGCGAGCTATGTCCGTCATGTTGCCATCGACGTGTCCGGTACACCATTGGCCGGGTCTTTCTGCGTGGGTCAATCCTTTGGCGTGATCCCACCTGGGCAGAACGAGAAAGGGAAGCCTCATGCCGTTCGGCTGTACTCGATCTCATCGCCCAGCTGGGGAGAGGACGGCAATGGCAATGTGTTGTCCACGACTTGCAAGCGACTCATTGATGAAACCAGTTCTGATGATCCAGAAGAGCATGGTCTCTTCGTGGGCGTCTGCAGCAATTACCTCTGTGACTGCAAGGTTGGCGACGAGGTGCTGGTTTCAGGCCCTGCGGGTAAACGTTTTCTTCTGCCAGAAGATCCGGCAAAGCATGATTACGTCTTCGTCGCTACCGGGACAGGTATCGCACCGTTCCGTGGGATGGTGATGGAACTCCTGGAACATCCAGATGGTCCCAAGGATTGTCAAATACACCTGGTCGTCGGCGTGCCCTATGGCACGGATCTCATGTATGACGATTGGTTCCGGAAGATGGAAGAGGATCATCCTGGTTTTCACTATCACACGGTCATCAGTCGCCCCGAGGTTGGTCGTCGGATGTATGTCGATCAGTACATTGTTGAAACCGTCGAACCGTTTCACGAGGTGCTGGCGGCTGATCGCACGCTTCTTTACGTCTGTGGTATCGAAGGCATGCAGTTCGGCATCTACAAATTGCTTGAAACCCTGGGGGTTTCAGGGGGATATGTCACGCTCCCTGAAGGGATGGAATCGATGGTCGACTGTGATCATGCGGCCATGAAAAAGGTTCGTCCCGGGGATCGATGCATGGTCGAGGTCTACTAGACACTGTAGATTGCCCCAATGCAGATCAACTCACTCTTCAAGCCATCGGCCGACAAGCCGCCTGCACCGACCAGCCCTCCTGATGCGGCCGCAAACGGGAACGGTACGGAATCGGTTGGTCTGAACATCTATGACAATCTTGGACAAACCTCTGCTCGAGGCATGCTTGAGCGATGGCAGGATGGTCTTGAGAACATCTTTGGCGGCTGGGGGGCGTCATCAGCAGTTGCTGATTGGGGTGCCTGGGCGGTCTTCCTTGTCTCCCTGCTTGCCATCTGCATGTTTGCCAACTGGCTGGCGAAGCTCATCATCAAGATCATTTTCTACCAGACGCTGAGGAAGTCAGGAAGTTCATGGGGACTGGCCTTGATTCAGAACAAGGTGCTGACTCGATTGTCACACCTCGTTCCGGTTGTCATCCTTGCCATTGGACTGCCACTGATCGTGTCTGAATCCGTACGTGGCTGGATTCTGCCTGTCCTGGATATCTACACGCTGTGGA
Organism: Phycisphaerales bacterium; assembly: GCA_029242715.1. GTDB lineage: Bacteria > Planctomycetota > Phycisphaerae > Phycisphaerales > SM1A02 > UBA1668. Next base: position 82,949 of record JAQWTL010000032.1, read on the forward strand.
TCATTCTGATCGTCGGCTACGGAATCATTGATTGCATCGGAACGATCTACACCAATCACAAGGGTGATGAAAGGACTCCGATCAAGGGCGTCCTGCAAGCATCCAAGCTGCTGCTCACGCTGGGCATCGGTCTGTTTGTTCTCAGTGTTCTGTTCTCCAAGTCCCCCGTGTATTTCATCTCGGGCCTTGGTGCGTTCATGGCCATCATCCTGTTGATTTTCCGTGACTCACTCCTGGGGCTGGTCGCGGGTCTGCAGTTGACTGCCAATGACATGGTTCGCGTTGGAGACTGGATCGAGATTCCCGGAAAAGGCGTCGACGGTGATGTCATCGAGGTCACTTTGACCACAGTTCGGGTTTCCAACTGGGACAGGACCATCGCAATGGTCCCAGCCTATGACCTCTTTCAGAATGCTTTCATCAACTGGCGGGGGATGTCTGAGTCGGGCGGTCGCCGGATCAAACGGTCCATCAACATCGATATCTCGACCATCGACTTCGCGACGGACGAGATGCTCGATTCCTGGAAGAAGATCCATCTGCTGGCACCGTATCTGGAGCGAAAAGCCGAAGAGATCACAGCTTGGAACAACAAGCACGATGTAGATAATCCTGAAGATGTCAACGGACGGCGCCAAACGAACATTGGAGCTTTCAGGGCGTACGTCGAAGCTTATCTACGCAATCATTCCAAGATCCATCAGGAGAACTTCACATTTCTGGTCCGGCAACTTCAGCCTGGGCCTGAAGGCTTGCCGCTCGAGGTCTATGTGTTCACCAACGACAATCGGTGGGAGCCCTACGAGGCCATCCAGGCAGACATCTTCGATCACCTGCTGGCCATCATCTCGAGGTTCGATCTCGAGGTGCACGAGAATCCCAGTGGGAGCGATATCAGGAATGCGACCAACCCTGCCCTGGCATCTGCCGGTTCCTGAGGATTCAGCAGGTCATGCAGTTCCATCGCCATCCACCGGATCGTCCGTAGGTGGTGTGGCATGGCCTTGGGCTTTCAGGAGGGTCCAGACAAGCCAGCCTACGGCAACCATGCCGAATCCGGTGATGATCCATTGCAGCATGTCAGTTGGATTTCCCGTCAGCAGGTTGATCGATACGTGACATCAGATCATCGACAGCCACTTCGAGTTGTCGATCTTTTCCACTGGCTTCATCTGCCGGTGTTCGTTCAACACGGATATCGGGAATCGCTCCGTGATCTTCCATGTCCGTACCGTCTGGAAGCCGCCAGCCTCGGAATGGTCTTCGTACTCGTGAGCCGTCAATGAGAGTGAAGCTCCCCGTAGAGATCACGCCTCCGAACGTTTCCTCGCCAACAACTCGTCCTCGCCCCGTGTTCTTGATGGCATGAGTGAAGATCTCGGCATTGGAGAAAGAGTGTTCATTGGCCAGTACAACGATGGGCTTGGACCATGCATAGATCAGCCTGCGGTCACGTGGATAGGCATCAGAGGGGGCATCCTCCCAGGCGACTCCGCGTGGAATCGTCGAGGCATGGACTGGTGCAGTCAAGGATGCCAGCAGAACATCGGTGGTCCATCCTCCGCCATTGTTCCGGACATCAATGACCAGTCCGTCCTTGCCATGAGCGGCGGCATACAACTGATGCTCGAAGTCATGTACAGAGGGCATGTTCATGCTGCGAATATGCAGATAGCCAAGTCGGCCATCACTCAGTTCATCAACTGATTCACGGTTATGTTCCAGTTCGTCTTCGTAGGCCAGACTGCTCCAAGATGACCATGAGACCGGTGTAATCAGGAGCATCATGTCTTCGCCTTCTCGCCGTATCTCCAGAAGCGTCTCCTGGCTTCTTGTTCCGGACATGGCCGTGGACAGATCCATGGACGGAAGTTGCGCTTCTTCTTCAGAAAGCGGAATGTCATTGACAGAGATGATCACGTCACCGACATGCAGTTGCGATTCCGGATGGTCAGCGGGTGATTGAGGAAGGATTTCAGTCACTTCAAAGCCACCAGGAACAGGACGTGTCGTGATTCCCAGGTAGCCGATGGGATCAGAGGCCGCCGAGAAACCACCACCTCCGTAGATTCCTGTGTGCGAACCATCCACTTCACCAAACAGCATGTTTATGACACGCTTGAATTCCTGTGGCGTTCGTGTTGAGGAGGCTTGCTCGCGATAGGCATTTGAAATGGCCTCCCAATCGAGGCCCTTCATGTCCGGGTGGTAGAACCAGCGACCAAACAGCCTCGAAGTCTCATCGAATTTCTGTGCCTGTTCTTCAGAGAGGACGATCTCGGTATCGGCATCGATGGCGATGGTTTCCACCGTTCCTCCCTTGCTCGGAATCGTCTTGGCAGCGTTGCTGCTGACGAAGCTGAGCGTTTTGCCATCAGGACTTTGTTTGAGGTCCCTTATGGAGCCGGTGGTCAGTCTTTTGCGATCCTTGCCCATGGCATCGACTCGGTAGAGGCCCTGAGTACCATCGACGTCTGCACTGAAGATGACCAGGTCGCCTGCGGGAGACAGAAGCAGGTCATCTTCCTCGCCATCGAAGCGGGTGAGGCGATCGGCTCGTTTCCAGGCGGTGTTGAGATCTTTGAATTCCAGAGGATCCGCAGGCTCATATTCAGCTTCCAGATCAACCAGATCCAGGATCTTCTTCTTCCCGGTCTTCTTGGAGACTGCTTCGAAGTGCTCAGTTCGTTGCCATTCGCTCATGCCCTCAAGTGATTTATCCAGGAACACGCGGTACACGTCGTATTCACCATCGCCACCAATCTGGTTTCGATCACTTCTGAAAATCAGCACCTTGCCGTCATCGCTCAGGCGTGGTGATTCATCAAGATCCGGATGTCTGGTGAGGTTGGTGGTCTGGTCTGGATTCTCTGTATCCATGAGCCAGACATCACTGTTGAAGTCCAGATCGAGTGCGGAGTAGATGATGTGGCGAGAGTCCGAACTCCATTGAACCTCCGGAGGCCACCAGCCTTCAATCAGGAGTTGATCCTCTCCGCTGGCAAGATCCTTGAGATGAAGATTGCCGCGATCCCTGACATAGAGGAGTTTCCGGCCATCTGGAGAAGGCATGGGGTGATGGTTGGCATGCTCGTTGACGACAACTGGCTGGATATCGAAGCGAAGTGCTCCGGCCCACCGCTCACCGGATTTGTTCTCCGGTTTATCGTCGGCCTTTTCCTCGGCCTTTTCCTTGGAGTCATCATCATCCGAATCAGGAGTTACGGTTGCATTGTCGTTGGATGGTTCCGCAGTTGTTTCCTCTGCGTCTTCCTTTTCAGTGGCCTCTTCTTCAGGCTGATCACTGGACTGGTCATCTTCTACGGCTTCCTCGTCAGCCTCGGTTTCCTCGAGATCCTCACGGGCCAGGGATACCGTGGCCGCCCAGATCCCTTCGTGGCCTTCGCGGTCTGAAGTGAAATACAACTGCTGCCCATCGGGTGAAAAGGTGATCCATTGATCGCGGGCGTGATCAGAGGTAATCAAACGGGTCGGGTGATCATCCTCTGTGCTGCGTACGAGAAGCTGGCCGCGTGCCGCGACCGCCATGGCCTTTCCGCTCGGATGCCTTACGGCTTCACTGACTGAAGAATCCAGTTGTTGTCGTCTTTGGGGCAAGATCGACTGATCGGGGTTGACCTTCAGGTTGATCGGTGTTGGTCCGACTCCAGGTTGCTCCAGGTCAAGGCGTTGCAAGCCATCCCAGGTCACGAAGGCGGCGGTGCTGCCATCAGCAGAGACGGTCAAGTCCCGGGCACCATGGCCGATGGTGGCTTCTCCATCCTTCGGGGCAAGAGTTGTCAATTGGATCATGGCGGACTCATCACCACCGGAGGGAATCCGCCAGACATTGTTCTGGCCATCTCGTGATGAAAGAAGGATGACCTCACCATTGGGCATTGGGTGAGCATTCGCATCATTAGCCCGGTGCTCGGTAAGCCTCTTGAAGCTGCCATCCTTTAAATCCATTGACCAGAGGTCCTGATTACTGCTTCCGCGGTAACGGGGACGTTCCATGGGGGCTCCACCACGATCGAAGACCAGCATGTCTCCTGAAATACGTGGTGTACTTCCCTTGGCACTTGTCAATGGTTCAATAGGGCTGCCGTCCAGAGGGGCTCGGTACATGCCCGATTCACGAAACAGTGAGGGGTCACGGCGACCAGAAAAGAGAATGGCTGTGCCATCTGGCGTAAAGCCAGAGAGGGATTGGCTGCGGTCACTTGTTACCAGGCGTTCAATTGGTCCTGTGGCGACCAGGCGATCGCCACGTTGCTCAACAGGCATCAAGTAGATTCCAGTTGCACCATCTCGATTTGATTCGAAGGCAAGGAGTTTTCCGTCCGGGGAGAAACTGCTGCGTAGCTCTGTTGCTTCATGTGAAGTCAGTCGTTCAGCATGACCTCCGCCCGTTGGGACGGACCATAAATCACCGCCAAGTGAGAAGACCACAATTCTGCCGTCTGGGGAGAGGGCTGGATACTGTTGAAAGCCCGAGGTTGGTCCTGCGGTCAATATGGCCGAGGCCATCAGGATGCAGCTAAGGGCTATCAGTTGACTTCTCATGGCAGAGGGCTCCTCCCATTTGGGGTGGGGTGATTGGGGCCGTCTACTGTAGGAACCTGCAAGATCCTTGGTGCTCCCTGGGCGATCTGGGAGCCGTTTCCTTAGCAATAGCTAGTGAGGGCTCTTAAAGGCCATCAGGGGTGGATGTGGGTTCAAACTGGATCAAAAAAATCACAGACTTCGAAATGGGATTTACGAGCCTATAAGAGCCGTTTTTGCCCATCTTCTCTAACCCTCCAATAGGGGAGTCGGCCATAAACAGCTGTTTTAAAGGCATTTAGGGGGATATGTCGCCCATAAAAGAACTTCTCATATGCGAAGTAATTAGTCTTGACCGGGCAGTAATAGGCTGGCAATCTGTATGAAGTGCTGAATCCGCACATCTGTTTTGGTTGGGTTCAGCAGAGGTAAGAGAGAGAAGAGGGGAATTTGTTTAGATCCCTTAAAAGATAGGTAGCTCCGCGCCGCGCGACCAACGGCCTTGCTGTTGTTGGGCGCATGTTGCCTGTCATGCATGCATGCTTGTGTCGATAGTTTCGGATTGGGAGTCCGGAAAGCAGGCGAAAACCATGGTGTGTCCAATTCCGGAGATCGACTCGGGAGGACAAAATTAGGTTCCTTTGAGAAGGAGGAGAAAGAAAATGAAAATGCAAACGCTTACAGTTGCAGGCGTTGCAACCGTCACTGCTTTGGCCGCTGGAATGGCAACAGCCGATTCCATCACGCTGGATCTTGCCGGTGTCAACAGCAACGACAATTTCGGTAGCCCAAACAATGACGCTTCCTTGATCGCTCTTGGTGATGTAACCATCACTGGTATCGGTTGGGATAACGTCGTGGGCAATGGTGATGACACTGGAGTTACTTGGGGCAACGAGATGCGGATGGCCGTAGTTGACTCTGGCAACCTCGAAGGTGTCTTCGTAACGTTCTTCCCAGCAGAGGGAAGCGCAACAGCTGGTGGCGTATGGGGTCCTGCATCAAGCGGTGGCATCATCGACCTGGCTTCACAGGGTCTCGCATTCAACACGGCTTCAGGTTCACTCCTGGTCGAGTTCTTCGAGTCCTACAACGACGTTGATGGCGCAACCGATGCTCACTACGAGTCCGGTACTGTCACCATCGAATACGCCGTTCCTGCTCCTGGCGCTCTGGCCCTTCTGGGTCTCGCCGGTATCGCTGGACGTCGTCGTCGCCGCGGTTGAACCTGATTTCGGGTCGGAGAAATCTCCACTCTCCATATGACCTGATCTAGTTCACACAATGATTTGATTACTTCCCGGCTCCCGCCCGAAAGGGCGGGAGCTATTTTTTTGCCAATGCGGTGCTGTTAAACGGTGCCTGAACTCGATGGGAGACTCTTTTTTTCCTGTCTTCTTGACCTTTGGCCAAGGTCGCGCAACATGTTGGTATGAGGCTCTGTTGTGTTTGGGGGGGGTAGAGGCCCTGGATTCAAAGTCGTCTCAAAGAGGAAAGCAAGAAATGAAGAGTGTGATGTTGTCCATGGGGGGACTTCTCGGATTCGCCATGGCAGGATTGGCTTCGGCTGATTTGGTAACTGTTGAGTGGGATATCTCAAGTGAGTCCTACAACGGCGAGTCAGTATCTCTGTACGGACTTCAGCAGGAACCAGCCTGGGCAGATGCCCTGCTCGTGTCCTGGGGATATGAGGATGTCGAGGCAGACATCTATTGGAACGAGGGTGCCAGCTTCTCCAACTGGGCTTCTGAAGTGAGGCTTGGGATTAGCGATATTGATCTGGGCGATACTGAGGGTGACGCCTATTTCTGGGTAGCGGCACCGTTTCCAGATCAGTTCGGGGCCGATGAGCCAGGCAGTTTTTATCACGCGACCGGTGGCAACTTCGATTCGGGAGACATCTCCGGGTTGGGCTACACGCTGGGATCAGAAGGCGATATTGCGGCAGCTGCTTACTCCACCTGGGCTGATGGCACTGGCCTCTCCTCCGGTTTGTTTACCTCCGGCACGGTCTGGGTCACCTTTGAGACAGTTCCATCGCCTGGTGGCCTCGCCATCATTGGCCTTGCAGGGTTCTGCCGCAGGGGTCGCCGCCGTCACTGACGGGGCCATTCCGAATTTCGATCATGAGAGCCTTGGGGCTGGCCGATACTTCCCGGTAGAATGACAGATCACCCCCCGGGGGGGCCGGGCTGAGGCATTGCTCCAGCCATGCCTCTCCGATTGAATCCCCGCTACCCAGAGAGAACAAAGAGGAATCCAATGTCTCAGAAGCGAATTGTGGTCGGTGGAGGCGGCGGTTTCATCGGCGGCCATCTCGTCAGCTCACTGTTGGCCCAGGGCCATTCGGTCCGAAGCGTAGATATCAAGCCAACAGATCAGTGGTATCAGGTTCACGGAGATGCCGAGAACGTGGTGGCCGACCTGTCGAAGCTGGAACATTCAAATGCAGCCTGTGATGGCATGGATGAGGTTTACCAGCTTGCCGCAGACATGGGTGGCATGGGTTTCATCGAGAACAACAAGGCCTTGTGCATGCTGACCGTGCTGACCAGCACTCATATGCTGACGGCTGCACGTGACAAGGGTGTCAAGCGTTTCTTCTATTCCTCATCTGCCTGTGTCTACAACGCAGACAAGCAGAAGAGCGAGGACGTCATTCCGCTCAAGGAAGAGGACGCTTATCCAGCCATGCCAGAAGATGGCTACGGTTGGGAGAAGCTCTTTACCGAACGAATGTGCAGGCACTTCCGTGAGGACTACGGCCTTGAATGCAGGATGGCCCGTTACCACAACGTCTATGGCCCCGAGGGGACATGGGATGGTGGCCGTGAGAAAGCCCCGGCCGCGATCTGCCGAAAGGTGATCCAGGCCAAGCACACCGGTGACCATACGATCGAGATCTGGGGCGACGGTCATCAGACTCGTTCCTTCATGTACATCGATGATTGTGTGAAGGGAACCCAGGACATCCTCAATAGCGACATCCTTGAGCCCATGAATCTGGGTTCGGACGAGTTGACGACCATCAATGGTCTCGTTGACATCGTCGAGGATATTGCCGGCATCAAGCTGGAGCGTACGCACAAGCTTGATGCCCCTAAGGGTGTGAACGGTCGAAACTCGGATAACACGATGATCATGGATCAGCTTGGTTGGGCACCTTCCATCAAATTGCGTGATGGCATGGAGAGGACCTATCGCTGGATCCATGATGAATACATGGCCAAGCATGGCTCTGCTGCCAAGGCCTGATCCATACCACCCCAGATGGGCGTCCAAGCAAGCATGTCCCAACAGGATCAAAAGGGCGGGAAGTCAGGCACCATTCTCCTGCTGACGCAGGTGTATGTCCCCGACCCTGCCAGTGTTGGCCAGCATCTCCACGATGCGGCAGCTGAACTGGTGCGTCGTGGTCACAAGGTCAGAGTGCTGGCATCTGGCAGGGGCTATGACGATCCTTCGGTGAAGTATGACCGTCGGGAGGTCCGTGACGGTGTCGATATTCGCCGGTTGCCTCTCTCTTCCTTTGGCAAGGGATCGATATTTGCACGCGTTGCAGCCGGTGTTTTTCTGATGATTCAGGAGATTCTGCATGGTCTGTTCACGCGTCGATTGGACAGCATCCTGGTGAGTACTTCGCCTCCGATGTGTCCCATTGCAGCCATGGTGATCTCCTTCCTGCGTCGCAAGCCGATCACCTATTGGGTGATGGACCTCAATCCGGATCAGATGATCGAGTTGGGCAAGATCAAGGAAGGGTCCTTCTCAGCCCGAACCTTCAACTGGCTGAATCGCCGAATTCTGAAACGTGCAAGGCGCGTTGTTGCCCTGGATCGCTTCATGGCCGATCGTCTGTATCGCAAGATCGATATTCGTGAGAAGACGGACATCATGCCGCCCTGGCCACATGATGATCATGTCGAAATGATCGAGCATGCGGATAACCCATGGCGCAAGGAACATGTCAAGGATGGGCAGTTCGTTGTCATGTACAGCGGCAATCATGGTTTCTCGACTCCGGTGACCACTGTGCTCCAAGCGGCCCTTCGCATGCAGGATGAACAGGGCCTGGAGTTCCTGTTCATTGGTGGGGGCGTTGGCAAGAAGGAAGTGGATGACACCCTGGAACGCGAGAAACCCACCAACGTGAGGTCGATGCCGTATCAGCCATTCGAGACGCTTCGTTTTTCCCTGTCAGCTGCCGACGTGCATCTGGTTTCAGTGGGGACGGATGTGGTTGGTGTCGTGCATCCCTGCAAGATCTACGGCGCGATGGCTGTGGGAAGGCCCATCCTGCTCCTGGGGCCCGATCCCTGCCATGCTTCTGACATTGTTCTCGAGAACAATATTGGCTGGCAGATCAGCCATGATGACATCGATCAGGCCGTGAAGGTGCTTCAGGAAATCCAGGCCACCCCACATGAGACACTCCAGGAAATGGGCAGGCGTGCCCAGGAAGTCATTCGACGGGATTTGTCGAAGGATGGACTCTGTGGCCGATTCTGCGATGTGGTTGAGAACCGGACCTGACACCTTGAAGAAGTATATTTTCATCCAGAACGATCCCTTTTACCTCCCCAAGGTGCTGACCAGTGTCTTGGAGGCTTACGGCGACTCGGTTGTTGGCGTCAACATTCAGTCGGTGGCCCAGGGGAAGCGGTCAGTGTTTGGAACAGCCATGGATCTCCTGAAGCTCTATGGCTTCAGATACTTCCAGTGGAAACTTCGCAACTACCTGTGGTGCAAGGTCAAGGCCAAGGTAGTGAATGGCTGGATGGGCAGGACACGGCGGTGTTACAGCGTCGCTGCCGTCGCACGCAAGTTTGACGTCGAAGTCACCGAGGCCGTGAATGTCAACAGTGATGAGTTTCGTGCACACCTGCGTGAGCAGGGGGTTGAATTCATCGTGTCCATATCCGGCACGCAGTTCTATGGGAAGAAGCTTCGGGATCAGACTTCGGCCGGTATCGTCAATTGCCACGGAGCCCTTCTGCCAAAGTACCGCGGGCTGATGCCTTCCTTCTGGACATTGGCCAATGGTGAGACCGAGGGCGGGGTGAGTGTCCACTTCGTCAATGAAAAACTTGATGATGGGCCGATCGTGGTGCAGCGTCGGTACCAGATCAATGACACTGATACGCTGGAAGACATCATGGCAAGATCCAAGGATCTGGCTGCCAAGGCGATCATTGAGTGCATTGGACTCGTAGAGGCGGGAGACCCCCCTTTGATGGACAATCCCGAGGAGGAATCGAGTCACTTTTCCATGCCCACCCGGGAAGATGTCCGCCGCTTTCGTGAACACGGACACCGCTTTGCCTGATCTTGAGAGTCGCCAGATGAACCATCCGATCGTCAATGCAATGAGCTTCGACATCGAAGATTGGTTCCACATGGTGGGCATCGAATCCGTGGAGGATGTCGAGAAGTGGGAGACCTTTCCCACTCTCGTTGAACGGTATACCGATGGCATCGTCGAGCAACTGGCTGCGTACGACACTCGGGCGACTTTCTTCATCCTTGGTTGGGTGGCAGAGCGATACCCGGAACTCGTAAAAAGAGTTGTTGCGGCAGGGCATGAAGTTGGCACGCACTCCTACTGGCACCGTCGCGTGGATCGGCTTGACCCCGCTGCATTCAAGGAAGATCTCCGTCGATCAATTGACGCCATTGAACAGGCTGGTGGCCAGCGTGTCCGTGGATTCCGGGCACCTTCTTTTTCCATCCGCCCTGGTTCAGAATGGGCTTTCGATGTGATGCTGGACTGTGGTATTGAATATGACGCCAGTCTCTTCCCGGCACCACGGGGCCATGGTGGCTATCCAGCGCCACGGGGCATACACCGCTTTACGGACACGCCTTCCGGTCGCAGTATTCCAGAACTGCCGATGAGTGTGATGCGGTTGGGGCCTGCGGGGCTTGGCTTTACGGGTGGTGGGTACCTTCGGTTCCTGCCTGGCTGGTTCGTCCAGCGTGGTATCCAGCGGCTCAATCGCCGTGGCATGCCGGCCGTGGTCTATCTTCATCCTCGCGACTTTGCTCCGGATTGCCCCAGAGTGCCGATGCCGCTTAAGCGTCGTTTCAAGTGCTATGTTGGGTTAGACACCACTCTGGGTAAACTGGACTTGCTCTTGTCCAAATTCCATTGGGCAGCCTGTGAGACGATACTCGGACTGGACACACCACCTTCGGCGGATGCAGTGGCATGACGGATCAATCACCTTCCCACGAGATGCTCACCAGCCCACACTCCGTGGGCAACAAGATCGCAAGGCTCATCTGGGGGGTGGTATACGTGCTGCTCTTCCGATACAGCCCGCGGTCCTTTCATGTCTGGCGCAACTTCTTGCTTCGGCTGTTCGGTGCCAAGATTCATGGCACGTCTCGGATCTACCCCAAGGCCAAGATCTGGTTCCCGGGGAATCTTGTCATGGGGCCTCATGCATGCTTGGGCGAAGGGGCTGATTGCTACAACGTGGCCACAGTGACGATTGGAGAGTGGGCGACGGTCAGTCAATACGCCTACCTCTGTGGCGCTACGCATGATCATGAAGATGTGGCCTTTCCATTGATTCCTAAGCCCATCACCATCGGAAAGAGAGCGTGGATCGCTGCGGACGTCTTTGTCGGTCCCGGTGTGACAGTCGGAGATGGAACAGTTGTTGGTGCTCGCTCTTCTGTGTTCAAGGATCTTCCTGCCTGGCAGATCTGTATGGGAACACCCGCGAGACCAGTCAAGTCACGAGGGCTTGGTCCCGCGGATTTCAACATGCCTGATGCTGGCAAGGAGGGTTGAGGCAGGATGTGTCGTTGGCTTGCATATTGTGGTGAACCGGTCCATATGAGCCAATTGCTCTCTGAGCCGGTCCATTCATTGCTTCAGCAATCACGCAAGGCTCTGCAGACCCAGTACACGGTCAACGGGGATGGTGTCGGAGTTGGCTGGTACAGCGATGGCATTTCGGACCCGGGCCTTTACCGGGAAACGCGTGCTGCATGGAATGATGAGAATGTATACAGCCTGAGTCATCATGTTGAATCCGGCCTGTTTCTGGCTCATGTTCGGGCTGTGACCCAGGGCGCTGTTGCCCGAGTCAATACACATCCTTTCCGCATGTCGAACTGGCTTTTTCAGCACAACGGAGATGTTGGTGGATGGGATCAGCTTCACAAGGATCTTGATCAGAAAATTGACGTCTCTTTTTATGATGAACGCAAGGGGCAGACGGATTCCGAGACGCTCTTCGCACTTGCGATGAGTCTCGGGCTTCAGGAGGACCCGGCAGCGGGGTTGTCTGCCATGGTTCGAGAGGTCGAGGCCGCCCGTCAAAGACACGAGGTTTCCGAGCCGTTTCGCATGAGTGTCGCTGTGTCGAATGGAGACAGTCTCTGGGCGGCTCGTTACAGCAGCAATGGTGATACCCCGACTCTCTATTGGGGCCAGGGACTGTCACTTGCGGGTCGCAATGGGAAGACCTGTGACTTGAAGCCTGATTCGACGGTCATTGTTTCTGAGCCTCTGGACATGCATGAGTACCACTGGCAGATCGTGCCTGATCGGGGCCTGTTGCATGTGCAGAATGGCAAAGTGGACGTTTCAGAACTCGATATCAGTTGAAACGCCGGATGGAAGTCGTCCAACTGCTAGTTCGTGGCGTCATTGCTGCGAACTTCAACGACTTCGATGCGTGAGAGATTGATTCGGATGACGGGGTCACCTTCCTCTTCCGGTGCGAGGATCACGCCGTATCGATGGTCATAGTCAATGTCGGTTACGGTTTTCTCGACAAGGCGAAGCTGCTCGTCGTAGTAGCGGATCCAGACAGTCTCGTCCTTGAGTTCGTCCCAATCGATCGAGTAGATGTCCGTTGTGCCGGCTACGATTCCAGAAAGTTCAGAGAGGCTGGTCATGAAAGCCTTGTTGTCAACGACGGCAAGAGCGTTTGTTTCCTCAGTAGTCAGAGTTGGCTTCAGCAACAGTTGCTGAATGTATCGGCCAATCATGGCTGTCTGGACATCAGGCAGCAGGTCATTGAATCGAGGATCCAGGACGATGCTGCTGTAGAGCGTTTCAGGATCAATCTCCAGGGGAATGCTGATTGCGTTCACGTACCCGATCTGTCCCAGCATGAGGGTGGTCAGAGGCATGACCGATGGGGGATTGTCTTCTGTGCCGCCCAGTTGAAGGGCCGCTGTTACCAGCATGTACGCTGAAGCTTCGATGTACTCTTCAACGAGTTCGCGAGCCTCTTCGAGAGGCTCTGGTTCGCTTGCGATTGTGATGCTGCCATCGAATACCGGGAGCAATCCAATCTGAAGGACTTCCAGATTTGCCCATTCCTGGATGAGTGACTCGATGCCGCCTGCAGGGGATGTTCCAGCGACCCCGCTGGGGGGGCGAAGATCCATGATCGAATCCTGGGCAGCAGCTGAGGGGGCCAGCAGGCAGCAGGTGGCGGTGCCCAGGACCAGGACATATGTGATTCCAGCGAGTCTCATGGGGGCCTCCTCATAACGCTCCATCAGTGAGTCTACGGTCAATTCCATCGGCTGGAAGGGCAAAGTGGCTGCAACGCCGGGTAGCATCCACCCAAGCAGTGGATGGATTGCCTTGACTGACTCTGATCGACAAGCATGTGCCTGGAATGTGAAGTGGTACCCACGGTACGCCTTCCTGTCAGATGCCTACTTCTGGCTTCCGATCTTCTTCCTGTACTTCAGCAAGGAATTGACACTTGATGAGGTCCTGCTCGTCGAGATGATCTATTACCTGGGTGTCTACCTGATGGAGGTTCCCAGTGGCTGGTTCTCTGATCGCTTTGGAAGGAGGATCACGCTACTGGTGGCAGCCGTTGTTCTGGCTGTTGCTTATGGAATGATCTTCCTTGGAAGCACTTTTCTGGTCTTTGGAATTGCGCAATTCCTCAAGGCCACAGGCATCTCCTTCAAGAGTGGTACTGAGACGGCATTCCATTTTGATTCCTTGAAAATTCTCGGAAGAGAAGATGAGTTTGCTGCTCGTGAAGCCAAGGTTTCGAGAAACCGATTCCTTGGCGGGGCCCTTGCAGCACTCATTGGTGGCCTTGTTGCCATCTGGTCATTGCAATCGGCCTATCTGGTGGCATGTATCTGTGCGATTGGCATGATTCTGCTGGTCGTTCGTTTCAGTGAACCCAAAATTGAGGAAGATGAGAAGTATGGGAATCCTCTGCGGGAATTCGGCAAGTGCATTGCCTATCTCAAGCAGCCAATTCTCCTGGCCATCATGGGCTATTTCATCCTCATGACGATCCTGAATCATGTGCCATACGAATTTTTCCAGCCCTATATCGAACTGTCACTCGTCTCATATCCATGGGCTCAACCTGGTACACCATTTGTCAGTGGTGTTCATGTCACCCTGACTCTGCTGGTCGCGTCCTTCTTCGGTGCCAGAAGCATTCGGATTCGTGACAGAATCGGTTTGTGGTGGACGTTGCTTGTGGCCACTGTTCTACAGGTTCTGATCATCGGGGTGATGGGCTGGTTCCTGGCGCCGCTGGTGGTGCTCCTGTTGCTGGCCCGATCAGTTCCACGTGCCCTGATGGCGCCAGTGATCAACGCAGCGGTGACTGGCCGTGTCGCAAGGAAGCATCGTGCGACGTATCTATCCATGCAGAGCCTGGCGGGGCGGCTTGCATTTGCCGGGATGCTTCTGTTGTTGACAACGGCAGTCCCATCCAACGAAAACACCACTTGGAACAGCCTCTCAAGTGCATTGAGGCTGTCCTTCTGGATTGCCTTGGGTGGGCTGGCAATAGTCATAGTGGTTGCCGTCCTGAGATCGAAGCGAGACGGAACGGGTGAGGCGGCGCCTTCCTGAGTGGTGCAGCCTGGAGTCCGGTCAGCGGGGTGCTTGCCGGTCCTGATCATCGTTTTGAGGCTTCGATTTACGGCGAAACTTCTGGAGGAGATGTATTGGAGGTCTTTCGATCATTGCGAACTGGGCCGCGTCGAGCCCGAGGGCTTGCTGCTTCTGGTTGGGTTGAATCCCCACGATTAGGTCAATCACCTTCAGAATGATGTAGGTGACGAGGCCTGACCAGACCAGCACGTACGCTAAGCCACGTAACTGCTTGACGATCTGTGAGGGGTCGCCATAGAACACGCCGTCACCTCCGTCAGGATTGACGGCGAGCGTGGCGAAGAGGCCTGTAGCCAATGCGCCCCAGATGGCCGAAACGCCGTGGACTGCAAAGACGTCCAGAGAGTCGTCCACGCGAAGTATTTGCTTCAATACGGAGATGGCGATGAAGGAAACAACGCTCGCGAGTGCCCCGATGGCCAGCGCTGCGGCAGGCTCAACGAATCCGGAGGCGGGTGTGATGGCTACGAGCCCGGAGACGACTCCGCTGATGAGTCCGATGCCCGAGACGCGACCCAGGAGCACCTTATCCATCAATATCCAGGTCAGCCCGGCCGTGGACGCGGCAAAGATCGTGTTGATCAAGGCGTAGACGGCGACTGTATTGGCGGCACCGCCGCTGCCGGCATTGAATCCGATCCATCCGAACCAGATCAGGCCGGCACCCAGGATGCAGAAGTTCACATTGTGTCCTGACTGTATGTGATCTGGAAACCCGGGGCGACGTCCCAGGAGCAGTCCGGCGACCAGGGCTGCAATGCCAGCGTTCAGGTGTACGACCATACCGCCGGCAAAGTCGAGGGTGCCGGCATTCTTCAATGCGAAGAATCCTTCGTCACCAGGATGATTTCCCCAAAGCCAGTGCGCGATCGGGCAGTAGACCAGGAGAATCCAGGCTGGCACAAAGAGTATGAAGGCGGACAACCGCATCCGCTCAGCAAAACCGCCGATGACAAGCGAGGCGGCGACCATGGCAAACGTACACTTGAAAGCCATGTCGAGAAGGCCCGGGATTGACGAGGTGGACTTCTCCCACACGTCCCGCAACATGACGTAGTCGAATCCCCCGGTGAGACCGCCAAGAATGCTCGGAGAGAAGGCAAGGCTGTATGCCAGGATCGGCCAGATCGTGCCGATCAGGCACATGATCAGCAGCGACTGAAGGATGATCGAGGATGCGTTCTTACGCTGGACCAGGCCGCCGTAGTAGAAGCCGATACCCAGTGTCATCAGGAGCACCAGGGCCGTGGCGGTGAGTATCCATGCAACGTCGCCGGAATTCACATGGTTGATGGTACTGAACGTGTTGGCAATCATGATCTCATTGTCTCATGTGGAAGAGGCGGCGGGAGGATAGCAAATCGTCCAATTGACTCAATTCAAAGGCCCAGTGCGGAGGATGCGGCCGCAAGATCAATTCCCTCCAGGCGAATCGTCTTTTCCGGACTGCCCTGGCCACTTGAGATCTGGACCCGGGTGCGGTTGAGTCCGAGTGTCCTGGCCAGCAACTTGATGAGTGCGATGTTGGCCTGGCCACCCTCAGGTGGCGCAGCGATCCGGATCTTCAGGCGATCACCAAGGGGGCCGGCAATGGCGTCTCTGGAGGCACCAGGGACTGCCTTGACTCTCAGCAAGAGGTGGTCGTCCTGGTCCATGAGGCAAGCGGGCATATGGCCAGACTAGCGGCTTCTGCTCAGTTGGGTGGAGGGTGGTGCTACACTTCGCTTCGTGCTTCCTCAACATGAACTTGATGCGATTCGATTCGCTAATCTTGCCGAATCTGTTTTGGCGCCGCGTTTCATTCGGCAGCGATTACCGCTTTCGATACGAGCATGGCAGACGATGGAGCACCTGGCTCCCAAATCGCTGGACATGGATGCCTTTACGCCCGTTGAGATTGGTTGGCGATGGGGACCACCGTGGTCAACTACCTGGTTCCATCTGGCAGGTCCCGTTCCCGAGGCTTCTGTTGGGCCAATTGCGCTTCAGTTTTCAAGTGGAACGGAAGCGACATTCTGGCTGGAGGGCACGCCATTTCACGGGCTGGATGCAAACAGGGATCTAGTTCGCCTTCCACATGAAGCCATGCATGGTGGTCAGGTTGATCTTCTCGTTGAGGCGGCTTGCACGTTGCCACTGGGTGCCAGCACGTTCTGGTGGGATCATCCTGAGGTTCAGACTCGATGGAAAGAGGAGAACCCCGGCCGGCTGGAATCAGCAGCGCTCGTTGAACTGGATGAATCTGCCTGGAAGTTGCATGAAGCCTGGGACTTTGCACGCAAGCTGCTTCTGGCCTTGCCACCTGAACAGGAATCATCCGCGCGTCTTCTGGAAGGCCTGCATGACATCGCAGCTCGATTAGCCGAAGATGATCCAGCATCCATTCATGCAGATCTCACGGCTTTGCTCGCGGAAGGTGGTTCTGCAGCTGGTGGCCCCTGTGTTGCCTCGGGACATGCACATATCGATACAGCCTGGCTCTGGCCGTTATCTGAAACACGTCGTAAATGCCTGCGGACATTTGCCACCATGCTTCGTCTCATGGAACGTTATGACACGTTCCGTTTTCTCTGCAGTCAGGCTCAGCAGTATGCCTGGATCGAGGAGGATGCCCCGGATTTGTTCAAGCAGATCAGCGAGCGTGTTCGCGAGGGTCGTTGGGAAGCCGGCGGGGCCATGTGGATCGAGCCTGACTGCAATGTGCCATCGGGCGAATCATTGATACGGCAGATTCTTCACGGAACCAACTGGTGGCATGATCGATTTGGACAGGCTGCTGCCCAGCGACATCTCTATCTTCCTGACACATTTGGTTTCCCGGCATCCTTGCCCCAGATCATCCGGCTTGCAGGCCTGGATACATTCATCACGAACAAGATTTCGTGGTGTGAGACGAATCGTTTTCCGCATGTCACCTTCCAATGGAAAGGGATTGACGGAACAGAAGTTCTCTCGCATCTCACTCCGGGGCACAATTACAACTCGCCCATTGATCCCAGTGATGTGCTGGCAGGTCATGGGATTCTCACGGGTCAACCACAGCCCCGACCGTCTGCCTGGTTGCAGCCCTTCGGATATGGAGATGGCGGTGGCGGCCCGACGGATTCCATGATCGAGCGGATCAATCTGTCGAATCAATGTGCAGGTCTCCCGGAAGTTCAGCATGGTCGAGCCGATGACTTCTGCAGTTTGCTGCATGACAATTCGGCTGGCTTGCCAACATGGGATGGTGATCTCTATCTGGAACTTCACCGTGGCACCTATACCAGTCAGTCATGGCTGAAGATGGCCAATCGTGTTGCAGAGGATGATCTTCGTTGCATCGAGGCGATGGGAATGGGGGCGCCAACTGCAGTTGATCCGGCTTTGCTCAGGGAACAGTTGGATGAAGTCTGGAAGCTTGTTCTGTTGAACCAGTTCCATGACATTCTTCCGGGGTCATCGATCAACGAGGTCTATCGGGATGCCCGGGCCCAGTACGACCAGGTCCAATCTGAATGCGACGAATCCATGTGTTCGGTGTCGGCGCCTTGGCTTGCTGCAGTGGGTGGTGGGGCGGCCTGCTTCAATCCCGCCAGTACAAGTCGGTCCGGAGTCATCGATGTCGACGGGGAACCTGCATGGCTGGAAAATGTTCCAGCCCTTGGTGCTCGTGTCCTGGTGCCTGGTGATGGCAACCAGCCATCACCTGTAGAGATCGAAGGACTGCACCTCAACAACGGTCTCATCGAAGTCACTCTGGATGAAGTCGGACGAGTTGCACATCTCGCTTGCCTTGGGGCCAATCGATCTGTGACAGATCAATCAAGACCGCTTGGTCAACTGGTGCTCTACGACGATCAGCCTCGGCGTTGGGAAGCATGGGATATCGACTCGGATTATGTCGAAACTGCTCAACCGGTCGAGTCCATTGCCGAAATGGAAATCATCGAGTCTCACCCGCTACGAACGATCATCGAATTCAGAAGAGCGCTCGGAAAGGGCAGCCGTCTGGTGCAGAGGTACGTGCTCCGTGCGGGTGATCCGAGACTGGACGTGGAGTACCTGGTTGATTGGCAGGAGGATCGCACGCTGCTTCGATTGAGTTGTCCTACGGACATCCGTGCGAGATTCGGTACCGTTGGTATCCAGTTCGGTGTTCAAGAACGACCGACACACAGCAACACATCCTGGGAACAGGCTCGTTTCGAGTTTCCCGGTCATCGATTCATGGATCTGTCTGAACCCGGTCGTGGATTGGCCGTGCTCGATGATGGCCGCTATGGACGATCTTTCAACGGCGACATGATGGGATTGTCTCTCTTGCGAGCCCCTCGCATGCCTGACCCCGAAGCAGATCGAGGCACGCATCGATTCAAGGTGGCCTATATGCCACATGCTGGCGATTGGAGAGCTGCGGGTGTATCGGCTGAAGCAGAGGCGTTGTGCCGACCCTTGCGCATGCTGGGGCAGGGTACGGGGTCTGAAATCAGTCATTCGCCGTTTCACATTCATGTTGACGGTGGTGCGCATGTGGAAATAGCGGCCTTGAAGCCAGCACAACAAGGAAGTGGTCATGTGCTTCG
The DNA here is from genome assembly GCA_029242715.1 of Phycisphaerales bacterium. Taxonomy (GTDB): domain Bacteria; phylum Planctomycetota; class Phycisphaerae; order Phycisphaerales; family SM1A02; genus UBA1668. Next base: position 101,966 of record JAQWTL010000032.1, read on the forward strand.
ACTGGTCGAGGTCCATGGCGGCGCGGGGGATATCGAAATTGAATGGGCACAATCACCAGCCAGTGTTCGGGCAGTCGACTTGCATGAATCCAATCCAGTTGATGTAGACCTGGCCCATGATGGCGGGCGTACACGGATCGGCATTCGGCCATTCCAGATCGTCACATTGTTGATTGACGGTTCCTGATCATGCACATGAGCGTTCTTGACTGGTCGATTGTCATCGGGCTCATTGTGATCCTGACCATCACCAGTATCCGAACCAATCGATATGCGAGGAGTGTCTCAGGGTTCCTCGCAGCCAATCGTTGCGCGGGGCGGTATCTCATAACGATTGCATACGGAATGGCGCAGCTTGGCGTCATCTCCCTGGTCTGGTTCTGGCAGCAGAATTACGACGTGGGTTTCACCTCGATCTGGTGGGGATTCATGGAAGGCCCGGCCCTGATCCTGATTGCCCTGACCGGTTGGGTCGTCTACCGCTTCAGGCAGACGCGTGCGATGACGATGGCGCAGTTCTTCGAGATTCGCTACAGCCGGAATTTCAGAGTCTTTGCCGGGCTCGTGGCCTTCCTTTCAGGAATCATCAATTATGGAATCTTCCCAGCAGTTGCTTCGAGATTCTTCATACATCTCTGCGGACTACCTGAGGTCATCAGTCTTCTTGGATTGGAAGTCAGCACCTTCCCGCTGCTGATGGCTATGTTGCTTGGAACAGCACTTCTGTTCGTGTTCCTTGGCGGTCAGATTGCAGTGATGGTCACGGATTTCATTCAGGGATCCTTTGGCAACATCGTCTTCATCATTGTGATCATCTTTCTGCTGTCGACCTTCGGTTGGGATCAGATTTCCGATGCCATGCTCAAGGCGCCGGAAGGAAAATCCATGGTTGACCCCTTCGATCTCGGGAAGGAAAAGAACTTCAATGCCTGGTACTGGGTGATCAGTGTGATCGTCTTGTTCTATGGAATGCTTGGCTGGCAGGGAACCAGTGGATACAACGCTTCGGCGATCAATGCCCATGAGGCAAAGATGGCCAACATTCTCAATGGCTGGCGATTCCGGGTACTGATGCTGATCACCCTGATCCTGCCAATCTGTATCCGAGTGATGATGAATGATGAGAGCTTTACAGAGCAGGCATCAGCCATTCAGTCCGTTGTCGATGCTCAGGAGACGGCAGCACTTGGTTCTGAGGTTCGGACGCCTGTAGCAACCAGGATGCTGCTTCCCGGAGGCCTGCTGGGTCTCATGTGCGCGGCGATGCTGGGGGCATTCATCAGTACAAATGACACGTACCTTCATGCCTGGGGAACCATATTCATCCAGGATGTGGTTCTGCCATTCCGAAAGAAGCCGCTCTCGCCCAGGGCTCATATCTGGCTGCTTCGATTCTCCATACTTGGTGTCGCCATCTTCGCGTTCTTCTTCAGTCTCCTCTATACCCCGACCCAGTACATCGCAATGTTCCTCGCAATCACGGGAGCCATCTTCGTCGGAGGAGCAGGCTCTGCAATCATTGGTGGGCTGTATTGGAAACGAGGCACGACTGCAGCAGCATGGACCGCCATGATCGCCGGCATGTCGCTCAGTTGCTTTGGAATCATCGTGAAGCAGTTGCCGGCTGCGACCTACTGGTCCGGTTCAGTCATCGAGATACATGATCAGACGGGGGACAGGGTGGTCTATGAGCCGATCAAGACTGCTGCGACAATGGAATCAGCAGGGGATTGGCCGATCATTGGTGATTCTGGTCTGCGATGGGGTATCACCGGGGTGAAAGAGCAAGATGGGGCGTGGGAAAGCATGCACGCCCCGCCTTCCGATGCGGTCACGTTGACCATCGTTTCGAAGAAGGGTTTGCCATTGAGGATGGTGGATATCCCCGATGGTGGTGAAGGTACTTCCATTGCACAAGGGGATGCAGCCTTCAAGGCTCAACTTCACAAGCAGTCACGCAGCCTCATTTCGCCCTTTCTTGATGTCTGTTATTACGTCAACCATCATGTCACCGGCCAGGTAATGACGTTCTGGTCAATCTTGACAGCGATCCTGCTCTATATCCTCGTTTCTCTTCTTGGCCCAAGGCAGGATTTCAATATGGATCGCCTGCTGCATCGGGGTCGGTATGGAGACGAGGGCGATGTTGTTGAAGTGGATTCAAAGCCAGGTTGGCTTGAGCGACTTGGAATCGACAAGGAGTTCTCTACAGCTGACAAGTGGGTGACCGCGGTGACTCTTGCCTGGCCGATCTTCTGGACGATCGTGTTTCTCGTTCTGACAACATGGCGTTTGACTGGCCACGAGATTGCAGAAGAAACCTGGGCGAGTTGGTGGCAGTGGTGGACCTGGTGCACGCTTGTGGCTGCAATCATCGTGGTCACCTGGTTCACAATCGGAGGCTTCCTGGACGTCCGGGCCCTGTACCGTCGTCTTCGTGCCTACGATTCAGATGTACGTGATGATGGCAGAGTCGTGGATCATCAGAACGCTGATGAGGTCAAGGAAGGCCCTGGAGCCATTGATAACTGAGGCGGACTACAGGCCTCTTGGCGAGGTTGCTATCCTGCCATGTTCACTTCCAAGATGGCTGTGTACAGGGGCTTCCCAATGGCGGGCTTCGAGATCACCAGAATCGTAGATGCACCTGTTGAACAGGTGTTTGGTGTCTTTACGGATCTCGATCGGATGGGAAATCACTGCAAGGACATCGTCAAGATCGAGCGAGTCACAAATGGCCCGATCGCAGCTGGCACGGTGTTCAAGGAGACACGTTCGGTCTTCGGGAGGGAATCGACGGAAACCCTGACTTTCAAGGAATTCGATCCGCCCAGCCACTGGGTCATCAGCGGCGATTTCTGTGGCATGATCTTCCTGACGAATTTCAATCTTCAGCCTGAAGGTGATGGGACTCGTTTGATTGTCAGAACCACAGTCAAGGCGACAAACCCCATAGCCTGGTTGATGGGGCTCATATCACCACTGTTCATGGGCAGCATGAAGCGGGCCATGAAACGGGATACGGACATCTTGTGTTCTGTTGCAGACGGTACCTGGACTGAACCGGACACTGAACAAGACAGCGATCAGGACGAGGCTACTTGATGGCTTCGCAGGGCTCGACCTCGATAGTCACCCGGTGCGTATCCCGATAGTTGGCGCCTCCATCATCTTCTGTTTCCAACGTTGCGATCATTTTGATCCTTGAATACGGAAGAAATGCACGAACTCGGCGAGCGGGAAGGTTGATCTCGAAGTGGTCCTCGCAGACGAGACAGAGTTCTGCATCCTCGAATGTAGTGGGGTCCACGAGATTGATGGCAACTGGAGAATGCAGGAAGTTCGTCAAGAGATCTCGCATGGTCTTGAAGCGGGGATGAGTATCTTCCTGGTGTCTTTGCGGGACACGTTGTGCCATTGTTTCATCAGGTTCCACAGAAGGGAACTCCAGGCCCTTGACTTCTGTTGCAGGTATCCAGTCGTTCTGGCCTGCAGATTGAATTTCAGACTGGGACTCCAGGCGACCTGATGAAGCGGCATCCTTGAGTTCTGCAGCCGTCATCCATTTAGAAGTCCTGTTATGAATTCTGTAACGGAATCGCGATGATTGGCTTGTTGACTGTGGCATGTTGGCACTCCGATTGACTTCGATCGAGATGATCGAACGCCTTCATTATGCAACATGGCAGGCTGATCTGGGGACTGAAGTCAAAAGACGATTTCAATCATCAGATAACCCATTACGGAGTCTTCGATTTGGCTTGGATCGCCACCCCCGGGAGTGCCAAGCCACTCAATGCCTGGTTGCAGTGCAAACCAGGGTGTAAGTTGCAGGCGATAAAAGGCTTCGAACGCTGTTTCACTTCCGCCAGGTGGCCCAAGGCCTCCGGATGGTGTCGTCGACTGCCACGTTCCCGGGTTGTCACTGAAGCCGGTAAACGCACCAAGAACTCCAAGGATATCCATGGGCCGCCCTGGAATGACACCTGTGGCAGAGATGCCGCCCATCAGCGTCCAGTGCACCGCATTCTTGTCTGGATCACTCCAGCCAAACTGGCCAAAGGCCAGTATGCCACCGCCCAACGCTGCATACGACTTGCTTGGTGCCCACAACGTCTGACTGAGAGATAAGTATGTGCCCGGCACGTTTTCAACACCGGGGCCGGCATCGAGTGTTCCGCCCGTTTGTGTACGACCGGTCTGCAACCAGCCACCTGCACACAGTGCGCCTGGGAGGTCTCGTTCTCCGATCTGCCAGTTGACGCCCCATTCGGTAATCAGGAACCAGTGGCCCTGGTTGTCAAAGAATGTAGAGGGCCCGCGACTGCCGGGGTTGGGAGCTGGGGTGTAGACCAGATTTCCAAGTGGGCTTCTCTTCTCGTTCAGCCCAGCCATTGAGCCATCAAACCAACCAAAGGAAGCACAGATGTCCTCATTGAAGTTGACGATGGCTGTCAAGGCAGTTGCCTCATATGGCCAACTTGGAATATACGGATTCAACGTGGCGGAATAGCCAGCAGCGCTATACATGAATGCGCCTGCTCCTGGAATATTCGAGAAGATGTTCGCGCCATCCTGCTTTCCGAATGCAACATTCAGCAAGCCATCAAACAGGTGTTGAGAGTAATACAACTGCGAAATCTGATTCATCGAAGCGTTGTCTGGAAGATTCCCGTTGACGCCGGTGTAGTTTGGAATGGGTACGAAACTTCCTGCAATGTCGTAGTAGCTGCTGTACCAATCCCAGTGCTGGAGATTGATGAAGAAGAGACCATCGGGGTGTCCCAGAAGCTCCTTGGTGTCCACTGTCATGGACGCACTCAGAATCCCGCCACTGAAGTCACCAGTTTCCAGCCCGCCACTGAAGTTCTCATTGAGAAAAATGCTGTAAAGGCCATCGATGAAAACACCGTTGTCCTGAAGGTGTTCACGCAGTCCCAGCCAGTCTCCGGTGAGTCCGCTCGCTTTCCAGGGCCAGTCTTGCCATGTGCCTTTTGTCAGGTTGATCTGGGCAACGGTGGGAGAGAACATCGGGTTGGGCCGGTTCTGGCGATCCTGAGTTCCTTTTAATCCCGTGTGAGCAACCGTGTAACGACTTTCGGGTGACAGTTTGGCTTTGGTTTTAGGCTCTTTGACTGAGGTATTTTCACCGCCTTCTTCCGGAACGTCCTCAGTGGGGGACATAGTGGACGTGCTTTGGGCCTCACCAGCCTGTGAGGGCTGGGACGCTTGAGTGCCGGATTCCTGCCCATTTACAGGTGCTATCAGCAGGGGCTGCAGGAAGGCCGCAATAATCAGTATGGTCACGTTAGGATGCATTTAAACCCAGTTTATACGGGGTATGAACAGTGGTGTGGCTACCAGAGGATTCGATGGTTTTCAACAAATTGTCGAACACACAGGGCATGAGACCGCCTATATGAATTGGAACATGGTAATTCGAGAGTCCATCCAGAATACGCGGCAGCAGACCGCTTCCTGGCGTCGCCTTGTAATCGGCATGACGCTGGCACTTGTCGTTGCAGGCCTTGGCGCATCACTTGTGATGCCGGGTTG
>JAQWTL010000005.1 GCA_029242715.1 Phycisphaerales bacterium
TCGCGGAAGTCCTCGCAATCCGCATTCAAGGCAATTCGATTTCGAAGAACGATCAACTCGTCATAGATGCCGTCGATCGCCTCGTGATCCTGATATCGACGATTGATGGTTGCAGCCCACGCCCCTTCACGGGTCTCGCGGTCATTATCCTGGAGGAACTTGCCCATCTGGGGCATCGTGTATTCCTCGCCACGGAAATCGACTGACATCGCGCCACAGGTTTCGTCGTACTTGGTTCCCAGTTCGGTGTCCTGGGTGCTCAGTGGAATGTTCTCTTCCCGGAAGATCTGGACATCCGCCTCCATGTTCCGGAGCAGCACGCCATACCGCTCCTGATCAAGGTCATCGACGTATGGGCACTGAACGATTCGTCTATCCAGCTGGAATCCTGCTTCCTTCAGATGGGGCTCGACGTCACGAACGTAGTCGAGGTATCGCTTCGTCACGGCCTCGTCATCGGTATGACAAGTCATGTTGATGTACAGCTCCGCAACTGATTCGCTGGCCGCGGCATCAAGCTCACTGCGATCCAGAAGCAACGACTCCAGGCACCCGGCACAGTTCAGAGGTCGTTCCTGCAGGCTCTTGTAGAGCGGCTCCAGTTGCGACCACTGGGCGGCATCGATGGTGGCGGGGACAAGGTCATTGGGCGGTGGGTATGCACTCATGTCGGCTCCTTGCTCTGGCAGGCAACCCCGAGGGGGGGTCAATTTGCCGGCGAAGTCACCACCATACCGGCTTCCCGCCCGGCTGCCGACACTGGAACCGCTGCCAGGCCGATCTTCGATTCAATGGCACTGGCCATGGCCTCGGATTCCATCGAGTTCTGGCAGATCACGAAGAGGGTCGAGCCACTGCCACTGACGTGAACAGGCCTATCTACGAGTTCAGCAACCGCGTGCTGGTGTGCCCGCAGATCCGGGGCAACGCACATGGCCGGCTCAGCCAGGTCATTAAACAGAGCACCACCATCAATCATCGATGAGGCCAGCGATCGGACTCTGTCGGAATCGACGCCCGGCGCACCTGCCGTATCAAGCGACTTGTAGACCTGTCCTGTATCACAGGCAAGTCCAGGAAGAACAAGGACAGCATCCAGTTGGGAAAGTTCATCCAGATGCTCCACCTGCTCACCACATCCTTCAACAATTCCACTGCCACCTCGAACCAGGAAGGGGAGATCAGAACCGATCTCCGCAGCGATTGCTTCCAGCACATCATCTGCCAGGTCGAGTTCATAGAGAGCGTTGATACCGCGGAGCATCGCAGCTGCATCACTTGAACCGCCGCCCAGCCCGCCGCCAAGAGGAATACGTTTCTCCAGTTTCATCTGAAGAGGCAGTGGTCGATCCAGGTGCTTCTCAAGAGCAAGGTGTGCACGAACAGCAAGATCGGAGGCGATCGGCCAGTCGATGTCGGGAGTCTGTGATGCCTCCTCGTGCCAGAGGATGGCGTAACGAGAAAGGGATCCGGCATCGAGTGCAGTCAATTCGATCTCATCGTAGAGATCGACCGTGATCATCCATGAACTGATGGGATGCATGCCATCTGCCAGTGGTGGCCCAACTGATAACGCAGCATTGATCTTCGCGGGCGCCTTGATGTGTACTTTTCGACTCATCTCGGGCCACAGGATAGGGTGTTGGACGTACCTGACAACAGCAATCCGGAGAAGCCCTCATGAGTATCCCCTGCACAACCACGTTTTCCTTCGATGGTCACCGAATCACCCAATACAAAGGTTTGACCCGGGGGATCATTGTCCGTGCACCCACCATCTCCCAGGGAATCCTTGGAGGCCTGAAGAAGATGGTTGGAGGACGCATTGGTGCCTACAAGGACATGTGCGAAGACGTTCGTCGAGAAGCCCTGGAAGAGCTGTTGACGCACGCTGAGGAGATCGGTGCCAATGCCGTTGTCGGTCTGCGATACGAGTCCTCAGAAGTTGCTGATGGTGCTACGGAAGTCCTGTGCTATGGAACGGCCGTCACAATCGTGCCGGAATGACGATATTCAGTACCCTGATGGGTGATGAGCCACGATCCGGCCAACTCGGGGAACGAGGGTCAGCCAAGGCCCGACGATGTCAGCACCGTGCGTGACTCCCAGGCGATGCTTCGCGGTGAACAGCAGGATCCGCTGATCGGCACCACCGTCGGGCAGTACACCATCAAACGGGTGATCGGCTCGGGTGGCATGGGCACCGTCTACGAAGCGTTGCAGCAGTCGCCGCGGCGCACGGTAGCGCTCAAGATGATGAAGCAGGGCATTGCCTCACGCAACGCGCTGCGGCGTTTCGAGTACGAGGCCCAGACGCTCGGTCGCCTGCGACATGACAACATCGCCCAGATCTATGAAGCCGGCACGCACGATGATGGCAGCGGCGCGAGACCCTTCTTCGCGATGGAATACCTCATCGGCGCCAAGCCGCTGACGACCTACGCTGCTGACAAGAAGCTCGGCACCCGCGAACGCCTGGAGTTGTTCTCCAAGGTCTGCGACGCTGTGCAGCACGGTCACCAGAAGGGCATCATCCACCGGGACCTGAAGCCGCCCAATATTCTCGTGACCTCAAGCGGCGTTCCCAAGATCATCGACTTCGGCGTGGCCCGCAGCACCGACTCGGACATGGCCGTCACCACGCTGCAGACCGATGTCGGGGCCCTGATCGGGACGCTCCAGTACATGAGCCCGGAGCAGTGCGCAGCTGATCCCAACGACATCGACACCCGCAGCGACGTGTACGCCCTGGGCGTGATCCTCTTCGAGTTGCTCTGCGATTCGCTTCCATATGACCTGACCCGCGTTGCGATTGCCGAGGCGGCTCGCATCGTTCAGCAGGAAGAACCCACCAAGCCCTCCACGGTCGACAAGCGACTGCGCGGTGACGTCGAGACCATTGCCCTCAAGGCCCTGGAGAAGGATCGCGATCGGAGATACCAGTCGGCAACTGCATTGGAAGATGACATCAATCGCTACCTCGCCGGGGAGGCCATCACGGCCAAAGCCCCCAGTGCCATCGATTACCTCAGGCGTTTCGCCCGCAAGCATAAGGGCGCGGCCATCTCAATCGCCGCGATCTTCGTGGTGCTGGTGGGGGCGGTGATTGCGATCTCGATCATTGCTGCGGAAGCACAGCGGCAGCGAGTTCATTCCGAGCATCTGACCATGGTTCTGTTAGCCAGTGAAATGGCACTCCAAGATGAAGTGAAGAAAGCCGAACAAGCCCAGGCCGAGGCCGAACAGGAGGCTCAACGTGCGATCACATCCCTCAACTTCCTGAGCGAAATGCTGACCTTTGATCCAGTTGAAGCTGAGAGTCTGGACACGGGCATGGTCAAACAGATGCTTGCCAAAGCCGAGGCGCAATTGGGCGCGGCCATCGAAGGTCAGCCCCTCGTTGAGGCGAGCGTTCGCCAGATCATCGGGAACTCCTACTTGGGACTGACGATGCTGGAGGAAGCGGAACCTCACTTAATCAAGGCGATGAAGATCCGCGAGGAACTCCGGCCTTCGAATCATGTCGAGGTGTTGCAATCAAAGTACAGCATGGGCCTGCTACACAAATTTCAAGGGAACTACAAGGAAGCTGAGCCGTACTACCGTGAAGCCCTCGAAGGGTATCGGAGCGTACTCGGTGATGATCACGAGGACACGCTGTGGACGCTCACGGCGCTGGGCAAGTTGCTTCAGGAGGACGAGCGGTACAAGGAGGCTGAAGAGGTATATCTCGAAGCGTTGCAAGCAAGCCGATACGCCCTTGGAAACGAAGCACGACACACGATCACGGCCATGGCCAACTTGGGTGACCTGTACTACATCCTCGCCCAGTTCGGTGCGTCATTTGCCCTGTATAAGGAAGCCCACGATGCCAGCATGAGTTTGTACAAAATCACAGATCACAACATAGATCCACGCCACATGAGGCAGATCACCAACATGATCAAGGTCATCGCCTTGAGAGGCCAGTATGACGTGGCTGAATCGATGAGCCTCGAGGTCCTGGATCACAACCGAAATCTATACGGGAACGAGCATGACAGAACACTGGCATCACTTGAAAACGTAGGCAACATGATCACGAAACGAGGACGCTACCAGGATGCAGAGCCCTTCTACCGTGAAGCGATGGAGACTAGGCTGAGTGTGCTCGGAAACAAACACAAGGACACGCAGCGAGCAAGCCTCAAGTTGGCAGACAACCTGCGTAAGCGGGCCAAGTATGACGAAGCCGAGAGACTCTATCGCGGCGTGGTTGAAACCAATCCAGGCAGCAGTAACGCGAAGCACATGATGGGTGATCTGCTCCGTGATCAGGGGCTCTACCCAGAAGCAATGGCGTTCTATGTGGACGCACAGAGCGATGTGGAGCGTGAACACGGACGTGAGAGCATTTTCATGGTGGAACCTCTTACCAAATCTGGTCAATTATTCATGGACATGGGTCAGTATGAGGAGGCCGAATCACAGTTGAGGGAGGCGGAGAAGCTGCTGGAGAAAATCTTTAATGAAGACCACCCCTCTGTATTGGACCTGCGCAGCAAGATGGTTGCACTGAGAATCCATCAGGGTCGCTTCGATGAAGCATCGTCGGTCCTGCAGGAGGTATTGGAATCCTATGCGGTCAATGAAGACCACCCCTCTGTATTGGACGTGCGCGGCAAGATGGTTGCACTGAGACTCCGTCAGGGTCGCTTCGATGAAGCATCGTCGATCCTGCAGGAGGTATTGGACGGAAGGCGCGATGTTCTTGGCACCGAGCACCCGGACACATTGCAATCAGTTGAAACCATGGGCCATTTGTTGCACAAACAAGGCAATTACAAGGAAGCAATGCCATACTACGCCGAGGCTGTTGCAGCTAATCGCCGACTATTTGGTTCTGATCATCCTAGTACGCTCACTTCAATCAACAACATGGGATTATTGCTCGTCGATCAAGAGGCATATGGTGAAGCCGAGCCGTATCTTCGCGAAACATTGGATACCCGTCGTCGTGTCCTTGGTGCTGAGCATCCGGACACAACCATATCGATTAACTCCGTGGGCTATCTACTGAGTAAACAATCGCGATTTGATGAGGCGAGACCCTACTACCAAGAATCGTTAGATATCCGCCGGCGAACGCTTGGAGACGAACATCCCAGTACGCTCACAGCAATCAACAACATGGGCGGTTTGCTCCGGCGACAGGGGAAATACGACGAAGCGATGCCGTACTTAAAAGAGGCGATGGAGACTCGGCGTCGCATCTTGAGTGATGAACATCCTCATACGCTCGTTTCAATCAGCAATGTGGGTGCTTTGTTCAGGCTACAAGGCCATTACAACGAAGCAGAGTCATTTATCCGCATGGCATTAGCTGGTCGCCGCCGAGTTCTGGGCGATGAACATCCTGCCACTCTCACCTCTCTCAATAACCTTGCCGTCTTGCTGGCAAGGCAGGGCAAGTACGAAGACGCGGAACCGTATGCTCGTGAGGCAATGGAAACGAAACGTCTCAAATGGGGTAATGAGCATAGAAAAACATTGCTTGAAATCACTAACCTTGCCTCCCTGCTAGCAAAACAAGGTGAGTATGACGAGGCAAGCCGGTACTGCCTCGAGGCCATTGAAGGTTGGCGACGTACCCTGGGCGATGAACATCCTCACACACATAAAGCAATCGAGGGGATCATCGTGATTCACGACGAATGGCACAAAGCCGAACCCACTGTCGGCCATGATGTCACCGCCGCCGAGTACCGGGCCCTTCTGGAGGCGATCAAGGCCCGGGATGATGAGCCTGCGGTACCCTGATGGATGATGAACCACGATCCGGCCAACTCGGGGAACAAACCTTCACCCAATCCCGCTGACGAGAGCACCATTCGGGATTCGTCGTTGATGCTGGGTGGACACAATAACGACCCCTTGATTGGTTGCACGGTCGGGCAGTACATCATCAAGCAGGCCATCGGAGCCGGCGGCATG
>JAQWTL010000021.1 GCA_029242715.1 Phycisphaerales bacterium
AGACGCCGTGCTCGACTTCGTGGGCGACGTCGTGGTCGGCGAAGCGCCGCTCGACGAAGCCGAGATGTCGATCGTCGAGATCCGGACGCTCGGTGGCGAGGCTCAGCGGGGGCCGCGGATTCCCAGCGGCAACTGCGATCATGCGTTCTTCGTCGATTTCGTCACGCTCTTCGACGCCAGCGCCAAGTCCCCGGCCCAACGACAGGAGATCGTCGATCTCACGAACCAGGTCGTCGACAAGTCCCGGGCAGTCGCGGGACTCGACGTCGATTTCAGCGGCACCCATTCGCAACCGGACGATGTCGACAGATCTGCGATCGCCGCCGAGATCTTCGGATCGGCCGCGATGGCCCGTACAGTCGAGGCCCAGAAGAAGCAGGTGGACCCCGACAATCGGTTCAGGTTCAACCCATTCTCGAAGTTCGTGGGATGAACCAAGACCAGTCGCGGGCTCGTTGCGGTCGACATCACGAACGCATTTCAAATGGCTTGGTGGCGGTCAAATGAAAAACCCCGCCGTGAGGCGGGGTTCATTCGCCCGGAAACACCGGCGAGAGACCGGGAATCAGGGACAAGGGTTGGAAAGCGGGTGAGGCGATTCGAACGCCCGACGTGGTCGAGTTGCTGCGCGATCATGAGACGTTCGCAAGTAGATGGTCGTTTCCCGAGAACATGTACGTGCTCGACGCCGCGGAGCTCGCATGCGATTCGGTCTGCTTCTTCGCGGCACGAGAACGGGGGCGGCTTCTGGCCGTTGGCGCCCTGCGATCGCTCGAAGATGGGCATGTGGAGATCAAGTCGATGCACACGGCGTCGGGCGAGCGGGGCCGAGGGATCGGCAAGGCCATGCTGCATCATCTGCTGGCGGCCGCACGAGACAACGGACATCATCGTGTGAGTCTGGAGACAGGAACGAGTGAGGCCTTCCGGCCGGCTCGTACGCTCTATCTCGGCAGCGGATTCAAGGTCTGCCCTCCGTTTGGAGACTACGGAATCTCCTCGGACAGCGTCTGCATGACGCTGAATCTCAAGTGAAGAACGAATCTGCCGGATAAATGAGCAATGGACGCGTGCCAGGAGGTTGCGGCCTGCTTACCATCCGGCATGTCATCCGGCCCACTCCTTGTCTATCCGCACCAGCTGTTTCACGACCACCCCGGCCTGCAGTCCTCGCCTGCTCACGTACTGCTCATTGAAGACAGCCTCTTCTTCGGCGATCACCAGCATCCGGCCCGTTTCCACAAGCAGAAGCTGTGGCTGCATCGGGCAACGATGAAACGCTACGAACACCGGTTGCGGGAACGAGGCATCGAAGTCGAGTACATCGAGCACTCGCCAGGCCAGGACATGATCGACGGGTGTCTGCAGAAGATCGCAGCTGGCGGGGCCGACAGCGTGACGGTGGCCGAGCCGCACGACTTCCTGGTCGAGCGTCGTCTGCGGCGTTCCTGCGAACGCCACGGTCTCGAACTGGTCACCTTGCAGAGCGGGATGTTCCTCAACCTCGGTGAGGAGAACCATGTCTACCGCGAAGGCAGGAAGCGATGGTTCATGGCCGACTTCTACAAGCACCAGCGCAGGCGGTTGGGTGTGCTGATGGACGGCGACGATCCGGTCGGAGGAAAGTGGAGCTTCGACGAGGACAATCGCAAGAAGGTCCCCAAGAAGATGCTCGGCGAGATTCCTGATCTGCAGGCGGCGAGTCGCGACACGATCGACGAAGAGGCACGGGGGCATGTCCGGGCACGCTACGGAGATCATCCAGGCTCGATCGACGAACTCATCTATCCCACCTCGCACGAGGACGCGGCCGGTTGGCTCGACGACTTCCTCGAGCAGCGATTCGACAGGTTCGGCGACTACGAGGACGCAATGGTCGAGGGCCGTAACTGGCTCTGGCACGGCGTGCTGACCCCGATGCTCAACATCGGACTGCTCACGCCCCGGCAGGTTCTCGATGCGGCCCTCGAGCATGCCGACTCGAACGAAGTTCCTCTGAACTCGCTGGAGGGATTCGTCCGTCAGCTCATTGGCTGGCGTGAGTTCATGCGCGCCACCTACGACGATCTGGGCGTCCAGATGCGGAACGGCAATCACTGGGAGCATCATCGGAAGATGCCTCCGAGCTTCTACGACGGCACCACCGGCATCGAGCCGCTGGACGATGTGATCCGTCGGGTGCTCGAGACCGGCTACTGCCATCACATCGAACGGCTGATGGTGCTCGGCGGCTTCATGTTCCTGTGCGAGATCCATCCCGAGGAGATCTACCGCTGGTTCATGGAAATGTTCGTCGACAGCTACGACTGGGTCATGGTCCCCAATGTCTTCGCTATGAGCCAGCACGCCGACGGGGGCCTGATCACGACGAAGCCCTACTTCTCGGGTTCATCGTACGTCCGCAAGATGAGCAACCACTCGGCAGGAGACTGGGCTGCGATCTGGGACGGGCTCTACTGGAGATGGATCTGGAACCACGTGGACGATCTCGGGCGCAATCCACGATGGGCCATGATGTGTTCGATGGCGAAGAAGATGGATTCGGCGAAGCGTTTGGGGCATATCCAGATCGCGGACGAGTTCCTGGCCGCGTTGTAGGTGCACGGTCCTGCTGCTGCCGTCCAGCACTTCAAACGTATGTCGCTACAGTATGGGCATGACCCGTGGACTGCTTCATCTGTGTCTGTTGGTGATCACTTCGGGTGTTCTCGTATGCTGTGCTGGAAGTGCGTCCATGGTCGAAGGCGAAGATCGGCTCACAAGATCTCAGGATCCACGACCGCCGTTTCCCTACCGCAGCGAGGATGTCCGGTACTCCAATCCGGCCGATGGGGTAGAACTCGCCGGCACCTTGACGATCCCCGAGGGAACCGGGCCGTTTCCCGCTGCAGTGCTGATCTCAGGTTCGGGCCAGCAGGACCGCAACTGCGAGATCTTCGATCATCGTCTCTTTCTCGTCCTCGCTGACCATCTGAGTCGCCGGGGAATCGCGGTGCTGCGGGTCGATGATCGAGGAGTCGGTGGCTCGACCGACATCGGGCCGCCGGGCGAGTCGACTTCCTTCGACTTCGCCGGTGATGTCGAATCGGGTGTCTCCTATCTCCTTGGGCGTTCCGAGATCCGTGCCGATTCCGTCGGCCTCATCGGTCACAGCGAGGGTGGGATGATCGCGCCGATCGTGGCGGCCCGGGATGAACGGATCGCGTTCATCGTGCTGCTGGCCGGCCCCGGCATGCCGGTCGATCAGCTGCTGCTGATTCAGAACGAGTCGATGATGCGAAGCGGGGGAGCATCCGAGGACGTCATCACGCAGGCCGCCGAGGATGAACGAAAGATCTTCGATCTGCTGCTGGACGATTCGGTGCCTGCGGACAAGGCGACGGAACAGTTGATCGTGATGCTTCGTGGCAGTCCGCTCATCACCGCGGAGGCGGCCGATGATCGCGAGCTCGAGCTGCGGGCGTTCGTCGACAAAATCGATACACCATGGTTCAGAACGTTTCTGGCCTACGATCCCGGGCCCACGCTCCGCCGCGTACGGTGTCCGGTACTGGCGATCAACGGCACCATGGATCTGCAGGTCACCGTCGAGAATCTCGACTGGATCTCATCATCGCTGGATGCCGGCGGAAACGCGGACTTCACGATCATGCCCATGAAGGGTTTGAATCACCCACTTCAACCATGCCGCACCGGCAGGATCGAGGAGTATGCCCTGATCGACGAGACGATGTCACCCGAGGTGCTCGATGCTGTTGGTGCCTGGATCACAGATCGGCATTGAACATCAATCGGACTTGACATACGCTGATGATGCCTTCAGCCCCGATTCGGCCGTGCATTTCGTTTATTTCACTCGATATCAGTTGTTTGGTGGTACACGCCATTTCAAAGTCCGTAGAGGGGCTTGTTCATGTTTCAAGGCCTTGCCGCATCGGCACTGCCCAGCATATGCAGGAGAATAGCTATGAAGAACTCACTTACATCCAGAACAATCGGCCGTGCTTCCATCTACTCGGCTCTCGTGGGTGCCTCGCTGACCGGAGTGGCCTCGGCCGACTTCTCCGGGGTCCGCGTCGATCTTCCCATGAAGGAGACCCACAAGTTCAGCCTCGGTGATGCAAGTCCCGGTGAGACAGGTGGCGCTGAGGGGAAGGCGAACTGCGAAATCGACGGCAGTGACTGGAATCCCAATCAGGGTGCTCTGTGGCTCGTCCAGTCGAATCCCCAGGTGATCTACAAGGTCGCATTTACCGATGGGCCCGACGGGGACATCGAGAATCGGGTCGTGAAGTCCTGGACGTGCCCCGATCGGGAAAGCGCACTTGGCTGGGAGGGTTCCAACGATCTCGGCGACTGGGAGGCGTGTGCCATGCTTCCTGACCTTGCGGATGATTCCCTGTTCATCCTGTCCGAGAATGGGTCTGCGATCATTCGGGTCGATGATCTCAATGCTGAAAACGAGCACGGTGCACCCACCAAGGTCTGGTCGCTCAGCAAGAAGGCCAAGGATGCCAAGGACAACCTGATGCATCAGGAGGGCGCCAACTGGGACAATGGTGAAGGTGCCGAAGGTCTCGAGTTCATCACGCTTCCCGACACCATTACCAAGGTTCCGATCATGGATGACAAGGGGCATCTGTTCGGCTACGAGACAGGCATCTACCTGGAGACGACGTACTACGATGCCAAAGGAGTGAAGTCCACGTCGTCTTCTCCATATATCCAGAAGAACTACAACGAAGAGGAAGGCGCACCCATGCTGGGCCAGCTGGCGGTCGTCGGGCATCAGTACCAGGGCCGGTTGTACTTCTTCGAGATCAACCCTGAGGTGAGCGAAGAGTTCACTCCGCTCGGCTACCGCAAGACGAATGCCAACGAGGTCTGCGGCCTGCACTGGGACGAGAATGCGCGTGATCTCTACATTTGGCACGGTCAGGATCTGTTTGACTTCAGTGACCCGAACTCACTCGAGCTGTGGCATCTCGCGGTCGAGCCAAACGGGCATCCGAGCGGGGTAAGCAGCAAGTCGATGGCCAAGCGGACCTTCGAGCTCGTCAGGCATTTTGACGGATCGGTCTGCCCGGGGAACACTGGCGGCGTGACGAGCAACTACGAGAGCATCGTGATGGTCGATCACAACGGCCAGTATGGGGCCGGGCCGGCCGAGCGGAGGCTCTTTCTCATCGAGGACCTCGAAGAGGGCGACAAGGACAATGGGGATCGCCAGCCGGTCACGGCCTTGCTTCTGCCGCATGTCCCGACGGCCGATCTCAACGGAGACGACATGGTCGATGTGATCGACGAGGAGATCATGATCGACGCCATGGCCGATCCGGTTAACAACATGCAGTACGACGTCAACGGTGACGGATTGGTCGACATCAAGGACTTCCGGGAGATTCTCGTTCAGGTGGATGTCGATCAGAAGTCCGACTGATACGCACACCGGACACCACCAGTGATGTTCTCATGCGACCGGTCTCGCCATCTGACGAGGCCGGTCGTTCATTGGCGTGCAGCGGTCACAATCGTCTCCTTGCAGTCGGGTAGGGGGGATCATCGCCGATTTTCGACTCAGCCGAACTCAATCAAGTCGATTCAGCAAGGGGGAATGATCTCGACATACAACACCCAGGGGGAAGCTCTTATCTTGATGGGGATGAATAATCACGGCAGTGGTGGTATCCAGACTATGAATAACAAGGGGCATACTCTTGTGTCACTTGCCACAACCACCGATGGAAAAGGCATGGTTCTGACCGCGAATGGTAAAGGTGGAACACTTGTGGAACTCGGTGCAGGGGAAGGTGTGGTTCAAACCCAGAACGGCAAAGGTGTAGTGACTTCACAAATTCCTTGAGTCGCACCAACTGAACAAAACTCAACCCCTCTGCCATGGACAGAGGGGTTGTCTTCTTTGAGAAACAAACACCAACTGAATGGTCAGTGGTTTCTGCGAAAGGTGGATGGTGAAAGTCATCGCAATACCAATGAACAACCCTTGCCGAAGCAGGAGTTATTTTTGAAAGCGGGTGAGGCGATTCGAACGCCCGACATTCACGTTGGAAATGTCACGGTGGGTAGTCGGATTCGGTGCAGCGCACTGTTCTGTAGGTGATTGCGACGGATTCTGACTAGTCACTTACATCCCAACTTATGTCGCCAGATACAGAACTGTCTTCGTAAAAGTGACTAGTAGCTAGGGGAGTTCGCTTCAAACAACAGCCCCTCTAGAGTGTTTGTTGCACTTACTTCTTTTTGCCAAAGTTACAAGCAACTGCTCCTGCAACGGCTCCACCAACTGCGCCACCAACTGCGCCACCTATGATTGGTGAGGCGTTCTCAATTCCAGGCAGAGATTTAGTAACAACAGTGGCAACTACTGCAGCAAGTATTGCAGCAACCATAACGACAATCATTTTCTTCAAGCTCATCTAATGCTCTCTTCAGTGGGGGATAGGGGGCTTGTTCCTTAGCAACGCTGTATTGCAATCGAACTGATAGTAGATGGTTTTGTGCCACAAGTGACTAGTTTCTCAGGGCATCACTTGACATTGAAAAACCCCGCTGTGAAGCGGGGTTCATTCGCCTGGAAACACCGGCGAGAGACCGACAATCCAGGCAAGGGTTGGAAAGCGGGTGAGGCGATTCGAACGCCCGACATTCACTTTGGCAACGTGACTCTCTGGGTTGAGGTTGCGTTCTGGATCAATGTTTCAATTCAGTGTTACAAGATAAGGTCTTTGATTTGAGACAGGATCTATTGGACGGTGATATTGACCCTGAAGTCCGCAAAGTCCCCCTCGGATATGCCTGTCACGGTAAATTCGACGTATGGAGGGAACAGGACCTCAGTTTCATCCGGGTGTTGACTGTATGGTGTCATATCGTAGCCAATGTTCTCCCCCGCCCGATAATCGATTTCATAAAGAACCCAAGTCACCTTTTTGACGGGCCATGTCCCACCATTATTGATGAACATATCGGCTTCAGTTTCATCTGTAGATGTTGCAAAAAAGTTTCTTGCATACAGGGGTGTACCTTGGCTAAGGGAGTCTTTAAGAAGTTTATAGTCTGCACAAAGTACGGGGGCTCCTCGATAGAGCGTCTGTGCTTCTGCAGATTGAGGTGGGGTAACACCTTGTGGGCATGTCGTAAACTGCGCTTCAAGTATGGCTGTTGCCTTGATTAGCTTGTCGTCCCATCCGTTCTCAAATTGGAAGTCAACTGATGCTGCCCAATCCATCAGTTTGTAGAAGTAGAAATCGTGATTATATGTTTGGTTATCTTGTGCCTGTTCAACAAGGTACATTGCGGTTGCATTGGTTGACATGGTCCATAGTGTGAGGGCGTTTCCGGCCACACCATTGCTGAACGGAGGGACTATCATCTCATTGCCTATAAGATTCGTGGCGGTGGAATCACGTACAGATCTGCCTGTGCGGCATACTTCTTGCACCTGAAGGCAGTCAGGAGATACCGATGGATCTATGCTTGCCCAGACTGCTGAGGCCATCTCATCACTTTGGTTGATAGCGTTCAGGGCGGCTGCGGAGTTGTCCTGGATACCTTGACTGTCGTATGCCATGACCGTCGTTCGAATTGGACTCTGAAGATACTTGATGCCATCCTTGCAACCGACGAAGCGATCAGTTACGTCGCCGCAATATAGAGCGGCCATAGGCGCTGGAATAGTGGGTAGCGTTACAGGGCAGGGAAGAGTCTCCGGCTGTTCTTCGCAGTTTGATCCCCATGCAGCGATCACACTTAATATGTCCTCAATATCAACTATTCCGTTGTCATCGACATCCGCGGCTTCATTGTCTGTACCCCATTCATCAATCACCAAGAGTAGGTCGGCAATGTCGACCGCATCGTCAGTGTTGATGTCAGAAGGACACTCCGCAGTCGGGCAGGGGCAGTCGTCATAAAGTCTGCTCTCGCTTTGGCCGGTGAACCCTGTAAAAAATACGACACAAGAAGTAAGTAATGTAGTAATCATGAATGTTTTCCCTCCCATCAACCATGTAGTTGGTTGATTGATAGAAATCCACCTTAACAAGGCGGTTCCTGTTGAAGCAAAGTATTTTCTGATTCACGAAAAAACCCCCGTCACAGATTCGTGACAGGGGTTTCAAGGGTTGGAAAGCGGGTGAGGCGATTCGAACGCCCGACATTCACGTTGGCAACGTGATTGTGTGTAGGTGGGATCGTGGTTAACTCAATATGGGCAGTGAGTTGCAACGCATAACTGGTAGTCAAATCTGAAACAACATATGCCTGAATCTACACTTGATTGACTAGTCGATTTGACTTGTAACCCCCTTGCTATGCACATCGAGGGGGGTCTCTTTTAGTGTGCTGTATTCTTGGTGCTCCAACTCCTCCCAGGAGCAACTCAATGACTACCGACACTCGTATTGAATCACTAGAAACTCAAGTCAAAATACTCAAGAGATTGCTTCGTTGGACTTGGATTGGATGGAGTGCATTATTTCTTACCATCCTTATTGTGATGAATTGAACACCACAGATGACCCTTTAGATGGGGAATGTGTGGTGTTTCAATTTGATGCCTAATGCACAGTGAAGGAGCACCACAATGCAAAATGAAATCCTTATGAACATTGAATTCTTGCTGAATTTCTTTATGTGGGGCACAATCCTCAACTTCGGTGTACTTCTCTTTAGTTTCACTGTTTACACCTGTGGAAGAAGTTGGGTTCAAAGGATACACGCAAAGTTATATGGGCTCACTCCAGAACAAGTCGGTCCAATTATTTACAGAATCTTTGCTCTGTACAAAATCCTCACCGTCATCTTCTTTCTTGTGCCTTGGATTGCATTGCGAATAATTTCTTAACCCCTCTGCCCATCGCAGTGGGGTTGTTTTATGTGGGCACATCCAACTCCAATTGAACCACTAAGGACAATTTCCGTCGACGACCCAGAAGGGATTGCCTTCAGGATCTGCAAAACTGCCAAACCAGAATTGGTCGTTCGAATTGTACGACGCCTCCCCTGTAATCGAACCGCCTTGCTCTTCGATGTGCTGCAAGAATGCCTGTACATCGTCAACTTCAAATTGCAACACAACGCTGTTCAGGGGACGGTCCTTTGGTGAAACTTGCATTTCACTTGCAACTGCGATGCCGAACTTGATGCCTGCATCGTTTTCAAGATTGCAATAATGAAATCCCTCATCAAACCGTTTCTTTACCGTGAACCCAAGCGTGTCTTGGTACCACAACACCATTGAATCAAAATTTTCTACAAGGATTACCGATTCGCGAGGTCTCAGTTGCATCGGTGCAGTTTATCGCATATGAAACATAAACGCCCATTCAAATGCCTAGTGCTATTCAAAGGCAGATGGTAAGGGGTTTGGTTTTTGAACTTGTTAGAGACACCCAAAGGCAAACTCTTGCGTGTGCAAGGGTTGCTTTCAAAAGCGGGTGAACGGATTCGAACCGTCGACATTCACGTTGGCAACGTGATGGTGTGTCGTTGCAGTCCGGACGAGCGTTGCCCTAGAACTTGATCGGCGCAAACATGGTGGTGATCCAGATCGCCACTGCCAACAGGGCAAAGGTGGCCGTGGACCATGCCAATTGTTGCCAGAGTGGAAGCGATGGCATGTCGTGCCCAGCATGTTCGCCATGAGCCTCACCATCGCCCATTGGCATGTCATGCCCAGCAGATGTCGCCATTGCTTTTTCAGGCGTGCTCATGCATCCATGCTTGATGCCCTTGTGGACCATCCACCAGTTGATCGGAAATCCAATGAGCCCGCCGACGACCGTTCCCATGCTCATGCGAAACCAGAACAACGGGTTCCACGGATCATCACTGGACGGAAACTCGTGCAGGAGAACAACCATGACGGGAATCATGCCGACCATGACCATGTTCATGGAAACCGTTTCAACGAAGATCGTCTTGCGAACTGCCTTGAAGTAGTTGTTGTTGAACATGCCGATCATCATCAATGCCTGGAAGATGAACAGTCCGGTCACCCAGGCCGCGACATATTCGATGATGAGATCAACGCCTGGCGACAGCGCCATGAAGGAAAGGATGATGGCCGACACGATGATTCCGGTGGCATCGCCGGCGAGACAGTGCATTTCACTGTTGACACCCTGTTTCCAGGACGCCTTGGTGAATTGGTCATGAAGCCCTCGGCCGGGGCTGCGGCAGGTCAGCAGGAACATGAACAGGCCGATCGGGCCGGTATAGGCGATCACGAGGATCCAGGCGAACTTCTGGACCCAGCTCACCGGGGTATTGGTCAGCAGGTCAAGGATGACAAAGACCAGCGACAGGCCGGTCAGCAGAAACCAAAGCGCCATGATTCCATCGAGCATCACGGTCTCCTCATGCATGGTATCGGCGAGAGAGTCTTGTTTCGGCGAATGGGGAGTTGGATGCAGCCAGGGCCGGGTTCATTCGAATGGATATTCGACACCTGTCGACATGCGGGATGAGTACATGGGTGTTTCGGTGACGGATTGTCGAATCGGATTCGTTTCTGGAAATGCGCATCGCAGGTGGATATCCTGAATGCAGTTTCCGGAGGTGTCGATTGATGAAACGAAGATCCCTGCTGCTGAAACTCATTGCGGCCAACCTGTGCCTCTTCGTTCTGGCATGGATCCTGATTCCATCCGATGCGGACGAAAGCAAGTGGTCCACCCCCCCCTTGATCGTGCTGGTAGTGACGATTCTGCCATCCATCTGGATCTGGAACTCCACAATTTCCAACGACCGGGCCGTTGAGCAGTAGGCTCGCCGCAGCGTCGACGGGTCCGGTTACTGGATGGGAACTTCGCAGGTGGGTATGCTTCGGGCAGTCACCGGAGGACTCGATCCATGAAACGAAGAACCCTGCTGCTGATTCTCATCCCGATCAATATCGGCCTGTTCTTCCTGGCGTGGTTCCTGACGCCTCGTGGGGGAAACACGGGCAGCGGTTGGTTCCAGCCGCTGGTTGATGCCTTCAGTCCCAGTGTCAGTTACTGGTACGTCCCCTGGGTCGTGCTGGTGGTGGCCATCCTGGCATCCATCTGGGTCTGGAACTTCGCCTTTCCCAATGACGGTTCGGGCGAGAAGTAGTCCCTCCGCCCGACTGCTTGTGTACGACACAAAGACAGCCCCCTCGATCCAGGCGGATCGAGGGGGCTGGTTCGTACATGGGATGTGGCTGTGATCAGCCGGTGCAGCCCCAGTCGGCGATGACCAGCAGGAGGTCCGCCACGTCGTAGGGATTGCCCCAGTTGGCGATCACGTTCAGCAGGTCGGACACGTCGACCACACCGTCCTGGTTGAAGTCGCCATCGCAGAAGCTGCCGTTGCAGTCGTCGTAGACGATGCTCATGCTGCCACCGGTCTGCCAGGTGCTGCCCGAAGCGTCCTTGCCCTGGAACAGGGCCTCGAAGTAGACGCTCGCGGAGAGGTCCCGCACTGTCAGGCGAGCGACGAGTACGCCGTTGCCTGATTCGCAGGACTCGTTCTGGAAGTCACCGGCATCACCCTGGCTGTCGTCCGGGGTGCAGAACCACGACCCGTCGGACGAATCGATCGCTCCACCGTTCTGGAAGTTGGTGAAGTCGATGCCGATGTCGGACAGGTTGTTGTCGTCGGA
>JAQWTL010000026.1 GCA_029242715.1 Phycisphaerales bacterium
CCGCGAGACCCGTGAAGGGGCGTGGGCTGCAACCATCAATCGTCGATATCAGGATCACGAGGCGATCGACGGCATCTATGACGAGTTGATCGTTCTTCGAAATCGAATTGCCTTGAATGCGGATTGCGAGGACTTCCGCGACTACATGTTCAAGGCCATGCATCGCTTCGACTACACACCGGTGGATTGTGAAGCCTTCCATAAAGGTGTTGAGAAGCTTTGTGTTCCATTGCAGCATGCTGCCAACCGACAGCGACAGGACACCCTGGGTGTTTCCACCCTGAGGCCATGGGATCTGGAAGTCGATACGAAGGGTCGCTCCCCCCTGCTGCCGTTTGATGGTGCTGATGAACTGGTGGCCAAGACATCCGGCCTCTTCCATCGCATGGACTCGGGTCTTGGTGACCTGTTTGATCGCCTTCGTGGAGCCGATTGTCTGGATCTGGATAGCCGCAAGGGCAAGGCCCCTGGTGGTTACCAGTACAACCGTGATCGACGTCGCATCCCGTTCATTTTCATGAATGCCGCCGGACTTCAGCGTGATGTGGAGACGATGATTCATGAAGCAGGGCATGCTTTCCACTCGATGCTCAGCGAGCAGGAGCCACTGGTCGCCTATCGCCATGCTCCCATCGAGTTTGCCGAAGTCGCTTCCATGAGCATGGAACTTCTGGCGCATCCATTCCTTGACGAGTTCTATACGGCTGAGGAAGCGGACCGTGCCAGGCGAAAGCACCTTGAAGGCATCGTGGACACCTTGAGCTGGATCGCCACGATCGATGCCTTCCAGCACTGGATCTACACGCATCCTGATCATGATCATGACCAACGAGATATCTACTGGCTGGAACTGCATGCCAGGTTCGGGCCCGATGTCGATTGGTCTGGATTCGAAGGCCAACGAGCCAAGTTCTGGCACAAGCAGTTGCATCTCTTCGGTGTTCCCTTTTATTACATCGAATATGGGATCGCGCAACTGGGCGCTCTGCAGTTGTGGTCCCAGTACCGCAGGGATCCTGAGCGTGGCCTGGAAAACTACAGACGTGCCATGGCACTCGGCGGTTCCAAGCCCCTGCCCCAGCTCTTTGAAGCGGCTGAACTCAAATTTGATTTCGGCTCTGGGATGATGGAACTTCTCATGGATGATGTCCAGGAAGCTCTTGAAGCCGTACCGGTCTGACCCTGCATGTCGAACATACCGCACATGGATCCGGAAGACTTCAGGCGATACGGCCATCAGGTCATCGATTGGATTGCCGATTATCTCTCAGAAGTCGAGTCAAGGCCTGTGCTGTCACAGGCTTCTCCCGGGGATATCGCCTCATCCCTTCCGGCGTCTCCTCCCGCTCATGGAGAGCCGTTTGAGAACATGATGGCGGATCTTGAGACCGTGGTGATGCCGGGCATCACGCATTGGCAGTCGCCCAACTGGTTCTCTTATTTTCCTTCCAACTCATCTGGTCCGTCGATTCTTGCGGATCTTGTTTCCAGTGGACTTGGTGTTCAGGGAATGCTCTGGTCAACAAGTCCGGCATGTACGGAAATGGAAACCCGGATGCTTGACTGGATGGCAGAGCTCCTTGGACTTGGGGATCGCTTTCGTTCCACTGGTTCAGGTGGTGGTGTCATACAGGACACGGCAAGTTCCGCTGCAGTCTGCGTGATGATCGCTGCTCGAGATCGCGCTACAGGTGGTCAGGCAACACGGAAAGGCGTGTCCTCCTGTTCCCAGCAATTGACTGCGTATACATCAAGCCAGGCGCATTCCAGCATTGAGAAAGCTGCTGGAATCATCGGCATGGGCAGAGACAGTCTGCGGCTCATAGATGTCGATGATTCCTTTGCGATGAAACCAGATGCTCTGCGCGAAGCCATCAAGGCGGACATTGCTGCTGGTTGCACACCCTTCCTGGTAAGTGCAACCACCGGTACCACTGCATCAGGTGCCATGGATCCGCTGGAGGATCTTCTTGAGATCTGTCGCGAGTTCAACATCTGGTTGCATGTGGATGCGGCAATGTTCGGAACAGCGGCTTGTTGCGAGGAGTTCCGCTGGATCCAGGCTGGTTGTCAAGAAGCGGACAGCTATACGGTGAACCCACATAAATGGATGCTCGTGAACTTCGACTGCAGTTGCCTGTGGGTTGCCGACCGTGGTGCCTTGATCAACAGTCTCAGCATTCTTCCTGATTATCTGAGGAACCAGGCGACGGATGCCGGGCATGTCATCGATTACCGGGATTGGCAGATCCCGCTGGGCCGGCGGTTCCGCGCACTCAAGCTCTGGTTCGTTCTCCGACACTACGGGGTCGAGGGCATTCGAGCCATGGTTCGTGAACACGTGGCCATGGTCCAGGAACTGGCCAGTCTGATCGAAGCGGAACCGAATCTTCAATTGGCAGCACCCTGCCCACTTTCACTTGTGTGCTTCTCGCATGTTGACGGCGATGAACGTACCAGACAGATCATGGAGCAGGCGAACGCTTCAGGAAACCTGTCCTTGAGCCATGCCACGTTGGGCGATCGATTCGTGATTCGATTCTGCGTTGGCCAATGGCGTACACAACGCTCGCACGTCGAGGCTGCCTGGAAGCTGCTCAAGTCGCTCAGCGCTTGAGTGCCTTCTCCAATTGTTTGTCATTGGTGCAGAGCTTGAAGAGCTTGTCCAGGCGGACCATCTTGAGCAATTGCTCAAGCTCTGGTCGAACGCCTCCCAGGACCAGCTTCATTTTCTTGGCCGTGGTCTTGTTGCGAAGATCGACCAGCATTCCGATTCCCATGCTGTTCATGAACGCGACTTCTGCCATGTCCATATGCAGATGCGTTGAGCCACTATCTGCTTCAAGCGCTCTCTGAAAACCAGAGGTGATGATTTCAGCTTCACGCTGGCCGACATTGGGTCCGACCATGCGTGCAATGAGCACTTTGCCATCCTGTTCGAAATTCACGAACAGGGATGTTCCCGTTGAACTGCTTTCGCTGGGTGTTGACAAGGTGGTTCGCTCCCTTGCAGTCGATTATTCGACTGCAAGCAGGAAGGATAGCTCGAATCCGGGTTTCAGGTGGCATCCACGCGATCAAGCAATGCCTGGATATCTTCCTGGAGAGAGGCAGCATTCTGGTAACGATCTGCGGGCTGTTTGGCCAGGCACATTCGGACGACTGTCTTGCAGTCATCGGGCAAATCGCTCTTGATCTTGCCCGGGTCTGGAATGGCTTCAGTGCATTGTGCTCTGAGAACAGCATCAACGGTTTCATAGTGGCCAAACGGGGGAGCGCCTGTGAGCATGTGGAAAAAGGTGCCACCCAGAGCGTAGATATCGCTTCGGTGGTCCACAGGCTCTGCTCGGCACTGTTCTGGACTCATGTAATGAGGCGTACCAACAATCCGGTTATCACCGGAAACATCCGTTGTATTGGCAGCCATTGCCAATCCGAAATCACTCAATTTTCCACAACCATCAGTGTCCAGCAGGATGTTGTCGGGCTTGATGTCACGATGGATCATGCCGCGCTTGTGGGCGGCGGAAAGTCCAAGGCATGCATCTCGAATGATCTGAAGAGACCGCTCGTATGGGATTTGGTTGTCCCCTTCAAGGCATTTGCCGACTGTCTGCTCACAGAGTTCCATGACGAGATACATCGATCCATCGAATTCACCGACGTCATGAATCGCAACGGTGTTGGCATGGTTTAGCTTGGCCATTGCTCTGGCTTCCGTCATGAACTGTGATCGAAGATGTTCAATGCGACCGGAATAGAGACCAAGGAGCTTGATAGCGACATCTCGTTCAAGAAGTTCATCCGTTGCCTCGAAGACAACACCTTGCATGCCTGAGCCAAGGATGGACTGAAGCTGATAACGACCCAGCGACGTGCCGACCATGGAGAGTGGCTGGCTTGGGTCTGGAACAATGACAGGTCCACTCTGTTGTCCACCATCAATGATCAGCGTGTCCTGCAGAATGATCGGCGACTCCGCCACGATGGTGGCGGCAAGGTTCATTTCATCGGGATCATCGAAGAAAGCAGCTGCCAGTGAATGGGCACAGCGTGTTGCAAGCTGTCCGGCGATGATTTCAGCTTCTGCAGTGAATGCCCCATGCTCATGGTTGAGTACCTGGGCAACACCGATCGGTTTTTCCTGGTCATCGTGGAGCGGGAAGCAGAGAACCGAATGGGTTCGGAAACCCGTCTGCTTGTCGAACTCGGGATTGAATCGCTCATCTGAATAGGCATCCGGGATATTCAGCATGCGGTTCAGTCGCAGTGATGCACCAGCCAGTCCGGCATCAGCATTCATGCGGATAAGCGGAGAATCCTCGGAGTCAGCGGAACGACCATGAGCGACGACGGTCAGCAGTTCGTGTCTGTCCTCGTCATAGCGGAATACGGATGCGCGTTCTGCTTTCAGGACATCGCGCAGGATGTCATTGACAGCAAGCAGTGTGGCAGCACCGCCGCCACCACTTGAAACCTGTTCAATCTGGCGATCTATCGCGGGAAGATCAATGACACGAAGGGCATCAAGGGGCCGGAGTCGACTTCTTGTGTCATCCGGATCGGACATCAACCGCAGGATGGCTTGCACTCTTGCTGCCATGACCGAAAGGTTGATTGGCTTGGTCAGATAGTCAGCGGCGCCACGATCAAAGGCCCTCACGATCTGATTCGTCTTCTCGCGGGCAGAGGTGACGATGACCGGTGTGGGACAATCCTGTTCCTTGAGCCAGTCCAGAAGATCCAGAGCACCTTTGAAATCGGCGTCCAGAACGACCAGGTCAAACCCTTCGTCCTTGATTTCTCGCTGGGCCGTCTGCAGATCTTCAGCAGTCAGGACCGTATGCCCAAGACCATGCAGACTCATCGCCAGCATTCGCCTGACAAGTTCATCTGGTTCGACCAGCAGCAATCGACCGGTGATCCGGTCGGCTGAGGCAGCTGCAGATTGGGCTTCTAGGGGGTCATCGGTCATGAAGGAATGCTATCAGGCTCCTGATACCTGCTGCCAAGCGATACAGTAGTCAGAGTCATGGCACGACGACCCAGACATGGTGGTGGATGGCCTGCCCTTGTTTACAGCCTTCGTACTGCCCGGGCAGCGGGCGGTATCCGAAGGATGTGGAGGGCGTTACGAAGTCGTAATGCGTGCAAGACCTGTGCTTTGGGGATGGGCGGAGAACGAGGAGGCATGGTCAACGAGAAGGGCCATTTTCCTGAAGTCTGCAAAAAATCCATCCAGGCAATGGGCGCAGACCTGCAACCCGCAATTACACAGGAAGCCATTGCGGATCTGTCCTTCGAACGGATGAGTCGCATGACTCCTCGCGAAATGGAACGACTGGGACGTTTGACAATGCCCATGGTCGCCGGCCCCTTGGATCTTGCCTACCGACCCATTGAGTGGTCGGATGCCATTGATCGAATCGTGAAATCCATGAAGGTGGTTTCGCCGGACGAGTCATTCTTCTATGTGAGTGGGCGATCTTCCAATGAAGCAGCATTTCTTCTTCACGTGTTCGCTCGAATCTGGGGAACCAATAACGTCAACAACTGCTCCTATTACTGTCACCAGGCATCCGGTGTTGGACTCGCAAGTGTTACTGGTTCGGGAACTGCCACAGTAACTCTGGATGATTTGGAGCAGAGTGATCTGGTTTTCCTGATCGGCGCAAACCCGGCATCAAATCATCCAAGGCTGATGAGTTCACTCATGCGACTCAAGAGGCGAGGTGGCCGAGTCGTCGTGATCAATCCGCTGCGGGAAATCGGGCTTGAGCGGTTCAAGGTTCCAAGCAGTGTGCGGAGCATGTTGCGTGCAACCAGGATTTCGGATCTCTATGTTCAGCCACATGTTGGTGGTGATGCCATGCTCTTGACTGGTATCACGAAGGCAATCATTGAGCGAGGCGCCGTGGATGAACCATTTGTTGTTCACCATGCTCAGGGCTGGGATGAACTGGTGCACCTCGTATCAGGCCTTTCATGGGACAGCATCGTGCAGGCCAGTGGTGTTTCCCGCGAAGAGATTGATCGCATTGCAGATCTTTATGCCGCTTCAAAGGCCACGATTTTCTGCTGGGCCATGGGAATCACACATCAACGCAATGGCGTTCAGAATGTACAGCACATCGCAAACCTGGCTATTGCCAGGGGGATGCTCGGCTCGCCAGGGAAAGGTCTCATGCCATTGAGAGGCCATTCCAACGTCCAGGGAATTGGAAGTGTTGGCGTCGTTCCTGAATTGAAGACCCCGTTTCTGGCAGCGCTTCAGAACAAATTCGGTGTCACGTTGCCGACACAGCCCGGACTGGACACATTGGCATGCATGGACGCCGCGCGATCCGGGAACATGCGATTGGCCTGGTGCTTTGGCGGCAATCTATGGGGTTCAAACCCGGATCATGCGTACGCATCCGAGGCGATGTCTTCGATTGATACGGTCGTGCATTTCAACACCACGATGAATCTGGGCCATGTTCATGGTCGGGGCCGTGAAACGATCGTCTTGCCCGTTCTGGCGCGTGACGAAGAACCACAGGTAACCACCCAGGAGAGCATGTTCAATTACGTTCGATTCAGTGATGGAGGACCTGCTCGTCACGCTGGGCCCAGGGCTGAAAGCGAAATCATTGCCGAGATTGCCGAGCAGGTGATGGGTGAGACATCACCCGTTGACTGGAATGCGATGCGAGATCATGCTTCGATCAGAAGCACGATCGCCGGTGTGGTTCCAGGCTATGAAGCCATTGGTGCCAATACACAAGGTGATCAAGAGTTCCAGATCGAGGGAAGGACTTTTCATGAGCCCTTCTTCAAGACTGAAAACAGGCGGGCCATTGTTCATGCCATCGTGCCGGAGTCACCACTTGAGGCGGAGAATGATCAGATACGGATCATGACCATCCGAAGTGAGGGGCAGTTCAATACCGTCGTCTACGAGGACGAGGATTTCTATCGAGGTCAGAATCGCCGGGATATCATCCTGATGAATGCAGAGGACATGGCGAGAATGGGCCTTGTCGAGGACAGTCAGGTCGAAGTCAGCACTGAAGCAGGATCCATGAAGGTCCTGGCGAGATCATTTGATGTTCCTCCTGGCAATGCAGCCATGTATTACCCGGAGGCCAACATCATCGTGCCACGTTCAGTCGATCCGCAATCCAGGACACCGGCCTTCAAGGGCCTTCTTGCCAGAATTGCACCTGTGAGCTGATTCACTCAGGGGCAGTTGCCCCAGCTGGAGATGACGATCAGGACGTCATTGACATTGATAACACCGTCACCATTGGCGTCACCACCGGATCCCAGTCCACCAAAGCCAGCCAGCACGGTAAGCACATCATTGACATTGACCACGTCATCTCCATTGACATCACCTGGACAGGAGATTTCGAACTTGTTGATCCAGGTTTCCCAGATCACGTTGCCTTCGAAGGTCGTGACGTATTCGCCGACCATCCAGAAGCTGGTGTCATCGACTGGATCGACCGTGATATCGAAGTAGTCCCCCCACCGGCCCTCTGATCCAGCCGTACCAACAGCCAGTTCGGTCAGGTTACCCATGACGCCTTGAATATCCGTGGATCGACGCCCGGTCGCCTGGATCGAGGCGTATTCCTGTGCATTTGATTTCGCAAAGACCATTGCCACATCACCGAATCGATTGGATGCGATGGCCGGGAAGAATACAAAATTCCCACTCCCCATATCAACATTGCCAGATTGAATCAATGAAGGCGTGCTTCCACCTGGGAAACCGTTGACGTCGAAGTTGTACCAGCGTGCCCTCGTATTGCCGCCGGTTCCAATGATCGCGTGTGCGGTCCAGAGTCCATTGTCACGCCACATGGCGTTCATGATCCGTCCATCCAGCGTGTCCAGTTCGCCACCCCCCAAGTTGGGTGCATCGTTAATTGGACTGTTGTAATTGGGAACCGAGACATTGGCTGTGAACAGTTGGGGAGTGCCCAGAGGATCCTGAATCGTCTGGAGTCGAATACTGGTGCTGTTGTTGCGGGAGACGAACAGGGTGCTGTCACGGGAGTCAAGGCATTGCGCCACCTGCACCGAGGCACTGCTGCTGTCCAGGACATCTGTAACGGTCAGAGGCTGTCCATCAAGCATGTCCTCCTTGGGGAAGATCCGATAGATGGCGCCCAAAAATCCGCCATCGAATCCAAAGAGATTGGAGGTTACGTAGAACGCTTGGTCATCAAAGCCCAGTCCGGGATAATCCGGCCAGTACTCGTCATTGTCATTGGTGATGACGGCCCAGGTCCGGTACTTGTACCAGGTCCCGTTCGGATCGCTGTCATCAGAGATGGCAATCGTCATCCAACCTTCGTCAGGATCGTTGTAGACCTCGAGGGCGAGAATGATGAACCGTTCGATGGTCGGGTCATAGAAGCATTTGGGGTCGAAAGTGAAACTCCCGGCGCCGATATCCTCGAAGAAGCCCGGATCGCCAGTGTCATCAAGATTGGCGAAGAACTGCTCATTGCCCTCCTTGTCATAGAAGGCAACCGCCATGTTGACGGTGACGACCACATGATTCGGGCCTACGGCCAGAGAGGGGTCGGGTGGATTCCATGGTCCCTGTTGAATGGCGGGAAAGAAAGACAGTGAGTCCACTCTCTTTTCTTCAAGCAGCCCTCCAGCCTGGAGGTTATTCGCGGGGCCCTGCTTGAGTGTCTTGTCCCGCGAGTGGGGAGGAAGCAGTTTTCCGGGTCGCTTGGTTTCCCCAATCCACGGCTTACGCTGGCCTGTGCGTTGGGGGATTGAAGTGGTCGTGATGATGGTGGGCTCGAAGGTTGTCTGAGCCGAACCTCCTGATGTCAATTCAATGACGGGCAGATCAATGGTTCCACGGGTCTTTCCATTGGGCAGGCCATCTGCCAGTGGGTGTGCTGATCGAGGAGCAGGCAACTGGCCGTTCTGGCAAGCGGTTGCGGTCATGATGGCAAGCAATGATGCTGAAACCAGAACACGTTTGAGTGAGGTCATCACAAGGGCTCCTGAACAGGTTCAATTTCTACAGAGTACTCAGATATTCACCCCAACTCGATTGAATATGCCTTAATCGTGGAGGCATGAGCAAGAAAATCGGTGGCGTCAGCCCTCTGCCAGGAATTCTGACCATTCCTCAGGCGTGTTGATGTTGAGAAGACACCCTGATTCTTCTTCTCCTAACGGCACGGTGGCAGCATCGAGCGACTCAATCAATTCATGTATGGACGCTCTTCCATGTTCCATGAGTTGTTGAACCCTGGCGGCGGTTTTGCTTCTCAAGGCCAATGGTAATACTGGCCGAATACTTCGCTCGCCCTGTTCGAAAACAGCAGCTTCGGCGTGATCAAGTTTCTCAACCAGACGCCACAGCAAGGAAGGTGTCAACCGAGGCATGTCGCAAGGAAGAAACAGGTAGCGTTCATCACGACCTGATTTGATTACAGATTCGATTCCACCGAGGGGGCCGGATGCGGGCCTGATGTCCGCGATATGTTCAAGCTGGGGCATGGCCTCC
Organism: Phycisphaerales bacterium; assembly: GCA_029242715.1. GTDB lineage: Bacteria > Planctomycetota > Phycisphaerae > Phycisphaerales > SM1A02 > UBA1668. The sequence continues at coordinate 9,527 of JAQWTL010000026.1, forward strand.
GCCGGGCCTGAAATGATGACACGACTAGCCGTCAACTGTGCACAGTCCCGCACGATTTCAAGCAGAGTCTTGCCGTTTGGAACCTGCAGCCCGTGTTTATCGAGGCCCATGCGTTGGGAACGGCCACCGGCGAGTAGAACGGCAGTATGGGGCCATGGAGGTGATGGTGAAGAGGGCATCTGATGCTTCTGGGACTGAGTGACCGGGAAAGAGGGTGAAATCCGGGTCGATCGCCGATGCAGGGTGTAGGCTTGAAGTACTCATGCAAACCACATGGTTTCGAATCCGGATTCTAGCAATGGTTCTGCTGCCCCTTGGGGCAGCAGCCAGCCCTGTTCTGGCTCAGCAGGAGCAATTGCACGGACTGCTACCTGTGGAGCAGCGTGTTGCGGATAACGGTCCTTTATCAACGAGCCTCAAATGGGTGCAGTACGGTCTGCGTGAGCCATACAGCTTCAGCGAGCTGTACCAGCTTCCCGTAGGTCAGAAGAGCTACGTACGTCGCAATGCAGGGCTTTGGGCTGTCTTTCCACGGTCCCTCTACATGCCTAGCGAAGAAGGTGTTGTTGCATCCGTTCCTGCTGGCACGATGTATTACATCGGCGGCCCTGCAGAAGTTCTGCCAAGTATTGCGAACCAGCAGGCTGCCTATGTTCCAGTCGGACAGATGCCGGCAGATCGTGTCGAGAACTCACGCCTTGAGGCAGCGCTTATTGATCGTCGTATACCGGCATCAAGCATTCAGTCCAATATGGACGGACAGGAAGCATCGCTGCGTTTGGCACCTGTGGTCGCAAAGAAGCCTGTTGTTGTTGAAAGGCAGCAAACCGTTGACCCTGAGATTGCTGCCAGAGCAGCCTGGGTTGCTTCAATGCCAACGCTTGATTTCGTCAAGCAACTGCATTATCGCAGGGACTGCCTGAAGAAGGTCATGGGTTCAGTGAATGGATCTGCCGTGTCAGAAGACGCACCAGTCCCTGCAGACACAGAACATGCTGAAGCTGGCACGACACCCTGATCAGGCGGCGTTGGGCTCATCAGGATCGACGTCGTAGTGGCCAAGGCATCCAAGTTCACGGGCCAGGACATTCATTCGTCGATCTCCAAATGCCCAGGCTGCGCCGCGCCGAGCCGAATGAATGATCTTATGACGCCCTTGGAGGATGCGTGCAGCCTCGACAGGGAATGGAATAGATGCCATCGGTTGAGTCATGCCGGCATGTAATGAGCATTGAATCATGATCATGCGCTCCCATGAAAGCCGTCTGCCCATGTGAAGGGCTGGCTTCCATTCGTCCTCATCGGTCTGACATCTGGCCGACTTCTGAGGGATGCCGTTATAGGCCCAACTCCGTGCACCTGATGCATGATCAATCGTGCAACAAGCTTCATATCGGACGCACCGGGGCAGTAGTTATGCCAAGATCATCTGGATGGATCTGTTCAAAGATCCGCTTGGCACGGATGAGCCTGGTGTAAACGACGCCCATCACCATGAAGGTCAGGAGCAAACCACCTGCAAAGAAGAGGCTGGCGGTCACCAGACGATCATCTTGAACAGGAGATGGATCAATACGTGCGTACCTCAGGACACCCCCGTCAGTCCGGTCATCAAGCACCTTCGAAGCGTGACCGCTTGGCCTTGATGCAATTGAACGTTGAGAATCCAGGACCATGCTGGTTGCAAGTATGTCAAGGAATGCGGCTGCACGATCCGAATCATTGGCAGCAATTGTCAAGACCATTCGCTCTGGCTCTCCGGTATCCATCACAAGGTTCTTTTGAAGCAATCGGCTTACGGATTCATGGGAGTCCCATGGACTGAGTCGTCTTCCAGAAGATCGACGTGTGACTTCGCGTATGAAACCCTTGTTCTTCAACTGTGATTCGTGATATTCAAGCCAGGCGTTTGAGCTTGCTTCATCCATGCTGCTGCCGGGCGGCACCTGCGGTGCCAAGGCGACCGATGCAGTACGGACTGCAGGTCGTACGCGGTCGGCGCTCACCCAACTGGCAGCGGCAATGATCACGACAAGGAGTAATGTCCAGCTGGTAAGAACAAGTGTGCGAGGTGCCGCCCACCGTTTGATCATCTTCTTTTCCGAGCTGGCCAGCATTCTTTGCACGTCATCGAGTTCACGTTGCCTTTGCTCAATGATCTCTGATTGACGAAGCCGCTGGGAGACCTGTTCCTTGGAGGTTTCGGATGCTGCAGGTGAGTTTCCGACGCGCATTGCTTTTCGAAGACTGTGCAGGCGTGTACGCCGTGTGTGCAGGTGCCGGGCGATATCAGCAAGCCTTCGTGTCCTGTTTTCAACGGCGATTTCAATATCCTGCTCCTGGGAGGAATGTGATTCACGGAGTCCTTCTAGTTCCTGCATGGCAGGTTCGACATCAGCAAGCTGACAACGAGCGGAATCCAGTTCAGCTTCCAGGGCCGTGATGCGAGCACTTGTTTCGGCAGAATCACCCGCATCGGCAAGGGCTTCCTGGAGTTCGTCGATACGCCCTTCCAACTGGTCAACGAGTGCCAGGGCGGCATTGCCACGTTCTACAAGATCGGTTTGTTCGCGAAGTTGCTCCATGAAAGCCAGGAGGCGTCGACCGGCTTCTTCCAGTCGGGCATCTTGCAAATCGACCTTCTCTTCGAGTTCTTCAAGTTTGCAACGATAGACGCGAGCAGCGGATTCGAGTCCACGCCGCCTTGTCTTGAGTGAGTCCCGAAGACTCCTGAGCTTTCGAGTCTCCATCTCCTGCCTGGCTATTTGTTTGCCCCGTCGGCTCACTGTCTTTCTGGCTACCCGCAGGGCATCCAGCCATTGCTCTTCCTGCAGTTTCTGTTCTACGACTTGTTGCTTGAGGAGGGCATCCTGTTCAGATACAGCCAGAGCAGCGTCTTCAATTTCGCGAGATCTGGCATCCAGTGAATCCTGCAAAGCATCCATTTTGCAACGCGTCTTGTCAAAATGAGATCTCTGGCTGTCATTTTCTCGCTGCATGCGATCACGATCATCATCCAGTGAGCTTCGATCTCTGATGAGCGTAGCCTTGTCTTCCTCGATTCGCCGGGTATGTGATTCACGATCAGCTTCCAGACATTGCTGGGATTCAGACAGTGCCTGTTGTTCATGCTGCCGCGTGCGGTCCCAAGTCTGCTTCATCTCCTGCAGTTCGGACTGAAGCGTGTCCAGTTCACTCTTCTTCTCCTCAAGCCGAGCGGATCGCTCGGCCAGTTCTCGAAGTGCAGAGATCTGGTCGCCTCGAATGTTCCGAAGTCGATCGAATTGTGATTCGATATCCCCCAGGATTCCGAGGACGTCGGTACCTGGTTCGGATGCACGAGGTGCTGAAGTTTTCCGGGGCTCGCTGCCCCCCCCACCAACCTCTGAATCGGTTTGGGACAGACGATCTTCCATCATTCCTCCCTTGCCCGGGACGGGCAGGGCAGCGCGTGACATAAGTAGGCTCTCGCAGCTTTTTCCATCGTCAACATGAGGGCCTGGCTGAAGTCCACCAAGCGACATGGCCGTGATGGCGAGTTGGGGCTGTCCGGCTTGTTCGGGAAAGAAGGGGTATTCCGCTGAAGGCATCCCTTCCCGTAACATGTTCTGCTGCCATGACCACGATCCCATCCATCACCGATAACCAACTGCCCGTGGCCGAGGATCCACAGCTGGCTCCGATACGAGCCCGGATTGAGGCAGGTGAACGACTGTCCTTCGAGGATGGACTGGTATTGATGCAGTCACCGGATCCATGGACGGTGTGCCGCATGGCTGACCAGGTTCGCCGGCGAATGCACGGATCAACGGCCTGGTACAACGTCAACAAGCACATCAACTACACGAATATCTGTGCCCTGTCATGCAGCTTCTGTGCATTCCACAGGAAGCGAGATCAGGATGGAGCCTACGAGCACTCCCTCGACGATATCCGCCGTGAAGCGATGAATGCAGTTGAGGCAGGAGCGACCGAGGTCCATATCGTTGGAGGCCTGCACCCTTGGCACCCCTTTGATTTTTACACAGACATGATGCAGGAGATACGGACATGTGCGCCGACTCTGCACATCAAGGCATTCACTGCCGTTGAAATAGTCCACCTTGCTCGGATTTCCAAGCGAGGACGGGATGGATATGACGGCATCCTCTCAGTGCTTCGTGATCTGAAGGAGGCGGGGCTGGGCTCTCTTCCAGGTGGCGGTGCTGAGGTCTTTGATGATCGGGTTCATGATGAGGCGTTCAAGGGCAAGATCAGAGGTGACGTCTGGCTGGATGTGCATCGGGCAGCTCATGAACTGGGACTGAATACCAACGCAACCATGCTGTATGGGCATGTTGAGAAAATCGAGGAGCGACTGTCTCACATGTTGCTCTTGAGGCGACAGCAGGACCATGCACTGGCGTCATGGGCGACGGCCAAGGGCATCGAGCTCAAGCAGGATCCCAGTGAATTGACATCTGATGCTGTTGTCCTGACCGGGCCTTCATCAAGCTATCCCAACGGCCGCCTTCCTCAACTGGGCGAAACTTCCATGGGCTGGTTCCAGACCATTGTTCCGCTTCCTTTCATACCGGATGACAGCGAGTTGCAGCATCTTCCAGGACCTATGGGTCTTGAGAACCTGCGCATGATTGCCGTGATGCGATTGATGCTCGACAACATTCCCCACATGAAGGCCTTCTGGATCATGCACACGCTCGACATGGCCCAGTTCATGCTCCAGAACGGTGCAGATGACATCGATGGAACAGTTGTCTGGTACGACATCACGAAGGTTGAGGGTTCAGGTACTCACCAGGAAACAACGGTGAAGGATCTTTGCCGGGCGATCAGGGAAGCAGGTTTCGTTCCTCGGGAGCGTGACACGCTCTACCGTCCGGTTTCCCGTGATGGACAGTCATGGAAACTGGCGGAAGCTTAGGCTCGTCCGCCAACAGCCCATTTCAATTCAGGCATCTTCATGATCGCCGAGCCGCCGGCAACAATGACTGTACCGACGGCGACCAATACTGCCAGGCTGAGAAGTTGATGCATCCAGTCCTGGCCTGCGGGCATGACCATCATGACCCCCTGAAGACCAATCACCATCAGGATTGTGAGGAGTACCGTCCTGGCCATTGAAGGAATGGTGGTTTTGCCCAGCGGTGAATCCACGTGCACTTTGAGCATTCGCAGAAGTATGGCAGTCTGGATGGTGGCACAGATTGCAGTCGACCAGGCCAGTCCTGCCTCCTTCAAGGGAGTCCAGATCAGGATGAGGTTGAGGATGAGGTTGAGTACGACGACCGAAACAGCAATCCGAACGGGTGTAATCGTGTCGCCTTTGGCATAAAAGGCTCTCGTTATGACCTGGATCATTGAGTATGCCCAGACACAGGACGCATAGCCAAGTAATACGAAAGCAACTCGTCCAGTGTCTTCGATGTTGAAGGCGCCACCTTGGAGGATCGCACCGGTAAGCGGGCGAGCGACGACCATCAATCCGAGACTGGCCGGGAAACCAATGAAGAAGACCAGCCGGATACCACGCCTGACGGTGTCATTGAATGCTTCATTGTCATCGGCAAGCCGTGCAAGCATGGGGTAAATGGCTGTTGCAATGGCAATGCCGAAGACGCCCAGTGGAAACTGGTACAGCCTTTGTGCGAAGGTCAGAACCGCCATGGCGCCTTCGTCAAGAGGCCAGGTCCAACCAAAGAAGTTGGAGGATCCCGTGTAGTTGCGGTAACTGGCAATCAGCCCATCAATAAGCGTGTTCACCTGAAGAACACCAAGCCCGAGGATCATCGGGCCAGCACGTCGGAACATGTCCATGAGGTGCGTTCGCACGCCACGAACACGGAACAGAATCCGTTCGCTTGGCCTGAGTGCTCGCCAGGACCAGGCCAATTGGATCACGCCAGCAAGCACGACGGCAATACCCATGCCGGAAATCACAAGAAAGCGACTGTTTTCATCGCCGGTGCCGAAGTTGATGACACCTGCGATTGCAGCAAAGGTCACCAATGCATTGAGAATAATTGGTGCAGCTGCAGTCGGACCAAACCGACCGTGGACCTGAAGCATGGCGCCAAAGATCGCCACCATGCATACCAGTGGCGTATAAGGAAGCATGATCATCAGCAGCAGAAGGGCGAGATTGGGGTTGTCAATCGATGCGACCAGGATCGCGAGAATGATCTCGGCAATGATCACAAGGCTTCCCAACAGGATCGAAACAGTCCCCAATGTGGCAGTGGCCAGCCGTGAAGCCATCTCCGGGTTCTCGCGAGTCAGACGTTCGTAGCTTGGAAGAAAGGCTGCTGCGAGGGCGCCTTCACCAAAGAGTCGTCGAAAGAGGTTGGGCACCAGGAAGGCAAAGAAGTAGGAACTCAATAGCGCATCTGTTCCGAAGAGTCGGCTCAACACGGCTTCTCGAGCAAGACCGGTGAGTCGGCTCAAGGCCGTCATGGACATCACCGTCCGGGCATTCTGCTCAAAGCCCTTTGGAAGGGTTCGCTCCGCAACACGCCAATCCTGGCAGATCCGTCCACATTCAGGGCAACATCGCAGGGAGCCGCCTGCAGGATCACCCTGCAGGTTCTGGCCACATCGCGGGCAGTGCCAGCCGATCTGAATCATGACTTTGGAAGTCTGTTGCGCCAGCATGAAAGCCATCGTTGCGGCTCCCAGCAGTGAAGCGAAGACCACCCATGAGGACATCATGTTGGAAGTGTGCATGCGGAGGAACAATTCCCCCATCATCATGCCGATGCTGAAGATCAGGACTGCGGATATCAGACCAAGTATCAACGACAGGACGAACTGCCCGTTGATGCCAAACATCGAAGGCGTCGTGCACATCGGTTCCCACTGGGATCCAGGAGCCGAAATACTGCATGACTGACAGGTCAATCGTCCATCATCATCTGGGTTCTCCGTAGACATTCCGTTCCCACAGTTGAAACACGGCCTGTCCTGAAGAAGCTGTGGCTCAAGTTTCAGGAGGCGATATCTCAACATGTATACGCCGACCATGATGGCGATGATGATTGCAGGCGTGAAGAGTAATTCAGAGTCGTGGTAAACCCACGCCCAGATCTGCAGTTTGGAAGCAACCATCCAAGGCAGAATGAACAGCAGCGTGAAGACCAGTGTCGGGATCACGATGAGTTGCAGTCCCACACGGGTGTTTGCGACAGTCAAATCGATCATGTACATCAATCGACGGCGACTGGCACGGAATGGTGCGGGCCCCAGAGGTGACAGATTCAGGATGATGCTGCCGGCGACAATCACGCCCATCCATCCAGCAATCATGTCGTCGATTGCAACCGTTCGTCCTTCGCCAGCAAGTCTCTGGGTCCATTCGTCCAGGGGAATCCAAAGAGCAACGACGGCAGGCACCAGCCAGGTCAGTGGCAGGAGTCGACTTCGCCATAGCAACAAGGTGAGCCCCATGAACGAGAACAAGTGAATGAGCTTGTCCGGCAACAACGCGCCAGATCCACCGACCATGTCCGTGTTCGGAAGATGCGTTCCGATTGTCAACAGGATGAAGTAGACAAGCAGCAGAAGCCGCCAGGGCTTGGCCAACTGGGCGGAGAAGTGGTTGTGCGGGTCAGACAGTTTTGACTCGGTCACGATCAGAATCCGTCGGAGTCGTGTCCGCAGGAGTGACCACACAGGTCGAGTCATCAGCGGAAGGGCTTGGTGAATCGTCTGCCTTGGCAGTCAACCACCCTGCCATGACATCAGCTGCAAGAGCTCGATAGTCATTGGCACCGTGACATGTGGGCTCGTACTGGAAAATGGTTTGTCCGAAACTCGGTGCTTCGGCCAGCTTGATGTTGCGACGGATAGGTGGATGCAGCACACGGCAGTTGCGCCAGGGGACGGCCTGGTCTCTGGAGGATTCAATGAAGCCTTCCAGATCAGAAACAACTTCCCGAGCAAGCATTGTTTGTCGCTCATGCATGCACAGGATGATTCCCGTTACCTGCAGAGTCGGATTGACGGAACTGCACACCATCCCGATTGTCTCAAGTAGCTTGCCTACCCCTTGCAGTGCAAGGAAGTGTGCCTGCATGGGAACAAAGACTTCTGTTGCCATGGACAGCGCGTTGATCGTGAGGACACCGAGACTCGGAGGACAATCGATGACGATTACGTCGTAGCGATTGAAGACGCACTCCAGCCGTGTACGAAGTAATTCATTGCGATTCGGGTTGGATGCCAGTTCTGATTCAGCTGCAGCAAGATCAGTCTCAGCAGCGATGGCATCAAGGTTGTCGTCGACTCGGACAATGGCTTCGGTGGTTGTGCATGTCTCATCTACGAGCAGGTCGTAGACGGTGTGCTGCAAAGAGGTGGAATCCACACCAAGGTGCAGGCTCATGTGAGCCTGTGGATCGAGATCGATCATGAGAACCCGCAGGCCGGCATCTGCCAGCGCGGCCCCAAGATTGACGGCGGAGGTTGTCTTACCCACGCCGCCCTTCTGGTTTATTACCGCGACGATGCGCGGTCCACGCCTCCCTGCGTCACTGACCATGATGCTTACTATATCGGTCTCACCGGGGAAATTGCCGTTGTTTCGGTTCTTTCGCGTTCCGGTGTTAGCATCCTGACAGTGCCCCGGATCACGGACAACGCGATTTGCCTCAGGCGATGGGATTTCTCCGAGACCTCCCAGACCGTCAGCCTGCTCACGCTTGAGCATGGCCTGCTCCGAGGCCTTGCCAAGGGCTCCAAACGGTCTGACAGCCGGTTTTCGGGCGGTTTTGATCCTCTGACGCTTGGTCAGATCACCCTGATTTCGAAGCCCGGAAGAGATCTGGCGACCATGACCGAGTGGCACCTCACGGAGGTCTATTGGGCCGCTCGACAGCACCTGGTTGCCAATCGGGCCGGGATCTACATGGTGGATCTGGCCCATCGCATGCTCAAGGAGCAGGACCCACATCCCGAGGTTTTTCACGCCCTTGATTCTGCCCTGAGGGCCTGCCATGACCGTGATCGAATCGGAATCGAGACGCTCATCTTTCAGTGGCGGCTCATGGATGCCTGTGGCTACCGCCTCGAATTGAATCGAGATGCCGGAACTGGAGATCCCATCGACCAGAGCATGGATGTATTTCGCTTCAGCCCGATCCAGGGTGGCGTCATCGAGACGACACAGTCAGGCGATGCGGTGAAGGTGAGGCGAGGCACAATTGAACTGCTCCGTGCCGTAGCCGAAGGGGACTATGTCTCGGCAGCGTCCGACATCGAAGGCGTGCCGCGGGCCAACAGGCTCATGGCAGTCTGTTTCCGTTCATTGCTTGGCGAAGCACCGGAGGCCATGCAATGGGCTTTTCGTGAGCTGGGACAATCCTGATGACGGCTTGAACCACAGGTCTCATGATCAGTTTTCGGACCTCGTGGCCCCGAAGTCCGAGAAGGTGCTGTCTGTGATACATCTCCAACGGCATTGAGATGGATATGCCATCACGCTGAATACCGCCCTCCAACAGGCCGATAGCCTCGTTGCAGGTCACCTCGAAAGGTGATCCTGAGAGATATGAGGAGATCGGAACCGTGCCTGGAACACAGGTCGTTGATGAGATTTTGGCGGGACATCGTCTGCCGACGCTGCCGGCGGTCGCTGCTGAGGTACTCGAGATGACTGCGGCGGCAGAGATCGACTTGCAGAAGATTGCAGATACCGTTCAGTTGGACCAGGCCCTGGCGGCCAAGGTGCTCAGGACGGTCAATTCCAGTTACTACGGCTTGTCGCGTCCCTGCGGAACTGTTCAGCAGGCCATGGTCTTTCTGGGCCTCAACACGGTCAAGACACTTGTGTTGAGCTTCAGCCTTGTCGACACGATTGATGGACAAGGTCGTGATCGACTCGGGTTCAACTTCTCCGAGTACTGGCAGCGATCAATTCATACAGCAGTTGCTGCTCGTGAACTCGCGCGGCTCCAAGGCAGTTGGGATCCGGAAGAAGCCTTCTTTGCAGGTCTCATGCAGGATTTCGGCATGATCGCGCTGTATCAACGATTCGGGCGACAGTACGTTGAGGCCATCGAAGCACTTCGCGGAGATCATCATGAGCTTTGTCGTCTTGAACACGATCTCTTTCAGGTCACACATGCGGATATCGGCGCCACGGTTGCCGAACAGTGGATGCTGCCACCTGCCCAGGTAGCGGCCATTCGAGGACATCACGACTCCGAGTCCGTGGAAGCGCCGCATCGAAATGCCGCGAGAATCGTGGAACTTGCAGGAATGCTTGCTGCAGACATGGTCAATGGCGATGCAGTGCGTTCCAACAGTACGTACCGCCGACTTGCCAGAGAGTGGTTCGGTATCGATGCCAGTCAATCGCAGCAGGTGCTCGAGTCAACACGTGAATCGGCGCAGGCGGTTTCGTCCTTTTTCCAAGTCGAAAGCAGTGCGCCACCAGAACGACTGCTCGCCCGAGCCGAGGCACAGCTCTTCCAGCATCAGATCAACATGGGCCGACACGCACGCGATCTTCAACAGCGGAATCATGATCTCACCGAAAAAGTTCATCGGGATGGCTTGACTGGGGTCCTGGGTCGTTCGGGGTTTGATCTTGAAGTCGCCAAGCTTTTCAGTGAGATGGCCGAGACTGGACGTTGCCTTTCTCTGCTGTTCTGTGATGCAGATCGCTTCAAACCGATCAATGACCGCTACGGCCATGCTGTCGGAGACGCGGTTCTCAAGCACATGGCCACCATCCTGGAAGAGCGTGCTCGTCGTGAGGATGTCGTCTGTCGTTTCGGTGGAGATGAATTCGTGTTGCTGTTGCCGGGTTGTTCTGAAGAAGATGCCCGTCGTGTGGCCGAAGATATTCTGACTGAACTGGCCTCCTCCCCACTTCACATTGAAGCCGATTCGCCCGGTGGTATCACCGGTGACATGACGTTGTCATCGAGCATGGGACTGGCCACGTTTGATCCTGCTCGTACAGAGATCGATTCCCCCGAGATGCTTGTGACATGTGCTGATCAGGCCATGTACACAGCCAAGCGACGCGGTGGCAACGGCGTGGCAACGTGGCGAATGGCGGCGTAGCACATCCATTTGACGGTTTTCGTTCGGGATCAGCCTGTGCCGCGGAGGTGACCGGTGACTACTGGTGTCATGGGGTACTCCTCTGCGACGTCCTTGATGTCCTGGACGGTCACAGAACAGATGTTCTCCAGTTCCTGCTCCAGTGGGATCCACTCGTTCTGGGTCATGAAGAGTCTGCCCAGTCGTTGCATGCGTCCTGCAGGCAATTCACCGTGCAGAGTAATGGCGGTCGCAGCCTTGGCTCGGACACGTTCCAGATCATCCTCATTCACCGAGTCAACCAGGTTGTCGATTTCATCACGGATGGCCGCCTCGATTTCGTCAGCTGCCTTGGGATCACAGACGCACCATGTCAGGTACTGACCTGTCCGGTCCCTGCCTTCGTATTGAGCCTGGGCAGCCTCCGCTCGGCCGGTCTCGATCAATGACCAGTACAACCGGGAGCCATCGGCATTTCCAAGGATCCAGGCCATCAATGAGGCCGCGTGTCGACGTTCATCCTGGACGGCAGGCGCCGGCGAAAGCATGAGCATGTAGTCACGATTGATTCGCTCACACTGTTCCACGAAGGAGTTCTCTGAATGTGACATCGGCTGGTACTGACGAGTGGTATCCGTACGCGGCCAGTTGCCGCAGTTCTTTTCCAGCCGATCAACCATGGCTTTGAAGTCCAACTTGCCTGCCATCGCGACGATGGTGTTGTCCGGGCTGTACCGCTGATTGAAGTAATTGTGCATTCGTTCGCATTGGAGTTCGGTGATGGACTCCTTCGTCCCCAGAACACGATGCGCCAGAGGATGTTCTCCGTAGTACACCTCGGAGGCCTTTTCATAAAGCCGCCAGAAGGGCTGATCGTCGTACATGGCGATCTCTTCAAGAATCACCTTCTTCTCATCATCAAAGTCCGGTTCGCGAAGTGCAGGCCGGAGAATGTCAGAGAGGATGTTCGAGGCTTCAGCAAGGTGCTCCGGAAGGCAGTGAACATGGAATGCCGTCGTCTCATTGGAGGTGTAGGCATTGTGACGTCCGCCGAGGTCATCAAAGTCACGATCAACCTGCTCGCCAGACCGGGTGTCTGTTCCCTTGAACATCATGTGTTCAAGAAAGTGGCTGACGCCCATGTCCACATGCTCTTCGTCACGGGCACCGGTTCGAACAAAGAAACCCATTGCCGCAGAATGGGCTTCAGGGTCGATTTCCGCGGTAATCCGCAGGCCGTTGGGCAGTACATGTTCCTGGAAGTTGATCGCCATGCTGGAAGCATAGCGGGTAGAGCCAGGATCAAGATCAACTGTTGATGACGCGGTCTTCCGTGTCCAGGGCCGCCTCGTGGATGGATTCGGCCATGGTCGGGTGAGCATGCATCGTCGAGATGATGTCTTCTGCGGTGGCCTCCAGCCGGATGGCCAGGCAGAACTCGTGAATGAGTTCAGACGCATCTTTGCCGATGATGTGAGCACCCAGGATCTCGCCATAAGGCTTGGAGACGAGGATCTTCACAAACCCGGTCGTTGCCCCGGTGGCAACTGCTTTGCCAAGTGCCTGGAAGGAGAACTTGCCGGTGTCGTATTCGAGCCCCGCTTCCTTCGCGGCCTGCTCGGTCATTCCGATACAGGCGACCTGGGGCGAGGTGTAGGTGCAGCCAGGGATGGCCTTGTAGTCCACCCCAAGGGTGTGGTGACCAGCCATGCGTTCAACACAGGTGACAGCTTCTTCTGAGGAGACATGGGCCAGCCAGGGCGGGCCGATGATGTCACCGATGGCATAGATGCCAGGGACGGTGGTCTGGTAGGTCGGCTCTTCGACGTCCATGTAATCGGTCTTGATGTGACCTTTCACCATCTCGACACCCAGATTGTCCGCAAAGAGACCATCGCAGCGGCCTTGAACACCAATTCCCACCAGCACCTTGTCTGCCTTGAGCTGCTGTGTCTTTGATTCATCCTTGGCATCTGCAATTGTGACTGTTGCACCCTTCTGGTCAACGTCGATTGCAGTTGTCATGGCGCCGATATGGAATTCAATTCCCTGCTTCTTGAAAGCCTTCAACGCCTCTTTGGAAACGTCCGCATCTTCGTTGGGCAGGATGCGATCAAGCATCTCGATGACTGTGACCTTTGTTCCCAACGCGTTGTAGAAGTACGCGAATTCCATTCCGATGGCACCACTGCCAACGACGATCAGTGATTCAGGTTGCTCCGGAAGAACCATCGCTTCATGTGAAGAGATGATCGTCTTGCCATCGAAAGGAGCAAACGGAAGCGCACGTGGTGCAGCACCAGTAGCGATCATGATTCGATCAGCAGTGATAGAGGACATGACCTCGCCACCATTACCGTGGTAATAATCATCATCCGCTTTCAGGATGTCGATCCCGCAAGGCGCATCACCTTTTGTTCCGGATGTGATGCGAGCATGGCCTTCGATGGTCGTGATGTTGTTCTTCTTCATCAGAAATCCAACACCCTTGTTGAGCTTGTCAGCTGCACTGCGACTACTCGCGATGACCTTGCTCCAATCAACGGATGCTTTTTCAAACGAGAGTCCCCACTCGCTGCCATGTGTAACGGACTCGCTGTATGCCTCTGCAACATGAAGCAACGCCTTGCTTGGAATGCAGCCCCAGTTGAGGCAGACACCGCCCAGCCGATTGCGTTCCACGATTGCGGTCTTCATGCCCATCTGGGCGGCTCGAATCGCGCCGACGTATCCGCCAGGGCCGGATCCGATGACGACAAGTTCAAAATGCTGATCATTGGCCACGATTGTGGGTCTCCTCCAAGGGGTCAAAATGGGCCATTCAAGGGTCGAAGGCGGGCATTGTAATGATCCGGAGGAAGCCCCATGAGATAGCCCCAGGGGCGATCCAATAGGCAGGCATGTCTGCAGAGTTGTGTGGATAAGTGGTGGACGGAAGTCTGAGGGCAAAGCCGCAAGAGCGTCTAATGGTGTCGAGAAGAGGACTTACAACGTTTAAAGGATCCCTAATTCTTGTGTGGATTGATGTAGGGCAGGGTTTAGAGGCCCTTTCTCTCCTTGATGGACCCGATTGGGCCATTTTTCAGACCAGGATCTGAGGGGCTGACCTTTCCCCAGGGGGCATCCTGACATTGACGCCTGCAAGACCCCCCCCGTAGCATTCTCGACTTCACTTTCCACAGGTCCCCATTGCTCTGGAGTGCCGGGTGCGCACAGCAATCATCAGTGACATTCACGGCAACCTCGAGGCGTTGACGACTGTCCTAGCGGACATCGACAAACGCAAGGTTGATCGGATCATCTGTCTCGGGGACATCCTTGGCTATGGGCCGGACCCCGTGGATTGTGTCGAGTTGATTGCACGTCGATGTGAGTGGTCGCTTCTGGGCAACCATGACTACGGCGCTTTGTACGAGCCAACCAATTTCAACGCAGCTGCCGAACAGGCCGCTTACTGGACTCGTGCACAGTTTGATGATGAGCAGAACGATGAGGAAGCTGTTCGTCGCTGGGAATTTCTCGGTCAGTTGAAGGTGCGAGCATTGTTCAACTCCTTCCTCTGCGTTCATGGTTCACCAAGACGTCCGATCAATGAGTACATCTTTCCTGAAGATGCAATCAACTCTCCCGTGAAGATGTCTCAGATCTTCGATCTTGTTGATCGACATTGTCTTGTCGGGCACACCCATGTACCTGGCGTATTCACTGATGAACCCGAGTTCTATCCTCCTGCTGATCTTGAAGGCGTGTATCGCTTCACGGATGAGGAGCGAGTGATCATCAATCCCGGTTCGGTTGGTCAGCCTCGTGACCTCGACCCTCGTGCGAGTTATGCCATTCTGGATGAGACAGCTGGCCTCGTTGAATTCCACAGACTCGAATACGACGTCGAAACGGTTGCCCGGAAGATCTACGCGATACCCGAGTTGAACAACTGGTTGGGCGACCGCCTCCTGGAAGGTCGGTGAAGCAGTCGTGCCATCGCCCTCAAGCACTGGCATGAGCCCCCGCGTCAATCGCAGA
>JAQWTL010000034.1 GCA_029242715.1 Phycisphaerales bacterium
TCGACTGGAGATCAACCATACAACACGTGCGAACAGCATTGTGAGCCCGAATGCCTTGATTTGGGTGGAGTCTTTATGGGTGAAGGTGTCTCCTGTGCCGACTTTGGGACCGTTGATGGAATTTGCCGGCAGATCAATGTCGACGCTTCATACGATTCCGATTGCAGCGATCTCTATTGCTGGAAGGTCCAGAACGCGCTGGATGAGGCCAACGATGGTGATCTTGTTTACATCAGTCACGCCACCCACTCCTATGAGCTGGCAAATCTCAGCATGGGTGGAAAGAAAATCACGATCGCAGGCAAAACCAACTCGGATGGCGAACCGGTAGCAACACTGAAAACAGCCGCCGCTTCCAGCTCCGTGTTCTATTTGCATGAAGGCGAGACGAACCAGACTGTGATCAAGGACCTAGTGATTAGTGGTGGATCAGCTGAACAAGGCGGCGGGATCTACTGCGAAAACAGCAACCCCACCATCATCAACTGCACGATTAAGGACAACACGGCTAGCTACGGCGGCGGGATCTTCGTCCAAAACAGCAACCCCACGATCACAGACTGCACGATCTCAAACAACTCCGCCTCCGGCAGTATTTATGGCGGCTTCGGCGGCGGGATCTACTGCTCCTACTCCAGCAGCCTCACGATCACAAATTGCACGATCTCAGATAACACCGCCACCAACTACGGCGGCGGGATCTCCTGCGAAAACAGCAACCCCACCATCACCGGCTGCACGATCGAGGGCAACACGGCCAGCACATACACCGGCGGCGGGATCGGCTGCTATGCAAGCAGCCCCGTCCACAGTGGTTGCACGTTCAGCAACAACACCCCCGACAACGTGTACGGCGACTCCGACTGGAACCCCCTGAGGGGCGAGGGAGGCCCAAGCATGATCACCCTGGAGAACTGCACGCTCTGTGGTACAGGTGAGCACATTGGAGGCAACATCCCGATCCTACATCTCGGCGATAACCACATCTCCGACTGCATCGATGACGGTGACCTCGACGGCGATGGTGATGTTGATACCGATGACCTGAATGCGCTTCATGACGCACTGGGAATCAACAACACAGACGTCAACAACAATGGTTGCGTTGACATCGATGACCTGCTGCTGGTGATTGAAGACTGGAACGAAGGCTGCACGCCATAGCCCCCCCCACACACACACACACATTCCCATCTGAATAACGTTTCAGAACCCCACCGCAGCCCCGGCAGAGATCCTGTCGGGGCTGTTCCTTATATATATCGAAAGTGCACCCTTGATCCAGGCGCCCAATCTGCCATGATGGAGGGACCACAACTCCACCCTGGGGAGGGGAAACCATGAAACGTATGAGTGCTATTGTTGCCGGTCTTCTGCTGGCTTTCGTTGGAACGTCCGCAACCATCGCTGACACGATCCATGTGCCGGCTGATCAGCCCACCATTGCGGCGGCGATCAGTGCGTCAGTCAATGGAGATG
This sequence comes from Phycisphaerales bacterium, assembly GCA_029242715.1. GTDB lineage: Bacteria > Planctomycetota > Phycisphaerae > Phycisphaerales > SM1A02 > UBA1668. The sequence goes on from JAQWTL010000034.1 coordinate 1,480, forward strand.
TCATTGCCATTGCAGCGGGCGCCTACTTCGAGCACTCGCTCAACCCCAGCGGCAAGGCCATCACCATCCAGGGGACGCTCAATGAGGATGGAACGCTGGCGAGCACCATCGATGCGCAGCAAGGCGGCAGTGTGTTCGTGATCAACACCGTTGAAGGCAACGGAACTGTGATCAAGGACTTGGTGATTACCGGTGGATCGGCATCGGCCAGCGGCGGGATCTCCTGCTTCTTCAGCAGCCCCACCATCAGCGACTGCACGATCGAGGGCAACACGGCCGACTACGGCGGCGGGATCTACTGCGAGTACAGCAGCCCCACCATCAGCGACTGCACGATCAAGGACAACAGTGCCGCCAACCTTGGCGGCGGGATCTTCAGCGTTTACAGCGACCCCACCATCAGCGGCTGCACGATCGAGGGCAACGAGGCCAGCAGCGGCGGCGGCGGGATCTCCTGCAACAACAGCAACCCCACCATCAGCGACTGCACGATCGAGGGCAACACGGCCGACTACGGCGGCGGGATCTACTGCCAAGACAGCAGCCCCGTCCACAGTGGCTGCACGTTCAGCGGCAACACCCCCGACAACGTGTACGGCGACTCCGACTGGAACCCCCTGAGGGGCGAGGGAGGCCCAAGCATCATCACCCTGGAGAACTGCACGCTCTGTGGTACGGGTGAGCACATTGCAGGCAACATCCCGATCCTACATCTCGGCGATAACCACATCTCCGACTGCATCGATGACGGTGACCTCGACGGCGATGGAGATGTCGATACCGATGACCTGAATGCGCTTCATGACGCACTGGGAATCAACAACACAGACGTCAACAACAATGGTTGCGTTGACATCGATGACCTGCTGTATGTGATTGAAGACTGGAACGAAGGCTGCACGCCATAGCACTCCTTCTGAATCACGATTCATGAACCCCACCACAGCCCCGGCAGAGCCCCTGTCGGGGCTGTTTCTTTATTTCAAACTGGTCATGGCCTACAAGTCGTGGCGTGCCTACAGTTGGATTCCTGCAGGGGTGTCCCTGCGAACTCTCGTCACCAACACGGCAAGGAATCGACATGTCCTCCAACGAAACACACAACTGGCCTGAACTGGCAATGGGCCTCTACGAGCATCTCACTGGCAAGAATGCAGAGATCATCTATACCTTCGAGAACATGACGATCGGCGTGCCAAGCAGTACCGGCGAAAGCGCCAAGAACGCACCTTGGCAACTCGACGGAACACTTCGAATCCATACTCGGACACATGACGGAGCCTAGACGGTGGGCATTCGATTCAGCAGTGATCTCCATCTCAAATCAGGCCGGCACAGCGCCAGGCTGCATGGTCAGGATTCGAAACTCGTTATGGATTTCGAGTCCCTAGCCTCCATTCGACATCTGCACACGAAGCTGCCGAAGCCCGTCATCGCCGGTCGATTTCCGGATACGGACCCCGTGTCCATCTTGATCCGTGTTCGAGGAACTCGTGTCGCCACGGCGACAATGATCAACGGTCGATTCACGATCAAAAGGCACTGGCTGGGCATCATTCGAAGCTTGTTCCTCTGAATACTGCTCGGATCAGTGTCTGATCGATATGACCGTATCTCACGAGACAACCCAATTCAAGTAACCCACCGCAGCCCCGGCAGAGACCCTGTCGGGGCTGTTTCTTGTCATGTATTTGATGACCTTCAGAAAAAAATGATTGACTATGCTTTAGAGACAGAGATATTCTGTGCTTTCAATAATTCCACCTGGAGGGGGAATTTCACAACTTAATGACATGGCGATGCTAGCGAGAGCTGGCAGAAGGCAAGATCAAAATGCCAGGCATCTTTACGATTTCGCTATGCCATCAATCTACGGGGGAGCGAGGAAGAAAGAATGAAACAAGAGTTACTACTACTTTTTGCCGGATCCATAGCCATGTGTTCTGGATCAATGGCTTGGGCTGAGGGAGAACCAGTCAATGAACCATTCATCAAATCGGTTGGCGCCTGGCTTCTCGTTCAAGAAGATGACACTCTAGAAGGTTTCAATTACTGGAACAGTAACAGCTCATACCAGGCACTTATCCAAAACGATGTCTATAACTCTGTCGATATTTTGTGCATCAGTCTGATCGATACGGTCCAAGTCAATGCCACGACTTACCCGAGTAGTGATCACGGCGGAACCGGGTGGACCCTCCACTTTACCGGCGGCAATCATAACGCTGGTGGCCAGGTCTCCGGGGCACCACCAATGCCACCGGGCGGCTACACCAACCAGAACTACTTTGAACAGATCATCACTGATGCCAGAGCAGCCAATTCACATATACGCATCACCGTTGGATCTCTGTATGAACCTGACACCCTGAGCCGCATTTTTGCTGATCCCAATAATCCAACTCCCGAAGAAGCTGAATCATTTGCAGAGAACGTCAGCGAATTCTGCCTTCAACATGGAGTCAATGGATATGACATTGATTTTGAAGGCAACTTGGTATCAGGTACTACAGCTGATCAATTCAACAACATTATGCATGCACTTGGGGAGGCGTTCAATGAGAAGTCGACCCAGGCGTATGGCGGGGATCTCTGGCTCCTTATGACTCCCGCCTTGAACGGAAACCTGCAGTTGAACGGTGATTCAGCTGCAGTGATCAATCAATACTTCTATGCCATGAATTTGCAAGAGTACAACGGCCAACTGAACCAGGACTGGACATGGGAAGATCTAGGCGTCAATCGGAACTTGTTCGGATATACGGGTACCTGGGAGCCTACAACGGGCCAACCAGATCCTCCAACTCCTGCGCAAGTCATAAAAGACAACGCCGCTAACAAATCACAGCAAATCATGATGTATAGGCTGAATTCTGGGCCAACATCACTATGGTCAGCAGAGCAACTAAAACAAAAACAACTCTACTCCATGGTGTTTCCTGACAAAGGCGACATCGATTTCGATGGCGATGTGGATACCGATGACCTGAATGCGCTTCATGACGCACTGGGAATCAACAACACAGACGTCAACAACAATGGTTGCGTTGACATCGATGACCTGCTGTATGTGATTGAAGACTGGAGCGATGGCTGCACGCCATAGCACTCCTTCTGAATCACAATTCATAAACCCCACCGCAGCCCCGGCAGAGACCCTGTCGGGGCTGTTTCTTCCCTGCGTTCCTTTATTTAGAAGACACACCCTTGATCCTGGCGACCTTTCTGCCATGATGGAGGGATCGCAACTCAACCTTGGGAGAAGAAACCATGATTCGTTTCACACCTGTTGTTGCCGGTCTTCTACTGGCGTTCGTTGGAAATCCTGAGTCCTTAGCTGAAACCCATACGGTCCTTGCCAACAACACGGCGTTTACTCCAGATGCCATTGAAGTCTCACCCGGGGACACGATTATCTGGCAGTACAACAGTGGCTATCCACATAGCGTCACATCAGGCGTTTCCTGTACGGCCGATGGCCTGTTCAACGGCGAACTTCCCAATTTTGGCGACACCTTCTCATGGCAGGTTCCCTTGGATGCTTCTGGTGAGATCCCCTACTTCTGCATACCTCACTGCGGCAATGACATGACCGGAAATATCACGGTTATTGATTCCTCCTGTGAATTGACACGACCTGACGTCGAGGGACCATATTGGATTCCAGACTCGCCCGAACGATCAAACCTACGGAATCCAGGCGACAGCCCTCTGCTGGACCTCGCCCTGTCAGTCGTGGATCAGCACTGCCTGCCTGTAGCGGGCGCCTGGGTTGACATCTGGCATGCCGATTCCGATGGTGAATATGACAAGAAAGGATGGGGATACCGAGGCCATCACTTTGCCGATCAAGAAGGAAGTTCTCTTCTGGAGACAGTAGTTCCAGGGCTCTACCCCGGCCGGACCAGCCATATCCATGTGAAGGTACAAGGTACTGCTGCATTCATATTGACTACACAACTGTACTTTCCTGATGTACCTCAAAATGATGATGACTTCTTCTACCACCCGGATCTTGAAGTGACCGTGCTGGACGAAGATGTCGATGGCAACATGTTCGCAGAGTTTCAATTTGTCATTGACGACACGAATGCCTGTCCAGGCGATCTTGACTTTGATGGAGAAGTAGGCGTCAATGATCTGCTGTCACTACTGGCCGCCTATCAACAGAATGACGAAGGCGATTGCGATGGTGATGGAGACACCGATGTCGATGATGTGCTGTTCCTGATTACGGCCTGGGGTCCATGCGACTAGCCCCCTCCCCCAGTCGTATAAAACTTGCATCCCACCGCAGCCCCGGCAGAGACCCTGTCGGGGCTGTTCCTCTATATATAGATAGGCATCTGACAAGTGGTGCATTGATCCCCACTCCCCAACCTGCCAGAATGGGGCGATAAGCCCTTCAGGGGGGAGAGAAGAGATCCATGCGACATCTGCTTGCCACCGTTGCAATGACAGCACTTCTTGCTGGAATTGCTGCTGCTGAAACCATCAACGTACCGAACGACTATCCCACGATCCAGGAAGCCGTGGATGTGGCCGTTGACGGAGACGAGATACTGGTCGCCGAAGGCGCCTATACCGGAAGTTCCGAGAACGTGGTCGAGATCATTGGCAAGTCGATCAGCCTCCGAGCAATCAATACCGAGCCCGGCGCCACGGTCATCAATGGCGAGGGTGAACGCCGAGGCATTCGTTGCTTCGGCGACGAAGTCGATGGAACCCTCATTGAGGGATTCACCTTGACTGACACGCTGTCTTCCCAAGGCGGCGCGGTGTACACGCGATCAGCAGACATCAACTTGTTGAATTGCACAGTTACCGGAAACGCTTCTTCGAATGAAGGTGGCGGATTCCATTGCACCTATGGAGATATCCAGATTACTGATTGCAGCTTCACTGGCAACACTGCAGAAGCCAATGGAGGCGGAGTCTTCATCCGGTACGCCACTGCAACAATCACGAACTGTGTAATTTCCGAAAACAGCGTTAACGAGTCTGGCGGAGGCCTGTATCTCCGTGACTCCGAAGCCTCCATCATTCAAACGAGCTTTGATTCAAACAGCAGCATCAACAGCGGTGGCGGCATGCTGATTTTCCTGTGCCAATCCTCTCTTGAAGCATGCGCCTTCGACAGCAATACGGCTGCCACAGGGGCCGGCCTGCGTGTTCTTGGACTCGACCCTTGCATAATGACTGATTGCACAATCACCAATAACCAGGCGATCAATGCCGGAGGTGGAATGGAATCAGCCACTGCCAACCCAACGCTTGTTGACACGGTGTCCTGTGGCAACTTGCCACAGAACATACTCGGCAGCTGGACGAATGGCGGCGGTAATTGCATCAGCTCATTTTCATGCCAGGACACTGACCAAGATGGTTTTCCGGATGAATGTTCAAGCATCGGCGATGGCCTCCATGAGGTCCCTTCTGAATTTCCAACGATTCAGGAAGCCGTGATGGCAGCTGGAAACAGTGACACGATCGTCGTGTCATCGGGCACCTGGACGGGTACAGGTGATGCCGTAATCAATCCGAACGGCAAACAACTCCTCATCAAGTCCGTGGCTGGGAAGGACTCAACCATCCTGCATGGCGAAGGCATCAGAACAGTCATTAGATGCATTGGTGGCGAGACAGAGAAGACCGTATTCGACGGCTTCACCATTACCGGTGGCTCAAGCTATCTAGGCGGTGGAATTCAATGCATCTCAAGCAGCCCGAGATTCATCGACTGTCTGGTCAAGGACAATGACGCCAGTGACTTTGGTGGAGGCGTGTACAGCAGTGGCGGAAGCCCATACTTTGAGGACTGCATCATCTGGGACAATCTCGCGGACAACAACGGTGGCGGCGCCTACTGTGCCGGCGGATCACCAACGTTCATCAACTGTAATATCAGCGAGAATGCCGCCGCTGAAGGAGGCGGTGGCCTGACGCTTCTGGGTTCAGCCGCAATGGTGACTCAGTGCACGATCGCCTCGAATGGAGCCGGCGGACCTGGTGGCGGCCTGGAATGCAATCAAAGCAACGCCATGTTGAATTTGTGCACCATCACCAATAACGCGACGATGGTTACAGGTGGTGGCGTGTATTGCACTATTGACAACAGTGTCTTCAGTGACTGCATGGTCACAGAAAACATCGCCAATGATGGCGGCGGTGCAACACTCCTTTCAAGCACGACAACTTTCACGGGATGTACGGTCCAGGACAATTCGGCCATGTTGGCAGGCGGCATCCTTGCAGAAGGCGGCGTACCAATGCTGATTGACAGTGTGATCGCCGGGAACAGCGCATCCGACTCATCCTCAGATGGCGGCGGTATAAAAATCCGGTACAGCAACATGGAACTCATGAACTGCGTGGTTGCTGGAAACACCTGCGGCGACCTTGGTGGTGGCATCTATTCATTCGGTGGATTTCCGATAATGACTCAATGTGAAATCATCGGCAACCATGGAAAAAAAGGTGGCGGCTTGCACTGCGACCAGAGTGATTTCGGAATCATCGACAGCTCCTTCAGCAGCAATGTGGCAACTTCTGATGGCGGTGGGTTCTATGCGAGTTCATGCACGCCCTACATCACGGAGTGTCGATTCAACGCCAATCATGTTGGGGGCGATGGCGCGGGCCTCTATCTCGTGAACAGCAGCCCCTCGATCACAAACTGCCTCGTACATGACAACATTGCAGATGGAAATTTGAGCGACGGAGGCGGAATCCACTGCTACGCCAGTAACCCTGAAATCGACGGTTGCACCATATGGAACAACAGTGCCCTGGCTCGAGGCGGTGGCCTTTTCTGTCGCATCGCCAGCAGCCCCTTGATTACCAACTGCACCATTGCAACCAATACTGCAGACTCGGGCGGTGGCATCTATTCACTCCAGACCGATCCATACATCGCCAACAGCACGCTCTGCGGAAACACGCCTGAGAATATTGAAGGCAACTACCTGGACGGCGAAGGCAATTCAATACTTGAAACCTGTGCGACGGATTGCCCGGGCGATGTTGATGGCAATGGCGAGGTAGACGTCAACGATGTGCTGATCCTGGTCAGTGTCTGGAACACCGCAAACTACAATGCCGATCTCGATGGAGATGGATTGGTGGATGCCGATGACGTACTGATCCTATTGAGCCATTACGGCGAAAGTTGCCCCTAGGACCTCGCCCTGATTCTGAATCACAACTTATGAAAACCACCGCAGCCCCGGCAGAGCCCCTGTCGGGGCTGTTGCTTCTATATTACAGGAAGGAACACCCTTTATTCTGATGAGCAATTTGGACTGATGGGCAGTCATAATCAGATAACTCATAAAAGGCATCTGTAATTACTGCCCATCTGATACTTTCGGGACTAGTCATGAATAAATTCAATGCGCGTTGTCAGAGCGGACACCAATATGAAGCTGTTACAGCAGAACAACTCAAGAAACTTGCAGCTGATGGACTCATCAGCCAACAAGATGAAATCTGTCCAGTGGGAACGGATCGATGGATACCCTGCGCAAAAGTCAAGGGTCTGTTTGAAGAGAGCACTCGTCAGACTCGCCCCACTGATTCATCAAGTGTTTCATCAGGTAATTCTGCAACCGAAATGCCATCTGAATTGTTCAATGTACGTTGCCAGAGTGGACAGCGATATGAATCTGTAACAGCAGAACAACTCAAGAAACTTGCAGCTGGTGGACTTGTCAGCCAGCATGATGAGATCTGCCAAATTGGAACGGATCGATGGATACCCTGCACTAAAGTCAAGGGACTGTTTGAGAAGAGCACTCCTCAGACTCGCCCCACTGATACATCAAGAGATGCAGTTGGCAACTTTGCTACTGAAAGTTCGCTCACAGAAACAGCCGAACAGATTGAACAGACAGTTGAACCGGAAGAAGATTCGAGAACGGAAAGTAAGATCGCGGAAAAGTTGGGAGCAGCTATTGGCGGGATGATGCTTGGCATCGGAATCATCTATTTATCTGGCTGGAGCCTCATATTGGGATCCCTCGTTATCCCCAACGATTTAGATCTAGCCGGGTCGAGGTTCGTTGACCACCTTTCCCCAGATCTATCAAATAGGGAACAAACCAGCGAGTTTGGATGGGCAAAAGAAGGTATTAAATACGGGTATGCCATTCATTTTATGAATATGATCGAGGATGGATATGCCGTCAATCGATTCATGGCCGTTGTAGCCATCAACGCCAAGCCTTGGGGATTCGTAAACACATTTCGTTTCTTTAACTCCCCTACTGTTCAGTATGCTGGACTCACCATTGGAATCATTATCTTCTTTTCGGGAATTGGTTATGCCACAGGCAGCCATAATGGCACTGATGATTGACCCTCAACCTTGTCGCAATGAATCGAAACATGTGAACTCAACATTGATAGCGACGGCTCGACCAACATCGATGATCTGCTCGACCTAGTCGAAGGACGGGGCACGAGTTGCTCCCCATAGCTCTTCCCATTTGATTCATATCTTACGAAACCCACCGCAGCCCCGGCAGAGAACCTGCCGGGGCTGTTCCTTTATATATATAAAGAGAGAGATAGATCGGGGCTTGATCCTGACAGGACTATTGCCACAATGGCCGTTGGGAGTAATCCATATGCGATTCATCACCGGCCTGATCATCACTATCATTGCCAGCACTCTGCAGGCTGAAACCATCGAGATCTCGATCGATGGCCAGTTCCAGGACTGGGCCGATATTCAGGTTGCCTGGAATGACCCAGCCGGTGATGCCTCCGGTGACATCGACATGACACGGCTCTGGATCGCCAATGACGATCGGTTCCTGTTTCTGCGTGTAGAAGCCACTGAGGATTTTGATCTCAGTGAGAACAACAGCCTCAGGTTCTATCTCGACACTGACAATGATGCTTCAACCGGCCTGTCCATTGGCGGCATCGGGGCTGAACTGGAATGGCGAGCCGGGGAACGCATGGGGACGTTCTTCCATGATGGCAATTCCACGGATGTGTACCACGATGCCATACGTTTTCGTGGCATACCAACTGTCAGATCCTCACAGTTCGAGATGTGCTTTGGCCGAGACATGAACCCCGATGGAACCAACTCCCTGTTTCCAAACCAGGTAATCAGGCTTCTGATCAAGGATGGCAATAACGGTGATCAGGTCCCGAATGCAGGCCAGTCGATCGAGTACACCTTTGATCCTGATACAGGCCCTGGCCCCGAAGTCATCAGTCTTGATCGCGCCGATCCGAAACGAGTCCGGATGATCACGCACAACGTCAAGACGGATCGAATCACGGACAACCAGTACGAAGACAGCTTTGAGCGAATGTATGTGGCAGTCAATCCTGACATTCTGCACCTCCAGGAAATCTATGAGTCCAGCGCATCGGATATCGAACAACTCATCCAGAACTGGCTTGGCGGCAACTGGTACTCGGCAGAAGTCAATGATTGCAAGACCATCAGTCGCTATCCAATTCAGAACTCCTGGGCCATCGATGGCAATCTTGCTGTCCTGATTGATACCTCTGATGTCCTTGGCACTGCGGTCCTGTGCATCAATGCCCACCTGCCCTGCTGCTCAAATGACGAAGGGCGTCAGGCCGAGTCCGATGCCATCATCGCGTTCATCCGAGATGCTTATCTACCAGGCGGCAACCTCTCCTTGGGACCCGAAGTTCCAGTGCTGATTGCAGGTGACCTCAATCTCGTAGGCCTGGCTCAACAACTGGAAACACTGGTAACCGGGGACATCCAGGATGAAGACACGTATGGCCCCGACCAGGAACCTGATCCTGATGGAACGAGCCTCATGAATATCATCTCGCGCCTGACCGAAAAGCGAATGGGTTACACCTGGCGCAATGACTATTCCAGCTTCTGGCCCGGTCACCTGGACTTCCTGATCTACAGTGATTCCAACATGGCGCTTCGCAAGGATTTCATCCTCTATACACCCGAGATGTCACAGGCGTCACTGGACGACTACGGACTGGACTACTGGGACTCAACGGCTTCAGATCACCTGGTGTTCTGTGCTGAATTCGCAGCCCCCTGCCCAACAGACATCACAGGCGATGGCGAGATCGATGTGAATGATCTCCTGCTTCTGTTGGCAGCGTGGGATACGACAAATCCAGAGGCCGACGTCAATGGAGACGGCATCATCAATGCCGATGATGTCCTGGCCATTCTCGCCAACTGGGGAAGCTGTTAGCCATCGGCTCAAGACGTTTCGCATACACCACAGCCCCGGCAGAGTTCTGCCGGGGCTGTTTTCCATGGGTATGGAACGGTGGATCAATACTGATTCCATGGACCACGTACGTTGACGTGACTGGAATCATTCGGTCATGGTCGGTATGACCGCTTCATGCAACTGCTCAAGTTCCGCCATGACCTCGGAAGACAAGTCAGGCTGAGGTGCATTAACAGCTGCATCCTGGATCAGACGAACCAGTTGTTCCGGCTCAGCATCAGGAAAAGCCGCTACCACTAGTGGCGACTCGCCAGATGACAGATCCGTTGGGCCGGGCTCCAGACGAAGCACCTCACGAAGTGGCGTTGAACTTGCTTCGGATACAAGAACAACACCCGGGTACCCCTGCTTGAAAAACCACTCATCCAAACTGATTTCCTCGCCAACACGAGGTGCCGTCTCCAGATCACCTTCCTTCCAAAGCGGAATGGGCTCTGGCAATCGAAGCAAACTGTGACGACCAAATACAGGATCGTGCGCAGGACTTGAAAGCGGTCGTTCAAATCCAGACGAACCATCAGAACGAATGAGTTGCCTGTTACGGAGTTCTCCGATGCCATCAAAGAGGGCATATGAAAACCAGACCTGATTGGGCTCCCGAGGTACTTCAAGTTGGACCTGTCGCAGCCGTGGGTTCTGAGGAGTAACAGGCCGTGATATCAAACGCCCCAGCATGTGTGCGCCAAGCAGGTGATCGAATTCAAGGGGTTCAAGGTAATCGTAGCCAGGGTCGTTCTCTTGACGGTACTGACTCGACGGAGGTATCACAGACTTTCCCATCTTGTTGGTCATATCTGATTTTGAAAATTGAAATGGAGCCAGGAACACTCCTTCCGGAAGTGGCGGAGTCATTCCATAATAATTATGGCCAAAGAGCTGAGCACAGAACCCTGGTTCAAAGTAAATCGTCCGACCGGTTGAACCTTTGATTGATTCATTCCAGTTAAACGATTCCACCTCAGTCGATGCATTGACATCGCCCCATCCATGCTTGTCAGACCAGGCCTGAACAGCTCGCACAAGATCAGGTGATGGCAACAAAACGATGGGAACTGGCTCGACATCAACTGATTGAATGGGAACAGAATCATAGGCCAACCGTCCCCGACTGTTCGGAGGATCAATCTCCGTCAGCTCATAGACGTTTCGAACTGGAGAAGACTCAGGTCCTATGAGATCAATGGCCCTTGAAACGTATCGAGTTGCGTTGTCTGCCAAAGTCCGCGGCAAACCCACGTATGCCGATCGATCAATGATCCATGAGCCAACCTGAACCATCGACTCATCCAATGCCAATGGCGCCTCATTCGAATCAAGATCTAGTTGAAACTGAACCTCGACTACCCCCTGCATCCGAGGAGCCGTATCAACCAGGCTGACAAGATAGGGATATGACTGAGCGATGCAGAACAGCAACAACATGGCTAAAAAGCAGGCGCTCAGCCAAATAGAACTGGTTTTTGAAAGCATTTCAACCCCCTTTTTTATTCATATATTTCGGCAACTTGAGCTTCCTGGTTGCACTCATTCGTTGGTTGGATAGTCAGGCGGGTAATAAAGTCATATACATCCGCAAAGCAGCCTCCATGTTTTTCCAACTGTTGAATGGCCCATGAATATGGCCTGTCTGAGGACCCATGAACCAGTACTTGCCGTTGTACTCCACGCATGTCATCGCATGCCCACTACGTCCATATTGGAGCGCAAGCAAATACACATCCATACTGGGGCTTACGTGTGAAAGATTATTCCACAGGTACCAACGCAGTGCTTCGGCATAATCATCACAATCGAATCCAGGCTGCCCCCATGGATTCAAACTGTCATCTTCATAACAATTGCCCGTGAATTGAGCCAAATTGAATGTTGCATTCAATGCTTCGCAAAATGCTTTCGTCAACTCATCCTGGATGTGATCGCAATCCTTAGGAAGATTGATTTGTGGATCAATATCCGGCGTTACCTTCTTCTTGCTCTCCAGGCCTGCACGCATGATGTTGGCTCCGGAAACAGTGTGAATCTTGAAGGCCAGGTAGGCCACTGAATCATCTTCGATCAGGTTCCAGATCGTGTAATCACGAGTCAGCTTGTTTGCATAGATTGATTCGAACAAGACGACCGTATGCAACATGGGATTCATGCCGTCATCCACTTCAAAACTGAACTCAAACTCATCCGCTCCAGGTGGGGTGATGCCTGTTTCGTACCACTGCCAGAAGTACCCCGCCCATTGCTGACACTCCTGAGGGTACGGATCATCAATTCCTGAATCATCTGATTCATGGTTATCCGCATTCACCTGTGCAGTAATGCATGCAACCGATACGGCAACTGCAGCAACAAGCCCATTCAATACCTTCCATTGTTTCAGGACACATCCTCTACATGCTTTGGGGATCAAGTACGCATGCCATTAATTGCAATCTTCATATCAACCAATGGCATCTTGCACTGATTGATATACATCTGGTCATGGCCTGTATTTCACGCGGCTGCTCTTTGTTTTTCATTTCGCTTCGAACAAATGAAATTGTCATGCATGCACCTCGACAACGAATTTTCGCCCGTGCGAAGTATCGCGCCGCCTGCTAAACCGCTCGGACTAACGGCGTTTTAAAAAGTGAATGACTCACTACCAACAACGTGTTGTGATCGCGCATTCAAACCCTGTATACGTGATGGATGTTCTGGCGAATTATGTGGCGTGCCGGCAGCCATGAAATGGCCATCAATCACTCGCCCCACAAAGCAACTGATGCGGTGAACTGCATGCAGGGACTTCATCATGCATGCGATACCGATGTGTTCTTATGACGGCCGGAGTGATGACCCTGGCAATGGTGTAGTCCGCCGCCTCCCCCAACCCTTCCAACACCTCAGAGAATTGAAGACCAAGGCAGGCCTCATACAAGCCCATCCTTTCGACTTCCTTGAATGCTGACTCACCACGGAACCCAGCGTGAATGGCTCAATCCTGGCAGGGGTTCATTCTCTGGCACATCAGATCGAGTGATTAAAACTCAGTCACATGGGCCGAAGTTGTCCAACAGGATCATGTAGTCCTCGCCATCGACCTGGTTGTCGCCGTTGAGATCGGCGAGGATGTGGTGGTTGTGACCGTCATAGGGATTCAGGTAGTAGCCGATCCAGAGTTGGACATCGGCATTGTCCACTACGCCATCCGAGTTCAGGTCGCCCGGGCACCAGTCGCTGCCCTGGCAGTACATGCTCACCCAGTTCCCACCGAGATCGGTCCATGAACCACCCTCTTCCATCCACAGGTTGTTCGACATGTTGTTGCAGACGGATGTGTTCTCAAGGGTGACCTCGCTGTGGTCGACGATCATGCCGGCACCCGTATTGTCACGGACCTGGCAATCCTGGAAATCGCCGTGGGAGTCGTACATGGCCCGAAGACCGCCGCCGGAATAATGGGCATGGTTGCCCGTGATCATGGCGCCCCGGGCTTCCAGATCGCCGGCGTAGAAGAGGAAGATTCCGCCACCATGGACGGCGTAGTTTTTCGAGATGGTTCCGTCGTGGAATATCACACGGCTCTGGGTGGCGAAGATGCCCGCGCCAGCATGGGCATAGTTGCTGTCGATCGTGGTCCCCGTGATCGTGGCCCAACTGCCTTCGGCCAGCATGAGTCCGCCGCCCATCCGGTTCGCATCGTTGGCAGTGATTGTGCAGTCAGTCGTGCTCATCACGGCATCCGACAGCGTGATCCCGCCACCCCCTCCGGATGCTATGTTGAGATCAACGTTGGAATTCTTCAGCAACAGGCTGCAGGAGTCGACGAACAGACCGCCACCAAAGCCCAGTTGATAGGGCCCCACCTTGTTGGAAGTCACCGTGCACTTCTCGAGCATGAGGCTGTAACCAACTGAACTAGTGACGTACAGACCGCCTCCACGTCGCCATGCGGTATTCCCATGGATCGTGCTTTCCAGGAACTTGGGCTTGAAGGAATCATCCTCGCGGAGGCGGTAATACACGCCGCCCCCCTCGTCGGCCGAGTTGTCAGCGATGTGACAACGGTCAAACGTGGGCAAGGCGTCCTGGCTGCTCAAGCCGCCGCCGCGGGAAGGCGTCTCGGTCTTCGCATTCCCGGCAAGTGCATGATTGTCGGTGATCTCGGTGTTCGTAATGATCGGGCGACCACCAGTGATCGACAAGCCACCACCGATGCTGCCATTCTTGGATTGGGCGTTGTTGCCGGTGATCAGGCAGTCAACGACGTGGGAATCGCTGTCGTAGAGGTATATGCCGCCACCACACACGGAGGCGGTGTTCTCCACGACGGTGCAGCCAACGAAGGCGGGACTGGAATCACGGACGTACACGCCGGCACCATAGTCGGCCCGGCCATTGGTGATCACGAGATTCGCGAAACCCATTCTGTCCTTCTCGCCGCGCACGCAGTTGATGACACGCCGACGCCTCTGGCCATCGAGGACGACCTTCTGGAACGGGTCACGACCATGCATGCCCTTGATCCATACCGCTTTGCCGTGGGTATCAACCACTGAATCCCCAGTTCCAGTGTAGATTCCAGGCTTGACATAGATGACATCACCATCGGAAGCAGCATCGACAGCATCCTGGATCCTGGTGAAGTCAGCCGGAGCATCATCATCAACCGTCAAGGTGGCTGCACTGGCTGCACCGCCGAGACAGAAGATCGAGACACTCAGTGCAATGTTGTTTATCCTGCAAAATCCCCATTTAACAGCTGGGCTCATGTCTCATCGCTTTCTGGGCCCCCCGGCCCGATTCCCGTTTCGTTGATGGGGAACACAGCAACGTTTCCCTCATACACCAGAGCTATGGGGCCAATACAGAACTGTGTGCCGAATTGAGTGCCGAAAGTGAAAACGGCTCTCATCCCGCTCATGAACAATGCCCCCATGGAAATGGAGTCCAGGATCAAGCCCTGTACAAGCATGCCCCTCTGACCATTCCTTCCCTTGATTTATGTACGGATTCTGTTAGGGTGTCTGATCGTGCATGCCCTGTCCATATCCCGCACCGCCCCCGATCTCGCGATGGCCGCCCGACCTCTGCTGACCTCTCGCGTCGAAGCAGGCTTTCCTTCACCCGCCGATGACTATGTCGATCGCGCACTCGATCTCAATGAAGAGCTGATCACCCAGCCGGCAGCCACCTTCTTTCTTCGAGCCGGTGGCCGATCCATGCAGGGCGCCGGAATCCATGACGGTGATCTGCTCGTGGTGGACCGATCCATCTCGCCCCGACCAGGCATGGTCGTCATCGCCGTCGTCAACGGAGAGTTCACCGTCAAGCGGTTTCGACAAACTGATGAAGGCCCCGTCCTGGCCGCTGAACATCCCGACTACCCCTCCATTCCCCTGGGCCCGGACATCGATGCCTGGACCTGGGGCGTTGTCACCTACGTCATCCATCAACCGTGATTCACGCCATGTACGCGCTGGCTGACTGCAACAACTTCTATGCCTCCTGCGAACGTGTCTTTGAACCAAGACTCGAAGGCCGACCTGTCATCGTGCTCTCCAATAATGACGGATGCGTGGTTGCACGATCCCAGGAAGCCAAGGATCTTGGAATCGCAATGGGACAACCGGTATTCAAATGCCGGGACATCATCAAAAAGCATGGCGTGGTCGTCAGATCTTCCAACTACACGCTCTACGATGAAATGTCGCGACGCGTAGTGAAATCGATTCTTGAATTCGTTCCCGACATCGAGATCTATTCAATCGATGAAGTTTTTCTCAACCTCGCACCACTGGTCAAACGCGATCTTGAAGAACTTTGTCGCACTACCCGATCAGCCGTACTGCAATGGACTGGAATTCCCATCTCAATCGGCCTTGGACCTACCAAAACACTTGCCAAACTGGCCAATCGAATCGCCAAGAAGAATCCGGAAACTGGCGGTGTCTACACATTGCCTGCCAACGATTCAGAACGCGAAAAGGATCTCCAACGCATTGCCATCGATGATGTCTGGGGCATTGGTCGACGCTGGGGTCGTCGACTGCGAGCCATGGGCGTGCATACCGCATTGGACCTGGCACGTATGCCTGCGACTGAAGTCCGCAGACAGTTCAATGTCATTGCCATGCGCACAACCCTCGAACTCCAGGGACATCGATGCCAGGACGTCGAGGACGTCACCCCACCACGCAAGAGCCTGGTTCGCTCACGATCATTCGGCCGCATGGTCACGAAATGGGAGGACATGTCCGAAGCGATTGCCACCCACGCCAGCCGTGCAGCAGAAAAACTGCGATCAGAAGAATCGGTCGCCGGCCAACTCTCCGTCTACCTGCATACGAATCGATTTCGCGAAGATCTTTCCCAATACCATCCCGGCGGAACTCGTGAACTTGTTCCTGCCACCAGCACAACACCAGTCATCATTGAACAGGCCCTGGCAATTGGCCAACAACTCTGGCGAGATGGTTATCAATACAAGAAGGCTGGCGTGATGCTTTCTGAAATCACATGTGGTCACGGTCAGGGGAGTCTTTTCGATCGACGCGATCATGGGCGTGATTCCAGACTGATGCAGGCAATGGATGCCATCAATACACGACTAGGCCCCGGAACCCTGCACCAAGCTGCCACGGGTTTCAACAACCGGGACTGGCACATGCGACGACAAAATCGCTCTCCACGCTATACCACTCGATGGGATGAGATCCCACGGGCACATTGACATGAATGATGCCACCAGCCCAGTACACTGGATCGTTGCCGAACACACGGGAACCTGCCATGTTGATTTCTGCCATCGCCATCCTCTTCCCTCTGACCATGACAAGCGATGGCCCGATTGACATCAGCGATAATCGGCAGCTCATGATCGATCAGTTTCTGATCGATTCGATGGAGGATGTCGAACTTGAACTGGCCACGCCTCGGGATGAAGGTGCCGTATTTCTATTTGACAAGCCCTGGGAAGGACCGTTCTGTGGGTACTCGACGGTCATTCAGAATGATGATCGTTTCCTTCTGTATTACCGTGGCCTCCCGGAAGCTGGAGCTGATGGCACCAACCGAGAGGTGACCTGCGTTGCCGTCTCGGATGACGGCCTTCACTGGTCTCGGCCAACATTGAATATTCATGAGGTCGATGGGGCCAGGGAGAACAATGTCATCCTCGCCGATGCCGCACCCGTCACACACAACTTCAGCCCCTTCCTCGACACCAGACCTGGCATTGATCCCGCACAACGTTTCAAGGGTCTTGGTGGTAATGAACATACCGGGCTTATTGCCTACACCTCGCCGGATGGTCTTCACTGGACAAGACTCCAGGAAGAACCAGTCGTGACCGGCGGCATGTTTGATTCACAGAATGTTGCGTTCTGGTCGGATTCCGAACAGCAATACAACTGCTACCTGCGAACCTGGACAGATGGTGGATACTCGGGCTATCGAACAATCAGCCGATCAACCTCTCCCGATTTCATTCACTGGAGTGAGCCTGTCGAGATGAGCTTTGGCGATACGCCCATGGAACATCTCTATACCAGCCAGACACACCCCTACTTCCGGGCCAAGAACCTCTATGTGGCGATTGCTGCCCGATTCATGCCGGGGCGCCAGGTGATCAGCGATGAACAGGCCAGACAACTCGGGGTGAACCCCCGTTACTTCCGTGACTGCTCGGATGCGGTTCTGATGACTTCACGTGGTGGCAGCACCTATGACCGCACCTTCATGGAGTCATTCATTCGGCCTGGAATCGGGCTGGAGAACTGGGTATCGCGATCCAACTACCCGGCTCTGAACATCGTTCAGACTGGCCCTGCCGAGATGTCGCTGTACGTCAATCAGAATTACGCACAACCAACTGCTGAGCTTCGTCGCTACTCGATGCGGCTTGATGGCCTCGCCTCGATCTCCGCCGGTGCTACAACCGGCGAATGGAACACCCGTCCCATGATCTTCAAAGGCGATGCACTCGAGATCAACTTCGCAACTTCGGCACGAGGTGGCATTCGTATCGAGATTCAGGATGCACAGGGCAACCCGATTCCAGGGTTCACGCTGGATGATTCCATCGAGCAGATTGGAAACGAGATCGATCGAATCGTGCGGTGGAAGGAGGGTTCGAATCTCTCCTCACTGATCGGTCAGCCGATTCGGCTTCGGTTCCTCATGCAGGATGCGGATCTGTATGCTTTTCGATTCAAACAGGCAAACAACCTGAGCACTCGATCAGTAGAAAAAATCTGGGATGAAGGGCCGCACAACGCCTTCACTGATTTGCTTTTGCATGATGGAACGCTCTATTGCACCTTCCGGGAAGGCGACAGCCATGTCGGAGGAAGCAATGGGACGATTCGAATACTGAAGAGAGGCAAGGATGAAACATGGCATTCCATCGCCTCACTGACTGAGCCCGGGACAGATCTGCGTGATCCCAAACTATGCCTTGCCCCTGGCAACAGAATCATGCTCACCTGCGGAGCCTCGGATTACAAGGGCTCGACTCTCCAGAAACTTTCCTCACGAGTCACCTTCGTCGACTCCTTGCCCGATTCGGATTCACAACAGGCCGGCTCCCTCCAGCCCATCATGATCGAGCAGAGCATCACCACTGATCGTGACTGGTTGTGGCGAGTGACATGGCATGATGGAGTCGGCTACGGAGTGGTCTACCAACCGGGCAACAAGGGAACAACAGCTCGCCTGGTTTCAACACACGATGGCATTCACTACGTCCATGTTTCGGATCTGAACCTGCCCGGAAATCCCAACGAAACAACGCTTCGCTTTCGCGAAGATGAACTCTTTGCAATCATTCGCCGTGATCGACACTCCGCTGCACTGGGTCGTTCCAACCCGCCCTATACGACGTGGTCATTCACGGAGTTGCCCGAGAAGCTCGGCGGCCCGGACATGATCGAGTGGAACGATTCCTCCTGGCTTGTCGCCGCTCGCCAATACCACGACGACGGCCCCCGAACCGTACTGGGCAAACTTGGCAACAATGGCGATTGGACCGTACTGAAAACCCTGCCTTCAGGGGGAGACACCAGCTACCCGGGGATCGTGGTCGATGGCAACACCGTCCATGTGTCCTATTACTCAAGCCATGAGGGCAGATCCTCCATCTATGTTGCTGAACTGGAGACCATTCCATGACGGATGCCTATTCACAAGCTGATCTCTACTGCGCCGCGTTCAGTTACCCAGTCGACGACGATGTCGACTGGGCACTCGGTGAATGTGAACGGCAACTGGGCCGTCGTCCGACCTCCGTCCTTGAACCCATGTGCGGCAATGCACGATACGGAAAGGCCTTTGTCGAACGGGGCATTGACTACCTTGGCTTCGATCTCTCCAAGGACATGCTCAAGCGTGCCGAGCCGCATGAGGGCGTCATGACGACATGTGCTGATGCTCGTTCCTTTGATTTTCCCGGACGATCCTTTGATATTGGCTGGTGCCCGATCAATTCGATTCGACACATCGATACGCCAGAGGGCCTCGTTCAGCATCTTCAATGCATGGCCAAGCATCTCCCGGAAGATGGTTTGTACCTGGTAGAAACGGATCTCAATCACTTCGATGGACGACTCGACAGGAGTGATGCCATTGAATGGCTGACGCCTCAGCCAGATGGCACCACCGTCAAAGCCGTGTGGGGTACCGATCGGGCCGATCTGGCCACCAGACGTGCCTGGGAATTCGCACGCTTCGAGCGACTCCGGGGAGAGGAATGCCTCGAAAGCTTGGACTGTGAATATGCCATGCTCATGACCACCGCCAACGACTGGCATGAGTGGGCGGCCGCATCCGGATTCACGGTCGACCAGGTTGCCAAGCGAATCGACGGCGGACGTGAACTTGTAGCCCTCACATCTGACCTTGAGGACCACCATGAGGGGATCACCCTGTTCCTGCGTAGATCCAATATGAAATAGACCGCTGATATTCCGTTTAAAGACCACTGAAGCCCACGGACCCCATCTTCAGCTCCTCGCCTTTCAGGCCAGTTCCACGCATGAAAACATCCAGAATTGATGATGCAGGCCAGCATCTGACAATCTCCCTTCAGCACCCCTGCAAGCGGGCTTTTATTGGTGCGAATTGGTTCTGGACTTGGAGTCGCGGGTCTACTAATCTTGAAGGTCTTCGCGTGTCGATAGACGCCTCTGGAAGACGAATTGGAAGTTGATGGCTTGACGAGGATGCGGTCTGCATCCGGGTACATTCCACTTCAAGGGCACCGGAAGGCCCAATACTCCGGAACCTGTGAATCTACCGCATGAGTTTTAATGAACTAGGGCTTGCAAAGCCCATCGTTCGGGCCGTCACCGCAGAAGGCTATACGACCCCGACACCCATTCAGGCAAAGGCACTCCCCCTGGTCATCGATGGCAGGGATGTTCTTGGTTGCGCACAAACAGGCACTGGTAAAACCGGCGCCTTTGCAATGCCAATCCTCAATCGACTTGCTGAAACCACACCCAAGCCATCCACCAAGGGGCAGAAACGACGTGGTCCTCGTCGTGGCAGTGGCCGGCACCCTCGTGTTCTTGTCCTGTGCCCGACCCGTGAGTTGGCAACTCAGATCGAAGACAGTTTCAAGACCTACGGCCGCCATCTCCCGCTCGATTACACCACGATCTTTGGCGGCGTCAGTCAACACTGGCAAGTTCGCGCGCTTCAGTCAGGTGTCGATGTCATTGTTGCCACACCTGGACGGCTGCTGGACCTGATGACTCAGGGATATGTCAACCTCACGTTCATGGAGGTACTGGTCCTGGATGAAGCAGATCGAATGCTTGATATGGGATTCATCCATGACATTCGCAAGATCGTCAAGAAACTCCCGCGTAACCGACAGACTCTGTTCTTCTCCGCAACGATGCCCAAGGAAATCCGACAACTCTCAGAGTCGATATTGAATGAACCAGAATTTGTTCAAGTTGATCCTGTTGCATCAACATGTGATGCGATCACGCAGTCGGTCTACATGGTCCGGAAGAACAAGAAACCAGCTCTCCTGAATCGACTGATCAAGCAGGGCAGCATGGGCCGCACGCTGATCTTTACTCGCACCAAACATGGCGCCGACAGACTGGTGAAGTCACTTCAGAAGGCTGATATCCAATCAGCCGCCATTCATGGCAACAAGACTCAGAATGCGAGGACACGTGCCCTGGATGCCTTCAAATCAGGCCGCGTTCCGATTCTGATCGCAACTGATATTGCATCACGTGGGATCGATGTTGACGAAATCACTCACGTATTCAACTACGACCTGCCCCATGTTGCAGAGACGTATGTCCATCGCATCGGCAGAACAGCACGTGCTGGCGCTTCGGGTATCGCCGTTTCATTCTGTGATCATGATGAGATCAAGAATCTTCGAGCCATTGAACGTCTGATTGAAAAGCAACTTGATAGCCACGAGGATGCTTCTGATCTTGGATTCGATCCCTCTGAACAGCCTGCCGAAAAGACCGAGAAGAAATCGAACAATACCTACGCCAAGAATCGAGTTCATGGCAGGCGTTCATCCCGCAAGGCAACGTCGGGGCCACGCGGCCAGGCACGCGGTCAGAATCGAACCAAAGGCAAGGCTCGATCCGGTGGTCAAAAGAATGCTGCTGCGCCCAAGCCAGGACGCAGGAGACGCAAGTCTTCCAGTCGCAACTGATTGGCATGACAATCAGAAAACATGGTGCCTGGGAAATTCTGAATTTTCCGGGCTGTCACATGGCATGGCCAATTTGATTATTTGAAGTGCCCGCTTCTGTCTATGATATGAATGAACTACTTGGATTGAAATATGAAGGGGTACTGAAAAATGATTCGTAAAGCGATGCACTTTTATACGGTGCTTGCAACCTTGCTCGTGCTGTCAATTGGACATTGCGCGATTGCGAGCGAAGTGGACCTTCAGTCAATTGCCGAACAATATGTTGCTGGTGGCCACACACCAGGCATCGTCATTGGCGTCGGCCAGACTGATGGAAGCATGACGTTCTACTCCGCCGGAACTCTTGAAGCAGGCGGTGATGTGATGGTGGACGAGGACACCATCTTCGAGATCGGTTCTGTCAGCAAGGTATTCACAACCCTCCTTCTTGCACAGATGGCTTCAGAGAACATGCTGAACGTTCAAGATCCGATCGAGAACCACCTTCCGGATTCAATCTTTGTTCCATCCCGAGATGGTGAGCCCATCACCTTTGAACATCTGGCGACGCATACCTCAGGCTTGCCCATGATGCCGTCAAACTTTCAACCAGCCAATCCTGAGAATCCATATGCGGACTACACAACGTCCGACATGCATGAATTTCTGGCGGAATACGAAATCTGCAATGATCCCGGCGACTCGGGCAAGTATTCCAATATCGGAATGGGTCTCCTCGGCCACGCGCTCGAAGAGCGAGCTGATTCGGATTATGAAACGCTCATCACCTCACGAATCTGTGAACCCCTTGGGATGGACAGCACCGTAACAAAGCCGGGCATGGACATGGATTCTCGTGTGGCACTCGCTCACAAGGGCATGACACCATCTTCACAGTGGGATATCCCAGGCTTGGCTGGTGCCGGTGATATCAACTCCAGCGCTCGTGACATGCTGATCTTTGCGATGGCCAATACAGGCAACATCAAGACTCCTCTTCATGAAGACATGATCACATGTCATGAAAGCAGAGTACCTGTCAATGCCTCCCCACATCATTATGGTCTTGGATGGGCTATTGAATCCGGCCCCGAAAGTACGGTCGTGTATCACAACGGCGCTACTGGCGGCTTCAAAAGTTCGCTGGGATTCCGAAAGGAAACAGGCGATTGCATTGTTGTCCTTGCTAATTCGGACAAGGCGGACACCAATGGCATCATGAGCAGGCACCTGTATCGCCAGCAGAAATCTCAGAACGAGAAGATCACTTCAGACTCTCCATTCAAACAGTACGTCGGCACCTATTCCACACCGCCATTTAACAGTTTTCTGAATATCAATATCAAAGGCGAACGTCTCCTTCTGCAGTTTCCTGAAAAGAAGCCGATTCTGATGACCGAGTCCCGCAGAGACGAGTTTCATTCCGGATCGAATGATTACCGAATCTACTTCAAGAGAAAAAATGGCGTAGTCAATGCCCTTGACATTCATCACGACGGCAAAGTCACCCAGTACAAGATGCGAGATGTTCACTATCCGCCAGAATCAGTGAACGTGTCTCCCAGTTCACTCAAGCGATATGTCGGTGATTACAAGCTCCATGGCGGCAAGACCATTTTTCAAATCAATCGGAACGGAAACAAAATCCGAGGAAAACTCGGTCCACAAAAGGCTTATTTGTTCACTGCTTGCTCAGAGAAACGATTCTTTGCCCCTACAGTGATTGCGCAAATCAGTTTCCTGACCGATGAATTCGGAAACGTATATGCAATGGTGCTCCATCAAAACGGACGGAACACTCTGTACACCAAGTAACCTGATTGGAGGCAATCACAGGACCTGAATGCCCTGGACAACCCTCCTTCAGAAGATTTTCGTAACTGAACCAGCCATTTGAAGGCCTGCAGAGACATTGTGTCCTGCAGGCCTGTTTTTCATGCCGGAAATGACCTTCCCTGGAGATATGCTGGCTGGTTGTCACAATCACATGACACAAGGGAAAGAGACATGTTGACTGCCGCCATTCTGACGCTTGCTTCCACGACCGCCCTGGGGCAGGGCACGTTCAACTACATCCGCCTCGGTGATCTCGACGGCATGGGTTTCGTGACAGGGACAGACCCCTGCGGGGCCGAGCCGTGCTGGCCGTTCCACTCACCCTTCGATCTTCCACCAAACTGCGCGTTGGATGGATCATGCTCAGGCGGCGTCCTCGTGAATGCCGTAGGTCTCCCCATCAATGTCGATGGACTTGGCGTACTGAGCCAGGGCGACTTCCTGCCGGATCTCGACTGCTCGGACGTATTGTGCGATTACCCCAACTACGGAACGCACTACAACTCTGATGAGTTCGACAATCGGGAGCCCATCGAGACCAATGGACTTGTCTATGGAACCTATACAGAGTCAAGTGGCGCTTCGGACATCAACTCACAGGGCTCCGGATGGACCGATGTGGCCGTCTCCGGAACAGGAGATGGCTGGAACAATTGCTTTGATGCTCCGTCTTCTGGCTACGTGTGCGGACAAGGCCAACCAACTTTCGTGTTCCAATTCGATGTGACTGGTGCCGATCCAAACCAACCTGTCTATATCAACGCCGTCTTTGGCGACTACGACGTGGATTCGGCCAATGACACTGTCCTGATTCGCCTGGCGAATGGAACAACCCAGCAACTCTCCATCGCAACTCAGAACAATGGCGCCGGCCAGGATGGCATGATCCAGATGGCGACCGCAACGGTTCCATTTTCTGCCGTGTTCACAAGCTGGCCCAACAGCACCCAGGGCTATCTGGAAGTCGAGTTTCAGATGCCCAGTGAGCCCTTCGTCGCGTATGACTACGTCGAGATTGGTGTTACACCACTGGTCGAGGAAGAAGGCTGCTGCTGCTACAAAGATGCCGATGGATCATGGCATTATGCAGTGATGACATCGGATAAGTGTGCGGATGTTCTCGGCTACTACCAGGGCGATGGCGTGGACTGTGGCGAAGAACCGCCCGCCACGGGAGCCTGCTGCATCTGGGCAGCCGCCGGTCACTGGGTCTGCGAAGACACCTCTGATTGCGACTGTGATTTCCAGGGCGGCATCTTCTATCCAAATCAGACCTGCATCCAGACGAACTGCGATCCCATTGTTGAAACCGGATGCTGCTGCTACCAGGATCAGTCCACTGGTCTCTGGTTCCAGACACAGGTCACTGCCAACAAGTGTGAAAGCCTGGGTGGCATCTTTGCCGGCAACGGTGTTCTGTGTGAAGGTGACATCTCTCCCATTGGCGCCTGCTGCCTTGAAGAAGGCACTGGCTACTACTGCTTCGAGACCAGTGAATGCAACTGTGAATACTTCAACGGCCAGTTCTTCATCGGCCTCGACTGCACGAACCCGGAAGTCCCCTGCAATACCGGCCAGGAACTGGGCGCCTGCTGTCACTTCAACCGGGAAACCGGTTGCCCCGACTGCGTGGAGACAACCATGGAAGACTGCATGGAATCAGGCAACTTCATCTACCCGGAATGGCAGGGTGCTGGAACCAGTTGCAATGATCCCAACATCGACTGCTGCCAACCATCGGGCGCATGTTGCGTCGGCAACACCTGCCTCTGGACCATCAAGCTGACCTGCACCGACGCCGGCGGCACGTGGAACAGCTTGGCGACATGCAATCAGGTCAACTGCCCGAGTTGTCCCGAAGACGTCAATGGCGATGGCACAGTCAACATCACGGACCTGCTGAGCATCATCAATGCCTGGGGCGCGTGCCACTGATCGAACTGAATTCGTTATCAGGGCCTCTGGACCATTTCCCACGAATTGGTCAGTCGACCATCATCAACCTGAACAATTCGTCGATCAATCCGTCCATTGCTCCAGAGTCTGAAGAGCGCCGTCTGTGCAGGCATTGTTCCACGAACTGACGTGATCCCGACAAGATGTGGACCGACTGAAATATCCTGGTCTTCTTGTGTCATGGCACCAAGACCGAGAAGGCCAAGGCCAATGACCATGGCTACAAGATAGAAACGCAGACGACGTACGGCGGCCTGAAGTGAATGGATTTCATGTTCATTATTCATGCAAATTTTCTCCTTGGATGTATCCCTGCAGCGTAGCACCTCATTCGTAATACAACATCCATATCATGCGGCTATCCTGAACGAAAATCACAGTCGCATCCACCAGCGAAGAGGCCATCAAGCATGAACCTGGACGCACCCGCGGACTACAAAGAACTCCAGCAGCTCCCTGAATTCACGCGGATAGCCATGCTCAATCTGCTGGGCCAGGGAACCGGCGTTGACATCCATGAGACACAGGGAAAAGTGACACCGCTTGGACTGGACGTCATTGCAGATGTTTCCTGGGAAGAAACACATGGAACCGGCAAGGATCGACGGACTGTCACCATTCATCGAACGCTGGCATTCATGCACCGTCCGGAATTCAAGCTGCCTCGCTTTGAGCTCACGAATGCCGAGGGCATTCTCAGCAAATGGATCCACAAGGGATCAGGCACCACGGACATGGCCAAGCTTCAGTTCCCTGATCGAACTGAACTCCACAAGCGATACACCATCACATCTCCGATACCTGATTCATGTCGGCTTGTATTCACAGATGCTGTTCTAGATGGTCTTGAAAAACATGACGGCATGGATGGCATTGCCAACCACAACGGAGTACTGACCTGGCGAGGTGATGACAGATTGCTCGATGGCGCAAACAGAGCCCAACTTGCCATCGACACCAAGGCGATCTTCACCAGTATTCTTGATGATCCTGATGCCGGTCAGCAGATTGCTGATGCCATGCCGGGGAGCTATGCCGATGAAATGATGGCTCGCCTGGAAGCCGATGGATCCAAGAAAGCCATGCAACTTCTGGAGGCCATGGTTCGACGTGAGCATGTTGAACATCTTGCATCCCAGGCACCGCCTCGTGTTCCCGATTCCTCGATCGTCAAACGAACACTGGGGATGAACACGGCTGTGATCGTTACTGGCGTACTGCTCGCCGGAATCGCCTTCCCGGTTTCCATTACGGGCCTTGTCCTATATCCACTTTTCAGTTGGCCCGCCTGGTGGATCGCATTGGCAATCAGCTTGATTGGCATTACCGGCAGTTTCATGATTATCTTCGGTATTCGCTGGCGAAAAAGACGGCTTTGGATTCTGACTCGCGGCCAGTGGATCGAGACGCGAATTCTGTCAGTCGATGCAACCAACAGCACATCAAACAAAGAGATCCTCCACGAAGTGTCTTTCCAGGGAGTAGGCCGGGATGATGTCAACGTGAAGATTTCACTTGGCACGGACCCCAGTCGGATTGCGAGAACGATGATGTATAACGAAGAGACCACTCACATTCTGGTTGATCCTGATCATCCGGATCGGGGAATATGGCTGCATGGATGGGTGGTGGAGAATATCCCGGACTGATCTTCTGAACGCCATGAGGCATTCTGCATAGAGGAGGAATTGGCATGATCATCAGCATTGTTTCCATCTGCATTGGTTTGTTGCCTGCAAGTGAAGACACTGATCTCCTTTCCAAACAAGACGCCAAACTACTCAAGACCTACTTGCCTGGCGTCCTGATCGAACCCCTGAATGATGACCAGGGAATAGAGTCTCTGGAAACCTGGTGGCCCGAAGTCAAATCAGAATTTCAAATGGAACGTGCAGGTGGCGGCGGCGGCGAAGCCGACTTCACTGCCATTTGTGATCTCACGAAACGACCTCTTAAAAAAGATACTGAACAACAGCCTCAAACCTGGTGCATTTCACTTCCTGAAAATGTTCACAAGTTTTTTCGCAGAACCAAGGATGAACTTGTAGTCACAAGAGAGATTGACATCCCGAACAATGTCATCTCTACCTTTGATCCCTATGAGCCGGTCATCATTACGGGAGTCAAGCCAGGCGAACAACGTAAATATGATGTTGAGGTCAAGGTATATGACCTGGAGAATCCGGCAGATCTCCTTCACAGCGGAAGCCTTGAATGCACATACAGGGATCTAGGCAACTGGAAAGCCCTGGTACCTGCCGGCGAATTCGAGGCCAAGGTCATCAGCATCCAATACAGAGGCCATGTTGGTCCGGCCTATCTCAAGTACGACACCATCATCATTCTGGGAAAGCATGTGGGACCGATTGCCTGGTTGAATCTGGACAGCATTTCAGCATGCCTCGTCTACCATCACCATGATGATTACGGCTGCGTCCTCAATGAGTGGAAGCATCATCCTGACACACCTGAAGATCTGGCCCCTGTTCAAGTCGATTAAAATCAGTCCAATTCTGGTGTGAAGACTTCCAAAATGACGCATAGGTAAGAGAGCAGATCTGATTCGGGGCCTGAACGCCAGAACTTGATTGGGGGAC
>JAQWTL010000041.1 GCA_029242715.1 Phycisphaerales bacterium
TTGGCATCAACTGCTGCAGTGGGTTCGCCCTACCAGGGGATGACAATCGAGCTTGCCAATAGTGGCTCAGTAGGTAACTCGTATCGGATTTACGCTAATCTCGATGCAGGTGCTCGAATTGATGCCGTCTACGGTAATTCACAAGGCACGTTAGCGATTAATGCTGTCGGTGGTGCGTACCAAGACGCAGCCGGTGGTGCGACTTCGCAGTCCATCAACTCAGCCTTCTTTATCTTCGTTCCTTCGATGGAATGGGATTCCTATGTCAGTATCGGCGCGATTGACTCCGCAGGTAACCCCTTCGGTGCAAACAACCTGAATGACATCGGTATTAATTGGGGCATTTGGGAAGGTGGCTCGAACCTGTCTACCGATAACGGTTCCTGGTTCATCACGCCTGATGATGTACAAGGTGAGGAACAGAACGGCCGTGTATTTATTGCACAGGTCACTGTGGATGGCTCGGCTGATGATATCACCGGCCAGGTCAACCTCCAGGGTAAAGACGCCAATGGCGACACCTGGAATCAAGTTGGTGCTACATGGGTTCCCGCACCGGGTGCCCTGGCTCTTCTCGGCCTCGCCGGCATTGCCGGTCGTCGTCGACGTCGCGCCTGAGTGACATTGCAAAAGTTCGTGTCGGGTGAACCCGACACGTGCCCTGCACTACACACACACGAAGCACCCCCGCGAGCCAAGCTCGCGGGGGTGTCTTATTAATGACTCATCGTTAAAGCCGCAGCATCGCTCACTGAGGGTGATTGCCGTGTTAATGATTTGGTTTCAGATTGCATGTCCTTGACATGCAATTACTATCAGTGGAGCGGGGGGCGTTCAATCAATCCCAGAGAAGCTAAAAGGAACGCAAGAATGAAGAGCACATACATGACAGCGATTGGAGCCATGGCACTCACCGCCGGTGTAGCCTGCGCGTCACCATACCAATCCATGAGCTTGGATCTCGTGAACGATGGTTCTGAGGGACGAACGTATCGTCTGTATGTAGGACTTGATGCCGGCGCACGAGTTGATGCGGTTTACGGCAATGCGCAGGGTGCCTTGAGCATCTATGCCGGCAATGGTGCCACCATGTACCAGGACGCAGCTGGTGGCGCAACTTCGCAGTCCATCAACTCCGCGTTCTTCCAGTTTGTTCCTTCGATGGAATGGGATTCATATGTCAGCATCGGCGCTTTGTACTCAGACGGTTCGCCATTCGGTGCGAACAATCTGAACGACATCGGTATTGATTGGGGCGTCTGGGAAGGTGGCGGAGATCTGTACACCGATAACGGTTCCTGGTTCGTGACACCCGATGACCCTCAGGGTCTTGAACAGAACGGCAGAGTCTTCATCGGTCAGTTCACCCTTCAAGGTGGCACTGGTACGGCTGCAGATCTTTTCGTCCAAGTCAATCTCCAAGGCAAAGACGCCAATGGCGACACCTGGAATACGATTGGTGCTCCAGGCTGGCCAAGTCCTGGAGCGTTGGCACTCCTGGGAATTGGCGGCTTCGTCGGCCCTCGCCGCAGGCGTCATTGAGCCACCTGTCCCAATCGATCTGGAGCACAGGTTCCAACATCACAAATACAGCACCCCCGCGAGCCTGGCTTGCGGGGGTGTCTTAGTTCCGGGGTTTCCTGATCTGCTTTGCCGCTTGGGGGGATATGAGGCGGCTAATCAGGGGTATCCGCTTCGTAGCGATCGATGGCATCGCCCAGAGCGACCCGCAGGGGGTCCAGAGAGGCCCCTCAGGGAGCATGGCGGCCAATGGACTACTCGTAGAGGGGTTGGCGTACCTGATCTGAGCTGAGCGTCAGGACGGTCCTGCTGGTCTCCCAGAACCTCAGGCAGCGGTAATCCCAGTCAAGGCCACAGAAGTCGATGATTCGGCGTCCCTGGCCCTCCAGGTCCCTCACGAGGTCTTCGTAGCGAACCTCCAGAATGGGCATGGGGAGCACCCTGGTCCACAGGTCCATCCAGGCCTCATACTTGCGATAAACAGTCTGCAATGTCCACCTAGGGTATTCGCCCAGGCTGTGGTACCTGGTGCGAACTTCTGGGTCCAGCAGGAGAGGCCCATGTCCATGGGGTGCCGACGGTAGTGAATGATTCTTGCCTGAGGGAAGAGCAGGGGAAGCAGGCTCAGCAAGCTGAAGTTGCCCAGTTGTTTGTCTGCGCGGCGAACGGCCTTGGGAGCTCTTGACCGCGTCTGATCTGGCGGTCCTGTTCGGTACTCATCAGTTCATCCCTGCACGAGGGATTCGTTGGACTCGTATCGCTCCAATGCCTTGAGCAACTGCTCGATCTGCATCGGAGGTGACATGTTGATGAGCCGACGTCGCAGGGCGGTAATCGTCTTGAACTCGGTTGGTGTCAGCAGCAGATCTTCGTGGCGAGTTCCCGAAGCTGCCAGGTTCATGGCTGGATAAAGCCGCTGATCTGAAATGGAACGATCGAGGACCAGTTCCATGTTGCCTGTCCCTTTGAACTCTTCAAAGATGATCTGATCAGCACGCGATCCTGTATCGATCAGGCAGGTGGCGATGATGGTCAGTGAGCCACCTTCTTCCGCCTTCCGGGCAGCCCCAAAGAGCTGCTTGGGAACCTCAAGGGCACGAGAGTCCAGGCCGCCGGACATTGTCCGCCCACTGTTTCCATACTTTCGGGAGTTGTTGAAGGCGCGTCCGAGCCTGGTCAGTGAGTCCAGTAGAACCACGACATCACGGCCGGCTTCCAGCTTGCAGCGGGCACGTTCGATGGCCAGCATGCCCAATTCAATATGCGTATCGGTGTCCTGATCGTTGGAGGACGCCAGCACTTCGGCGGGGACGTTTCGGCGGAAATCAGTGACTTCTTCAGGTCGCTCATCAATCAGCAACGCAACCAGTTCAACATCCGGGTGCTGGTGCTTGATGCCATAGGCAATGTTCTGCAGCAGGATTGTCTTGCCCGCCTTGGGAGGCGCAACGATCAGTCCGCGTGTTCCATATCCAATGGGGCAGAACAGATCGATGAGCCGGCAGGAAGGAGGACAGCCCGGATACTCCAGTGACATCCGAGGCTGGGGGTCGATTGCAGTGAGTTCGTCGAACGGCTTCCTGTTCGCATATTCGTCCGGCGTAATGCCTTCGACTTCGAGAATCGCTTCCACGACGGCCCTTGGTCCACCTCGTGGTCGTCCCGATCGTTTTCTTGGCCGCTTCATGCCGACCGTCGCCGTGACGTGCTGGCCGTTCCGAAGTCGGAATTCCTCCAGAATCGTCGTGGGAACAAGGGGATCATTGTTGGAAGCAACGACACCATTCTCGAACTGTCGCAGGCGACACTCGGTGGGAGAAGTCCATTCCAGGATGCCAGTAGTTGTTGTTGTGGTCATGCGTACGGGGACCGCTATGGCCGGGATCCGGACCCGGCGGATTCAAGACTGATCTGAACTGGAAAACGGGGCCCTGCTCGGCTGGCCAATGGCCCTCCGTTCAGGTCCGGACAGTAGAGCAGGCCCTGTCAGAAGCGTCAAGATGAAGCCTCCTGAAGGCAGCATGCCATCCTGGAGGCAACGCCAGCGTTATTGACCAGCAGTTCGATATTGGCCACCAGTGAACGTCCATTGGTGCTTCTTGCCATGTGCGAAAGCAGAAAGGGCGTTCGCTCAGGGCCATCGATTCCTGCGTCTGATGCAGCTTGTTCCGCCTGTCTATTGGCATCCTCCACGAGGTCGTGGGGCAACGCTGAAGCGGAGGGGAGGGGGACGGCCAGCAGAATGCCAGCATGGTCATCCACGGTCAACCAGTGCATCCGGGCTACGTCTGCTGCTTCCTGTTCATCCTGAACCCGGTGAATGTGGGCGGCTCGTGGTTCAAGGCCAGCGATGAAGCAGGGGAACGCCTCGGTTCCCAGCCCGATGATCGGGACCCCCAATGATTCAAGCCATTCACGTGTTGCAGGCACATCAACGATGGATTTCACGCCCGCACTCACAACGGCAATGGGACTTCTTGCCATCACACGGAGATCCGCCGAGATATCCGGCAGATCTGACCATCCGTGATGGACACCGCCAATGCCACCGGTCGCCATGACCAGTGGGGCACTGCCAATGGCTCGCCTTACGAGATTGCCGGCAGCCAATGTCGAGGAGACGGTCGTGCCGGCATGTCCACCCTTCCTGAGTGCTGCTGCTGCACTGGTTACGGAGGCCTTGTCAGCTGTTGCATCAAGTGCAAGCGTTTCGATTTCCGAGGGTTCAAGTCCCACACGCCATTGACCGTTCATGATGGCTACCGTGGCAGGGATCGCGCCGTCTTGACGTACGGCGCGAGACATGGCGGTTGCAAGCTCAAGGTTGACCGGTTGATTGGCGTTCCAGTCCGGGATACAGGCAGTGACTCGATCAAGATCAGGCCAGGACCAGGGCTCTCTGGGGAGTCCGCTGGTGGTTACAGCGGTTTCCAGAAGGACAACAGGTTCTCCTGCTGCCAATGCATCACGAACCTCGGGATGAATAATGAGGTGATCCATGATCTGCCTCCAGGCTCATTCGATCTGCTTGGCTATGAACGGCGTGTCCGCAGCCGACCACCCATGCGTTTCTTTGGAGCTGCAACGGGTACAACGCCACCAGGGAATTTTGCATCATCCTGGCCGGTCTTTTCATCAGGAAGGGCCATCTTTGATCGTGATTTCTTTTCACGATGCTTGCTGGTTGCGGCAGCATCTTTTTCTCGAGCTTGACGCACCTTGCTGGGTTCCGGTCCGGGTTCGAAGTCCGGATACTCGGTCTGGACCACTTCTACATTGGTCAACTGTTCAACCTTGTTGAGCAGTTCACCCTGTTCGGGAGTGACGAACGCAACGGCTCGCCCATCACGGCCACGCCGAGCCGTTCGGCCAATCCGATGCACGTAGATCTCGGGATCTTCTGGAATGTCGTAGTTGACCACCAAGGTGATATTGTCGACATCAATGCCACGTGCCGCCAGGTCGGAGGCGACGATGACACGTGCTTTACCTTCTCGCATCAGTTGCATGACGCTGTTCCTCTTGCCCTGGTGCATGTCTGCATGGAGGGTGAGGACATCGATGCCATGTCGATGGAGGTCATCTGCCAGGCGATCAACGGTGACCTTGGTACGGCAGAAAACAAGAGCCAGCGCAGGCTTTTCTCGTTTGATGACATGCCTGAGAAGCCGGCGTTTGTCCCATGGCTCGACGGGCACGAAGCTCTGTTCCACCTGGGCCACAGTAAGTTGCTTGGCGTCAGCAGCCGTGAGGTCAATCGGCTTGTTCATGTACTGGTGAGCCAATTTCTCGATCTCCGGGGAGATCGTTGCAGACACGAAGACGGTCTGGTGCTCATGTTTCATGCGGCCAAGGATCTTGCGGATGTCTTCTCTGAAGCCGATGTCGAGCATTCGATCGACCTCGTCCAGCACAGCAATGCGGACACGACCGTAGGGCAGCAGGCCTCGGTTGTTCATGTCCATGACTCGGCCAGGCGTCCCAATGATGATGTTGGGCTTCTGCTCCAGCTTGCGTGCCTGAATCGGAATCTTCTGGCCGCCATACACGGCGAGGATCTTCAGGCCGGTGTGAGCGCCGAGCTCTTCGAATTCTCTGGTGACCTGGATCGCCAATTCCCTTGTGGGAACGAGGGCGAGGCCCGCGAAGGATTCCTTCGGATCGACACGCTCCAGCATGGGAAGGGCAAAGGCAGCTGTCTTCCCGGTGCCCGTTTTGGACTGGCCAAGGATGTCATGACCCTTGACTGCCTCGGGAATCAATTTGGACTGGATATGCGTGGGGTGCTCAAATCCACAGTCCGTGACCCCTCGGCAGATGTCGCCGGAGAGGCCCAGATCCGCGAACGTGGTCTGGGAGTCGAAAATTTCACTCATGATGATGTCGCGAAGTTGTACTCATCGGAATAGTCCGAAGCGATTCCGATTCGAAACTCGTGAAGCATCATGGTACGGTCATGCCACGGCCGATACAACCGGAGAAGCCGAGTATCTCCTGACTGCATGGAAGGCAACAGCACACTTTTCGTCGATCTGCAAGCCATTACCCATAACGTGGGTGTGCTTCGATCCCTCTGCCATCCAGATGTGGCATTCTGTGCCGTGTTAAAGGCGGATGGTTATGGTCTGGGGGCCAATGGAGTTGCCTCAGCCGTTTTAGCGGCAGGGAGCTCGATGCTGGCAGTTTTTTCGACTGAAGAAGCCAGCCAGATACTGAATCAACCATTATCCATCCTCATTCTGATGCCCGTCCGAGGTGAGAGCCTTTCCGGGGAGCTGATCGAGTCCATCCAGGCTGGACAGTTGCATTTCGTCGTTCATGACGCGATTCAGATGAAATCACTGGAAGCCCTGGGGCTCCGCCTGGGTCTTCAGGTGCCCGTGCACCTGAAAGTCGATACGGGACTTCACCGGGGAGGATGTGCACCAAGGGATGCCGTGGTGCTCGTGAGAACTATTCGTCGATCCAAGGGGCTGCGGCTTGCTGGATTGATGACGCATTTCGCACAGGCGTCGTCTTCAGAGACGGCAACAGCCAATCAGATGCGTCAACTCAATTCCATTCAAGAAGCGATCCGTGACAACTCGGACATGATCGTTCATGCATCAGGAACATGTGGCGTACTGCGTGGTCATGAGTATCACGCGGACATGGTACGTGTCGGGCTGGGATGGAGCGGTTATCTGACGCCTGCTGCTTCAGCCATGGCCGACCGTCTGCCCGAACCACTTCGGCCATCTGTGACCTGGCGTAGTCGTATCACACTTGTTCGAACAATTGCGCAGGGCGAAGGCGTTGGCTATGGCGCGCGTTGGGTTGCAGAAAGGCCAACACGCCTGGGAGTCATCCCAGTGGGCTATGCGGACGGGTATCCACACGATGGAGGAAATCCTGCTGATGGTGGGCCAGGGTTATCTGTAGGTTTACTGAAGAGGTCCAAATCGGGTCAGGACACCGTGCCGATCATTGGTCGTGTGAGCATGGACCAGATCATGGTTGATCTCACAGATGCACCAGATGTGGACGTTGACTGCCCGATTGACTTGATTTCTGCCAGCCGGGGCTCAGCGTGCGGTCTGGAGAATCTGGCCCGACGGCTTGATCGATCTCCACACTCGATTCTTGTACAGATCCATGCTCGTGTGGCTCGTTGCCATGTACCGGCTGTGATGCCAACCGTGTCACAGGCGACGACGATCTCCGGGGTCAAGGAATCCCAGTCAATTGCTACGACAAGTGCCGCTGCTGGGTAAAAGAAATGACATCGCTCCGTTGACCCCGCTACGCTGTAGTGATGTTGTCGCAGCCAACCCCGAGCCCCGAACCGCCGACCACCCTTGTTGATGTCACGCGTCTTGGGGTCGTGTCCTTCCTGAACACCCGTCCAATCATTCGTGGGCTGGATGCCAGGGATGATCTGGAACTGCAGCCAGCCGTCCCCAGTCAACTGGTGGATCAGGTGATCGATGGCAGCGTGGACGTCGGAATGTGTTCAAGCATCGACTATCTCCGGTCACCAATCCCACTGAAACTGCTGAAGGTTGCCCCGCTGACCAGTGACGGCAGGACCTTGACCGTTCGTGTCTTCTCGTCCATACCGTTGTCAGAAGCGACGCAAGTTCACTGTGACACGGACAGCCACACATCAGTTGCGCTTCTCAGGATCCTGTTGAGAGAAACATGGAATGTGGATCCTGAGATTGTGGATTTCGATACGCATGATGAACATGACAAGTGGCCAGATACGGTGATGTTGATTGGGGACAAGGTCGTACGCAATGCGCCAACTCGAAGCACGCACTCCTATCAGGCGGATCTGGGCGAGGCCTGGAAGCAATTGACCGGATTGCCATTCGTGTTCGCCTTGTGGATGGCTCGGGCTGACGCCTGTGAACGCATGCTTGCTCATGTGACGGAATCTTTGGGGAACTCTCTGGCGGCCAATCTTGAAAATCTCGATGAACTGGTCAGTCAGGAAGCGAGCACACATGGTTGGCCACAGTCACTGGCCAGCCGGTATCTCAATGGCCTGATTCGGTATGAATTGGGTTCCAGTGAACTGGAAGGCCTTCAGGCCTTCCATGACCGGGCGGTTTCGCATGGCCTTGCCGCCCAGGCCAGGCCCCTGAACTTCTACGAGGATTGAGGTGCCCAGGGCTCCACGGTTCCTGGCAAGTGTCATTGCATCACTGCATCATGACCTCCGCTTCGCACCTGCCAAATCCAGGCAGCGGCAGATGGATGCGGCAGAAGATCTCTTCAATGAGATCAAGCCAGACCAGCTCTATCCGATGGAGTTCGTTGTCTACCGGGTGACCGGTTTCCGCCCAGACTCAGGCACATTCGATGCGACTGTCGTTGGCCAGGCTTTGATCCGGGACCTGGGTGCTTTCATCCAGGCGCTTAGTGCAGATCTTGAACTCTCCATGGATCAACCTCGTGGCAGGGCTGTTTCATTGGATGAATTGGCACGAAAGCTGGAGGTTGATCGCAGGACCATTCAACGTAGACGAGGTGATGGTCTGGTGTTGCACTGGGTTCAAGATTCCAGTGGCGTTCCATTTCTTGGTTGTTATCCCGATGCGCTTGATCGGTACCTCGAGAAACTGGGCGGGTCGTTGAGACGAAACCGCCCCTGGAAAAGGATGACCAGCGATGAACGGCAGTCCATCATCGATCGCGCGGATGAGATCCATGTGGCAGAAGGATGCACGCTCGACTCAACGGCAGCTCGTATTGCCGTTGAAACATGTCGCGCACGTTCAACGATCAGGCAGGTTCTGAAACGACATGATCAAACGGCGGAGCATCCCATCTTCGGTGAACATGGGGCACTGAATTCTCGGGATGTTGATCTCTGCAACCGGGCACGTCAGATGGGTATTTCTCTGGCCAGTTGTGCCACCCGGTTTGGCAAGAGCGTGCCGGCCATTCACAGGGCCATGCTTCGCCAGCGAGTATCACGTCTCAAATCAATTCCACTTCGATGGAGTCATATGCAGACATTTGATCGATCTGATGTGGATGAGGTTCTGCTTGGGATACAGGAAGTTCACCAAGGGCTGCCTGGTCCGGATGGCATCATTGATCTGGCCAATCCACAAAATGACGAAGGTGCTGAAGGGCGAGACCGGCTCGTTGCAGCAGCTCATTGGCTGATTGCCAGGGCAGTAAAGGCGCTGGAGGCACTCCCGGGGCAACCTCGAAATGCTGATGTGGATGTAATCGAAAGGGATCTGATCTGGGCGGGTCGACTTCGAGCAGCTCTGGTCAGGCAAGGGCTGCCAGCCTCACTTCATGCCTGCGAGCACTGGCTTGGCAGACCCGTTCAAGCTTTGCCAAGGGAACCCGCCTTGAGCCTGTTGCTTGATGCGATGCAAGTGACCTCGTCTGTCGTGTCGGCCATGGATCCGGGGCGTTCAAATCGATTGGAGTCGCGTTGCACGGCTGCCATGGACAGGGAATTGTCGGCACGTGATCCAGTTTCAAGGACACGCGCGGCGGCTCGACATGACACGGGTGATCTGTGCATGCCCTGGCCACTGAAGGCCCTGGTTGCATGGCCCTGGTTGGAACCCGACCCCCGCTGGCTTATGAAGTACACGTCATTGGAAACATCGGACAGAGAACTGGTCGTCAAGCGATGGGGGCTTCTTGGGTACCGTCCTCATGGCACTGGTGAATTGGCTTCAGCCCACGGGAGAACACCCAGCAGCATGCAAAGACGCTTGCACAACCTCGAAGTGCAGCTGCGCATGAACAGCACATCGCTGGAAACAGAGGGTCTGTAGCAGGGGCGTTGTATTGACTACCGCTTGGAGAACTGGAACCGCTTGCGTGCACCGGGCTGACCGGGCTTCTTGCGTTCCACGCGTCGTGGATCCCGGGTGAGGAAACCATGGTCGCGAAGAATGGGTTCCAGTGAACCATCGTAGTTCAGAAGGGCACGGCCCAAGCCGAGAAGGATGGCACCGGACTGACCGGTATAACCGCCGCCTCGCACATTGACCTGAATTTCGACCTGGCCAGTTGTACGAGTGGTTTCCAGAACGTTCATGAGGTCCTGGTGGTCTCGTTCTTCAGTGAAGAAGGTGGTCATGGGTCGCTTGTTGACCATGAATGTACCGTCGCCGGGACGGATACGAACACGGGCGACAGAGGCCTTTCGCCGACCGGTTCCCCAGAACCAACCACCTGAGGTAGCACTCTTGGAAGGAGTCTTGATCGCCGCTGGGACCAGGGGATCTGCAGAACTCGACTCTGGTGCGGTTGACTCAGGAGCAGCGTCAACTGGGGCCGGCGCCGAATCAGGTGCTGCGGGGGCCTCGGCAGTTGGATCACTTGGTGCTGGTGTGTCGTGTTCTTCGTTGGTCATGCTTGTGACTTCACTCGTTCATGTAGGCGAACAGGTTTCAGGCGTTGAGTGGTTCCAGATTGGAACCATGTGGATGCTCGCTGCCACGATAGACCTTCAACTTCTTGATCATGGCACGACCCATGCGGGTCTTGGGGAGCATTCGTCGTACGGCGGTTTCGATGACACGCTCGGGATGCTTCTCAAGCTCATCGCCCAGGGTTCGTGTCTTCAATCCACCGGGATAACCGGAGTAACGCATGATCATTCGTTGTTCAGGCTTGCGGCCGGTGACAACGATGCGATCAGCATTGGTGACCACGACGAAATCGCCGGTGTCGACATGCGGTGTGTACTCGGGGCGATGCTTGCCCATGAGAACAGTTGCGATCTGAACGGCCATGCGGCCAAGGATCTGGCCATCAGCATCGATGTGTCGCCAGCTTCTTGGGATGTCGCCATTCTTGGCAAAGGTGGTCTGACGAGGCATTGGACCCACGGCCGTAACGGCCGTCCTTGTGTTGCAAGAACCTGTTAGCAGGCCCTTGGTGACGTACTGACGAACAGAACGACCCCGCCCTGGGGCCGTCTACCGAATCCACGAGGATACCGCTCACGGCCTCAATGTCAAGGTCCACGGGGTCATGGGCGTGGTTCGCATAAGATGCCGGCCACATGACTATAGAGCCCCAGAATTTCGAAGGAGGGCCCCAATTGCCTTGTTATGGGGCCTTTGGGAGGAGGCTTCTGCCATGGGTGGCGTGGGGCCTGGTCATCCTTGTACTCATCCTGCGAGGCGTTCTGCCAGCTGTGAGTACTTCTGAGCCTTCTGAGGCCCAGGAGGCCCAGGAGTCTGCTCTGGTGGACGTGGTCATGAAGCTGCAGGGCCGGATGATGCTGGCCGTCAAGCAGCTCTCTGAAATGCAGAAGACTCCGATGCCCCAGGATGAAATTCTCGCATTGGAGATGGGGTCTGTAGAGCAAAGGCAGCAAGTCGCTGTTCTGGCCGGTGTTCTCTTTGGCGCTCAGGGAGCCAGTGATTCCTTGCAACGACTTCAAGAAGCAGTTGCTGAAGCGGATCATTCATTGACTCAGGAGCAGGAGAAGACCAACGCGGCCATTAAAGAGGCCTTCAGTGAACT
Organism: Phycisphaerales bacterium; assembly: GCA_029242715.1. Classification (GTDB taxonomy): domain Bacteria; phylum Planctomycetota; class Phycisphaerae; order Phycisphaerales; family SM1A02; genus UBA1668. Next base: position 11,518 of record JAQWTL010000041.1, read on the forward strand.
GAAGAGTGTTGATGAGAAGGACGATGAGCCAGCTGCATCAACCTTGTCGGACACTCAGCGTGAGCTTCTATTGAAGCAGTTGGGTTGGTTTGGCGAATTGGCCATTGCTCGAACTCAGCCTGGTGAACAGGCTACATGGTCTGCATTCCAGCAAAAAGCCATGACTCTGCTCATCATATTGATGGGTGCATTCGTTGGAATAGCAATCCTAGGCCTGCTTGGGATGGCGGGTCTGCTGGTTGGATTGATCTTGTCAATTCGAGGACGGTTAAGCAGTCTGAAAGCGAGCGGAGCACCAGGTCTATTCATCGAGACCTTCGCCGTGTGGTTGGTTTCTTTTCTTGTTCTCAGCGAGGTCATTGGGCTGTTGGGCCTGGGGCTGGGTGGCTCCATCATCGTGTTCTTCCTGAGCCTGGTTGCCCTGGCTTGGCTGCCGTTTCGTGGAATGCCGTTCTCAACAGCACGTTCGGAGATCGGTTTGACCATGGGACGTGGTCTTTTTCGTGAGGTTGGTTCAGGCGTCGCCGGGTTCGTGATGATGATTCCCATTCTGCTGGTTGGCGTCATATTCACCGTGTTTCTTGTGAAGCTCTCGCAGCTGTTCAACTCACCTAGCGAGGTTTTTCACTCTGATGCTGGGGCGGCTCATCCAATCTTCAGCATGTTTGAGCAGGCATCCACAATCCAATTGGTAGTCGTATTCGTGGTCGCATCCATCGCCGCACCGATCGTCGAAGAAATTGTCTTCCGAGGGTTGCTCTACAGGCATTTGCGTGACAGCAGCCGTGGCGTTCGTACCTGGCTGAGCATTGCCTTTGCGGCCTTGTTGTCAGGTTTCGTCTTTGCGGCCATCCACCCACAGGGTTGGGTGGCTATTCCAGCCCTTGGTTCCATTGGTGTGGCCCTGGCACTTGCCAGGGAATGGCGATCCAGCCTGATCGCACCGATAGTCATGCATGGCATCCAGAACGGGCTGGTGTTGACCTTCGTACTGTTCCTGATCGATTAGTGGGACGTCAACGAACCGAGATGGTCGGCTGGACCATTTTGCCTGACATCGAGGCAATGGAGACCTGCTGTGCAAGCGATTCGCAGAGGCCTTCAAGCCTAGATGTGATCATCTCGTCGATTTCGTAGTTTGCGGCAGGTGTTCCTTCATCGGCATGGACCCGCATCTTCATGTGCATCGGGATCGCGCCGAGGAATGGCAGATTCATTCCTGCGGCCATGGCTTCAGCGCCACCACGGCCGAAGATGTCGTACTCCCGACCATCATCACCGATGAACCAACTCATGTTTTCGACTACGCCAAGGATGCCGACATCCAATTGTTGGAACATCCTGACAGCACGCCTGGCATCATCTTGTGCCACACGTTGCGGGGTGCAGACGATGACGGATCCGGTAATTGGCAACTGCTGCGCCAGAGAGAGTGGAACATCACCAGTACCTGGTGGGAGATCAACCAGGAGATAGTCGAGTTCGCCCCACGTGGTCTGCATGAGCAATTGAGAGAAGGCCTTGTGGGCCATGGGGCCACGCCAGATCATCGGTTTCTCTGGATCAACAAGCCGTGCAATCGTCATGGCCTTGATACCAGCAACCTCAAAGGGATCGAGCATGTTGCCTCTTGCAGTGGGGGTGCTTTCACCCAGACCGAGCATCGTCTCCAGTGACGGACCATAGATGTCACCATCCAGCAGTCCGACACGAGCGCCCAGCCGAGCCAGGCCCACAGCAAGATTCACAGCGACCGAAGACTTTCCAACGCCACCTTTGCCAGCTCCGACGGCGATGACGTTTCGTACACCTGCCAATGGCGTGTTTTCACTACCTCGAACAGATGCAGAGAATTCGACTTCCACAGTCGGCTCATCTGCCTGGACTGAGGTGGCCTGTTGCTTCACGGCGTTCACGATGTCATCCCGGATCCGGTCCTTCATGGGACAGGCTGGGGTGGTCAATTCCACATGAATCTGGACCACGCCCTCATTGCAGGAGGTCTCCTTGACCATTCCAAGAGTGACCAGATCCCGTCCAAGATCCGGATCCTGGACGGTACTGAGGGCTTTCATGACGTGTTCGTTCGTGAGGGCCATGCTGGGGTCTCTAAAAGGGAAGGGGCAAACTGTTGGGGATGATCCAAGGACCAAGATCGTAGGATGAATAGAGTTCGAGGTCGACCTGATGCAACAGGAGTTTCGTCATGATCTGGATGCTGCTGCCACTAGCCATGTTTTCTGCAGGTTTCATTTCCGAAGAGTCACCGACATATGACCCGACGGATCCGTCACAGGTAGCAGAAGCAGAGGATGAAGATCCCGGGCTGGCCGGCCCTGCCGTTGAAGAGGAAACCCTGGATCCTGGTGGAGGCCGACGTGGTGAAATGATGGCCGAGGGCATGGGGAACTTGTCCATCGAGGGTGTTCTGGAAGCTCGATGTGGACAGTGTCACGGGCCACGCAAACAGAAGGCCGGTGTTCAGGTTGTTCCGATTGAATCCATGTTCACTGGGCCACGTCAGGATTGGGTTGTCATTCCCGGTCAACCTTCCCAGAGCAGTCTTGTGGAACGCATCGTGTTGCCTGCGGGTCATGATGATGTGATGCCACCGGAAGGCGCGCCCTTGACCAAGGACCAGATTCAGAAGATTCAGGATTGGGTCAGCAATGGGGCAGATGCCAAGGCGGCCCGTGAGGGTGCGGGGATATCCATGAACCAAGGCCAGCGTGGACAGCGCAATCGCCAAGTACGTCCTCGTGCCTGGATGGAGGCCTACATGGCATTGGATCTCACACCGGAGCAGCGATCATCTGCTCTTGATACCGGCAGGAAGCTCCAGCGTGAAACGCGTGCATTTCAGGAACAATGGGGTGGTGAAATGCAGAAACTGCAGAAGCAGCTCAATCAATCGGGGCGTGATCAAACCGATGAAAGTATCAAGCTTCGCAAGGAACTCCAGGAGATCAAGGCCAAGCAGCCTGATGTCACCTCAATTCAAGAATCCTTATGGAATGCTCTTGATAGCAAGCAGCAGTTGAAAATGAGGGATGCACTGGAGAAGCTCAAGCAAGATCGTCGAGGCAGTCGGATGAATCGCCCCCGAGGTGCCGGCAAGCAACAACCGGGTGCCAATCGTCCCATGGACGAAGAAACACGCAGGCGACTTCGATTTCTACTTGATGAGCGTAGAAAAACCGGGCAAGAGGAATCCAGCACCGACTCGGACAGCGATTGAAGACATTCGATCAGGGTTGAAGGTCACCAGCAGATTGCCAGCCATTGCAGGCCGCAGCGAGTTCCTCTATGCTCACCCTTTCGCCCAATTTCAGGGCATAGAGAAGGGAAGACCCCCTGTGACGCAATCAACGCTCATTACACCCAATGGTGGCACACTGAAGGACTGCATGGTCCCTGCAGGGGATGCCAAGGCCCTCCAGGATGCTGCTGGCTCCATGCCCTCGATCACGCTTTCGGCCAAGCAAGCCTGCGATCTCGAGATGATCGCCATGGGTGCCTTCAGTCCACTCGACGGATTCGTTGGTCCAGAGGACTTCGAGTCCATCTGCCGCAACATGCGGATGACTGATGGAACTGTCTGGCCAATTCCAATCACCTTGGCTGTTGATGATGCCACGAAAGGCACGCTTTCAGAGGGCAAGCAGGCTGCGCTGAAGCATCCTGATGGCACTCTTCTGGCAGTCATTGACGTCACGTCGATCTACGCTCATGACAAGAAGCTTGAGATCCCGAACGTCTTCCGCACTGAAGACAGTTCGCACCCGGGCGTGCAGGCTGTTGCCGAAGAAGGCGACTGGCTCATCGGCGGTCCTATTCATGTTCTTACGACTGAACCTGCTTCTGGTGATGCAGAACGATTCGAGAACTATCGACTGACTCCAGCACAGACACGCGCTGCATTCGCAGAGCGTGGCTGGTCTCGCGTCGCAGCTTTCCAGACTCGAAACCCGATTCACCGTGCCCACGAGTACCTGTGCAAATGTGCCCAGGAAATCTGTGACGGCCTTCTGATTCATCCACTCGTTGGTGAGACGAAGCCCGGTGATATTCCTGCAGATGTCCGCATGAAGTGCTACGAGACCATCATCGAGAACTACTTCGTAGCAGATCGAACCATGTTGACCGTGATGCCCGGTGCCATGCGGTATGCCGGCCCACGCGAAGCAATTCTGCACGCCTTGATTCGACAGAACTACGGTGCCACACACTTCATTGTCGGACGTGACCATGCTGGTGTTGGCGATTACTACGGCACCTATGACGCACAGTTGATCTTCAATGAGTTCAACCGCGACGAGATCGCAGTTGAGCCACTCCGATTCGAGCATGCAGCCTGGAGCAATCGTGCCCAGGGCATGGTTTCCGCCAAGACCTTCCCGAAGCTTGAGGGAGATCAGATTTTCCTCAGCGGTACGAAGGTCCGCGAGATGCTTGGTCGTGGCGAACGACCACCAGGAGAATTCAGCCGCCCAGAGGTGGCCGATGTTCTCATTGATTGGGCTGTCAGCGCAGCTGCACCAGCCTGAGTATCCAAACTTCATCCACGAACGATTTCAACGACATGCAATTGAAACAGGAAGTAGAGCGACATGGCTGAGCAGGTAGGAACTAATCTCACTTGGCATGATGGCAACGTGACCCGTGAAGAGCGTCAGAGGTGCCTCCAGCAGAAAGGTGCGACACTCTGGTTCACCGGTCTGTCGGCATCCGGCAAGAGCACAATTGCTGTTGCTCTGGAGCAGGTACTTGTGCAGCGTGGCCACCCCTCTTACCGGCTCGATGGCGACAATGTTCGCATGGGTCTCAACAAGAACCTGGGCTTCTCAGCCGAGGACCGCACTGAGAACATTCGCCGGATTGGCGAAGTCTGCAAGCTCTTTGCCGATTCAGGCATGCTCACGCTTTCCAGTTTCATCAGCCCATACGTCGCTGATCGGGACGCCGTTCGGGAACTGCACAAGGAAGACGGCATCGATTTCATCGAGGTCTATGTAGAAGTTCCACTGGAAGTCGCTGAAGAGCGTGATCCCAAGGGGCTCTACAAGAAGGCACGTGCTGGAGAAATCAAGGGCTTCACCGGGATCGATGATCCCTATGAGGCACCTGCAAATGCAGAGATCGTTCTGCCGACCCATGAGCTTTCGGTCGAGCAGTCGGTGCTGCGTCTCCTTGATGCACTGGAACAACGCGGTCTGCTGAGCAGCTGATCCTCGTTTTCAACCGCCACCGTAGATCACGACATCATCAAAGCTGTCGAGGTCTTCGTGCGTCGCAGACTCATGATCAAAGTCAAATGAGCCGCTCTCATTGACCGGGCCGTCGTATCGTCCGAGGAAGACACCATCCTTGCCGGCGGACATGAGCATGTATTTGGAACGGGGTGTTCCATAGGTGGGTTGATCTGGGTCATAGAACGCAGGATGGCTCAAAAGAAGCGTGAGCCAGCGGATCTGCTCATCACTGGGGTCGTTGTTGCTGCCGCCACCGCCACCAATACCACCAGAGTTGGTGCCTTCAAAGGCGAGACGACTGCCAACGCCCTGAGCCTGGGCCTGGCTGAAGCCCAGATCACCGAGCCTGTTGGCTCTGAGGTAAAGTTGCTGGCCGTCAAGCGTGTACATGCCGGGGGTGTCGCTGCTTCCCACGACAGGTCCGACGCTTCGCCCTTGACGGAAGTAGAGAATCGGGGTCTTCCAGGCATCCACCAGATTCGGGGCCTCGTTGAGCCCGTTGGGATAGTTGTTGCCACCCGTGACGTTGTAGGACATCTCGGAGTCCTTGGGCGCGTAGTAGGGGCTGTAGGGTTTGCCATCGATGACTGGCCCCTCTCCCATTCGTGATGGAACAACAATCAAGTGCCATTGCGAACCAGTGTTGCTATCCGTCGGTGTCAATTCGTAAAAGGGCCTGTTCTCGCTCTGTGCACTTGACTTGTAAGCGTCATAGGCCGGTTTCTGGGTAGCTTCTGTGCTGTCGTTGTAGAGCCGATACCCGCCCATCAGGTGCAACATGGCATTCTGGGTACTGCTGATTCTCAGGCCATCGCCCATGGCACTCTCCGGCAACACGCCCGGATAGCTGTCATGGTCCAGGGCAAAGGAATCACAGGCCGCTCTGAAGGAATTCAGGGTGGCGGTGGTACTGGCCCTGCGTGCGGAATCCGTAGCAGTTCCAAGGGCGACCAGCAGAATGCCAGCGAGCACGACAATGATGCTGATCACCACCATGACCTCGATGAGGGTGAAGCCTTGGGGAGAAGTGTGTGAACGTCGTCGGAAATTCAGGGAGGGGAGCATGACGGGGGTCGTCCTGTACCTGCAGGTTGCACCAGTTGGTGCAAGTGAAAAGCACCGAGAGCCTCAATCGGGCTGTCGGGCATGAGTCCTGCCGTCCCATCGCACATCGTCGCTGCCGTCCTAAGCATACTGTCGAGAAGCGGCCTGTCCAAGCAGTTGGCTAAAAGGCTTTGAGTCCTGAGGGTCCGGGTGGGCTGCAGGCCGCTTAGAGCGATGCCAGGCGGTTTGCCGTATCCAGTTCGATGAGTTCATCGACCAGCGGCTGGAGGTTTCCACCGACGGTATCTGAGAGGTTGAAGGAACTGCCAACCCGGTGATCGACAACCAGGTTGTCCTTGTAGCGGTAGGTCCGGATCTTCTCTGCCCGGCCGCCACTGCCGATCATCTTGTTGCGAGCTTCTGCTCGCTCCGCCTCGGCCTCAGCTCGTTGCTTTTCCCAGAGGCGTGCTTTCAGGAGCTGCCAGGCTTTCTGTTTGTTCTGGGCTTGGCTCTTGGTGTCCTGCATCCGAACTTCTACGCCAGTGGGTTGGTGAATCAGGTGCACAGCAGTGGAGACCTTGTTCACATTCTGTCCGCCTGGACCGGTGGCCGTGGTAATCATTTCCTTGACGTCGTCAGGATTCAGTTCAACCTCGACATCTTCTGGCTCGGGCAGAACGGCAACGGTGGCGGTAGAGGTATGGACACGCCCCTGGGTTTCCGTGGCCGGGACTCTCTTCACCTGGTGAGTGCCACCCTCGTAACCAAGGCTTGACCAGGCACCTTCCCCCGAGATCGAGAGGGTGGCGCCTCGACATCCGCCTTGTTCTCCACCATGAAATTCAATGTCCTCGACCGCCCACTTCCGGCGGGCAGCAAATCGGCGGTACATCTCAAGGATGTCACCTGCAAAGAGGGCTGCTTCATCACCGCCGACACCGCTTCGGATCTCGAGGATGACACTACCGATGGTCTCATCATCAGCCATGACGAGCTTCTGCTGAAGTTGTTCCAGAAGCTGGTCTGCACGTTCTGAAAGCGTGGGCAGCTCCGTTCGGGCCATGGCCAGAAGGTCTTCATCAGTTTCCGTGGCCAACATGCCCTCAAGATCAGCCATTTCCTTGACGGTGTCATTCCAGGCTCGAAAACCCTCGACGATCGGCGCCATGGCTGCTCGCCGTACGGAGAGCGTACGCACCTTCCGATGATCAGCCAGTACATCGGGATCGAGCAGTTCAGCCTGGAGGCTTTCATACTGCTCATCGATTTCCTGGAGCTTCTTGAGCAGGTTGTCGTTGGGCTCGGGCATGGTGTTTTCGCGTTACCGGTTTTCTGTTTGAACAAGTCGGGCTGTTCAAGGCGCATGATAAGGCCGCGTCCCGGTTCGAGACACGGCCTTGAAGGTACTCGGTAGCAGGCTACTTGGACTTCTTGTCCTTGTCCTTCTTGAAGTAGTTCCCCTGGAACTTCTTCTGGAACTTCTCGACACGGCCAGCGGTGTCGACGAAGGACGACTTGCCGGTGTAGAAGGGATGTGAGCCCGACCAGATTTCGACGTTGAGTTCCGGAACCGTGGCGCCCACGGTCATGACCACCTCGCCTCGGTACTTGACCTGGCACTCTGGGAAGAACTCGGGGTGGATGTCCTGTTTCATGGTCGAATCACTCCTGGGCCACGCTCGAAGGAGCATGGGAAGCTCCATAGCGTAGGCCAATCCGGCGGGAAATCAAGCCCTTGGGGATCTTCCATTGCCTTGAGCAGGAGAGGCCGGTATCCTGCGGTCTCGTTGCCCTGAAAAGGGCATCCAGTCCCCTGTAGCTCAATTGGTAGAGCGAGCGGCTGTTAACCGCTAGGTCGCTGGTTCGAGTCCAGCCGGGGGAGCTTCCAACGCCACCGCTCCATGCGGTGGCGTTGTGTCCATCTGCCTCTACCAGAATGGTGGTGACCAGATCCGTGCCAAAGCGGGCAGTAACATGACCGGAGCACGTGTTTGACGTGCCGGGGCCTACAGAGTGGTCTCGAGTTTCTGGAGCGAGAACATGCTCGTCAGCCACCGCAAGAAATTCATCGCCACCAAGGGCAAGAAGACGGCGGGCACTTCCGTCGAATCTTTCTTCGAGCGGTATTGCATGCCGGAGGGAGAATGGGTTCCACAGCACCGTTGTCCAGAACATGTCTCCGAGAGTGGGATCATTGGTTTCCGCGGCCGTAATGCCAAGGCCTCGACATGGCGGAATCACATGTCAGCACGTGAGATTCGAGATCTCCTCGGGCAGGACATCTGGGATGAATACTATAAATTCACGGTGATCCGAAATCCGTTTGACAAGATGGTTTCGTTTTTTCACTGGCTTGAGAAGCGCAAGGAAATCTGGTCCCTGAAGCGAAAGGGGCGGGCCTTGTTCACGAGAGTGACGACCATCGGTAACCCATTTGATCGAATCTCGGGGAAGACCCAGGTCGATCGCTTCCGTTCCTGGATCCGGTTGGGTGCGATGATGAATGATCGCGACACCTACCGGATTGATGGCAAAGAATGCCTGGATTTCTATATTCGTTTCGAAGATCTTCCGGGTGGGATTCGCCAGATCTGTGACCACCTTTCGATTCCGTTTCAGTTGGATGACCTGCCCAAGTTCAAGACGGGTATCCGGAAGGATCAGCGAAGCATCCGGGATTACTACGATGACGAGACGGAGCGACTCATGCGAGAGCGGTTCGAATGGGAGTTGCGTGCATTTGATTACGACATGCCTGAGGCATGATACGGACGCTCGTTTGTTGCAAAGACTGAGATCGCGGGATCAGAATCGTGGCCGCGCGTTCGACCAGATCGGTTGAACAATATGGTTGGAGGCGAGCATCACGATCCAGCAGCATCATCACAATGACCTCTCGCTCCCAGGCAAGCCCTGTCCGGGGCCGGTGAATGATGCCTTGCCGGCAACGGTTCGCCAACGTGCGATGGAGACGATCACACGGTGGTCGGGCTATCAACCAACCGATTTACACTCACTTGAAGCCATGGCTGACGAACTGTCTCTGAAGGCGCTGCACTACAAGGATGAGAGCAGTCGATTCGAGTTGGCGAGCTTCAAGGCGCTTGGCGGCGCGTATGCCGTCCAATTGATTTTGCGGGATGCCATCAGTCAGTTGCTGGGCCAAGAGATCACGCTTGAGGAAGTCGATCTGGTCAGTCATCCGGAGTCAGCCCGGTCTGTGACGGTTGTTACTGCTACAGATGGAAATCATGGCCGGTCGGTTGCATGGGGTGCCAGGAGATTTGGTTGTTCATGCGAGATCTACATGCATGAGCATGTCAGTCATGGTCGTCAAGCAGCAGTGGAGGCCCTTGGTGCCAGGGTCCATCGAGTGGAAGGAAACTACGACGATTCAGTGCATGTGGCCATGGCAGATGCCAACGCCAATGACTGGCTCATGGTGTCGGATACATCATGGCCTGGCTATCTTGACATTCCTCGCAACGTGATGGGGGGGTACACGGTGATGACCTCCGAGGCGATGGACCAATGGCCACACGCAGAGCCACCAACCCATGTGTTCATCCAGGGTGGCTGCGGGGGCTTGGCAGGTGCTGTTTGTGCGGATCTGTGGCAACGTTACGGCATGCATAAGCCCCGCGTGATCATTGTCGAGCCTGCGCCAGCAGCATGCCTGTACGAAAGTGCCTGTGCCGGAGAGCCCAGAGTGGTCAACATCAAGATCGAGAGCCTGATGGCTGGATTGTCCTGTGGCGAGGTATCACTGATCGCCTGGCCGATCTTGAAGTTGGGTGCAGAGGACTTTCTCACCATCACAGACGAATCCGTCGGCCCCTTGATGGGTCGACTTGCTCGGGAGGAATCAATCGTTGCCGGAGAATCTGCAGTTGCAGGCTTGGCAGGATTGATGGAAGCCCATGGGGATGAAGATCTGCGAGGGGCGTTGTCGCTTACAGAGAGCAGCCGCGTCCTGGTCTTTGGAACAGAGGGCGCTACTGATCCGGCTGTCTATAGACAGTTGGTCATGTGAATGAAAGGCTCGGGATTACGAGCAGACGTCCATTTGGAAACCGAAATCAGTTTCCACAAGCGCCATAGGCGTCGATGATGGTCAGGATATCGGTCACATCTACGGTGCCATCCCAGTTGACATCACCTGAGTGACCAGGTGAACTCGTGTGGTCCCAGGCTCCAATCGCTATCAGCAAATCATCTACGCCGACCGTCTGATCGCCATTGATGTCGGACAGGCAATCACAATCATCTGGAACGAGGTTGCCGTTCACGTCGCCTTCGCCATCAAGAATGTCATTGGAGTCCGGGATCCCATTGCCGTTGCAATCCGCCATGGAGAGCATGTCCATTTCAACGATCGCCGAGCGAACCATGCTTCCGCCCTGGGGCGTAGGTTGCGTTGCTCGCCAAAAACTGGAATGGCCGTTGCTGCCATCAAGGCAAGTTCGCCATGAAAGAACAGTTGCGCCGCTCAGGGCTCCAGGAGGAAAATTCTCATAGTCATTTGAGAAGTCCAATGCGTCCATGGTCGAGTTGCACCACTTCCATCCAGCTTGTGGGTTTCCACCAGCAGGTGGACAGCGGAACAGCCCAAGCCAGGGGCCGAAGCAATCGCTCCAGGCGTCTTCAGCTTGCAGCGAGAGGTAGTACACGTGATTGTTCTCACCGATGGAGCCAATCTTGGCGAGGTATCCACCCATCAATTGGGCGACGCGGTTTGCTTGCCACCAGGGTGTGGGTCCTTCAAAGACAACCACGGAATACCAGTTGTCATTGCCACCGTCATCGACTGACCATTGGACGAACGGGGAGGCGTCTACTTCAAACGGCCAGCAGGAGTCATCGCCTTTCGGTACGTCACAAGGTGGTTCCTGGTATCCACCGGCGAAACTCAGCGTTGCTCCAAGGAGCATGACGGGGAGCATGACGGCAAATATGGATCGGATCGCGGTTGTATGCGTACGCATCTGGTCCCCTCCCAGCAGTGTTTGGTGCCTTCATTTTATCTTCTGCAAACAAACCGGAAGTCGCAAGCTGGAAAAGGGCCAATTTCAGGATAAATCTATTATTCACAAACGTGTCGTTGCTGTGGGTGCCATGCATCACTTAGGGTGGTGGCATGAGGCAGTTGCCAAGGCCACTTGGTAGTCTGCATTTGCATGACATTCTGGGAGAGGGGACCATCATGATTCACCCGACGAGTCGACGTACTTTTCTTCGCGCTACTGGTGCAACGGCCATAATAGTTGGCGCATCACCACTGGCAGCGTGGCAACAAGCCTGCAATAACCATCAACTGACGGATGCAATCCTGCAGGATTTCAGTCAGCAGTTGTCCGGTGATCTCGTGCTACCCACCGATGGACTTTACGAGTGGGCACGGCTTATTCATCACACGAACTTTGATGGTGCTTATCCAGTGGGGATCGCCTTCTGTGAGAGTCCTGAGGATGTCTCCAAGGCCATTCTCTTTGCACGCAAGTTTGGTTTGCACGTCACGGCTCGCTGCGGCGGCCATAGTTACGAGGGCTACTCGGTTACGGGTGGGCTGTTGATTGATATTTCTCGCATGAACCATGTGTCCGTGAATCCTGCAGCCATGACGGCTCATGTTGGTGCCGGCGCGGTCTTGATTGATGTCTATCACGGGTTGTATTACCCACATAAGTTGAGTGTTCCAGGAGGCTCATGTCCGTCCGTCGGGATCTCCGGTTATCTCCTTGGTGGTGGCGTTGGGCTTCAAAGCCGAACGTATGGTGTCGGGTGTGATCGAGTTCTGGAAATTGGTGTAGTCCTTGCGAGTGGCGAATACGTCGTTGCGAGTCCCACAAATCATTCAGATCTCTATTGGGCCTATCGTGGCGGCGGAGGCGGAAACTTCGGAGTGGTGACGCACTTCAAACTGCAGTGCCATCCGGTCGATCGTTTGTCCTATGCAATCATCACCTGGGACTGGGCGGCAGCGGCTCCAGCATTCAATGCCTGGCAGAATTGGCTCAAGGGTCTTGGAGAGGACTACCGGGAGTTTTCCATCTTCAAGTTCCTCGTGAACGCCGGTGGGGACGGTGGGTTCGACCCCAAGGTCAATCTCATTGTCCAGTTTGACAGCCAGTCGAATACCGGTACCGGCGAGCTCGAAGCCTTGATGGCGCCTTTGCTGAACACGGCTCATGAGCACATCATTTCTCAGACCATCATGAATGGTGACTTCTTCGAGGTCACGATGGAAGTGATGGCCGGTTGTGCCTGGCCCAAGACGGACATGGATACGGAGTTCCTTCGTTGCCACACGGTTGGAAATCCCGCGTTCCCAATGTCTTCATTGCCGCGGGAAACATACAAGGCCAAGTCCACCTTCTTTGGAGACGTCATCTCAGAGGATGGTATCGAGACGTGCATCAAGGCCATTGAAGACCGATTCAATTCGAATCTGCCTGCCAACAGTGGACAGTTCACCTGCGCGCTTCAATTCGACTCAGAAGGCGGCATCATGGGAGATGTTCCCAAGGACGCGACGGCATTCATGCATCGTGATTGCCTGATGCATTGCCAGTACCTGGCCTACTGGCCATCTGAAGGCGATGCTTGGTTTGATGACAATCCTGATTACAGCTACTGCGATGTCTCCAATGGCAGCATGCAGTGGATCACCGATGCATTCGATGCACTCTGGCCCTTCGGTAACGGACATGCCTACCAGAACTACATTGACAAGGAACAGCCCAACTGGCTGTATGCCTACTACGGTGAGAACGTTGCACGACTTCGCAAGGTGAAGGCGAAGTATGACCCGCAGAACGTCTGGAAGTTCGCCCAGAGTATTCCGCCGGCCTGATACTGAGGCAGACCTGACACTTCTCTATGAGCGGCTACGAGCCGCTTGGTGTTGTCATGGACACCTTGGCAGCTGAATCCGGAGATGTCAGCTTGAAGGCTGGCAAGATCATCTTGAGTGCCGCGATGAGCAGCACGATGGCCAGCAGGATACGAATGCCATTACCCCGAAGTTGCTTGGCTCCAAACCAGGATCCAACAAGACCTCCGATGACCGCAGCCACGATGTACCAGGGCAGTTCGGATGGCAATGCTGGATATTCTGTAATCACGCCCCCGAGCCCCGCGAGCGAGTTCACCAGCACGAAGACAATGGAGACGGCAGCAGTCCGCTTGGCATCTGCCCAGCCACAGAGAATGAGCAGGGGTGAGAGAAAGATTCCGCCACCGGTTCCCGTCAGGCCAGCCAGAAGACCCAGGAGGCCGCCCGCAATCAGCGAGAGCCCCAGTGGAGGCATTTGCCCGGTTGGGGCATCTGTTGTCGATGGAGCATTGTGCCTTCTGGAAGACATGGAGCGAATCGCGTTCATGATCAGCATGCACGCTGCAAAGGCCAGTACGACGCCGATCAGCGGTTTGAAGACAATCGGGGGTAGTTTCCAGAGTCCGCCAATGAAAGCCATTGGTATTGCACAGATCGAGAAAGGCCAGAAGGTCGCCCAGTGAAAATGACCGGCGCGATAAAACCGCCAGGAGCCGATCGCACCCACAAAGATGTTCAGAGTGAGGGCAATCGCCTTCATTTCCTCCTGTGGGAACTGCGTCACGAGTGCCATTGCCGCGAGGTAACCGGATGCACCAGCATGTCCAACGGAGGAATACAGTGTGGCGAGCAACAGGATCGCCACGGTCAACGTGAACAGGGTTGTGATCGGCAGAGAGGCCAGCATGGCTTGTGACCTTACAGGATGTGCTCCATGTCAATGAATAGGGGAGGTTCGCATGTGTTGCCAACGCATCCTAGAATCCCCTTGCACATGATCAGGTTGTTCCTCCACCCAGGCCAGTATCGAACCGAGGGCTGCTGGCAGATCGGCATGACCTCAGGTGTCACGTCATGAGCCAGCAACCACGCAGGCGTCAAACCGCCCACAGCCTGATGCTTTTCATCCTGTCGAATTGGGCTCGAACGGTTGTGCTGGTCGTGGTCGGGTTCATCCTGACACCACTCATGATCGAGGCCTTTGGCCTGGTTCTCTTCGGGCTGCTCATACTCGTTCAGCAAATCACCATTTCAATGGTGCGGCCAGTCCGTGCAGCGGTGACATCCACGCTTGTGAAATCCATTTCAGAGGCGAGAGGGTCCGGGGAGGAGAACGGATTCTCCAGCGTATTCACCAACGGTGTCGGCTTGATGACCATGTTGTTCACCGCACTGGTTGTCCTGGGCATCCTGGCCATCTTCTTCGCGAAGAACATTCTCGATTTCCCGGCAGAACAGGTTTCGAATGTTCAATTGGCGATTGCCGGTGAAGTCATCATCATTTCGATGTCTTCGTTCACGGCGCCATGGTTGGCGCTTTTCCTGCTGGATCAGCGGCCCATTCTCTACAACGCTGACCTCGCCATTCGCAGATGGCTAGACATGATCGCATTCCTTCTGGCGCTCATGCCATTTGGTCTGGAGATCTTCCAGAGATTCATCATCATCCGTACGTCATTGTGCATGATGCATTTCCTGGTGCGTGTCCTGGTGGCCCGGAGGGTGATGGTCGAAGCAAGGGTTAAACCATCTCTTCTGAACTGGTCGCGAATGGGGCAGTTGTTGCGACTGGGTGGTCTGACGACCGGGCAACCGTTCAGCAATTTCAATTTCTTCGTGCTGGACAATTACCTGTTCAACATCGTGTTTGGTCCGATCTACAACGGTCTCTACGCCATCGTGACCCAGTTGCGAGGCTATGCGAGGCGGTTTGGATCCCAGGTCTTCGATGGCATGGTGGCGATCGCTGCAGACATCCATGAACGGGGAGAGAAACAGACCAATATCCGGGCCATGCTTGCTGTCTCCAGGATCACGGCGGGTGTGATGATGCTGTCGACGGGCATCATCATCATCTTCTTCCGTCCACTGATTGACCTTTGGCTGGGCAGCCGACTCCGTATGGATGAAACGCTGCTCTCAGTCCTGTCTTACGAGAGTGCCATTGACCTCATATGGGGAATACTGGCCATGCTCCTTGTCGGGGGCATCATGCTGGAGACGGCAACGGCTGCGTCCAAGTTTCTCTATGGCATGGGGCTGGTGAAGCGGTATGCAGGCGTTCTTTTCACGTCCGGGATCACGAAATTCGTGGTCTCGGTATTGGTCGTGGTGCTCATCATCAATTTCATCCCGGATCTGGAGACTCGGCCAGACGTCCCACTGATCTTTCCGGGAATCACGCTGATTTGTCAGATCATATTCTTCGGCATAGTCATGCCTCACCGGGTTACGCGCCTCACAGGCATCAGTGTTGCCACCTGGTGTTGGCACGCGATCATCAAGCCCTTGATGTCAGCGGTGATTCCTCTTGGCGTGGGAGTGATACTTATCCTGACGATTCAGGAATGGAACTGGGCATGGCTCGTCTCATCGATCCTGCTGGTCGGGCTGCTGTGCATGCCCAGCAGTTTTTTCCTGCTCTTCGAGGCCGATGAACGCAAACGCATCTGGCATGTGATTGGTCGAGTGCGAAGCAGGCGTTGATCAGGGACAGGGTCCGAATTCACTGATCATCCGCAGGATGTCCAGAACATTGACCTCACCATCCCCGTTGAGATCACTCGCGCAAGGCACTTCATCTTCTGCGAGACCGAAGGGGTCGAGTCCCAGCATGGTGTCGGCCAGTGCACTGCCGAGATTGATCATGCCAGTGGAAGTGAAGTGGACAAGGTCGATCTTCAGTTCGAAGGATTCACATGTAACCGTGGCGACATGGGGATCCTTTACGGCCACATTGTCCATGCCTTGGTGTACCAGATCGACGTATGGGTAGTTACTCGTTCGAGGTCTGACCTTGGCGACGACTACAGGCAAGTTCGAGTCCGAAGTGGCATCACGTACTCCATCGATCAAACTCTGGAGGTTTTCCTCGTAATTCTCAGCCGCCCATTGAGCGGAACAATCGCCTTCACCCTGGACCCATACGAATCCCGCGAAACGAACAATGACATCATCGTCTTCCAGTTCCTCCTGCCACACTTCCATGAGAGTGGTCAGGGTCTCGAAGAGATGTTCTCCACAACCTTTTGGGTTCCATGCACATCCCAGATTCGTTCCGTTGTACGCAACCTTCATGAAAGCGAGGTTTCGTTCCGGATGAATGTCAGAGAGCACGTAGCCAAGCATCATTTCCGGTCCGAAGTTCAGTGAGGCGCCTCTTGGCTTGAGTGGTTCCCAGTCCTCTCCAAATTCCTCACCATTCAACCATGTACGCATGGTCACGTTGGCGTTGGTTGCAGCGTAGGCCTCCAGCAGTCCCGGAAGGCTGTCGTAGCTTGCTCCGCCGACCATGTTTGACTGGCCCGCGAGTACAAAGACATCCATGACAGGCTTGTCACCAGCCTGCAGTTGGCCGGATGCCAGCAGTACTGTCACCAGGCCGAGTACCTTGGAGATCTTCAATAAGGTCGTCTTCATGTTCAATCAATACGCGGAAACACGCCTCTAAGTGCCAAAAAACTGTGAAGCCACCAATGCGAACGTACTTGCGCATTTGAGGGGGGTCAAGGAGAAAGGCATGGGGGCATCAAGCTTGCTCAGCCGATAGCGTTTCTGTGGGGCCTACAATGGCATCATGCTTCTTTTCGAAGAACAGGCTGGCAAAGGATCACTCGCTTCCGAGAACCCGTCTCCATGACACTGCCCTCCTTTCTCATTGTTGGTGCGATGAAGGCTGGTACCACGACTCTCTTTGAGGACCTGGCGACCCATCCGGATGTCTTCCCGCCAGAAGACAAGGAGCCCGGAAACCTGAACCAGGATGCCGTGTTGTCTCCAGATGGTCGAGCTGCCTACGAACGATGCTTCAGACGATGTCCTGCCAGCAAGGTGACCTTCGAGGCGTCGACGTACTACACGATGCTGCAAGAGTATCGTGGTGCTCCACAGCGAGCCCAGTCACTGCTCGGCCGGGATCTCAAGGTGGTGTACATCGTTCGTGAGCCGGTGGCCCGGACAATCTCTCATCATCGTCACATGATGGATTCAAACGAAATTGGACCAGACATCAATCAGGCAGTCCGGGATGACAGTCGCTTGATCGGATACAGCCGATATCTCCATCAGATCGAGCCCTGGTTGGATGTGTTTGGCCAGCAGCAGGTGATGCTGGTTCATTTCGAGTCATACATCGCTGATCGCGTCAGCGTCGTAGAGGCCGTTCAGGCCTTTCTTGGATTCCAGCCACGGGGTGATCTCGTGCTCACTGGATTTGCCGCGAACAAGAGCCAGGGCAAACTGGTTGATACAAGGCTGAGCCGAAGCCTTTCATCCAGTGGTCTCTATCGAAACCTCATCCGGCCGATTCTTCCGAGCCGGTTGAAAAATCGCGCCAAGCAGTTGGTCGCCAGACGATCAACTGCTTCGCCAACGCAGATCAGCCCGGAAACGGTTGACATGATTCTTGAACAGACGTCCCGTGATGTCTCTGGTATAGCGTCCATGGTGTATCCAGAGCTTGAGCCTGGCACGCTTCCCTGGAAGGCAGAGGATGCACGAGCCAGGGCTCTGGGCGATCGGGGATAACACAGTCCGCGGAAGCCGCATGATCCCGCTTGTTATACTTCGCGCCCACCAGTGCTGTAAGAGTTAAGACGCAGCACTACTTCACGAGGATTCCAGGATGCAACCCAAGGTCGTCTTTGTCATCGGCCCCGAAAGTACCGGGAGTACGTTGATTGCCAGGATCTGTGGGCACGTTCTCTGTGGGATTCCAATGAACTCCGGTGAGAAGACGCAGTGGAAGGATCAGGATGACAATCAGGTCTGGCATGTCTCCTTGCCTTCGGGCGCTGCGGCCAGCTTTCCGGATATCGATGCCTGGATCAGCAAGTACAAAGAGACACACGCGATCCATTTCGTGCTGACGACACGGGACATCACACTGTCGGAGTTTTCCCGACGGGGTCGTTTCATGAGGCGGGGTGCTGAAGAAGTCAAGCAACAATCGCAACAGGCTCGGGACATCATGATTCATGCCATGGGACTGGGGTATCCATGGCATATCGTCTCCTACGAGACGACGGTCTTCCTGGGAGCGCCATACCTGGATCTGCTCTACCGGTTCATAGGGGTAGAAAGTGATTTCCTGCCTCCGCTTCGGGATGCCAATTTAAAGAGACTGGAAAGCATGGGAATCCGGGATTCCATCGAACGGTGGCTCCGCCGCAGTTGGTTTGCGGTTCGTGGAGGCCCAAGGAAGCCCAAGCCGGATGACACCCGCTTTCCAGCTTCGGAAGAACCACCGCCTGGCGGATGATTTCCCAGGAGCGGGTAGAGGCCTCTGCTTGCGATGCCGTGGCCTTGCAGCGATTATGTTTCCAGCACACCAAAGGAGGCTAGGCCATGGAACGCGAGGTTCATCGCATGACCGTCGACGAGATGGAGTTTGGCAAGGTCTTCCGGTTCGGACGAGTCCTGAAAGCTATTGGCTCTTCTCTCCAACCAGGCCGACTGGCCCTTGGTGTACTTGTTGTCGCTCTGATCGGGCTGGGTGGTCAGGTCTGTGACTGGGTTGGTGGCACGCTGCCGCCAGCAGGTCTGGCAGCAGAGACTTGGAACGGTGAGATGACAGTTTCCCAGAAGCGATCGGTTCGCCGCGCTGCTGGGAAGTGGACGGAGATGGACTTGAAGATCGACTCGAAGGTTGATCCTTCAGAAGTCCTGGCAGCGATGCGTGCCAAATTTGCAAGTCCAGGATCAATCGAGGCATCACGAATGGATGCCTTCATGCAGGATTACGACGCCGTGAATGGCACGCGTGGCCGTGGTCCCTTTGAGGCTACTGTTGACTGGGTTGGTCTGCAGATTGCACGGATTGCCCAGGCTACGCTTGACCTTTCTGCAGTCACTGTTGTTGATGCGGCCATTGATATCGCCTGGGGAACTCCACGAATGCTTTGGAAGCATGGCCAGTGGTGGTTCATGCTCTTCATGGGCTTGTGGACATTGCTCCTGTTTGCGATCTTCGGGGGGGCGATGTGTCGAATGGAGGCAGTCCAGGCAGCGGGAGGGCAACGCATCGGCCCATTGGACGCCACTGACTTCGCCTTGGGCCGTTTGATCAACATGTATGGCAGTCTGCTCATCCCGCTCGTTCTGGCGGGGGGACTTGCGGGGCTGCTGCTGTTGAGCGGCCTGTTGATGAATGTTCCTGTCCTGAACATCATCGTCGCGATCTTGTATGGCCTGAGTCTCCTGGCAGGTTTGGGAATCATGATGCTGCTGCTGGGTTATGCCGCCTGTGGTGGCATGCTGATTCCTGCGGTAGCCGTCGAGAATTGTGATGGGGGGGATGCCATGCAGCGGGCCTACTCATACATGGTGACTCGCCCGCTCCACCTGATCCTTTACAGCGGAATGGGGCTCATCGGTCTCGGGCTCGGACTTGTCCTTGTAATCGTGTTGGTCAATGCAGCCTTGTCTACGACCGCAGGATTACAGGGTGCATGGACGTGGAACACCAGCTTTGCGGGAGCCGGAGGCGCTGTCGAGATCTTCTCAAGCATTGATGATCCCAGTCCGGGTTTCAATTCCTGGTGGACAGGGATTGCGGGTTGGTTCATCGGGTTCTGGGAGTCTGTCGTCGTCTTGGCGGTACTTGGTTGGATCTTCAGTTACTGCTGTGCAGCCTGGACACGCATCTACTTGTTGATGCGGCGGGCTTGTGATGGACTGGAGGAAGATACGATCTGGTTTTCAGGTTTGATCCCAGGCACACTTGCTCCTGAGAGTTTCAATGCATCCGAGTCGAGTTCTTCCTGATCTTTCTGCCAACGGCTCACTGGATCATCGACCTCGAGTTTTTCATACAGTCAAGATCATGAACAACGCCCCCCGTTTGAAGCGGGGGGCGTTGTAGAAGTCAGACTGTTTGAGAGGCTCTCTAGGAGCTGGATTCTTCGGTTTCGTCTTCGTCCGTGGTGCCCTCGCACCCAATTTGGAAGATCGACTGGGTTCTCAGGACCATCTGGCAGTCGCTGCGGAGGTGGTATCCCTGGAGGTGGACTTCATCTGCGTATCGCTGGTGCTCTACCAGTGACAGGTTGGGGGTACCAGATGTTTCCCAGACCTTCAGCAGGCCTTCACCCATGCGACCGTGTTCCAACATCTCTCGGTAAGTGCCGAGGTAGAGGTGGTCAGAAAGGGTTTCGGTCTGGATCGATGTCACGAAGGTGATCCGATCAGCAATTTCAGCCTCGTGGTCCTTTTCGCCTGCACATGGCAAAGTGGTGACTATGCCTCGCTCAGGAAGCGACTTGTAGTCGTCAGTGACGACTTCAGTGACAATGATGTCGTCATACTCGAATCGGAAGGCATGACCTCCTGCAAAGAGCCATGACTCGAATTCAAAGTCACCATGAGAGCCTTTTTCGCGAGCTTCGATCCGGAAGAACTCAGGATGCAGCGGAGCCCGGTACAACAGCGTGTGATACGCTTGAAGGCTAGTTGTCGTGCGTGGGGTGAAGCTCATTCGTAGTCCCTTCCGAATAGTTGAAATCAAGAGCTTCTCCTCCTCTTCCCTCCCAAGAAGATGGGGGGCATTGTTGCTGGTTCTGGCCCGGGTTCAAGTACCAAATGTCCAAATTTCGTATACATCTTGAACTTCCCATCGTCAGCACTCATTAAAGGGCCACAGCTTTTGGGCAGATCTCCCGCTATGACAAGCACTTCTGAAAAGCTCCGATCCGTGGCCAGGCAGGCCCTGGAAACAGAACTTCTCTTTGGAACAAATTTCATTCCAAGGCGTTCGGGTCCGATAGGCCAGCTCCCCGCTTCAGAATCGGGGACCCCTGTGGATAAGCCGGTGACACTTGCCGAGGTGGAATCACGATTTGCGGCCCGGTTCCCCGTCTGTGAATCACTCTCAGGAGCCACCCAGCCAGTTTTCGGCGAGGGCAGCCCTGAGGCTGAGCTCGTCTTTGTCGGCGAGGCCCCTGGGGCCGATGAAGACCGCCTTGGCCGGCCTTTCGTCGGTGCTGCGGGCCGAAAACTGGATGACATCATTTCAGCCATGGGCTTGTCTCGTGAAGCGGTCTATATCGCCAATATTCTCAAGGCCCGGCCCCCAGGGAACCGGAATCCGTTGCCTGACGAAATCGCTGCCCATGCCCCCTTCCTGGTGGAACAACTGAAGCTGATCCAGCCTCGGGTGATCGTAGCGCTTGGACGCCCTGCGGCCCATTTCCTTTTGGAAACAAACGATCCGATATCCCGCCTGAGGGGTTCTTGGGGTATCTGGAGCCATGAGGGGCTTGAAGTGCCGGTTATGCCAACATTTCACCCGGCCTATCTCTTGCGTCAGTACACAGTTGAAGTCAGGACCCAGGTTTGGAATGACATGCAGAAGGTTCTTAAGAAGCTTGAAGAATCCTTGAGATGACTTTCTCGTGAAAAAATTTTGAGCAGGCAGGAACCTTTGCTCAGGTTCAGGCGAACTACACCATGAGAAGCAAATGCTTCTTACTAAAAATGCCCCCCCCACAAGGAGCTCGCTTGTTGCCTAGCAGCATCGGGCTCTCTTTTTTTTTGTCCAGGCAAACCACAGCAGTTACAGAATCACAGTGCTCGCTTGAAGGATTCGGCTTCAGGTACGGATCACCGCTCAACGATGAACGTGGCTGGTCCCTCGTTGACAAGTGACACCTGCATCGATGCCTGAAAGATGCCGGTGCAGACTTCCAGGGCATGGTCTTGGATCAGCAGTCGCTCGACTTCATCACACAGGAGTCGGCCATGTTCAGGATCCGCTGCCGATATGAAGCTTGGTCGATTACCTTTTGAACAATCACCAGCAAGCGTGAATTGGCTGACAAGCAGGATGCTGCCCCCGACATCTTGTACAGATTGATCGAATCGCTGCTGCTCATCAGGAAAGACTCTCAGCCGGGCGATCTTGTTGGCCATCCAGTTGGCATCACCGGTGGTGTCATCTTGTTGGACACAGAGCAGCACCACCAGACCATTTCCGATCGAGGCTCGGTAGTCCGCCTCGGCTACGGTGACAATTGCTTCGGAAACCCTTTGGACAACGGCAATCATGCCAGTGTCAGGGAGGCATCCGTGATCATGGCCATGCCCTTTTCGTCCAGCATCATCTGGCGGTAATCAATCAGTTCAATCTCACTTGGCTGAATGATGTCCAGTGCCATCGACATCGGCCCCAATCCAGACCAGCGGGTTGGGTTCCTGGTGCGGCGAGCTTCCTCGATGAAGGCGGTGGAATCTCCACTGGAAAACTGGCCAAGCATTTCCCGGTCGTGCCGCTCGACATCAAATCGTCGCTGGTCATCGACCGGCCTTGGTTCGCCAGCCTGTGGGCCGACGGAACTCAGGTCAACAGCGGCAAGCACCAGGGTCTCTCCCTCGGTGTCTGCAATGATCTCGCGTGCCGCCTGTGCAAATGCTTCATGGGATACAGATCCCTGCTCATCGTCATCCGGCGGTAGCAGGGGATCCGGAATCAGGGCTGCCGTGATCGGAGTCTGCTGGCCTATGCATTCCTGAATCCACGGAATCTGCATCTCCGGGCCATGCTCCGTGATGTGATCAAGCTGATCGTGCAGGATTGAGTCACCGAGTTTGTCAACAAACGCATCGATGACGGGGGTATCGGGAGGGGATATGCCCAGAGGCGACTTGAATCCATAGCGTGTGAGTACAACGCCACCACCCAGGCCCGATTGGTTGCATCCCAAAAGGATGATGTGGTCTACGTTCTGGTTCCGAACAGTGTGATACGCACCGGCATAGACAGGCCAGAGTGCATTGAAATCAAGACGTGGGACGATCAACCCATGGATGGTGCCCTCGATCTCGGGATCTTCAGTGTCATGCATCCATTGCCGAAGCTTTGTCCGGGCGGCATCCGCATTTTCACCAAGGGTTCTGCTGTGGCGCATCGGGAAATGGCCGTCTGTCGCCAGCTTCTGCTTGAGTTCATCCTCGAGTCGCTCGCAGGTGGGTCCCCAAAGAAGCCCGGCGTTGTCCATGTTCTGGGCGAGGACCTGGATATCCGAGACAGGACGCTTGACAGCTTCGGCAACCTGCTCCAGATCATGATTCCCATCGAAGCGTTGCACCGCCTGCATGGCGGGCATGGGAATCGCGAGGATCCGGTCCATGGTCAGCATGAAGGGATCACGCAGTTGGACAATGGGCCGTCCCTGGGGATCATTCCCTGGAATCGGGTGAATTCGTCGAATATGGGGTCGCTGTATGTGATCCGGCAGACTTGAGGGGCTCATGGCTTAATTCTCGCTGAAGGGCGAGAGCATAGCTGGAGTTGCGAGCCAATGTCCCTGTTGCAGTTGTGTGAGGGATTTCCCTATGGCACATCCTCAGAAGGGCCTATAAACCAATGGCAACTGGCTGAAGGGTGTTCAAACACGATATTCAATGAAATATGACTGACTTTGGCACGTTCATTCAACAGGCCAAAAGGAGTGAACCGAAAGGGGTTCTTTCGGATAGCATTGATACCTTCCAAAAATGCTTGGTTTAAAGCCCTAAGCCAGGAAGACCTGAGAAGCCTTGTATGCCGAGCCGCGAAGCCCGGTAACCAAATTGAATCAGCCAGGTGCTATTGAGCACCTCGCATGAAACTCCCCAGAAGATGCCCCGGACATGTTCCTGTGGGCTCAAGCAGAGGTACAGAGAGTTATGCATCGCAAACTATGTTTCAACATCGTGGGAACAACGACCGTTCTTGTTGGTGGGCTGCTGACATCAGCCGCATTCGGGCAAGAAGCACCTGGAACTCCCTCCAATCAGGCACCATCTGCAACTCCCGGGCAGCTCAAGCCAAGCTCAGGTCCAGTGAATACTGGCACACCGCGCCCCCCTGTCGAGGCTGTGGTCAATGAACAGGTAATCATTGCTGAACCAGAGGTTATTGAACTGGGAACGTTTTCGACTACCGAAAGCCAGGAAGGCCAGGTTACTCTTCGAAACACAAGTGCCGAGGCTGTCACGATTCGGTCTGCAAAGGCGTCTTGTGGCTGCACCACTGCCGACTTCCAGCGAAACACAGTTCTTGGTCCCGGTGAGACGACCAATGTCAGCATCAAGATGCGTGGCGGGCCAACGGCCAGGAAACTCCGCAAGACCGTGACCTTCACGATCGATGGTTACCCGCAGCTACGAGTGCCTGTTGAAGGTGAGTCGGTTTCTTACGTCACCATGAAGCCGGAAAAGCTGAGCATCGATACCAATCCAGACGGCAAGGTCATCCTTGAATCCATCGATGGCAAATCCTTCACCATTACCAGGACTGCGCCTGATGTTCTGAAGGCCAAGCCCCTGGAGCCCAAGGCGAAACATGAGTTGGTCATTGATTGGGACAAATGGTGGGAGAATGCACAGAATGCGAAGCTGACTTTCTATATCGAGGGTCATGATCGATGCAACCAGGTCTTCACGGTTGTCGATCTGAATCGTGAACAGCGAGCTGAGATCCAGCGACGTATCCGTGAGAAGCGACAGAACACTCCAGTCAAGAATGCCAAGGGCGAGAAGGGCAAGCAGCAGCCGACACCTGCTCGCGAAGCTGATTTGCCCACACTGGTACGCCAGGGGCGTGTACAGGAGCTCGAACGTCGCCTCAAGGAAGAGAAGGCTGACGTCAATGAGAAGGATTCCTCTGGAATCACACTCCTTGGTATTGCTTCCAAGAATGGAAACCTCGGGGCCATGCGTCTGCTCATCGAAGCGGGTGCAGAAATCGATGCCACTGATCGCGTCAAGCGAACACCCTTGATGCATGGCGGAACATCCAAGAATCCCAAGGTACTCGTGCTCCTGTTGGATTCGGGGGCAGATGTCAATGCACGTGACCTGGTGATTGGCGGTCCATTGGCCTGGTCTTCAGCATTCGGCAATGCCGAATGTGTCCAGGTTCTGGTCGATGCGGGCGCTGAGCTCGAGACCAAAGGCGCTGCAACCGGTTACACGCCTTTGATCTGGGCTGCTGGCATCGGTGATGAGAATTCGGTTCCCATCCTCCTTGAGGCGGGTGCGGATATCGAAGCTCGTGACGCAGTCGATGGTGGTACACCTGTGATGCATGCTGCACAGACCGGCAAACTTGCTGGCCTGAAGGTTCTTGTCGAAGCTGGAGCCGATCTCAAGACGGCTGACCGGAATGGCAAGACCGCACTTCTGCGTGCGTCGGAGCACAACGGTGGAACCGTCGAGAAGCTTCAACTGCTTCTGGACAATGGTGCGGAGATCGATGTCGTGACTCGTTCAGGTCAGAATGCCCTTGACCTGGCACGCTCCCGTAGCGATGACAACGCTGTCGAAGTGATCGCCTTCATCGAGAAGCGAATGCCTGCTTCACCACCACCCCCTCCAGGAAAAGAGTGATCCCTGGTCATAACTGATTGATTCACGAGGGCCAGCCTGATGGGCTGGCCCTCGTTGTCTTTTGGCCTGATGGCTACCAGATCCGTTTTGGGGGAAAATACTCTGCTGGTTTCGTTATCATCATCAGGTTCGCTCACCCGGATGTCATCTGTCAAAGAATCGAGGAGAGAGTCATGTCAACCACCGCTGAAGCCAAAGGTACTGCTACACATCCTGCCTACAAGGCGCTCATGGATCGCATCCAAGAGACAAGCTTGATTGGCAGTTCTGCTTCGATTCTTGGCTGGGACCAGGAGACGATGATGCCATCTGGTGGCGTTGCGTATCGTGGCAAGCAGTTGGCAATCCTCTCACGGCTCGCCCATGAGTTCCTTACCAATGAGGCGACTGGCGAGGCGTTGGCATCCTGCGAGTCCGTTCCGGATCTCACCTCCGACCCGCTTTCACCAGAAGCAGTCAACATCCGTGAGATCCGTCGAAGTTACGACCGGGCAACGTGCCTGCCGGCATCGCTGGTTGAAGAGGAAGCAGCCTTGAGTTCCTCTGCGATGCACATCTGGGCAGAAGCTCGCAAGACTGCCGACTTTGCATCATTCAAGCCGGAACTTGCCAAGGTTGTCGAGCTCATGAAGCGAAAGGCCGAGTGCTACGGCTGGGCCGAAGGTTGCGAGCCATGGGATGCCTTGGCCGAAGACTATGAGCCAGGTTGTACGGCAGCAGATGTCGAGGCCGTATTCACACCGTTGCGCAAGGAACTGCAGACTCTGCTGGACGCGCTCATGGGTTCATCGAAGAGGCCGAGCAACGCCTTCAATGAGGTGAAGGTTCCGATTGAAAAGCAGAAGGCCTTTGTCCGCGAAGTGGCCAGCAAACTGGGCTTCGATTTCAACAGGGGCCGGCTCGACGAATCCACACATCCATTCTGCAGTGGTTCGCATTGCAATGACATACGCATGACAACGCGATTCCATGAAAACAATGTCAATGATGCTTTGGGTTCGACCACGCACGAAACGGGCCACGGCCTGTACGAGCAGGGGCTCATGGAGTCGCATATTGGCACCCCCATGGGCAACGCCGTATCTCTGGGCATCCATGAATCCCAGAGCCGCATGCTGGAGAACCAGGTCAGTCGTTCAGAGTCGTTCTGGAAATGGTGTTATCCAGTCATGAAGGAGTCTCTCGGCGACAGCGTTTCATCTCTGACGTTCGAGGATGTCTACGGTGGTGCGAATATCGTGAAGCCTGACTTCATCCGGGTCGAAGCCGATGAGGCGACCTACAACATGCACATCATGATTCGCTTTGAACTCGAGCGGGCACTCATGAAAGGTGATCTGGACGTCGGGGATCTTCCTGACGCCTGGAATACCAAGTATCGCGAGTACCTGGGTATCGAGGTGCCGGATGATGCCAAGGGATGCATGCAGGATGTCCACTGGTCCATGTGCGCAATGGGTTATTTCCCGACCTATACCCTGGGCAATCTCTACTGTGCACAGTTCTTTGAGAAGGCCATGTCCGACATGCCTGATCTGCATGATCAATTCTCGAAGGGTGAATTCTCGGGACTGTTGAACTGGCTGCGTAGCAATATTCACGAGCAGGGGCAGCGTTATAGAGCTGCGGATCTCTGTGAACATGTCACAGGTCGTCCGCTGGAATCAGCGCCATTGGTGAAGCACCTCAATGACAAGCTGCGTCCGCTGTATGGCGTCTGATCTTTTCGATTCAGTCGTTCATCCAGTTCTTGCCCCTGGTCTGACCTGACAGGGGAATGTTGCCGGGATGGGGCGCCAGAGTCACTTTGATCGTGACTGGTTTTTTGTCCCGGTAGATGGTGAGCTGGCATTGGTCGCCCGGTTGCTTCAAGGCAAGCGTGCGGCTGAGCAGACCCATGTCGAGAACAGGTTCGTTGTCCAGATGTGTGATGATGTCAGCTCGCAGGATGCCTGCCTGATAGGCGGGGCTGTTTTCCAGCACGCTGTAGACAATCACGCCATTGTCGCCCTCGTAGCCCAGGGCGTGTCTGATCGGGTTATCCAGATCAAGTGTCGTGATGCCGAGAAACGGTCGAACAAGTGAGCCTGTTTGAACCAGGGAATCCACGACATTTCTGGCCATGTCGACTGGTATGGCAAATGCGATACCGAGGTATCCGCCATCCTTTGTCTGTATGGCCGTGTTGATGCCCACGACTTCTCCGCGAAGATTGACCAGTGGCCCGCCGCTGCTGCCGGGATTGATGGCTGCATCAGTCTGAATGTAGTTCTCGTACATGTGGGGCGAACTGAAATCCAGTGAACGACGGCCCGTTGCACTGACGATGCCTGCGGTTACTGTCAATTCCAGCCCGAATGGACTGCCCACTGCGAGGACCCATTGTCCAATGGAGAGTTTGCCAGAAGGTGCGAAGGTTGCGGCGACAAGATCATTTCCTTCGATCTTGAGTACCGCCAGGTCAGCCATCGGGTCGGCGCCAACAAGTCGTGCATGGAATTCCCGGCCGTCATGGAGAGAGACGACAATCCCTTCCACATCCTTGATCACGTGATGGTTGGTGAGTATGAAGCCGCCTTCATCGACGATGACACCGCTGCCGGTTCCCGTCACGATGGCATCACGACGATAGAAGGGATGCCCGGTTCGGACACGGCGACCAGTGGCGATCTCCACAACGGATGGCCTGATCCGGTTGGCCGACCACGCGAAGGCTTTGGATAGCCGCTCGGCATGCGCCAGTGATTCCAGAGTCTCGGCATCTGGAGCAGGCTGCTTGGTGACCTGTCCGTTGGTCAAGCCAGAACTCAACAGCAGGCAGGCAAGCAAGCCGGGTAGGGCGAGGTGTCTCTTGAGGCGTGGCATGAACGATCTCCATTTTTCTGTCGGGACTTCATGCTAGGAAGGTACTTGTGAGGCGATCCTTGGAATCAAGTGTATTCAACTGGCCTCAAAGTTCTTGGAAGGCACCAGGAACCATCAAATGTGGTGGGTTCACTTGTGCCGGTGACGCCAGGCAGCGTGATCGGGATTCCGTCCATGGCAAGTGTCCCCAGGATTGCCATGGCGGCAGCCTCCCTGGACTGAACGCCTGTGCCCACGGCATCCGTCAAGGCTACAGAACCATCTGCTTCTGCAGTGATCGAGTCAACCAGGGCTTTATTGAGTGCGCCGCCACCGGCAAGCAGGATGCGTTTTTGTCCATCGGGCACGGACTCAATGATGCAGCAGGCAATCGCTCTGACCAGAGTGGCAAGGGCATCTGCCGGCTGTTCAATTTTCCAGAGTGGCTCCAGTGCATCATGCCCTTCATCACCACTTCCAAGTGAACGTCCAGACGAACTGGCGTCTGTGAGTCGTTCCTGAATCTGACGTGCAATGTTGTTGTCGCATCGCCCGCTGCTGGCTGTCTTGCCTCCCATGTCAAAGTCATGGTCAATCAACTTGCGGGCCGCCATGTCCAGCAGATGATTGCACGGACAGACATCCCGGGCCTTGATTGACTCGATTGAAGCAGCACCTTCCAGATCCGCAGGCAAGTGTGTCACATTGCAGAATCCCCCAAGGTTGATGACCGTGACGGGATCCGGCGCTCTGAACATGATCCAGTCGGCTAACGGGGTGATCGGCGCACCTTGGCCACCAGCGGCGAGGTCACCACCTCGAAGATCATGAACAACCGGGCACTTCATCCCATGGGCAATGGGTGCCGGGTTGATCCACTGGATTGAGCATGGTGGCTCATGGTGCACGGTCTGTCCGTGAACAGCTACAAGATCAGGTTTGGCACCATTGGCGACCTCCCGGGCAATGGTCAGGCACGACTGTGCCAATTCCAGTCCGGCCTGAGCCCAGGCGGAGGCATTCAGCGAGTCACCGGCGGCCAGTTTCCGAAGCGTGTCTGTGGCTTCTCCTAATGGTGCTGAGCAATGCTTGATTGATTGGGCTTTCAGATCAAGGCCACGGCCCTTGATCTGCACCAGGGTCGCATCGATTCCATCGAGGCTCGTTCCGGTCATGATGCCGATCACGTGGCGAGTTGGTGTCATGCCTGGTCACTCCCATGATCTTGCGCGAGACTCAGGGCCTGCTTTCTGGTACAAGGAAGGTCCTTGGAATGGAGGCGTTCAAAGACATGGCACAACGGATTCTCATTACGGGCGGTGCAGGTTTTCTGGGATCTCATCTTTCCAAGCGTTTGCTTGATGAAGGCAATGAGGTCGTCTGCGTAGACAGTTTCGCTACCAGCCAGGAGCAGACCATTGCAAACCTGATGGATCACTCCGGTTTCGAGTTGATCCGGCATGACATCGTTGAGCCGCTGTTCCTTGACGGTATTGACGCGATCTACAACCTGGCGTGTCCAGCGGCGCCGGGCCATTACCAGTACAACCCCGTGCGGACACTCAAGACATCCGTCGTGGGCATCATCAACATGCTCGGAATGGCCAAGGCCAAGGGCATTCGGATCCTCCATACGTCTACCAGTGAAGTCTATGGTGACCCGCAGGTGACACCTCAGCGGGAAGACTACAACGGCAACGTCAATCCTATCGGTCGACGCTCCTGTTACGACGAGGGGAAGCGAGCTGCCGAGACCTTGATGTACGACTATCACCGGCAGCATGGTGTCGATATCAAGATTGTGAGGATATTCAATACCTATGGGCCGCACATGCACCCATTCGATGGTCGAGTCGTCAGTAACTTCATACGTCAGGCGGTCGCGGGGGAGGACATCACGGTGTTCGGGGATGGCAGCCAGACTCGTTCGTTCTGCTATGTCAGCGACATGATCGAGGCCCTGGTGCGAATGATGAATTCTCCAGATGATTTCCATGGCCCCGTAAATGTCGGCAATCCCAGTGAGCGGACGATCATGGAACTGGCCCAATCGATCATTGAGCTCACGGGTAGCCAATCCAGCATCATTCAAAAGCCCCTTCCTCCAGATGACCCGACGAGGCGTCGCCCGGATCTCTCATTGGCTCGCAAGCGGCTCGATTGGGAGCCTGTAGTGCCCCTGGAGGAGGGTTTGCGGCATACGGTCGATTACTTGTCCGGCCTGGATCTCTCGCTCTGGGACCCGCCTACGCCCTTCTGGGAGGCTCCTCCGCTGGAGGCCTAGGTCTTGATCCCATCCAGAAGCGGCTCAAGGGCTGTTCTGGGGTGGATTGGGCAAAAAACATCCTAAAATATACCGAACAGGTGTTGCCGGATCCGATGGGAGACGGCATCATGCGATTCCCGTACGAAAACCGAACAAGACAGGCGGAGTAGAAACCGCCAGATTCGGTGGGAAGACAGGGCATTTTCAGGTTCTCGAGTTCGAGGGCCGGCCCAACCCACCAGAGCAACGTGGAAAGGATTCCGATGGTCAAGGCAGTGAAGACGTCTCGCAACGGCAAGTCAAAGGGTGATATCTCAGCAGAGTCCGCTTCGGGGCGTGGTAAGGTGACTTCGAAGACGCGACGGGCGGAGCCCGCAAACGAAGGAAGGCGTCAGGCAAAGGATGCGAAGACAATGGCCAAGAACTCGGTGTCCGTAGAGGACAAGACTCGTCTGGAAGCGCTAGATCGAGCGCTTGGGCAAATTGACAAGATGTTTGGTTCCGGATCGGTCATGAAGCTCGATGGTGAGCTGAGGGCGATTCCCGGGATTTCTACAGGAACGATCAGTCTTGATCTTGCCCTTGGTGGCCGCGGTGTTCCCAAGGGGCGAATCGTCGAGATTTATGGACCGGAGTCATCCGGTAAGACAACACTTGCTTTGACAACACTGGCCCATTGCCAGGCTTCCGGTGGCACAGCGGCCTTCATTGATGCTGAGCATGCACTTGACCCGTCCTGGGCCAAGCGTTTGGGTGTGAATCTTGCAGATATGCTGGTATCGCAACCAGATACGGGTGAGCAGGCGTTAGAGATCTGCGAGATGCTGGTGCGTTCAAATGCGGTTGACATCATCATCGTGGACTCCGTGGCGGCATTGATCCCACGGGCCGAGATCGAGGGTGAAATGGGTGCTACGCACGTCGGTCTCCAGGCCAGGCTCATGAGTCAGGCACTGCGGAAACTTACAGGTGCGATTGCCAAGAGCAAGACAACAGTGGTTTTCATTAACCAGCTGCGAGAAAAGATTGGAGTCATGTTCGGCAGCCCCGAGACGACTCCTGGTGGTCGCGCACTCAAGTTCTACTCATCGGTTCGAATCGACATTCGACGAATCGGGAGTATCAAGGACGGTGATCAGAATGTTGGCAACCGTGTTCGTGCCAGAGTGGTCAAGAACAAGATTGCACCACCATTCCGTGATGCCGAGTTCGACATCATGTTTACCGAGGGCATCAGCGCCTCTGGTGATCTTCTCGACCTGGCAGTAGCTGAGGACATCGTCGCCAAGTCAGGGGCCTGGTTCAGCTATGGCGAAGTGCGGCTTGGACAGGGGCGAGAAAATTCCAAGGCATTCATTCGTGAGCATCCAGATCTCTTTACCGAGATCCGTGACAAGGTGCTTGTGAAGAAAGGCGTCAAGGAGGGGGAAGCTGAGAGTGCCCCAGCGGATGAGCGGGAGCCGGTCGACCAGGCTGATGGTTGACCCGGATCCTCGTTCATCAAACGCTATCGTGGGGAAATGCGGCTGAGAGGAGTCGAACCTCCACGGGATTTTACTCCCACTAGAATCTGAATCTAGCGCGTCTGCCAATTCCGCCACAGCCGCAATGATTGGGCGAAGCGAGACATGGTAGCCAGTGGTTCGCAGGCTGCCTAGTTCAAGGGCAGAGGGGGCTTTCAGGAGGCTGTTGCTTTGACTCAAAATGGAGGCCCCTGCAGGTCCATTCGGAGAATAGAATGGCCGTATGACATCAGGCCAGCAACAGATTTACCTGGATGCCAATGCCACGACTCAGCCACTGCCAGTGGTTCTGGATGCAATGCATCGAATCATGACCGATGTCTGGGCAAACCCTTCGAGCATTCATCGTGCAGGTCAGTTGGCCCGTCGTGAAGTGGACGAAGCACGCGAGCATGTCTGCAACTTGATCGGAGCTCGGGACTCGGAAGTGATATTCACCAGTGGTGGTACCGAGTCAATCAATACATCACTTCGGTCTCTGGCACGCTGGAGAAAGAAGCGGTTGATCCTGACGTCAGCTATCGAGCACTCAGCAGTTCGAGAGCAGCTTGAGGATCTTGAGGCGACAGAAGACGTCGAGATTGTTGACCTGCAGCATGATGATGGTGGTGTCATTCAAGTGGATCATCTTGATTCGATCATCAGGGAACGTGAAGAGGAGATTTCCTTTGTCACGGTCATGTGGGCTAATAATGAAACCGGGGTGATCCAGCCCATCCACGAGATTGGCAATAGATGCCGAGATGCAGGCATTCCTTTTCACAGTGATGCCACGCAGTGGGTCGGCAAGATGCCTGTGAATCTCGCAGAGACACCAGTGGACATGATCTCATTTGCAGGGCACAAGTTCCATGGCCCCAAGGGATCTGGAGTTCTGTGGTTGCGTGAGGGCCTTCCTCTTCATGCCATGCTTCTGGGTGGTGGTCAGGAACGCAGACGCCGTGGTGGAACCGAATCTGTTGCGGATATTGTTGGTCTTGGGGTTGCTTGCCACGAAGCCAGCAAATGGATCCAGGGCGATGGCTACAAGAAGATGTTCACGATTCGTGACAGCTTTGAAGCAAAGATGCAGTCGGAGGTTCCGGTTTGCTGCGTCAATGCAAAATCCTATGAACGTCTCTGGTCGACTTCGAACATCGGGTTCCCGGATGTGGAAGCTGAACTCATGCTTCTTGGCCTCTCAGAGGCAGGACTGTGTGCATCAGCTGGTTCAGCGTGTTCCTCGGGAGCCTTGAAGGAATCAAGCGTGATTGGCGCAATCGGCCGGCAACCCTGCCATGTCGATGATCAGCCGTATGGATCTGTCCGGTTCAGTATTGATCGCACCATGGATGCAGGTACCCTGGATTCGGCAGCCGGAACCATTCGCAACGTATACGAGAGGTTTCATGGACTGGTCCCCAAGGCTGATTGGCCCTTGTCGGCAGACAAGGCAAGCACATGAACATGGCCAGGTTTGCGGCTGTCCTGCTGTTTCTACCTCGTCATTGAAGGTCTGCTGGCGTATCGCTCCACAGCTTGTTGCCGCCTGCATGCAGCGTTAGACTCCGCTCTGGGCCCTGTTAGCTCAGTTGGCAGAGCAGCTGACTCTTAATCAGCCGGTCGTAGGTTCGAATCCTACACAGGGCATTGTCAGATACGTGAACACATGGGAGTTGACGCTCCTTTGAAATGGAGTTGGACGAATGAACGAGTCAACACAGCATCCACTGCGAATACTCGCCTTCGTGGCCATCCTCGGGACACTGATCGTGACCTTGATTCTGCTGGTCCAGGTCTTCACGGATGGCATTCTTGGTTGACCATTTGTGAATGAAACAACAAGTTTTCGGAATCGTCTTTTTCCCCGAAGTGCTTGTGTGCCAAGCATTTTCAGAAAACCAATTCTTGTTGTGCATCAAAGTCATTGAATAGACAGGTAATCCACAGGAATCTTCCCGTGTGGCGTACTAGCATGAAGTCATCGCCGATAGTGGCGATCACCATGAGGGCTGGCCATGCCAACTGGGACCATTACACGGTTCTTCAAGAAGCAAGGCTACGGGTACATCACTCCAGATGACAATGATGGTGACTACGTCGTGACTCTCGACGAGGTATCCGCCCACATCTCCACTCAGATCTCCGAAGGCCTCCGAGTACAGTTTGAAGAGGATGAGGGGGCCATGGGTCTGAAAGCTACGAATGTGATTGTCCTTGCTGATCAGGCAGTTGAGCTGTTGCAGGTTTGAAGCAGTTCAGGGGGTCGATTCCGACCTCCTGCTCGCATCATGCGATGGTTTGACGGGGTGCCACAGAGTGCTTTGGTACAGTGGCAGTAATGGATGACCGCTATCGAGAGCTGCTTCGTACGACGACAACCACGTCTCTGCTGGAAGGATTGTTCAACCCAGATGACGAGGTTGTCTGGCAGGCATTCGACACTCGGTATCGCCCGATCATCATTGCAGTTGCACGCCGGCTTGGTTTAACAGGTTCTGATGCGGAGGATGTGGCTCAGGAGACTCTGATCCAGTTTGTCCGTGACTATCGTGCAGGACGTTACCAGCGTGAGCGTGGACGCTTGCGTGGTTGGATTGTGGGCATTGCAAGGCATCGAGTCATCGATATGCAACGATCACGCGGACGCCGCAAGGAAGTCCCCGGTGCAACAGCCATGGAGCGAATGCCTCAGGACAACGAGATGGAGAAGCTCTGGGACGAGGAACTTGATCGTTCAATTCTGCGACAAGCAGTTGAGGAGTTGCGAAAGACCACCAAAACCAGTGAGAAGTCCATCTCCGCATTTGAACAAATCGTCTTTGACCGCCGTCCTGTGAATGCCGTAGCTGAGGATCTCGGCATGACTCCTCATGACATCTACGTATCACGCAGTCGAATCACAATGAGGTTGCGGGAGATTGCTGAGCGACTTCGTAACTTGTACGAGGCGGACTGATGACTGACGAGCATTCAGCTCGCCCTGATATCGAGCACATCGCGGCATTTGCTCGTGGTGAACTTGATGATCAAAAGATGTGCAAGTTCATCGAATCCGACAAGGAGGCGATGGATCTTGTCCGCCAGATCCAGACGGATGACGAGTTTTTGACGCGGCTCGCTGGAGCCTGGTCAGAAGCACCGGATGGAAGTGGTCGTGCGGCTCCGCCTCCAGCAGACATGGTCCCTGGCTACCGGATTCTTGGTGAATTACATCGTGGTGGACAGGGCACGGTGTACCGTGCCATCCAGGAACGGACCAAGCGAACAGTTGCCCTGAAGGTGATGCATGGCGGGGCTTCAGCACCCGCAAAGAGTCGGGCGAGGTTTGCCAGGGAAGTCGAGTTGATCGCCTCGATGAGGCATCCAAACATCGTCACAGTATTTGATGGCGGAGATCTGCCCGATGGGGGCTGTTTCGTTGCCATGGAGTTCATCCGTGGCGTGCCATTGGTCCGAGCAGATGCGATAGATCGCCAGATGGATGACCATACAAGGGCTGGTTTGGTAAGGCTGAAGCTGGATCAGATCGCTCGTATCTGTGATGCCGTTCAGTACGCCCATCTCCGTGGAATCATTCATCGTGATCTCAAGCCGGGCAATATCTTGATCGATCGAAATGGTGAGCCAAAGGTTCTTGATTTCGGGGTCGCAAAGGTACTGGGTTCCCAAGATGCAGCAGACATGACACTCACGGGGGAGTTCGTAGGTACGTTTGCCTATGCGGCCCCAGAGCAGGTGTCCGGTTCTTCAGACGACATTGATACTCGTTGCGATATCTACGCACTTGGTGTCGTGATGTATGAGATGCTGACAGGTCGATTTCCTTATGACATCTCAGGTCCGATGTCACAGACCATCAAGAACATCAGTGAGACGGATCCAGTTCCAGCATCACGTGTTGCAGAGGGACTCGATAATGAAATTGATGCCATCGTTGCCACAGCAATGGCCAAATCTTCTGATCGTCGCTACCAGTCGGCTGGCAGCCTTGCTGCGGATGTTCGTCGTTACCTGGCTGGTGAGCCTATTGAGGCAAGACGTGACAGCACCGGGTATTTGCTGGCAAAGTTGGCGAAAAGGCACCGTGGTCCGATTACGTTGGCGTGTGTGCTGGTACTGGCTCTGGTCGGATTGTCGATCTGGATGTCCTTGCTTTATGTCCGTGCAGCCAAAGCTGAAAAAGAGGCAGAGGCTGGATTGAACGCAGCACTCGTTGAGGCAGACAAACGTGCTTCTGTGATCGAGGTGTTTACGGACATGATCGAGGCAAATCGTCCAGAAAGAGGCGAAAGCATCGCAGGGCGTGAGCCGACGATTCGGGAGATGCTTGACCTTGCTGCGAGCACCGTTGAACACCGAGCAATCGGTCGTCCCGATATCGTTGCGGCCATCCAGTTGGCCATTGGCCGCAGCTACCTCAGCCTTGGGCTCCCGGAGGAGGCCAGGCAACAGGCAGAAGGCGCGCAGGAGATCGCCAGGCAACTTGATTCATCGTCACAGCAGATTGCTGATTCAGAGGAACTGCTGGGATGGTTGGCGAATCTCAATAAGAATTATGACGAAGCCATTGAACGTTTCACGAAGGTGCTGCAGATCCGGGAATCTGCAAATCCGGCAGATCCTGTTCTGGTGGCGAAAGCATTGCTTGCGATTGCAGGCGTGGAATATTCCCTGAAACATTTCGAACGTTCGCTGGCACTAGTTGATGAAGGGCTTGCCGTGCTCGGCGAAGCTGGTGTGAATGATTTGAGCCTGACAGTCAAGTTGCTCAACCACAAGACAAGGTTGTTCTTCTTCTGGCCCAGGGACAGTGCACTTGAAAGCAAGCGAGACATGGACAATGCCCAGCAGATTGCTCTGACTGCCCAGGAGCTCTGCGAGGACCAGGGAATGGATGTTCCTGATCTCATTACGCCGTTGAACAATCTGGCAATGATTGCCAAGAGTCGGGCTGAACTGGAGTTGGCAGAGGAACAGATGCGAGAGGCGCTTCGACTCTGTCAGCGGTTCTATCCATCGAATCATCTCCGAATCGCCGGAATGCATCGCAATCTCGGTCTGGTTCGACAGGATCGTGGCAACCATGTGATGGCGGAACAGGACTTTGAACAGGCCGTCAAGATCTACAGGACCCATCCCGGGCCAACTCCTCGGACGTATCTGGCTCGATCCCTCGTGCCGCTGGGTGTGTCCCGAATTGAAGTTGGTGATTATCCAGCCGCACGTGACTCTGCTCGAGAATCAATTGTGATCCTTCGTGAATTGAATCCGGGGAACAATTTGCGTTTGGGATTAGCGTTGGCGCTTGAAGGCGCAGCACTGGTCGAACTCGGAGATTTTCAGGCTGCTATCGCGCCGCTTCTGGAAGCCTATGACGCGCTTGTGACCGCTGAACTGGATGGTCAGAGCCAGAAGGTAGCGAGAGATCCCAAACTCAAATGCATGAGGGATCTTGTGCGAGCGTACGAGGGCCTTTCGATGCCTGAAGAGGCAGGGTCTTGGCGAGGTCGACTTGATGTTGCACGCAAGAAAGCTGGCAACGCCAACCGATTGGATGAGCCGAGCCAATGAGCAACGCGCCTCTGTCGGCCAGTTGGAAGGATCTTCCATCAGAATTCCTGCAGCGACTGCCGGGGATTCTGTGTCCGGAGGATCTTGCCTGCTTCAGACAATTTACAGAACAGCCTCGCTCATTATCCGCTCGCATTACGGATCATCATTTGAGCCTTCAGGAAGCGCAGTTGGAGTTGGAGCGATCGGGCTTTTCGGTCCAGGCAATTGACTGGATGCCGGAAGCCATGTTGCTGTCACCTCCAGATCGAAGGCTCATCCAGGAGACCATGATTCATGGCAGTGGAGGGATGTTGATCCAATCATTGTCCAGCATGGCAGCTGTTGAAGCCTTGGATGTCATGCCTGGGCATGATGTGCTGGATTGTTGTGCCGCACCAGGTGGCAAGGCATCACTCATCAGATTTCGTCAGCAAGGCCAGGGAATCCTTGTTGCCAATGACCTGAGTCGGCGACGCATCCAGAAGATGCAACGGCTCTTCGGGCAGATTCACGTCGAGGGAGTCGATGTGCATATGCAATCAGCCGAGACGTTGGGGGGATCGCACGCAACGTGTTTTGATCGCGTTCTGCTGGATGCGCCATGCAGTGGGGAAGGTCGCTTTCGACTTGAGTCGCCTTCTACTTGGAATGATTGGGAGCCTGGCAAGATTCGCCGACTGGCAAAGTTGCAGCAAAGACTTCTGCGATCAGCGTTGCGTACTCTGCGACCGGATGGCGTTCTCGTGTATTCCACGTGCACTTTGGCTCCGGAAGAAAATGAAGTGGTGGTATCCAGGATTTTGAATAATCCACCATTCCCCATAGCGATCGAGCCAGTCGAGGTTGACTGCCCCGGTCGTCGACCAGCTCTTTTGGAATGGAAAGAGCAACAATTGTCTGGCGATATACAGCATGCGATGCGAATCATTCCTGAGGATGGGATGACGCCATTCTTCATTGCAAAGCTCAGGCGGATCTCATGAGGACGCAATCTGGGCCGAAAGCATTGATCCTCAATAAAAGAAGCACGCACCCCAGTTGAGGTGCGTGCTTCGTCTTAAAGCCCGTTGCTCTGACACATCAAGGTATCGGAGCAATCGTAAATCCAATCATCTTCGCCGGCGTCTACCAGTTGAGAGACCAGCCAGTGCCAGGAGCCCCAGCACTCCAGGTGCTGGAACAGCAGGGGCGTTGAAGCCATCGCTGCCGGAACTGATTTTGCCTTCGGTTGAAGGTGGGACAGGTGACAGGAAGCCGCGTGCCGATTCAATTGAATTGAAATAGTTGCTGCTGCTGACGATGTCGCCTTCAAAGATGCCAAGATCTTCAATTCCAGTCCCATTCACTGGGGTATTTGAAATGATGGCAAGTTTTGTAACCGTAGTGATCGAGTCGAAATCAAACGAACCATTGATCGTCAGCCCCAGTTCCTTGTCGATAGGAATTGGTGAGAACATGTTCTTCTCATCTTCCTCATCGTCTTGGTTCGTATGGGCCATTGGTGTAATCAATGGCTTTGTGCCTCCATCGAATTGTGATGAAGTAACAGCAAGTGCTGAGCTTGCGAGAAAGCCAGTTGCGATGGAGATGCTCAGCATAGTTGTCATGGATTGAACAGTCATGGTGAAACCTCCTTTCAGCTTGCGTTGACCACGCAGGCATTTTCAAGCATGTCCCAGCCCGTCTCGCGGAACTGAGGGAACCTGCCCATTGTGCCTGTGATCATCTTGATGTCATCTGAGTCGATGGTCATGCGTAGTGGCTGGCCAGTCCATCCGATGAATCGTCGATGGCCCGCGTACTGCATCGAGAACACGCGTTCTCGCATCGCCCAGTTGTCGAGAATATTTGCAATTTCATCTGCCTTGTTGGTGAACATGGCCATGAACCTCTGGAGATCACGCTCATCGGAGACATGACGCAGAGTGATGTTGCATCCGAAAATGCACCACCAGCCGTAGCTTTCAAGATCATCACCACTGATTGTCTGAGGATCGATTGCCTCATTGAGACAATCCGTGATCTCAGCAAGCGCTTCCCGGCAGTCCATCTTGCCTAGCAGGACATTTGCTTCAAGCAGCCCACCATGGCAGGTCCTGGCAATTCCATTGAGATGGTTGCCGAGGGCCGGGGCCAGTGTTTCGAACTGGGAAGCAGCTTCTTCCAGATATCGCTGGCAGATTTTGGCATGCCTTGTGGCATGGAGGGGTTCGGTGTCGATGAGTCGACGGTGTGTATGGCCTAGAACGTAATGGCTGAAGGCATTGGTCCGACGATCTCGATCATTCTCAGGCGGGGAGGCCTTGAAGTGATCGATCAGATCAATGGCCGTTGTCCGGGCTTCAGTCAGATGCCAAAGCACGTAGTAGGCATTCGCCAAGTTGCTCTGCAGCAACCGACGCATGTCATCAGACACGGGGGATTCACGAAGGGCTTCTCGGGCAGCGTCCAACGTTCGATTGAATCGACCCAGGCCGTCCCAGCCACCCAGTTCACGGTTCCATGCTCTGGCCCGTTCCTCTGGTGAGGTGGCAACGGCTCGTGAACGCACGGCCAAGCGAATCATTTCACGGTAGTCGCCACGACGATAGGCCTCGCCAGCAAGTGAATCGAGGTCATCAAAGGTCAACTCGTCCGGGTTGTCCAACTTGCTTGAACCAGCAGGAGACCACAAGCACTCTGTGACTTCGCCTACGCTCCAGTCAAGAACCTCTGACAGAGAGACGATCAGATCGAGCTTGGGGTTCCCGCTTCCGGGAATTAACTTGGTTGGATCTCTCCCAAGTGATTTGGCAAGTTCCCTGCGGGTCCAACCGCGGTATACCTGCGCGAGATCCAGAAGTCGTTCAAGCCTTCGCCTGCGTTCTTCATTAGTGGACATTGTTGTCATCTCTCCTTCCTGTCATGACGCGTCTGGTTTCGGTGGTGTTTGACGCGTGCTCCCTTGTTTCCCGATTCAGCAATATGGTCTCAAATGGCTTGTCTTGAAAAGACTTACCGTTGACCTCCTTGACTGACGCTACAGGTGCAACCAATCGGGCAAGAAGATATTCGCCAAACTTCTGCCATTCTTAGTTCCATAAGAACAAGGCAAAGCAGTGGAGATGCGGCCTGGGTTTTCCCTAGTTTGCATTGAACTGCTGCAAATTGTTGCCTGTTCTTCTTCAACTTCAGAATCCTCAGAGGAGTGACTGAATCCTCAATTCACATCATGGGGGCATTTCAATGTGGGTCTGGCATTCGCTGCCAAAACGCATCCCAATGGCCCTAGGGCACCTCTGAGAGTTCGAGCACCATTCCCGAGAGGTTCCATGCCAATGTCTTACAAGGGACATCAACACGGGTTTTTTGTAGCAACCTCTTCTCCTCCCCCTCCTCCGTGTTCTTTGGGACGCGGGGGAACCCCGATAACCGGCAGGAGGGCCTTTTCAGGCCCTCCTGTCGGTCTTTTAGGATTCAATGAGTCTGGGCCTGTAACAACCCCATAGGCGAGTTCTTTGGGGTTTCCCGTAGGCTTCTTGAGCTTGTGAATGCGTCCAATGTTGCCCCGCGATACCCTGATTCGCCCACGGCCAGGGGGAAGATTTCCTGGTGACTAGAACGGGAGATTCTGCATGTGTCGCTGGCTTGCCTATTCGGGTCCTTCCATTCACCTTGACCAAATGCTTCTGCGACCGAAGCATTCCCTGCTTGCGCAGTCTCTGCACGCATGGGAAGCCACCTTCGAAGTGAATGCGGATGGTTTTGGAATTGGCTGGTACACCGATCGCAAGTCACCAGGTGTTTACCACGACACCAGTCCAGCCTGGAATGATCGCAACTTGGCAAGCATTACGGCCCATATCAAATCATCCCTG
The DNA here is from genome assembly GCA_029242715.1 of Phycisphaerales bacterium. Classification (GTDB taxonomy): domain Bacteria; phylum Planctomycetota; class Phycisphaerae; order Phycisphaerales; family SM1A02; genus UBA1668. Next base: position 53,259 of record JAQWTL010000041.1, read on the forward strand.
TTTCTCGGGCATATCCGAGCGGCTGTCGGCAGCGAGGTTGTGCGGTCCAATTGCCATCCTTTTCGTCACGGGCAATGGCTCTTTCAGCACAACGGTGCGATTGCCGGTTTCGGCAAGATCAAGCATCAGCTGGACATGTTGATCCATGAGGACCTCTACGCAGACAAGGTAGGGCAGACTGATTCGGAAACCATGTTCCTGTTGGCCTTGACCCATGGCCTGGAAGAGGACCCGTTTGGTGGGATCTGCAGGATGATCGAGGATGTGGAGAAGGCTCGTGAGAAGGCTGGAATCGAGGAGTCCTTCCACATGACCGTTGCAGCAACGGATGGGCAGGCTATCCATGCTGCTCGATTTGCCAGTTTCGGCCCTCAGCCCTCTCTCTATCACAGCTGCCCGGAAATGACATTGCTGGCAGCTGATGACAGTGAAATCCCACTTGGAAAAGGTGGATGTCTGGTGGTTTCAGAGCCGCTGGATGATGTCAGTGAAGATTGGATCGAAGTGCCTGATAGCAGCAGGCTGCTGATTCAGGATGGCAAGGCGTCCATCGGGCGACTATTTGGATGATACGGGGGCAGATGTGGCCAGCATTCTGGCTGAACCGCTTCTCTTCCTTGCAAGCCTAACCTCCCGGGGTATCCTAGAATTGTGGCAATGACACGACCTTGCGGCTCATCGCAGGTCCATTTCTCCGGGAAGACTGCATGACCTTACGGCGAGTATTGATCGGGCTCACCGGCCTCTTGATGGCCGGTGGTGGGTGGGACGTGATGGCTGCCGATCAAGTTCGGCAGGATCAGCGTTTTTCAATGGTCAGTTCGCCGCTGAGACCCGCCCCTGAGCGAATCATGACACCCAAGGGTCTGCTTCGTCCCGAGGCCATGCCACTCTCGCTCAACAATGGGCTGTTTCGAGATCTCAATGCAATGGCTGCCGGTTCTCGCCTCGAGATGGGGCAATTCATATTGGAGCCGGGGCTGACAGTCGCACTTGATGTCACGCGTGTCGAACCCTTTGCCGCTGGCGCTCAGGTGGTCCTGATGGAGTCTGACGGTCGGGGGGGAGTGAGAGAAAAGAACATTCCCATTCCTGACCAGGTCATCCTGGCGGGCCGTGTTGTTGATCAGCCAGAATCCCGAGTCGTTCTTGCTATTACCGAGGATGGATGCAACGGCTATCTCTCAACCGAGTCAGGTCTCTATCTGGTGGCATCGCCAGCCGATGCAGAGGGTCCGCCGGTCATCTACCCAGTCGGAAGTCGCAACGGTTCGATTGAACTGATCCCTCGCGACTACCTGATGGGGTATCCGAAGATCGAGAATCAAAGGGAGCCGGTTGAAGTTGCGCCCGCGATTCTGGAACTGAGATCCGAATCCACGCGTTCGGAGTTTGATACACGAGCGCTCCTCTCTGGGAGATGCTGTATTGTTGATCCCCTAACAGATTTTGACGAATTTGGACGGCCAGATGACTGGACGTCAGTCGACCCAACATCAGTGACCACATTTGATGAGTGTCTTGAAGTCGATGGTGTCTGGCACGAAAACGGTCCACCGTGGTCAGCAGACAACTGCAACATCACCTATTCAACGCAGATAACAGGCGCCTGTTGTCTTCGATCCATGGAGCCGGAGGATGACACGAGTCTCTGCATTGATCGGACTCTTCGGGATTGTGAAGCACTCAATGGCCTCTTCGTAGGACAGGGAACGGATTGTTCAGAGGGCCTTTGCATCAGTTATGGCCTGGACTGCTTCAATGCCGCATTGGGTATTGACACAGATGATGAGTTCCTGTCACTGTTCGATGGCAACGTGCCCAAGGCGATCAATTACATCGCCTTGCTGGTTGGCGCGTCGTCAGAAATCTTCCATGACAACATCAGGTTGAGGTTCCGAATTCGTGCGCTTCGGTTCTGGTCCGAAGGTGTAGATCCTTGGGATTTCGATGATTTTGAAGTCGATTTCCAGAACACCCTCGACCCCTATGGGGCCTTCACCGCCTCCTCGCTGCTCAGTACATTGCGAGAACAATGGCTTGAAAACCCTCCCCCCGGGGCGGATCCACCTTCTCTTCTCAACTCGGTTTACTTGTTGTCGGGAAGGTCACTGAGCTATGGCATCACGCAGGGGACGCTTTGTTCCGCAGAGTTAGGCTATTCAGTCCTTACAGGACTTCATGGAAGCTTCGCGTATCCCGTCGTCGATTTTCATCCCGACAACTGGGATCTCCTGATATTCAACCAGGTCACCGGTTTGTTGTTGGGCGCTCGCTACGGGTTTCAGTATTCGATTCAAGAACAACATCCTTTGAGAATCGATGAGTGTGGGAGGATTGGATACGACTGTGCCCCAGATCCCATGGACCCGGATCCGAATCCAGATCCAGCCATCTTTCCGATCAGTTTCCCCCCGACGATCATGAGTCGCTGCTACATCTGTCCGGGTGGTGTATCCAATATCAGCATGCAGTTCCATCCGTATGTCCGCGGAGAAATGTTCAAGAACATCTTCAGGCTCTCAAGCTTCTGTCGCCAGCCGGTGTATCCCAATGTTCTTGCCGTAGATGACATTGGTTTCACGGTTCCCGGGTTGCCTGTGAGTGTGGATGTTCTTCAAAACGATCGTCTGTATGACTGCTTTCCAACGATCGCCCAGGCGGCACCCAGGCCTTTCTTGGATATTGACACGCAAGGCTTTGGAAGCCCCGATCTTCTTGACAATTACCCCAGGACAACGCCTCTCGGCGGTTATTTGACGACAGATCCTGCTCCGAATATCAATCCGAATGATGAAGTTGATCGTGTCTTGAAGTACATGCCTCCATGCGATCTGTTCGAAGCATGGGAGTGCCCGACAGGGAATCCGCTGCAGAACTGGCCGAGCAACTTCAATTCAACCGGCTACCAGAACGATCACCCATACTGGTCGCATTATGTTGATTCATTCAGCTATCGCGCCAACATGAATGGTACCGACAGCGTCGCGGGCAAGAACGACAATTCCACGGTTCGGATGGTGGTCAGCCCGCCTCTCATGAGTTGGCCCTCCGCCTGTCTCAAAGACATCGAGTGGGAGCCCGGAAGCACAGATCCTGATGACAGTCGAATTGTTCTGGATCTCAGCATCGATGTTCCAGAGGATCCCTGGGATCCAGCAGGTGAACCGTATGACGTCCGGGTACTTTCATTCGGATGGCTGAATCTCAACAGTTCCACGACGTTTTCGGCAAGCAATACGAACGAGACCAACTCACCGGGTGTCTGCTTTGAGTTCTATGTGGATGATCAAATACAGACAATCGGAGCATTCACTCAGATTTGTCCCTGGGATCCTGCCCACTGGAACCCTCCCTACCTCCGGAATGACAATTGCGGCGCCGTGGTATTCGATACTCCGGTATTGAATACAAATGGTTCACTCCGGATTGAAGTGGTCTGGAACAATAATCTCGCGCCGCCTGCTCAGGGGGATGAATCGAGATGGGGTGATGGGCGCGTTTATGTCCAGGTAGACGACGACTTCGGAGCCTGTTGCACGGATTGGGACGACAGCGTAGGTGAATGTACCGACTGTGAGTGCATGAGCGCTTCAAGTTGTGAGGATATGGATGGTCAATATCTTGGCCGGGGCAGCGCTTGTCCGGATACGACCACGCCTGGGGGCCCTCCTCTACAGGCCTGCACGCTGGTTCGCTATGGCGCCTGTGAATTTGGAACGCCAGGTTCATCGGGCTATCTCTGCGAGTGTCTTGGCGAGCTGGATTGTGCATCACTCAGTGGTACCTATCTTGGTGCAGGGGAGCCATGTCCTGAATATCCCGGTGTTCCGATGGGACCTGCCTGTTTGGACTTTGATCGAGGTGCCTGTTGTCTGGGTGACGAGTGCTACCCGAACAATCCTATTTTGGAATATCTCACGTCAGCTGATTGTGAAATGTGGGGCGGGGTCTTCCGCGGACCTGGAACATCCTGTAATGAGATCTATGACGGTGGGCAATTCGATGACCCTGACCAGAACATCTGCTCGACGGATCCGCCATTGGCACTTGGAGCCTGTTGTCTTCCTGACACGGGGCTCGGCAGAGACTGTCTGTGCGGAATCACAACCAGCGAGACGTGCTGGTTCAATGGCGGTGTCTGGCTGGAATACTCCAGCCTGCCCAGTCTTGGCGTGAATGCCCGTTGTTTCGCTCAGAGTTGCGATGGACAGGGCCAGAATGATCTGACAATCCAGTGTTACAACGACAACACGGTCATCGAGTCCGCATGTTGTCTGCCATCAAGCAGCTTCCCCGATGGCGCCTGCCTCGTGACGGATCAACTGACCTGCGAGGATCTTGGCGGCACATTCCAGACCGACGGAGCAGTGGATTTTACTACGGTCCGGGGTGGAATCCCATGCGGTATTGTTCTGTGTGATGAAGGTATTCCAACTAATCAAGGTGCGTGTTGTAACGCTTCAACCTGTGTTGACGTTCCAGCGGCCAGCTGCCCGGACACATGGTCTTTCTATCCAGGGTTGAGCTGTGATCCCGGCAGTAGCTGTCCGTACGACCCGGAAGAAACAGGTGCCTGTTGTCTCAGCTTTGGCAGCGTGTGCCTTGATGATCGAACGTACCAGGACTGCCTGGCACTTGAAGGCGAGTTCGACGCGAGCAGTACGAACTGTGATGATATCGAGTGCACTACGGTCAGCCAAGGCATCTGTTGTGCGCAGACAATGGTGAATGGTGAAACCTATGACTATTGCGTCTCGCAGTATTCTGAATCGCAATGCACTTCAATTGGTGGTACTTGGTTGGCAGAGGGGCAGCGTTGTATCGACAACCCCTGTGGAATGAAGGGGGTATGTTGTATTGAAGAAATCTGCTACCCCGATCTTGAGGTCAATCCAGGCCAAACCAGTTCACAGGCCTGTCAGGTTCTCGGCGGAGAGTGGAAGTTGGTGCCCAACACGCCCTGTGAAACCGGAATCTGTCTTGACTCAACTCGGGGATCAGGTTCTCCTTTCAGAAATTCCTGTGACATCAATCGCGACGGTGCCGAAGACGTGTCCGATTTCCTCATCATCATTCAGAACTACGGACAACGTGGTGGACGAGGCGACTTCAATAATGATGGTGATGTGACCGTCGACGATCTTCTCGATTACCTCTCCGACTGTCCTTGATGTCGCAATCAGCTCAGCCAGTGCAGAGTTCAATGGCAATGGGTGGTGCTTCCACCCAGCGATTTCCCATCTCGCTGGGGTTGATGGTTCTGGCAGAGATCTGCATCCTGGCAGCACTCTGGATGTTTCATTCCCGAGGATTCAAGGCACCTGCCTTGGAAACACTGGCATGGTTGTGGCCAGCCTGCTGGGTCATCACCATTGCCTTCTGCATGACACTGGCTTCCTGGGGGCGACAGTTCGCCAGGCCTCGCAAGGGTGTACCGGGAAGTGGTCGCCTGGCCGTTGTCATGGTCTTTCGACTGTGCATCTTTTCTGGTCTGCTGGTCGTTCCAATGGTGGCGACGCTTTATGCGATCGTGATGCTGGTACTGGCAATGGCCAGTGCCAACAGCGGGTCCTGAGCAGATCAAATGAAATGCTTGTTCAGCAACGCCCGCTGGTGGCGGTCATGTCCTGATCAAGTCGGCAGCCGATGTCGTGTCGCCAGAAGGCGCCCGGGAAGTGGATGCAGTCACAGGCGGCATTGGCCAGTGTTCTCGCTTCAGCAAGGGTGGGTGCTTTGGCCGTCACGCCCAGGACCCGACCACCACTGGTCAGCAGTGTTCCGGATTCATCGATCGTGGTTCCCGCATGGAAGACCGTGATGGCGCCAGGCGCGGTTGCTTCGGCCTCTTCGATGCCTGTGATGGGAAGCCCCTTCTCGTAACTTCCGGGGTAGCCCTTGGAGCACATCACGACGCAGCAGGACACATCATCATCGAAATCCATCTCGACATGCTCAAGTGATCCGTTGGCGGTTGCCCAGAGCAGTTCAACCAGATCGCCTCGCAGTCGAGTCATCAATGGCTGGCATTCCGGATCACCGAAACGGCAGTTGAATTCAAGAACCTTGGGACCTGCAGGGGTCATCATCAGACCGGCATACAGCACACCGCGATACTCGATGTCGTCCCGGCGGAGGCCATCGATGATCGGGAGCAGTACCTGCTGCTCAACGATCTTCAGCAGTGGTTCGGTCATGATCGGAGTGGGGCAGTAGGCACCCATGCCACCGGTATTGGGACCGGTATCTCCTTCTCCGACCTGCTTGTGATCCTGGCAGGGATCGAGGACCCAGACGGTCCGTCCATCAACCAGAGCCAGCACGCTGACCTCCTGGCCTTCGAGCATTTCCTCGATGAGGATCGTGTTGCCGGCATCACCAAAGGTCTTGTCGCACATGATCGTGTCGATCGCAGCCAGTGCGGTACCTGTATTGCGGCAGACGATGACTCCCTTGCCAGCAGCCAGTCCGGTGGCCTTGACGACACATGGTTCATCGCGTTGAGCAACGAGTTTCTGCACGGCCGGCGTCAACTCGGGCATCTCGATGACGCCACGGTCATCTGAGGAAGCCATGAACTCCGAGAGTGGGGCGGCTTCTGCGAGCAGACCTGCTGATTGCAGGTCACGTTCAATGCCTCGAAGGACGAAGCGGCGAGCGGAATTGGGGGTGGTAAAGACCCGGCCTTCAGCAGTTGGAATAGCAACCTGCTTCATCAGAGTCTTTGCGAATCCCTTGTCTACTTCAATGGCGGCGGCCGCTCGCTTTGGTCCGAACACTACTCGGCCAGATGCTGTCATTGAATCAACAATGCCTTCAGACAGAGGTGCCTCGGGCCCGACGATGACAAGGTTGATGCCTTCCCTGTCACACCAACGTTCCATTGGAAAGTTGTTGTATTTGTTCCATTCGTGCGGGCATGGTTCTGCACAGGCCGCGATACCGCCATTGCTCGTGTCGGTTGCAAAGAGTGCTTCGCAACGTGGAGACTGGCGGAGTTTCCAGGCCAGAGCATGCTCTCGACCGCCACCCCCGATGAGCAGGATCCGGCAGGTGTCAGGGCACGATGTGGGTGAAGTCGTCATTGAAGGGGGGAAGATACCACGCCCTGCGATTCAGGTTTTCTTGCCACGACGTCCTCGGGTCGTGATGCCAGCACGCGAACGGGGGCGACCTGCCCCGGAGGCGGTCCCTTGGTGATCTGCCTGGCCCTCTTTGATTCTGGCGAGACGATCACGTAATTGAGCCGCCTGTTCGAATTCCAGTCGATCTGCGGCAGCAAGCATGTCCGCTTCCAGGGCAGCAATCTGTTCCTCCCGGTCAAGACTCGTCTCATCGCCGTCCAGATCAAGGGCGGACATGGCCGTCCTGCGAGCGTTGAGTTCCTTCTCCAGGCCACGCAGGATCGCTTTGCGGATGGTTTCCTGCGTCAGCCCATTGGCCTCGTTGTAGGCGTTCTGGATGTCGCGACGACGTGCTGTTTCGTCAATGGCACGCTGCATCTGATCGGTGATCTTGTCGCCATACATGATCACTTCGGCATTGACGTTTCGAGCAGCTCGTCCGATGGTCTGGATCAGACTGGTTTCACTCCGGAGGAAGCCGGCCTTGTCCGCGTCAAGGATGCAGACCAGGGACACTTCGGGAAGATCCAGCCCTTCCCGCAGCAGGTTCACGCCGACCAGAACATCAAAGGCACCCTCGCGGAGGTCGCGGAGAATGACCAGCCGATCAAGTGTGTCGATTTCGCTGTGCAGATACCGGACCCGCAAGCCCTGTTCATCCAGGTAGGAGGTGAGGTCTTCTGCCATGCGTTTGGTCAAGACGGTCACAAGGATTCGTTCGCCGTCTTCTACCCGCTTCTTGCAGGCTTCCACAAGATCCGGAACCTGGTTGGAGGCAGGCCGCACGATGACGACCGGGTCCAGCAGGCCAGTAGGACGGATGATCTGCTCGATGATCTGGGAGCCAGCCTGTTTCAGTTCCCAGGGGCCAGGCGTTGCCGAGACATGCACCATGCGAGGCACGATCGACTCGAACTCCTCGAAGGTGAGCGGTCGATTGTCCAGACAACTTGGCAGTCGGAAGCCATGATCAACCAGGACCTTCTTGCGTGCCTGGTCACCATTGTACATGGCGCGAATCTGTGGAATCGTGACGTGGGATTCATCGATGAACACCAGCCAGTCATCTGGTTTGAACTCAGGGACATGGTGGAAGTAGTCCAGCAGGGTGAAGGGACGTGAACCCGGGGGGCGTCCTTCCAGATGCCTTGCATAGTTTTCGACACCGGGACAATAGCCAACCTCGGAGAGCATCTCGACGTCGTAACGCGTCCTGGCCTGCAGCCGCTGGGACTCCAGGAGCTTGCCTTCCTTCTTCAACTGTGCGACGCGGCGTGAACATTCGCTGCGGATATTCGAGAGGGCTTCCTGGAGCTGGTCCTGGGGCAGTACGTAGTGAACGGCTGGGAACACGAAGACCTTCTGTTCACTGGCCAAGGTGTTTCCGGAAACAGGATGGATGAGTTCCAGCCGCTCGATCTCGTCGCCGAAGAACTCGATGCGGATGGCGAACTGCTCATAGGCGGGAAAGATCTCGATCACATCACCGCGAACACGGAACTGGCCTCGCTTGAACTCGATCTCATTGCGGTTGTACTGCATGTCCGTAAGTGCAAGCAGCAATTCGCGACGATCGATTTCCTGGCCGACTTGAAGGGCAACGACTCGGTCACGGTAGGTCTCTGGTGAGCCGAGTCCGAACAGGCAACTCACGGAAGAGATGATGATCGTGTCGCCACGGGAAAGCAGGCTGCTTGTGGCGGCAAGACGCAGACGATCCAGATCATCATTCCGAGCGGCATCTTTCTCAATGTAGATGTCACGCTGTGGGATATAGGCTTCCGGCTGGTAGTAGTCGTAGTAACTCACGAAGTAGCTGACCGCATTCCCCGGGAACAGATCTCGCATCTCTTCGTAGAGTTGGGCCGCCAGTGTCTTGTTATGGCTGATGATCAGGGTTGGCCGACGGGTCTTCTCGATCACATTGGCCATTGTGAAGGTCTTGCCGGTGCCAGTTGCACCCAACAGTACCTGGTGGTGGTGACCGGAATCAATCGATTGTGACAGCGCTTCGATCGCTCCGGGTTGATCACCGGTTGGCGTGAAGTCACTGACGATCTTGAAGTTGGAGTCCATGGAGAGTGGTGCCTTGCGTCTGAAGACCCGGCTCCGCCAGTGGACCTGGAAAGGATCTCGATGCGGAGACGGTCAGATCAGCGGGTAACGCTCATCGTAGGTAGCCTGATCCATCAGGGTATCTGGAGCAGTGGCATCCACCACATTGAGGCGTACGAGCCAGCCATTGCCATAGGGATCACGGTTGAGCACAGCGGGATCCCCCGCAGCAGCTTCGTTGATTTCCGATATCTCGCCGGTGAAGGGGGAGTACACGTCGCTGGTTGTCTTGACCGATTCGACTTCACCCAGGGAATCACCGGCCGTGATGGCGGTGCCCGGGGATTGCATCTCGACATAGGTGATGTCGGTCAATTCGTTAGCGGCGTACTGAGTGATGCCGATAGTGACGGTTTCGCCACTCACCTGGTACCACTCGTGGCTTTCTGAATACAGTCGATCGGATGGGGTACTCATGAGTATGAATCCTGGCTTTGGGTGTGGCATGGTAGCAGGGGGGCTGGTCCCGGGGATCGCGGCAGCGGGGGCCGAATCGATCCGGTAGACTTTCAGGACTCAACATGACCCTGTTGCTGACGCTTTCGACATCTTCCCTGAATGGCCTGTTCAATGACCCCGAAAAGGGGCCGGATTCGCTTTTGGATGTCCCTCGGTTTGCCATGGATGACCTGGCGCTCAGGGGTCTCTATATCAACACCTCGATGCTGGCTGGCTGGTCCCTGAAGGAATTCGACATCCTCCGTGATCGTGCCGACAAGGCGGGCTGCCCCTGCCTGGTGCTGGCCGATGAAGAGACGCTGGCTATTGGGTCTGAGGACCCGACGGTTCGTGAAGATGCTGTCAGCCGAATCGAGCGACTTTCGGTTGCTGGCAATCGCCTGGGCTGCAACGCGGTAGCGATCAAATGTGGTGATGTGAAGGATGAAGCAGGGGCCGAGCGGGCAACTGAAGCAATCAGAGGCTTGATGGCGACGATCGAACGTCATGAGTTGAATCTCCTGTTCAGGCCGACAGATGGCCTCATGGGAACACCAGATGGCGTCACCGATCTGGTGAAGCGAGTCGGGGGATTCCGAATCGGGGTTCTGCCCATTTATGGAACAGCCCATTCCCAGGAAGAGGAAATTGAACGCCTTCGAAAACTGGCACCCTATGCAGGGGCCATGTTCTTCCAGGTCGATTCCTACGTAGGCAAGTCAGGGCATAAGGGAGTCGACCTGTCGCTGGGTATCGAGACTCTCAAGAGGGTCGGGTATGCCAGCACGGTTGCCATCGAGTACGTAGGAAAAAATCCACTGAAGGATCTCGAAAAGGCCCGTGATGAAATGCAGGCCGCTATCGAGGCCGAGTGATGGCCCAGTCCGCGTCCACACCTTCTTGCATCATCACAATCGACGGTCCTGCGGGTACGGGTAAAAGTACGATTGCCAGATCATTGGCTGAGCAATTGGGTCTTGATTGCCTTGACACCGGTGCGTTGTACAGGGCCGTCTCCTTGCTGGCACTTGAATCAGGTGTATCTGTCGAAGATGGCCCCGCCTTGGCGTCTTTGGCAAAGCAGGCTGACTTGCGATTTGACTGGTCCGATGATCCGCCAAGTCTATGGATCGGTGACCGTGTTGTTTCCGAGAGAATTCGGGATCTTGATGTGAGCAGCCAAGTCAGTGCTGTTGCCAGTCAACCAGAACTTCGGGCGGTCCTGGATGCCACTCAACGCAGTATTGCGAAGGATCATCCTCGCCTCGTCACCGAAGGGCGAGACCAGGGTTCAGTAGTGTTCCCCGATGCCGATGTCCGCTTCTTTCTGGATGCTGATGAAGACGTGCGAGCTCAGAGGCGAGCTCGCCAGATGGCCAAGCGTGGTAATCGAGTGGATGAAGCCCTGATCAGGAGTGATATCAGGCAACGAGATCAGTTCGATCGAAGTCGGGCAGCAGCGCCTCTTGTTCAGCCGGAAGGCTCTGTTCTCATAGACAGCACAGATCTCACGATTGAACAGGTTGTTGAACGCATGGTGGACGTGGTTCAAGATACCGTTCCAGGGATCGGCACAGATCCATGACTCGCATCACGCCATGGTATCGCTTCAAACGCCGGAACAATCGTCGTTCACGATTGGCGATGTTCGTCTGGTGGACATTGGTGCCATGGTTCCTGATTCCTATCTGGCGATTGCTCTACGTTTTCAAGATCAACCATCGTGAAAAGTGCCCAAATAAAGGCCGTGTTCTAGCCGTGTGCAACCACCAGTCGATGCTGGATCCAATGATTGCCGGCTTGGCTCTTCACTCAAGAGGTTTTCGACCTTTGGCGCGAAGTTCCCTCAAGCAAGACACGCCTCGCCTGGTGTACTGGCTGCTTTGTCGCTATGACGCGATCTTCATCAACCGCGAGAATCCTGGCCCTTCCAGCCTGAAGAAGGTTCTGTCAGAACTCGAGAATGAACGTCTTTCAATCATCTTCCCGGAAGGAACTCGCAGCCCTGACGGCACCGTTAAAAAGCTTGAAACCGGTGTGTGGTTGTTGATTCGCCGAGGAGGTGCCCCGATTCTGCCCATGGCAGTCGACGGCGCCAGAGACGTGATGCCGCCAGGAGGCAAGTTGAAATGGCGGGGACGCTTCCAGGTGCTCTTGGGGGATCTGATTCCTTGCGAGACATTGCTGGAAATGGGCAAAGAGGCGGCCCTGGAACACCTGCGGCTTGTCATAGATGATCTTCGCATGGAACTTCGGGAAAAGATTCGCAGAGATACGAATGGTCGTTGGCCACTACCGGGTCCGGCTGATACCTCCTTGCGAGATACGCTGACTGCGGGACCTGCTGAAAAGGCACCAGCAACAGCGACGGGGGACTGAAGCCATGGAAGCCTGGAACATTCTCGGGGATGTCGTCCTGCTCCTGGCTGCAGCAGCCATGGTCGGCATGCTGTTTGAGCGACTGGGTGCAAGCAGCATCATCGGTTGCATGATCGCTGGCATGCTCATGGGGCCCGGTGTCCTGGGTTGGGTGGCCAGTGAAGCCGAGGACATCGAGCACATTGCCGAGATCGGTGTAGCGTTGCTCTTGTTCACGATCGGTCTTGAAATATCCCGTTCAAAGTTGCGGACATTCGGTGCTCGTGGGATCGGGGCCGGAGTTCTGCAGGTCACAGCCACGTTGTTCATCGGGGCACTCCTCGCCAAACTGTTCGGGCTGTCCTGGCCATCATCGCTGGCAGTGGGCGCCATCATTACTTTGAGCAGTACGGCAGCCGTTGCACGGGTTCTGACAGAACGATCCGAGGTGGATTCACTTCACGGTCGCATGTCCCTGGCGGTCCTCATCGTTCAGGATGTTGCGCTGGTTCCCTTGCTTCTGATGGTGACCTTCCTTGGTGATTCGAGTGATTTTCAGGAAGTTGTCGGACAGGTTGGGCAGGCTGCCGGCCGAATCGTGGTCTACACAGTGGTGCTCTTCCTGGCGGGAGTGCTTCTGATTCCACGGGTGTTTCGTTCTTCAGCAGCTTCTGGCAATCGGGATCTGCCTGTCGTTCTGGCTGTCGTGATCTGTCTTCTGGCGACATGGATCTCCTGGAGACTGGGACTTTCACCAGCATTGGGTGCATTTGTTGCCGGGCTCGTGCTTGCTGATTCAGCATTTGCAAGGCAGATACGTTCCGACGTTGCAACCTTGAAGGCAGTCTTTCTGACACTCTTCTTTGCATCCATCGGGATGCTTGCAGATCTTCCATGGTTGCTGGAAGGATGGCATCTGCCACTGGTCCTCGCCATATCGCTGGGCATCGTTGCCTTCAAGGCGATCATTGCGACGATCGTCGTTCGATTTGTGGGAGGAACATTGCCGATTGCCGTGGCGGTCGGTGCCTGCCTCGCTCAGCTTGGCGAATTCTCCTTCGTGCTCGGTGCCGTTGCTCGCAGTAACGGCCTTTTGGACACCTTCACTTTTCAGGTACTCACCTCATCTTCACTCATCACGTTGATGCTGGTTCCGCTGCTGGTAGGGCGAGCCCGGTGGATCGTCAAGATTGTTGACCGTTTTCAAAAAGGAGATGGGTCGATTGCACGGGCTGACGTGGGAGTAGATCTCACGGGCCATACCATCGTGATCGGGGCAGGACCTGCGGGACGATCTGTCCTTCGTGATCTGATCGAACATGATGTGGCAACCGTCGTGATCGAGGCCAATCCTGCAACAGTCCAGCTGGTGGGCAAACTCGGGATGCATGCCGTCCTCGGAAATGCTTCCCGCCCCGAAATTCTCCGGGAAGCCGGTTTGTCCACTGCCCGTGTCGTTGTCGTGACGGTTCCGGATCCCGAGGCAGCAGCAATGGTGGTGGAACAGGTTCGAAGTTCCGCACAAGATTGCAAGTTGATCGTTCGATGCCGGTACAACGTCCATGCGGCGCGCCTGGTGGCTGCTGGTGCCGACCATGTGATTCTGGAAGAAGACAAGGTCGGTGAAGCCCTCGGATCGCTGGTTGTGGAGGAACTGGGGTTGAACCAGGAGGACTGATCCTGGCGTGCCCTCGGTTCCGTTGTAACGGAGCCATGGAGGGCACGAGTTGATTTGTTCTGTTTCCAGTTTCGTACTTGATGGCATCGAGGCCATGACCTGCCAGGTCGAGGTCGCGATTACGCCAGGTCAGGTTGCCGGCACATCCATCGTGGGGCTTCCGGATGCAGCGGTTCGGGAATCCATTGAGCGTGTTCGCGCAGCCGTCCTGAACAGCGGCTATGCCTGGCCTGATGGATATATCACGATCAACCTCGCTCCTGCCAGCGTTCGAAAAGAAGGTCCTGTCTACGACTTGCCCATCGCTATAGCGGTTTTGATGGCAGGGAGAACAATTGATTCAACAGGTTTGGAAAAAGCCCGTCGTATCCACATGGCAGGAGAACTGGCACTGGACGGAGCGATCCGGACAATTCGTGGTGCCACATCACTGGCGGTACTGGGAAGCAACGGGCAGATTGACGGCATTGTCATTCCTTCTGGCAACACTGTGGAGGCCAGTACTGTTCAAGGCGTGCCTGTGTATCCCGCAGTTCACCTCAGTGAAGTTGTTGCCTGGTTGAATGACCAGGGAACATTGAAGCCAGCGGTCTACTCGCAGGTTCCAGTGAATTCACACACCGAGGATTTTGTAGACGTCTTTGCTCAGGAAGGTGCCAAGAGAGCGCTTGCCGTAGCTGCAGCAGGTTGCCATAACGTACTGCTGCTTGGTCCTCCGGGGACAGGGAAGTCGATGCTGTCCAGATGCTTGACTGGGATCTTGCCTCCTCTGACCAATCAGCAGGCAGTTGAAGTTCTGCAAGTTCGATCATGCCTCGGTCTGGCCGAGTCAAGTACCTGTACACATGTTCCGCCGTTTCGCAGTCCTCATCATTCGGCGACAGCGGCTTCAATCATCGGTGGAGGAAGCAACCCGCGACCAGGTGAGATTTCTCTTGCTCACAATGGGGTGCTCTTTCTCGATGAGTTGCCCGAATTTCCGCGAGCTGTTCTGGAGACGCTTCGGCAGCCACTGGAGGAACATGCAGTCACCATCGCCAGGGCTGCAGGTGCCGTTCGTTACCCGGCTCGATGCCTGCTGATTGCTGCCATGAATCCGACCCGTGACGGGCGTAGCCCAGGACGACGCGGCGCGGATGCGATGGCCATGTTGTCGGCTCCCTTGCTGGATCGAATCGATCTGCATGTCGAGGTACCCAGTGTGCCGTTCAGAGTCCTTCGACAGGCCAGAAGGGGCAAATCAACCCGTGAACTTGCCAGTACGGTTCAGTCTGCGCGTGACAGGATGTGCGCTCGCCAGGGCGGTATTCTCAATGGTCACCTGACGGGGCGCGAGCTGGATCAGCAGGGTTTGTTCGATCATGATGCGCTCGATTCGCTGGAAGAGGCCATGCAGTTGCTTGACCTCAGTGCCCGAGCGTGGAATCGCCTGAGAAGAGTTGCGAGGTCCATTGCTGATCTTGATGGCTTTGAAAGAGTGAGCGTGGCACAGGTTTCAGAAGCGGTTCAGTATCGTTCCGCTTCCTTGGAGTGACCTGGACGTGTTCTTCTATCGTGAGTATCAGAGCCCGGGGGCAAAGCCGCGACGCATCGTGTTTTCACAGACAACACGAGGTACTACGAACTGGGCCAGGTAATCCCGCCCACCAGCCTTGGATCCAATACCTGACATGCCGAAGCCGCCGAATGGCTGACGGCCGACCAGTGCACCGGTGCAGTTGCGATTGATGTACAGGTTGCCGACGCGATACTCCCGACGAGCTTGCTCGATATTGGAGGGCATGCGGCTGAAGATGCCACCCGTCAACTTGTACTGAGTCTGGTTGGCAATCTCGAGGGCTTCATCAAGAGTCTTCACCTGGATCATTGCCAGGACCGGGCCGAAGATTTCCTCGCGAGCCAATCTGTGTTCGGCGGTGATTCCAGTGAAGAGGTGGGGACTGACGTAAGGCTTGCCCACACTGGCTTCCAGCCCATCGGGTATTGGCAGTTCAACTGCCAGAGTGCCTTCCTGCCGACCGATTTCAACATACGACCGAATCTTGTCAGCGGCTTCCTGATCAATGACCGGGCCGATATCCGTACCGGGAATCATCGGATCGCCAATCGTCAGTGTGCGAATGGACTCGATGAGTCGATTCGAGAAGATTTCAGCTGCAGATTCCAGCACAATGACCCGGCTGCACGCGGAGCACTTCTGCCCCTGGAAACCGAAGGCGCTTTGGCGAACGGCATGTACTGCTTCATCAAGGTCTGCTGAGGCATCAATGATGATTGCGTTCTTGCCACCCATTTCACACACGACGCGTTTCACGAATGGTTGATCAGGCGGTGTCGTACCAGCGGCGGAAATGATGTCCAGTCCGACGGCCTTTGAACCAGTGAAGGCAATCAATGCGGTGCGAGGATCTCGTACAAGATGAGCGCCTACCGTTTCGCCCTGGCCAGGGAGGAAGTGGAGTACGTCCTTGGGCACACCTGCTTGATGCAGGATGTCGACGAGAAGCTTGGCAATTCCGGGCGTCTGTTCAGCAGGTTTGAGAATGACCGTGTTGCCTGTTACCAGGGCTGCAACCGTCATTCCGCAGGCAATGGCCAATGGGAAGTTCCATGGGCTGATGACTACGGCAACTCCGCAAGGCTCATGGAATTCAGAATCATGTTCACCAATGAATTGACCCAGACGACGTGGGTTGAACAGGCCCATGGCTTCACGAGCGTAGTACTCGCAGAAGTCGATGGCCTCGCAGACATCCGCATCAGCTTCACGCCAGATCTTTCCGGATTCGCGGATGATGACACCGGACAGTTCGTCCCGTTGTGAACGAAGTCGGGCGGCGGCATCAAGAAGAATCTGGCTTCGGTGAGCAGGGGATTGATCTCGCCAAGCCGGGAACGCCTTGCTGGCGCGTTCCAGGGCGTTGTCCGCATCCTGGATCGTTCCATCATTGGCGACATGCGGGACCTTCGTATTGGCAATGGTCTTCTGGAAGGCTTCTCGTTGCGTTGATCTTGAGAAGTCATGCATGGACTCAGTGAAGAAGGGCTTGCCTTCAGCGAGTTCATCTACGACATCAGATAGAGAATGACGTTCGGATTGAGATTGAATGCGTTCGATGCCAGGGTCGCTTTCGAACTGCAGGTGCGGCGTTCCCAGAAGGGCCTCGGATGAAAGCTCTTCATCATGACTGCCACGCAACCATGATTCGTTGGATGTGTTTTCCAGCAATCTTCGAACGAGGTAGGCCATTCCGGGGATCATCTCGCCAACGGGGACGTATTCCCGAACGCGGTGACCACGCCCTGTCATGGTGGCCTTCATTCCATCTGCCATTCCGTGAAGCATCTGGAATTCAAGTGCTTCCTTGGGAATGGACTCTCGTTCGGCAATTGCCAGGCAGCAGGCGATTGATCGAAGGTTGTGAGATCCCACGGCAAGTTTGACACCGCCTTGTTCAGTGGAACGTGGGAACTGACGCAGGAACTGGTCGGCCATGCGTTCGAAGCATGCATCCGTATCCGATTTGCGACTCCAGACCGGGATGGGCCAGCCTTCCATTTCTGCCCGGATGGTCTCCTCATCCCAGTAGGCACCCTTGACGAGCCGTACGGTTACCTGTCTTCCGGACTTGGCGGCCCATTCAGTGATGCGTCTGGCGTCATCATCCCCTGAACGAAGATAGGCCTGCATCGCAAGCCCCGCTGTGAAGTCATATTCTTCGCAACACCGCATGAACAGATCGAGGGTGAGGTCCTTGATGCCCTCGTGCTCCATGTCGAAGTTGACCAGGACGTTGTTCTTCTTGGCGGCTTGGAGAATTGGCGACAATGCTTCCATGAGACCGTCAATCGAACCAGTGGAATCGATCGGATCCGTTCTCGCATAGAGCGAGCTGATCTTGATCGACACGTTCGTTCTTGGAATGGGTCCCAGATGATCTTGATCGAGCACAGGTTTCTCAGGCCACTGATTCACTTCCGATGGAAGTGTTTCGACCAGGTCCATGTAACGTGCCTGGTAGGCGGCAGCTTCGGCATCGCTGAGACAGGCCTCGCCGAGGAGATCGACCGAGAACGCCATGTCCTGATCCCACAAGGCTCGAATCTGGGGAAGGGCTGAAGTCGCATCAGTTCCCGCTATGAAACGAGCCGCCATGGATTCAATCTGTGAGCTGATCGTCTTCGTGAGCGTCTTCTTGAGCAGTCCACCGGCTTTCAGTCCAACGCCCATCCCCGAGGGAAGTGTGACACCTGGCTGACTCAGATAGTCCATCAGGTGTGAGTGCACCTGTTCAGGAGTCTTGAGTGTCGGAAAGGTATCGATGAACCTGAAGAGCTGGACCTTGAACCCTTCATCCTTCATGGCCCAGTTCATGAGCTTGTCGGACCAGAAGGCGGAAGACATGACTCCAGTGCGTGCCTTACGGGCATCCGCGAGGAGTTCATTTCCGATCTCTAGGATGCGTTGTTCCGTAGCCGAGTCATGGTAATCAAGGTCGACACCATGGCTGGATTCGTTCACTTGATTGGACTCGCTCTCGGCGGGCCGCTTACGCTTGAAGATCGACATGGTGATCGCTTCCTCGGAGGTCAGCGAATCCCGCTGACCATGGCTGAGGAGTATAGCCTTCCGACAGCGGGGACCGTTCTTATCAGAGGTTTACGTTGGGAGCACGCAATGAGTCGATGGCTTCCTCGTAGACCCTATGGCACTTGGCTGCTGCATCCTGCCAGGTCAGGCGGCGGACCTCCATGGAGGCATGTCGCCTGAGAGTCTGGCTCAGGGGAGGATGCTTGAGCACGGCAACCATCTTGTCAGCCATTGCCTCGGTGTCCCAGAAGTCAACTTTCAACGCATGGGTCAGGACCTCACTGACTCCCGATGACTTCGAAATCAGAACCGGGACGTCATGGCTCAGTGCCTCCAGTGGAGCAATTCCAAAGGGCTCGGATACGGAGGGCATCACGTAGAGATTGGCCATGGAAAAGACCCGGTCGATATCCCGTCCTCTGAGGAAGCCGGTGAACAGGATCTTGTGACCGATACCAAGCTCTGCTGCCAGTTCGATGCACCGCTTGTACATGTCGCCGGATCCAGCGATCACGAAACGAACGTTCTTCATGACTTGAAGGACTCGTGCAGCCGATCGGATGAAATACTCCGGCCCCTTCTGGAAGGTGATCCTGCCCATGTAGAGGACGATTTTTTCCCGTCGTCCAATGGGAGACATCCCCTGAGCTACGGGATCCATCTTGATGCCGTTGTAGACCACGGAGACCTTGCTTGGCGAGATGCCATATCGGGTGGTGACGATGTTCTTGGTCAGACGACTGACCGTGATCACCCGGATGGCGCCATGCATGCCACGTCTCTCGATGTCGTACACCTGTTGGTTCACATGTTCTCCTGAGCGATCAAACTCGGTGGAGTGAACATGAACAACAAGCGGTCGTCCCGTCCGCCTTGCCAGCATCAGGCCAGCAGGAAAGGTCATCCAATCATGTGCATGAATGACGTCAAATGATTCACGTAATCCAGCTCGTGTAGCGAACCGGGCATACGCTTCAACCTGGTCCATCAGGTTCCCACCGTAGTCACCGGATCCAGCATCAGCAGGTGGTTCCGACTCGTTCAGTTCTTCATCGGAGATATCCAGATCCCCGTTAATGATGCGTTTGGCAGTCGCGTCGTGGCCAGGTATCAGGTGGCTTCGGCCAGGAATGTGTGTTCCCGGAATGTTGATCACGTCCATGCCCTGAAGGCCAACTACCTGGTCTTCAGCGGATGTCTGGTACGGATGCGACAACGGTGTCGGAATCCGAAGGAATCGGGTGTGGTTGAAGGTCAACTCCGAATCAGGTGTCATCGAGTCTGGTTCGACATGCAGGACATCCGGCGTGCCGGCTTGTGGCTCGGTGGCATGAGGTTCATTGGGCTTTGTTGCAGGGGGCTTGGCTTCACCCGGGAGGGCAATCTCAGGGCTGACCAGCCGAAGATGACTCACGGCTGTCGGGTCGGTTCGACCTGGCAAAACGAACAGCACCTCGACCCCTTGCTGATCGAGTGCACGCGTCAGGCCATAGCAGGCCGTTCCCAGACCTCCCGTGATGAACGGAGGGAATTCCCATCCAAGCATCAAGACTCGCATCGCCGTGTCCTCCATGGACGCCCACCGTCCGGCGAGAACGGGGCAGTGTATCCGAGCTTTGCCTTGGCAGGTTCAAGGTGGCGATACAATCGAGTTGTGAAGGATGGTGCATCTGTTCAACCCGAGGCCTGGACGACACGTCGACTGCTGGACTGGATTGGCGGTCATCTGGAGCAGAAAAGTGTTCATAACCCCACGCTGGTGGGGAGGATGCTTCTTGCCCATGTGATCGGAGGGGCCGATATTGACCTGTATACAGACCCTGATCGGCCTGCGACTCCCGAGGAATTGGACCGACTTCGCCCACTTGTTTCCAAGGCAGCAGCCCATGAGCCGGTGCAGTATCTGGTCGGGCATGCTGATTTCTTCGGTGGTTCCTTCAGAGTAAGCCCTGCGACCCTGATTCCTCGAACAGCGACCGAATCACTGGTTCAGGTGGCCCTGGACTGGTACCGGGGTCTGCCAGCCGGTGAGGATGGGCCAGGGCGAGTCAGGATTGCTGATCTGGGAACGGGCAGTGGTTGTATCGGCATCACGCTTGCCAGGCAGATCCCAGGGGCTCAAATCGTTGCCACGGACATCATTGAAGAGGCCCTGCAACTGGCTCAGTCCAATGCGGTTGATCACAGCGTGGCCGACAGGATGGAATTCCGCAGCGGCTCATTGCTCGATCCACTGGCAGGGGAGACCTTTGACTTGATTTGCGGCAATCTTCCGTACGTTCCAGATTCGACCTGGTCTGGCCTGGATTCCAATGTCCGTGATCATGAGCCCGAAACCGCATTGAAGGGAGGCAGTGATGGACTGGATTTCGTTCGCCCCGTCATTGCCGGTGCAGCAGATCTTCTGCGACCTGGTGGATTGCTTCTCCTTGAGATCGATCCACAGCAGTCTGGAGTTGTAATGGAAATCGCCCGGTCAATGGCCGGATTTGATTCAACATCCATTGAACGTGATGAATTCAGAGATGATCGGATCTTCAGGGCGACTATCAGTCTTCCGGGCTCGTGACCTGAGAGGCCGTCTTGATTGCATCAAGCAACTGGCCTGTTCTGAACGGCTTGAACAGAACCGCTGAAACACCTTCTTGCGAGGCTCGCACGATTGAATGGCTCGGGTCGTAGCCAAATCCTGTCATCAGGATCACGGGGACCTCGGGAAAGTGGTTTCGAGCGCCACTGAATACTTCGTATCCATTGAGGTCTGGCAGTTTGATATCAGTGATCACGAGGTCAATTGTGTCACCGGTTGAATCAAGACGATCAATGACACTCAAGGCCTTGCGGCCTGTATCGCACAGGGTGACTCGACAACCTACCTGTGACAGGATCCGGAACATCTCATCCCGGATCCTCGGCTCGTCATCTGTGACCAGAACATGAAGAGTGGAAAGGGCCTCATCCCGCTCCAGCCTTTTCATTTCATGTTCGGCATCCAGGATCGAACGGGGCCCGCTGACACATGCTTCAACACGCGTACGCATGCTTGATGCGGCCTGTACCAGGCGATCAACGATCTTCTGGAATTCCACGTTGTCAGTGTTCATGTTTCGCAGGGTTTCGGCGATGTCCCGCAGGTCCGTGAACGGTGCATCAAGCTCTGTCAGCACGCTCCGAGTGGCCTGTTCACGTGTCGTGAATCTCTCCACGACAAGGAGGTCGAGCATATGCATGGCATCAGCAATGTAATGAGCCAGGATTTCCGCCAGTTCCAGGTCATCCTGATCAAAGGCATTAGCAGTGAGGGATTCGACATTGAGAACCCCGATCACCTGTGTCTGCATCTTGAGAGGGACGGTCAATGAACTGGCAGCGTCATCAAGACCTTCGCGGTAACGCGGATCTGCTGCGACATCTGGACAGATGTAGGCCTGACCCGTTGAGGCGACCCATCCTGAGATCCCATTGTCTTTCTCACCAGCATGAATGACCTCGCCGATCTTCAATGGGGTGAGATTCTTGGCGATGACCAGTTCCAGCCGTTGGCTTGCTTGATCAAGAAGCCGGATCTCGAAATTGTCGAAAGACAATTCTTCGTGGATGCAACGGACGATGCGATCCTCAAGGAGCCTGAGCCGATCAGCTACCGTGAGGTCTGAGACGATTCGACGGTCAAGGTCACGCAATGCAAGTCCGGCAGATCGAAGTGAGGCACGTCGGTCACGTTGCTTCTGCATCCATGTGATCTCGATGAGCACGATCATCTTGTGATCAAATTCAGGTGCACTGGCAGTCAATCGGTAGAAGGCCCGGCCATCAGCATTGATGGCTCCATCCTTGATGCCACCCTCGGCAGCTGCTTGTTGGAGACCGGCCAGTACAGGATCGCGAACGGATTCTGGAAGGGCCTTGAATCGATGGTCTCCCCAGCGAACCATTCCACTTTCATCAACGAGGATCAGGGCGTGGCCTACATGACGAAGCATGTGTACGGGAAGTCCATCCGTGAGATCGACCAGGTGGTCTCCACGGGCGGCGTCATACTGCTTCAGGGCATCTTCTGTGGCTGCGGTCACCACCACACGCTTGTCGGCGTCGTTGGTAACTGGTGTCATGCCCTCGGGCAGGACGATGAAGATTCTTGGCTGAATCTGCCCCATGGCAGCCCCCTGCAACGGGTTCCTGTTGGAAGCGTAACTCGAATATCGGCTACGGCAAGTCCCAGGAACAGCTTGTTGCCTCTTGGATCCGTGCGGCGGGATCGACCGGATCCCCTCAACAGCTTGACAATTGGCTTTGTGTGCAAAGAATCGCCAGGAATCCCGGCAGCAAGAGCCCGAATCGAGGACTATGCCATTACTTGCTCCAAGGGACCCAGGTGTAAGGCCACGCATGATCAGAGCTCAGCAATTGACACGTCGGTTCGGTGCCCTGACGGCCGTAGATCAGGTGAGCCTCCATGTGCCCCAAGGCAGTGTTACAGGCTTCCTAGGCCCCAATGGGGCAGGAAAAACAACGACCATGAGGATGCTCTGCGGGGTTCTCACCCCGACATCCGGAAGTGCCTGGATTGATGGGATTGATGTCACGGTTTCCCCGGAAAAGGCCCGTGCCAAGGTGGGTTATCTGCCTGAATCAGCTCCGGTCTATCCCGAAATGCGGGTAGTTGAGTATCTGAGTTTCCGAGCCGGGCTTTATCGTGTTCGTGGCTCCAAGCAGGCCATGGAGCAGGTTCTTGAACAATGTGGGCTTCTGCAGGTTCGACATCGGATCATCGGGCAACTCTCCAAGGGATACCGGCAGCGTGTTGCCTTGGCCGCAGCCTTGCTCCATGAGCCAGTTGTCCTGATTCTTGATGAGCCAACAGCTGGCCTGGATCCCACTCAGATTGATTCGATGCGAAATCTGATCCGGAACCTGGCCGAAGATCGGGCCATTCTGATCTCCACACACATCCTCTCGGAGGTTGAGGCCGTCTGTGATTCCATCATCATGATTGCTGGTGGTCATGTACTGGCCAGTGGCACACTGGATGATGTACGGGGAGATTCCGGTGGTTGCTGCCTGGTTGAAACCGATCTTGAAACGGCTGCGGCGTTGTTGGAAAATCTCCCTGGAATCCAGTCGATTGACCGCATGACGGCGGAGAGCGGGTGGTACAGGTACAAAGTCAATGTTGCAGCAGGAGAAGACCCGCGTGTGATCATTGCCGAGACGATCGGCAAGGCCGGGGGCCGTGTGCGGGAGCTTCATGCCCAGCAGCGAACCCTTGATGAGATCTTCCGGTCTGTTCTTTCGACACCAGGTGCGAAGGATCGAGAGGTGCATTCGTGAACGGTGTACTGACGATTGCCAATCGAGATTTCAGATCGCTGTTCCTTTCACCGGCCGGTTACATCGTTGCTGCGCTCTTCATATTGATCTCTGGAATCGTATTCACGAGAGAGATCTTCCTGCCGGGTCAGCCTGCCAGCATGAGTTCGCTGTTTGATTTCGATGCTGTTCTGCTGTTGTTCATCTGTCCTGCCTTGACGATGCGAAGCATCTGCGAGGAAAGAAAGCAGGGAACATGGGAATTGCTCGTGGCCTCACCGCCAGGAATGGGCAGTATCGTTCTGGGCAAGTTCATCGCAGCGGCCTGTTTCCTTCTGATCCTCCTGCTATTGACGGTTCCGTGCGTTGTTCTGTTGGAAATCTACGGGCGGCCGGATCCAGGTGAAATCCTCAGTGGTTACATCGGGGTTGGTCTGATGGGTGGGTTGTATCTGGCCAGTGGAATCCTGGCCTCGACCATTGCCGGTTCTCAGACCATCGCGTTTCTCCTGACGGTCTTTTTCTGGATTCTTGTTGGCTTGGCCAAGGTTGGTATTGGTGCATTCGGGGATCAACTCGCTGATGCTCTGTTTGCCGCTGAACCCTATGCCCGACTCCAGGATTTCACTACCGGACTGGTCGATACCGCCAACATCATCTACTTCCTGTGTGGAATTGCCGTATTCCTTCTGATTGCCTCAGGCCTACTTGAGCTCGGGAGGCGACGCTGATGACAGGCCGTTCTGCAACATGGTCGACCATTCTCTACGTGGCAGGTGTCATCGTGGCAGCTGTTGCTCTGGTGGTTCTTGCTCACCTGCCCGAGATCCGTGTGAGAATTGATGCCACCAAATCACGAGCCTATTCACTGAGCCCTCAGACAATGGAACTGCTCGATCACCTGGAAGGCGAATGGACGCTTGCGGTGATCCTCGTCGAATCCCAGGCGGACCCGGCTACAGTCAGGCAGGTAGATGAGGTGCTGTCACGATTCAGTGCTTCCAATGAATCACTTCGCGTTCTTCGGATTGATCCAACGCGACCAGAATCACTCCGCATCTACGAGTCGCTCCTGATTGATCTTCAGGATCGTTATCGAGAAGAGATCGAGGCGTATACGGTTGCCATCGAGGAGGCCACAGGCGAGTTTCGCGGCCTGATCCGTTTTGCTGGTGAGATGGCCGGCCAGTTGCGTGTTCTGGCCGAGTCCAGTTCGCAGGAACTGAGTCGGAACCTGACGCCTCGTATCGGTGCGTTGTCACTGCTG
This sequence comes from Phycisphaerales bacterium, assembly GCA_029242715.1. Lineage (GTDB taxonomy): Bacteria > Planctomycetota > Phycisphaerae > Phycisphaerales > SM1A02 > UBA1668. The sequence goes on from JAQWTL010000041.1 coordinate 78,140, forward strand.
GCAGGACAGGGATCATTGGTTCTCGAAGAAGTTGAAGACGCTCTGGGTATCGAGGAATCTCGTCCATTACCGAACCATGCAAGGGCCGTATCGATTCTGGCTCAGGGATTGTCTCAGTGGGCCGAGGAACTGGACGATGCCGCCCGTCTTCTTGATGACGAAGATTCCATCGAAGCAGCGCGACTTGGTGAAGACTGCATTGTCGAGGCAAGACGATTGGCGATTGCTGCGGATCGACTTGTTCGTTTGCCTCGAATGGAATTGTCGAGGATTGGCGGTCTGTTGCAGTCAGGTGATGCCGCCATCGTGTTGGGTCCTGAACAGGCTGCTGTCATTCCTGCTGGCCAACTCTTCGCGGGGATGGTCAGTGGCACTGAGGAACGCGTCAGTTTCGATCGCCGCTTCCGCGGCGAGCAGTTGCTGTCTTCTGCGATCAGATCGCTTGATGAAGGCATTGATCCAACAGTGATCTTTGTCCACGATCGCGATGTTTCCATGTTGAAATCAGACTCTCAGAACATTGATGTCACTGGTGCCCAGTCCATGCTGGAGGCGTCACGTGTCAATGTCATGGAATGGTCGGTGTCCACCGAGAAACGTCCTGTCATACCTCCAGGCTCCCCAGCAGTCTGGATTGTCATGGCACCGGCTCGACGAACTGGCCTGAAGCCCTCTCGTTCGGAAATGGAACTGGTTCATGTCGCCGGGAATCTTCTGGCTGATGGTGAGCCGGTACTGTTGAGTTTCTACCCGAGCCTGCTGCCTCGTTATGGGCAGTCCGATCCCTGGGCGGAACTTGTCCGTCCACTCGGTATAGAGGTCAAGACAGGCCAGGTCATCACGGAATCCAATCGGGGTCCGGACGGAGAGCATGTGGTGGGGCGGGTTCAGGTTCTCACAGAGTTCACTGAACCACACCTTGTTGCAGCAGCATTGCATGGCCAATCTCTTGCCTTGCCATTGCCAGTGCCGGTTGGGATCTCAGAGGATGCCCGACGAGGAGACATCCTTCTGATGGCACATGTGTCACCCAGGTCAACCCGATGGCTTGAGGAGGACTGGTCCCCTCGGGACGAGGCCATGCCCATGCAGGCTGACCAGACATCGCTTGATCAACCTGCTCCGGTTATCGCAGCCGTGGAACGTCCTTCACCTGTAGGAGGTGAACCGCAGCGTGTACTGGTTGTGGGTTCAGGTGGTTGGATGCTGAATTACGTGGCTGACATGGTGATGGCTACGGGTGGAGAGCGCTACGCCTTGCTCTATCCAGGCAATCATGAACTGCTTCTTTCGGGTTCAGCGTGGTTGGCAGGATTGGATGATCGGATTGCCCCTGGCCCCTTGAGTCAGGAAGTGGCAAGACTTGGCAGTATCCCTTCGGCCACCAGGCGACAGTGGAGTTGGTTCCTCCTGCTTGGTATTCCGGGCGTGATCACACTGGTCGGCATCGGTGTCTGGTTCAGGAGGCGATCCTGAAATGTCTTGGCGTGTCACCATTACGACTCTTGTGATCGCAGCCGTGCTGGCGGTACTGGCCATCTTCACGCTGGATCATCGGCAAGACGGATTCAATTCAAGTGTCGCCGGTCCACTGGAGACTTCCGAACGCTTCTCGATTCCGGAAATCAATCGACTTGAACTCATTCAGGATGAATCAAGATGGACATTCGTCCGTGAGGAGAATGGCTGGTGGCAGACGGAGCCTTTCCGAGCACCGATAGCTGACCGGCACGTTCTATCGCTTGCGGAACGTGCAAATGACCTGCGCGTGATTGACCGCTTCGCTTCCAGCCAAGAACTTTCGGACGCATCACTTCATCTGGACCCACCAAAGGCCTCACTGGTCTTTTCTTGGACAGGAGGCGATCGTCAATTTGATCTTGGACGCCGTGGCGTTGCTGGTCGTGGTTATCTTCAGATCGATGAAAAGCCCATGATCCTGGTTGTGAACCAGGGGTTGCATGAAGCAGTATTGGATTCAGATCCGGCGACATGGCGAGAGCCAAGGCTGTTCCCGGGATTTGATATCGAGTCCGGCCGCGTGAGTCGTTTCGTGGGTAACCAGGAGATGCGACTGGATCGTTCAACAGGTACCTGGCGTATCACCGAGCCAATCGAGACACGGATCAACATGGAGGCCATGGAGGCCTATGTGATCGAGTTGGCCAGAGCCAAGTCCGCCAACGTGATTCTGGACGAGCCGGAATCTCTCTCGGCATTCGGTCTGGACACACCAATAGCGGCTATCGAGGTCGTGGATGGTGACGATGTCAGTCGCAGGCTTCTGATCGGGGATCGGGTCGGAGGGCGTACCCAGGATCGTTACGTGATGATTGAAGGTATTCCTTCGGTTCTCCGCCTGGAAGCCAAGACCGTCGTGGCCTTGCTTGAGGATCCCATCAACCTGATTGATTCTCGTGCTTCAGGGATCTCCCGAGCTGGTGTCAAGGCGATTGTCATTCGGGGCTCCGGTGAAGATATCCGGTTGGAGCGAGACCTCGATCGTTGGATCGCCATGTCCCATGATGCAGTCGAGGTTCCACGTGATCGCGTGGAAGCATTGATGGATCTCATCTTCGATGCGCCTGCCATGGAGGTTGCACTGGTTGAGACCTATCCACAGGAACTGGAGGCTGGAAGCATTACGCTCATCGGTTATGACCAAAGGCCCATGGATACCGTCCGGGTACTGAGAGAGACGCCGGAAGATGGTCTGCGATGGGGCTTGGAGAACGGAGATCTTGTTGTCCGTATCCACCCATCTGCGATAACGGTTCCACTAAGCGCCACGGACTGGGGATTGCGATCAAGAGATCCTTGATCGGGATCTTGCCCTTCAGTTCTCGATCTTGCAACGGAAGAGAACGTCCATGTCCCGGCGATGAACATGATCAAGTCGTACACGGCGTGCATCTGCAATCGTTCTGACGACATCTTCTGACAGGGGAGGGAATCCCTCTGAATCGGCCATCAGTCGAGGCGCCATGAAGATCGCCAGTTCATCGGCACAGCCTGAGCGAACCATGTCGCTCATCAAGCCGGTTCCGGCTTCAACCATCATGGTCGCGATGCCGTGGGACCGGTGCAATTCCTGCATCAGGGAGGGGATGTCGAAGCGGCCGGAAACCACGTCACGTCCTACGATCACAGCACCTCGTGAACGCAGTGCTTGAGCTTCCTGGCTCTCAAGCCTGGATCGGTCAGTGACGATCAGCAAAGGTGCCACTTCAACAGTTGAGATCAATGCGCTATTCAGTGGAGTACGCAATGCTCGATCAAGGACGATCCTGGTTGCGATTCTGCGTCTTCGGACATGTCGTGCCGTGAGTTGGGGATCGTCCTGGAGAACGGTGCCGATGCCGGTCAGGATGGCATCAACACGACCTCTTTCTCGATGAACGAGTTGACGGCTGGCCCGGGAACTGATCCAGCGGCTGTCCCCGGAACGGGTGGCGATCTTTCCATCAAGCGTCTGCGCCCATTTGACGGTGATCCATGGTCGTTTGTGCAGCAATCTGATCCGAAAAGGATCAATGAGCTTGATGGAGGGGGCATGGTTCGCAAAGTCGACATGGATGCCTGCATCACGAAGTTGATCTGCGCCACCACATGCAATGGGATTTGGATCCCTTGCACCGATGACGACTCGTGCGACGCCTGATCGGATCAACGCCTCAACACACGGCGGAGTCTTTCCATGATGGCTGCAGGGTTCAAGGGTCACATGAACAGTGCCATTGCGAGCCAGGTCGCCTGCCTGTTGCAAGGTCAGTATTTCCGCATGTGGTCCCCCATAACATCGATGAGATGCCATGGCTCGTACGCGTCCCTTCGCATCAGTCAGTACACATCCGACCATCGGGTTGGGTTCAACCAGACCGTGTCCACGTACAGCCCAGCGGGCGGCACGATCAAGCAATCGGCGATCTGCTTCGCAGAGGGTCATCTGACGGGGTCCCTCAAGACGTGATTTGAGGCTGGGCGGACCATGCCCTCACGAACAGGTGTCTAACCGCTCGCTCGACAACCTGCGGCAAGCAGCCTCGTGGGGACCCTACCATACGATCCGATGTGGACGCCTCGTACGCTGATCAGCGGGCGAGGACCTCGTCCCTGAGATTCGGTGGCATCAACTGGTAGTTGGCTGGCTCCATCGTGCTGCTGGCACGACCCTGGGTCAGACCACGAAGGACTGTCGTGTAACCGAACATCTCGGAGAGAGGAACCTCTGCACTGATGATCCGGACGATTCCACGGAGGTCGGACTCATTGATCTGGCCACGCCGGCTGGCAAGGTCGCCACTGAGTGCACCGAAGAAATCCTCGGGAGTCGTAATCGTGACGCTCATGATTGGTTCCAGCAAGGCCAGTCCAGCTTGCGTACAGGCTTCCCGGAAGGCGAGCGCACCAGCCTGTTCGAAGGCGATCTGGCTGGAGTCAACCTCGTGATAGGAGCCATCGATCAGCTCGATGCAGACATTGACCATGGGGTAGCCACCCAGGATGCCTGAGCCAGCTGCCTGGCGAATGCCTGTTTCGACCGAAGGAATGTATTCGCGTGGAATGGAACCCTGTGAGATGCGGTCGACGAAACCGATGCCATCCTTCAACACGATTTCCTCAGCTTCCGCTTGATCAGGAGTCATGGGACGGACATTGATGGTGACGTCACCGAACTGACCTCGGCCACCAGTCTGTTTCACGAACTTGCCACGGACACTTTCGGCTGGTCCAGTGATTGTTTCGCGATAACTCACACGCGGCGTGCCGACGTTGACGCCGATTTTCATGTCGCGGACGAGTTTGTTCTTGACGATCTCAAGGTGGAGTTCACCCATTCCGCTGATGATTGTCTCACCAGTTTCATTGTTGAACCTGGACTGGAATGATGGGTCCTCTCGCATGATCGTGCCCAAAGCTTCGCCAAGTTTCTTCTTGTCTTCGGTGGTCAAGGGTTCGATCGACATCGAGATCACCGGATCCGGGAACGTCATGCGTTCCAGTACGATCGGATCATCAATCGCACAGAGCGTGTCGCCGGTGATTGAATGCTTCAGGCCGATCAAGGCCACGATCTGGCCAGCGACGGCCTCATCAAGTGAACTTCGGTCCTTGGCATGCATCTCGAAGATGCGGGAGACGTTTTCCTTCTTGCCATTGACGGGGTTCAGGACACGTGAACTCTTCTTGAGCACGCCTGAATAGATGCGGGCGTAGGTGAGATCACCATGGGTGTCACTGACAACTTTGAAGACGAGTGCGGAGAATGAGGCGTCCAACGTGTGTGAACGAGTCAGAGCGGTCTCCGGATCGCTTGGGTCAAGACCTTGGACCTCGGGAACTTCCGTGGGATCCGGAAGGAAGTCGATGACACCATTGAGCAGCCGCTGAATGCCGATGTTTCTGAGGGCCGCGCCACAGAAGGTGGGGCAGCATGTATGTGCAAGTGTTCCGATTCGGAGAGCGGCGATGATTTCATCCCGGGTGATCGAGGCTTCATCCTCGAGGTACTTCTCGGTGAGCGAGTCATCCAGGTCGGCAGCTTGCTCGACAAGTTGATGTCGCCAGAGCTCGGCCATGTCCTTCATGTCCTCGGGAATGTCGCGTTGTTCAACGACGGCTCCGAGTTCGTTGCTGTCGAAGTAATAGGCTTTCATCTCGAGCAGGTCGACGAGTCCTTCAAGGTCGTCACCGGCGCCGATGGGAATCTGTACGGCAATCGGGTTGGCACCCAGTCGCTCCTGGATCGAATTGAAGCTGAATTCGAAGTTCGCTCCAATCTTGTCCATCTTGTTGATGAAGCAGAGGCGGGGTACCTCATAACGATCGGCCTGTCTCCAGACCGTCTCGGACTGGGCTTCCACACCTTCCTTGCCATCAAAGACGGCAACGGCACCATCCAGCACACGCATGGATCGCTCGACTTCGATGGTGAAGTCAACGTGGCCAGGAGTATCAATGAGGTTGACGGTGTAGGTGACACCATCCTTCTCCCAGGGGCAGGTAGTTGCCGCAGACTGGATGGTGATGCCACGCTGCTGTTCTTCCTCGAGGAAGTCCATGGTGGCGGTGCCTTCATGCACTTCGCCCATCTTGTAGTTCTGGCCGGTGTAATACAGCACACGCTCGGTAACCGTGGTCTTGCCAGCATCGATATGGGCACAGATGCCGATGTTGCGAACCTTGTTCAGATCAATAGACATGTCTGGTACTCGAGTGTGCCTGTGGCACGGGTTTGGGTGATTCGTGATGAAACACCGGCTTCAAAGAGTGCCTCCAATATCGGAGACAACTCCACTAGAACTTGCAGGATCGTGTGCTGGCTCTTCGCCGCTGGTGTGCATGCACACAGCACTGGATCCGATTCCTCTGGATCGCCCGGCCGTTCGCCAGGCTCCGTGGAATCGGAGATCAGCGTGACCGGGCGGTCTCCTCTTCGTCGAACTGCATGGGTCTCTCCCTCGCAGTTGGGCCCAAGAGGCCGCTGATGGCCTGATGGGCGAGGTCCGCCAAATCTGGTACCTGCCTTCCATACAAAAAAAGCAGTAACCGTGCAGGATATCGGTTTCCGTGCCCGGGTCAATCCATTTTGGTCATGAATCGGTGCAGGAGTCCACTGGAATTATCGGAATCTGGGCTGAAAGATCGATCATTCAGCAACAACGAACGAGTTTTGCTCGATCGATGCGGTCTTCTGCAAGGACGGGTTCAATGTCTGCAAGGTACCTTCGGGCATCTTCTACGTAACCGGCTGTTGCCTGGATTCCGGGGCGACGGCCCTGAAAATAGCTGTTCATACGGCCCATCATGAGTTCCCGGACGTACTTTGCGGTCATTGAGGCCAGTGCTACAGGCAGGTGATGCAATTCAGATTCCATGGTGAAGATCACGATCAGTTCACCTCGCCCCGGCATGGTCAATTCGTAGCGACTCATCTCAGGAGATTCGAGCATGACCTTGATGGAAGATTCCGGCCAGGCCACCTGGAGATCTTCCCGGTAGGCGGTACGTCCGCCCTGACGGTCGACGACAACGCGTGGTCTGGCATCAGGAAAGCGTGCCCAGATCGCTTCTATCTGGCGGATCACCAACTGCATGTTGACGCCTGATTTGTTGCGTGTCTCATCAATGCTCCGGTTGAAGTCAGCTGCTCCCATGGCCTCGCATCGAAGTGCAGCACACTGAATTCCAGTCGACTGCATGGCCCGTCTCAACAGACTGGCATCGATGCGAAGACGACCGGTATCACATGCCGTGGGCAGAGGGCCTGCTGTCTGGTACCACGGATGTTCCGGAACAGTTACGCCAAGACGTTCAAACAGATCCTCTTCCGTGAGGTTCTCCAACATGCTGCTATTGGATTCACCGGCGCCCAGGCATGCGAGGACGCCACGTTCAAGATGTCGAAGAGGATGTGAACGACCTGAACGAGCACCCTTCAGTTTCTTGGAATCCGTGATTGTGATTCGCCCTCGAGCTTCCTTGAGAGTTTTACTCAGGGCGCGTTGAAGGGAACTCCAGAGATCTGGAGCATGGCCATCTTCTGGAGGATCCTCCAGAAGAAATACGCTGCTTGCAACGCACAAGGGACCGAGCATCGGTCCATAGCCTGCTTCGTCGATTCCGGCATAGATGAACATGGGTTGGGATGGTAGCTGCTGGAGGGCCCGAAGCGATTCATCCACCGCCTGTTCAGAATCCCACGGCCTGGCCATCTCGCCGAGAGTCGCTTGCTCCAAGCCATGAATCAGCATGACGTTGGATGGCCTGACCGCCACCGAAGCGGACAGTTCTGGCATTTGCCATGGTGATTTCATGCCCACGTGCCTCAAGGTCGGCGATCACCTGAGCAGAGATACCTGGTTCGACTTCTAAAGTGAGACCACCAAAGAGCCGCCATCGCGGAGCATCCAGTGCCTCCTGCGGATTCTGAGCAGCCATCAGGCATCGCGTGATGAATTGAAGGTGCCCCTGGGCCTGCATCGGACCACCCATGACACCAAAGGCCATCTCCGCTGCGTTATTGCGTGTAACAAAGCCCGGGATGATCGTGTGGAATGGTCGCACACCACCCCGGATGCCGCCTGGATGCGAGGGATCGGGATGGAATCCCGAGGCTCTGTTCTGCATGGCGATGCCGGTGCCATCCACGACTACGCCACTTCCAAATCCCTCGTAGTTGGATTGGATAAATGACACGGCATTGCCCTGATGATCTGCTGTAGAGAGGTAGACGGTGGAACTCCACTGTGGCCAGGGAAAGACAATGGGTCGTGTCGTGTTGTCATCAATGCGTGCGGCGCGTGCATCCATGGATTTACTGGAAAGAACATCTTCGAGTGATTCGGGCACCAGATCTGGATCTGCGACGATTCGAAACGCGTCTTCAAGTCCAATCTTCATCGCCTCGATCTCGCGATGAATGGTGAGCGGATCGTCGGGATCGATCTCATTGAGGCCCATACGTTCCAGGATGCCGATCCCAATGAGGGCAGCGATCCCCTGGCCATTGGGTGGTAACTCGTGTACCTCTGCGCCGCACACGCTGGTCGTGATGGTCTCGGTTTCGATCGGCTGATGTTCATCCATGTCCTCGAAACGAAGCATGCCACCATCACGTTGTGACACTTCAGCGATCCGTTGTGCGAGTTCACCGTGGTAGAAGTCGGATCCATCTGAGTCGGCGATGCGTTGCAGGGTCAGAGCTTGATCGGGGTTCCTGAAGAGTTCACCTGCTCCAGGCGTCGCGCCATCCGGGGCAAAGACACGTTGCCACTCGGAGAACTCGGCATATTTCCTGGCGGCACGTTCCCATCCCGAAGCGGCTGTTGGAGACACCGGGAATCCGGACCGGGCATACTCGATGGCGGGTTCGAACAACTCCGTGAAGGGCAGCAGTCCAAACCGCTGCGAGAGCGAAGCCCATGAAGAAACTGCGCCGGGAACAGTTACCGCAGGCCATCCAATCTGCGGCACCTGCCCATCTGGAAACTGCTCTGCACTCAAGCCACGTGGTGATCGGCCTGATGCATTCAAGCCATGCAATTCACCATCGTGCCAGACAATGGCAAAGGCATCGCTTCCGATGCCGTTGGCAGTCGGTTCCACGACCGTAAGGGTGATGGCGGTGGCAATGGCAGCGTCAATGGCATTGCCTCCACGACGCATCATGTCCAGTCCGGCCTGGGCAGCCAGAGGCTGACTGGTAGCGACCACCCTTTCCGCGAGCACGGGCTCCCGACGGGAGTCATATCGAAGTGACAGGCTCATGAAGAATGAGGTCCTTCTGGACAGGCATGGTCATTATTCGGTTGGAATGCTGATTCGATCCAGCCACCGCCAAGCACGGTGTCACCGTCATAGCAAACGACAGCCTGGCCAGGTGCTACGGCAAACTGGGGTGAGTCGAATTCGATGGTGAACTGGTCATCGGACAACTTTTTGACTCTGGCAGGCACAGCTGAGGCGTTGTAGCGGATCTGGGCATGGCAGGGGAGCCATGAACTCGGAGGCTCGATGAACCAATTCGACTGATTGGCCAGTAATCCCGTTGAGGAAAGATCTTCTCGATGTCCGACGATGACACGATTTGTCTCAGGCTCACGGTTGATGACATACAGCGGCAGGCTGGCCGCAATGCCAAGGCCACGTCGCTGTCCAATCGTGTAATGCTGATGCCCTTCATGTTCGCCGATCACCTTGCCATCGGTATCCACGATGTCTCCGGGTTGGAGTCGATCGGGATTTGTCCTCTTGAGCAGTCCTGCATAGTCGTTGTCAGGCACAAAGCAGATTTCTTGTGAATCCGGTTTGTCGAAGACAGGGAGATCATGATCGCGTGCAATTTCCCTGACTCGATCCTTTGTCAATTCGCCAATGGGAAGAATCATCTCATGAAGTCTGGTGGGACTGGCGCCGAAGAGAACATAGCTCTGATCCTTGCCTTGATCGACTCCACGACAAAGCCTCAGATTGTCACCATCACCTTCCAGTCGCGCGTAGTGCCCGCTTGCAACATGGGAAGCGCCAATCTGACGAGCGTAGTCATGCAGTCGTCCGAACTTCAGCCAGTCATTGCATCGCACGCAGGGATTGGGCGTTCGGCCGGCATGGTATTCCTCCTGGAAGTAATCAATGATGCGGCTGAAATCCTCTTTGAAGTTGAGGACGTAGAACGGGATGTCAAGACGTGCCGCAACGGTTCTGGCGTCCTGTGCATCATTGATCGAGCAGCAACCCTGGTGTCCAATGCGGATCTTGGAGGAATCACAGCTTGTGTGATCGCTCGCCAGCGTCTCATCTGGGGAACCCAGCCGCATGAAGCAACCAGTGACCTCCCAGCCAGCTTCCTTCAGCAGGATGGCTGCTACGGATGAGTCCACTCCGCCAGACATGGCCAGCAGGACCTTGCGAGATGGATTTGAGGTGTTCATGAGTCAAGCATCTTGAAATCCGATAGCTGCCAGGTTCGGACCACACATGGTATCGTGAGCGGCTCCTGGCCCATGCCGGGTTCTGGGATAAGAGAGGCACACTCATGACCACTACAGCCCCTTCAACCGACGTTATCAACCTGCTTGGAGACGATGCCAAGAATCTCCTGAACCACGAGGCCGTGGTTGATCAGAATCTTCTGCACCTCCCTGGGGCAGATTTCATTGATCGTTGTTGGAAGGACAGTGATCGTAATCCACAGGCGCTCCGCTCTCTTCAGTCGCTCTACGGCCATGGTCGGCTCGGCGGAACTGGGTACATGTCCATTCTTCCGGTTGACCAGGGCATCGAGCATTCCGCTGCCGCCTCGTTCAGCGCCAACCCGCTGTACTTCGATGGCGAGAACATCATCAAACTGGCCATCGAGGGTGGTTGCAATGCCGTGGCGACGACCTTTGGTGTCCTGGGATCAGTCAGTCGGCGTTATGCCCACAAGATCCCCTTCATCTGCAAGTTGAACCACAACGAATTGCTGACGTCTCCCAACCAGTTTGACCAGGTCATGTTTGGTTCGGTCCAGGAAGCGTGGAATCTTGGTGCTGCAGCAGTCGGGGCAACGATCTACTTTGGATCAGACGAATCGCGTCGCCAGATCATCGAGGTTTCAGAAGCATTCCAGATGGCCCATGAACTGGGCATGGCAACCGTTCTGTGGTGCTATCTCAGAAATGGTGATTTCAAGATGGACGGCATCGATTACCACTCGTCTGCTGATCTGACAGGGCAGGCCAATCACCTTGGGGTGACCATCGAAGCGGACATCATCAAGCAGAAGCAGGCCACTGTGAATGGTGGTTACGTGGCGATGAACAAGGTGCATGGTCCGTATGGAAAGTATGACGATCGCATGTACAGCGAACTGTGCAGTGACCATCCGATTGATCTCTGTCGTTGGCAGATCGTTAATTGCTACATGGGACGGGCCGGGATGATCAATTCAGGCGGTGCCAGTGGCAAGGATGATTTCGGACAGGCCGTCAGGACTGCCGTGATCAACAAGCGTGCAGGTGGAACTGGCCTGATCTCGGGTCGAAAGGCATTCCAGCGACCAATGGATGAGGGCGTGAAGTTGCTCAATACCATCCAGGACGTCTATCTGGATGATCGCATCTCAATCGCCTGATCGGTTACTCAGGTTGCTGCCATCTGGCGTGAAGGTTTCGCAACGCGGTCAGCCTCGATGCGTTGGCGAGCTTGTTCCTGTTCTGAGAATTCCTCTCCGAACCGGACCAGTCTCAGGCTGTTGGCGATGACGACCACATAACCAAGGGCGTAGTAGAACGGTGCCAACCAGAGGTTGAGGATCGTGCCAGTTGCTGCGAGTGCAAGCCCGATGATTGCCAGCATCAAGGACATCGCGATGTTCTGGCTGATGACCCTCTTGGATTTTCGGGCAAGTGAAAGCAGGAAGGGGATGTGACGAAGGTCATCATTCATCAACGCGACGCCAGCGGAGTTGGTGGCGATATCGGAGCCTGAGAGGCCCATCGCGACACCGACATCAGCCGTAGCGAGAATCGGTCCGTCATTGATGCCGTCGCCAACTACCAGTGTTCGGTGGCCGCGCTGGATGAGGTACTTCAGTTCCTCGTGCTTTTCCTCCGGGAGACACTCCGCCTCGATGGAGTCCACACCTACGGCCTGGCCGACACGCTTGGCAACTGAGAGGCGGTCACCAGTGAAGATGCATATACGCCTGCAGCCCAGTTCACGCAATTCCTCGACGGCTTCCGTGGCATGACGACGCAGGCGGTCCTCAAGCCCGACTGCACCGAGATAGTGCCCATTCTGCATGACGTGTACACCGGACATTCCCGCCAGCTTTTCATCGACTGACTGGACTTCTTCGGAGACGGATGGATTCAATTCGCCGATCCAGGCTCCTCGTCCTACATGGACATCTCCATCAGAGGCGTGCGCAACAACTCCGCGGCCGTGCAATTCCTCGTAGGACTGAATATTGCGTGCAGTGATGCGTGCTTTTTCAGCGGTTTCCAGGATCGAACGAGCCAAGGGGTGATTGGAATGTTGTTCCCCGTCTGCAGCGGCTTGTAGAAGGGCGGCACCTTCAATGCCTTCGGCAGGCATCAGTCGACTGACAGCAAACCGACCCGTGGTAAGGGTGCCAGTTTTGTCCATCACGACGGTGTCCACATCCGCAGCTGCTTCCAGGGTACGTGTCTGCTTGATCATGATGCCAAGCCTGGCAGCGGCAGCAAAGGCAGCAACCATGGCAGTGGGGTGTGAAATCAACAGGCCACCAGGGCAGGTGACTACGAGGACGGTGATCGCTCGGAGTGCAGCCTGTGAACGGATGACCTCATCTCCACTTCGGATGGTGAAGAACCAGACCAGGGCGGCAACCATGATCACGACCCAGAAGTAATAACCAGCCAGTTGCTCGATGACTTCCTGACGTCGGGTCTTGCTCGATTCGGCTTCACGGATCAGGGCTTCTACCTTGCCGATGGTCGTTTCTCCCGCAATGGCGGTGACCTCGACATCGATCTGTCCTGTCAGGTTTGTCGTACCGGCATAGACTTCCGATTCTTCACGAACTTCAATGGGAACAGCCTCACCCGTGAGGGAGGCCTGGTTGATGTTCGATGTACCTGCACACACTCGACCGTCAACGGGCAGGTTTTCACCTGGGCGAATCCTGACGCGGTCGCCAACAGAGACATCACTGAGTGATACTTCCTTTTCGCTACCGTCGGGTGTCAGTATTCTGGCAATGTCGGGTGTGAGATCGAGCAATTCACGAATGGCTCGCTGTGCGCCCCAAGCCGTGCGGCTCAGGACCAGGTTGGCCATCCAGAGAAAGAGCGCAAGGAAGCCAGCGGCGAGGTACATGCCCGGTGGTGTTGCCATTGCTGCAAGAACAGCAAGGGAGGCAAGGGAATCACTGGATGGGCGTCCACGACCGATTTCTCGCCAGGCACCCATCAACAATGGAATCACCAGAATCACTGCGCCAACGAAAGCAGGGAACTGTGCAATCTGCTCGTTGATGCCCAGGAGTCCTGCAATCCAAGAGGAGCCAAGCAGCACACCACCACAAAGGGCGACGAGCAGTTTGCGCTCCAACCCTTCAGCGCCAAGTAATGAATCAGAGGCAAGCTGGGGCTCTTGGGAGGATGTCTGTTGATTGAAGGTGGTTGAGTTCACGATGTCACTGGGGGCATTCATGGTCGAGGTCTCAGGTGCAGGAGCCACCCCGGGGAGGGGTGAAGGTGTCACAACAATTTGCGGAGTATAGACGCGGGAACAGGCTGGGAGCCCCGTTCCGCTACGTGATGAGGGCCCAGGAGGTTCTCCCTGGCTGGTGGAGTGGGCAGGAACAGGCAACAATGGGGCTCAGAGGAGTACCAGCCATGAGCGAACGCGTGATTACGGTCATCGGAGACGGCCAAATGGGCCTTGTCATGGCAGATGCCTTCCTGAGGGGGGGATCTGAGGTTCGGGTCTGGGGGCCGTTCCCAGATGACCTGGATTCGCTGGAGAAGACGCGACAAACCAGCCGGCTGGATGATTTTTCTCTGGATCCTGCGATCCGGGTGGAAAAAGATCCGGAGGCGGCTGTGGCAGGTGCCAGCCTCCTGGTCAATGCGATTCCAACTCAGTTCATCAGGACGGTCTGGTCGAAGTTGGGTTCGGGCATCGGTGGCATCCCGGTCGTCAGCGTTGCCAAGGGAATCGAGAATGAAAGCCTGCTGCGTCCCACCGAGATCATTCTCGAGACCGTCGAGTCACTTGGAGTATCAGCAGGTCCTTTGTCAGCTTTGTCTGGACCAACGATCGCAAATGAATTGGTCCACCATCTACCGGCCGCCATGGTGGCAGCCTCCCTGGAAGAGGATCTCTCCAACAAGGTGCAGGCCTGGTTGAATGTTCCATGGCTTCGAATCTATACCCACAATGACCTGGTTGGAGTGGAACTCGCGGGTGCCACAAAGAATGTCATCGCTCTGGCAGCAGGGATGGTTGATGGACTGGGGGCAGGAGACAATGCCAAGTCGGCAGTCTTGGCACGCGGGCTTTCGGAGATCACGGCCTTGGGCGAAGCGCTTGGTGCCAGGATCGAGACCTTTTTCGGTGTAGCCGGTGTCGGCGACCTTGCAACAACATGCTTCAGTCCTCATGGTCGCAACAGAACATGCGGGGAAGCGATCGGCCGTGGGATGACGCTTGAAGCGTTCCTTGAATCCTCGGGTTGCGTGATCGAGGGCGTCGCAACCACGCGTTCCATTGTCATGTTGGCGGATCGCTACAAGGTCGAGATGCCCATTACACGGGCCGTTCACGCCATCCTGTTTGACGGCATGGCTGTAGACGATGCCATACGAAAACTGATGCAGAGAGATCCCAAGGCCGAGTCGATCGGCGGCTAGACCCCCTCGACACTGTCCTCATTGAATCTATTGTTGACGAGTTCTGCCAGCTCCTCGAGAGCGGTTTCGGCATCGGGCCCGTTGGCAGTCAATGTCAATTCCGTTCCACGTACGGCTGCAAGCATCATCAGTTGCATGATCGACTTGCCGTCGACGATCGAGTCCTGGTTGCTTCGCTGGACCGTGATGTCCGAATCAAACCGCATGGCGGTTTCAGCGAACATCATCGCCGGGCGGGCATGAAGTCCCAGCCGGTTCTCGATCGTCACGATAGCGGAGGCGTTCGTGGTCACGTCGGGTCCGTCGCGTTGAAGGAACGGCAACTGGGGACGGATTGATTGTCCTGGAGATCCCTGTTGCCCGAATTGTTGTCAATTGTTGCCGAGGGTGCTTGCGTCGGCTTCTTCAAGGAGCGTGATGACGGCCTCGACCGTATCAGCTTGGAGCAGGAAACGTCTGAAGGTGTCCTGGCTGAGGTTGCTGAACACGGCTTCCATGGCCTCCAGATGTTCTTCTGGCTTCTGTTCAGGGCTGATGATCAGGAAGATCGAGTGGACAGGATTGCCATCCAGGGCATTGAAGTCAATGCCATCCTTGGAGACGCCGACAGCAGCGACAAGCGTGTCAATGTCAGCATGCTTGACGTGGGGTACGGCAACGCCATGGCCGAAGCCAGTGGAGCCGCGTTTCTCACGCTTGATGATTGCTTTGATGAAGTCGTCCCGGAAGTCAGCAGATACGGCCTTGGCAGTGATCAACTGATCCACAAGAACGGCAATGGCCTCGTCGCGGGTGGTGGCTTCGAGGTTGGGTTCGATCGCATTCGTAACGATGAGTTCAAGCAGTTTCATTCAAGATCATCCACTGTGCTATCAGTTGTGTTTGTCGTCGCGAAGTTTACTCTTGTGGTCGGAGACCTGCCTGCTTGCGCGATCGACGCACTGGTCGATGGCGGTCCGGAGGTCGTCGTTGGAGGCGTGGGCAACGATGTCGCTGCTTTGTTCCACATTGACGATGATCTCGACGTCATGCTCACTCTTGGTGTGGTCAAAGATGAGCTCGATGGATTCGATTCGATCAAAGTATTTCGTCAAACGCTCTGCCTTGGTTCGGGCATAGGTTTCCATGCTGTCGGGAATCGAACCATGGCGATTAGTGAGAATGATCTGCATGTCACTGCTCAACAGAAATATGAGGGGTCAGTTGGTTGTTCCACTCGACATCTTGTCGTCGGGATCCGGACTCGACATCGTATCCGACCCGAGGACCTGCGTGGACTCAGGAACTTCAGAAAGCTGTTGCGATGTCGGCCTGAGAACACCTCCACTGATGGCAAATCCGATGGCTTCTTCAACAGATATGGGCAGATCGATGACATCTTCCCTTGGAATAGTCACCGTATAGCCGGTAAACGGGGTCGGGGAACTGGGGATAAACACGGTGATTGAATCAGCAGAGCGGGGCTTGATGCTCTTCAAGCACTCTCCGGTCTGGAATCCAACCGACCAGATGCCACGCCTTGGGTACTCCACAGCCACAACCCGGTTGAACTTGATGGGCTTGTTCTGGTTGTTGAACAGGAAGTCCACGATCTGCTTGATCCAGGAATAGATCTTCTTGATGACCGGAAGGGATGTCAGGAAACGTTCGAACCACCGGTAGATCCACCGCCCAACGAGTCCACCCACCAGACGGCCAGCCACATAGACGGCTGCTATGGCGACGACCAGGCCAATCATGCGGACCAGTAGATAATCTTCCCACCAGGAACTCACGACAGCTTGCTGGAAGGCGAAGATGAGTTCGGGATCCTGGGCGGCATCATTGCCGGGGAGATCGGCTCCAATGCGGAGTTCGATGAGTTCCTCAGGTGTCGGTATGACGCCCGTGATGTCACCGAGAGCTGGCCACTGCCCGTAGACTTGCACGATGCTGTAGCGGATGCTGCTGTTGATTGGCTGTGCGATCGAACGGTCGATCCAGAGATAGGCCTGGACCAGGACCCAGAGTGTCAGCGTCGCGGGCAATACGACGGCGAGTCCGCGAAAGAAAAATCGCTGGAAGTGACCAACCGGACTTGAGGTGCCTGCGTTCATGAGTGGTGCTCTATGGAGGTCATGATAGGTCGCCCAGGTTGATCGTGATGGCGGGTTGGATCTCGACGTGATCATCGACCACTTTCACCCGGTTTTCTGCCAGAAGTCCGACAGCCTCAGGCAGAGCGATGCACTCCTCACGGAAGACACGGGCTGCAAGGCTTTCAGTCGTGTCATCGACTCGAACCTGGCAGGCACGCTGAAGCAGGATCGGGCCGTGATCATATTGCTCGTCTACAAAGTGGACCGTGCAACCGGAGAAGGTGTCTCCAGCATCCAGCACAGCCTTGTGTACGCGTTCGCCATACATGCCCTGGCCACCATGTCTTGGAAGAAGTGCCGGGTGGATGTTGATGATTCGTTCATGCCATCCAGGTTCGAGTCGCAGTTTTCGGAGATAACCACAGAGGCAGATGACATCAGGATTGGAGGCGTTGATCAAGTTTGCCAGATCGTCGTCATAGTTCGTTGAATCGGGTACTTGAACATCAAGTCCTGCTGAACGAGCACGCTCGATCCCGTCGCAGTCTTCCCGAGAAGCGATGACGGTGACAATCTCTGCAGAGACTTCTCCGCGGATGATCGCCTCCTGGAGATTGCAGACCGTTCGGCCGCCGCCGCTGATGAGGGCAGTCAATCGAAGCGTTGGAGTCACGGTTCCTGATCTCTCGGGGTTTCAAGGGTCGGAGGATCCGAAAAGGGGATGCTCTTTCCATGTTTGTCGATGCTGACCATTGTCAGGGAACCACTGGTGACTTCCACGACTTCATCGGACTGGAACCGATGAGCCTCAACCCTGACTCCAATTTCAACCGAACTCCTGCCGGTGCTGAGCGTCTTTGTGAACAGACTCACGCGGTCGCCAACGCGTACAGGACGTTTGAATTCGACACCATGAAAGGCCACAGTGACCCATCGATGAAGACCATGACGCCTGGCTTCGTCAAAGCCTGCCTGGTCAATGAGGGAGAGGATGACGCCACCGAAAACGGTTCCAAGGGGATTCGTATCCCGGGGCATGACCTGTACACGAAGGGCCAGGTTCTCTGATGCTTCTGCAGGCATGGGTGCATCATCCTCCCCAAGGGCCTGCACCACAACCCGGATCACCTGCTGGCGGTTGTCGGGACGTAGGATGTCCCCAATGGCTCGACCAGATGAACAGCCCGCCTATCTCCAGCCTTATCGAGAGGCTCTGGGCCACTATGGCGCGGGTTTTGAGGCAACTCTCTGGCAGAACAGGGAGGCACAGAGGCTCCGATTTGATGTTGCTCTGGCCATGGTGGACGTGTCAGGCCTGCGGGTTGCTGATCTGGGATGCGGCACTGGCGACCTGTTTGATCATCTCCAACAGAAATCGCTGGAGGTGGGGGCCTACCTTGGTGTTGATGCACAGCCTGAGATGATCGATCTTGCACGTTCCGATCACCCTGAGCAAGGTGCGAGCTTTCAGGCTCTGGACATCGTGACTGAGTTTGACCAGGTGGTCTCCTGGTCGCCTGACCTCTGTCTGGTTTCAGGAACTTTGAACACGATGAGCGAGCGAATGGCTTGGCGACTGGTGAAGCAGGCATTCCTGAATTCAAGCCGTGGAGTTGTCTTCAACTTCCTTTCGAATCGGCCTCATCCGCGATGGGCGGCCAAGGACCTTCGACCAGCTCGACGTTTCAATACGGTCAAGTGGCTGGAGCGATGCTTGCGTGAGACGAGCCAAGTTGCTTTTCGGCAGGATTACATGGATGGCCATGATGCCACGATCGCAATGCTCAAGGATTCCGGTTGATCAAAGGCCGGCCGGTTCCGTCACGGATTAGTGATGGACTTCTCGTACCTTGCCAGTGCCGATGGAGCGTTGTTCCAGAGGGAACAGGAGTAACGCACAGGCCTTGAAGAGCCGCTCTGTGAGTCTCTCGAAGCTGGGCCACTCTGCCTCTGTGCGTCCCATGACCTCAGCCTTCGTGGTACCAGCTTGTTGCAGGACATCAGGCTCATCATCAATCCAGTTTTCCAGGATCGCTGGGCTGACTTCCGGGTGAAACTGGTAGGCATAGGTTCTCACGCCATGTCGCCAGGCATGAACATCACCATCCTGGTTCGAGGCAAGCACCTGAGCATCCTTGGGAAGGGAGTCCACCTGCCAGCTGTTCCAGAATGCGGTGGTCCAGTTCCAGGGAAGTCCTGCGAAGAGCCGATCTTCGCGGCCCTCCGGTGTCAGACGGGTCTCTTGCCATCCGATGTTGGTACCGGAGGGTCTCTTGTGAACAGAGCCACCCAGTGCTCGGGCAAGTAACTGGCAGCCTAGGCAGATGCCCAGGACGGGCAGGTCCAAATCAATTGCTTTGGACAGGCACTCAATTTCTGCATTCATCCAGGCGTGGCTGTCATCATCCGGGGCCATTGGTCCGCCGGCAGAGATGATCCCATCAATGCCTTCGAGATCCTCCGGGATGCTGTCGCCGTCATTGAGCCTGCGGATATCCAGGACATGCCCGTGATCACGCAGGGCTGACGCCAGCCTGCCGCAGCGGCAGCGATCCGAGTGTTCAAGTACGAGAATCGACATGGTGAGCTCAGCGGTGCGTTGCGACTGCCTGTGCCGCAGGAGAGGCCTTCGTGGTCTTCTGCAGACAGGTCTGGATGGTTTCCACGACGCTGTCCAGATCCAGGCCCGCTTCCTCAAGTTGGCCGGTGCGTGAACCCTGATAGATCCAGGCATCAGGCAGGGCCATTCTGTGGACAAGGCTGGTGTCCAGGTCCATCTCCGTAGCAGCCTCGATGACAGCAGCCCCAAAGCCACCATGGATGCCGTGATCTTCGATCGTGATGATCGGGATCTTGCGTTCCAGAAGGCCCTTGATGAGTTCCTTGTCAACAGGCTTGGCAAATCGAGCGTCATAGACGTCCACGACAGCTTCTTTACCAAGGCGTTCGGCAGCATCCATTCCAGTCAACGCCATCACACCAAATCCAAGGATTGCGATATCCGGGTTGTCATGAACTCGAAGGCCCCGAGCACGTCCCAGTTCAAACGGAGGACAAGGTTGATTGCTGAATCGATCACTCACATCGTCACGCGGATAACGCACGGCGCTGAGGCCTTCGTCGTAGGTCCGCATGAACTCAAGGGAAGCACGCAGGCTGGCTTCGTCCATGGGTGCAATCAATGCAGCCTTTGGCAGGACACGGAGGAGGCTGATGTCACAGAAGCCATGGTGTACTGCACCATCGCCACCTACCAGGCCAGCACGATCAAGGCACAGGCGGACCGGCAGTCCCTGGAGTGAGACCTCCTGGAAAGCCTGGTCGAATGCGCGTTGCAGGAAGGTCGAGTAGACGGCAAAGAAAGGCTTGTAGCCAGTCTTGGCAAGGCCAGCCATCATGTCCATGGCATGTGATTCACAGATGCCGGTATCCCAGACGCGGTCCGGATAGGTATCCAGAGCCTTTTTGACGCCCGTCCCATCAGGCATGGCTGCCGTGCAGGCAACGACCGATTTGTCCTGCTCCATCATGTCAAGCAGGGCATCTGAGAAAGCCGAGGTGAAGCTGCGGCCCGATGATTTCAGTTCGACACGGCATCCATTGACCTCAAATGGCTTGGGTGAATGGAATGTCGTGGCATCGCCTTCGCTGAACTCGTAGCCCTTGCCCTTGACTGTATGGGCGTGCAGCACGATGGGGCGATTGATGTCCTTGACGGTCATGAGCATGTCGACCAGTGTCGGCAGATCATGTCCATCGATGGGTCCGATCGTGAGGTGGCCGAATTTCTCGAACCAGGCATCCTCGCATACGGCATCCTTGGCCATTTCACTCAGGCGGTGCGACATGTCCCGAAGGGTGGAGCCACCGGGGATCTGAGCCATGACGTCCTGTGCGGCGCGTTTCACCGCACGGTAGGTACCGCTGGTTCGCAGGCGATCAAAATAACCGGCAACTGCGCCCTGCGGCTTTGCAATACTCATTCCATTGTCATTGAGAACGACCAGGAACTGGCGGTCAAGTGTGCCCGCATTGTTCAGGCCTTCCATCGCCACACCATTCACGATGCTGGCATCGCCGATGATGGAAACGACATGTCGGCCATCCGGGTTCTCTGCTGAGCAAGCTTCTCCCTTGAGGAGGTCGCCACGTGCCATTCCGACTGCAGTGGAAATGGCAGTGCCTGCATGCCCAACCGAGAAGAGGTCATATGAAGATTCGCGTGGTTCAGGGAACCCCGCCATTCCATCACTCTGTCGCAGCCGATCAAGCAGGTCAAAGCGACCTGTCAGAAGCTTGTGGGGGTAGCACTGGTGACCGACATCAAAGAGTAGTCGGTCATATCCGAAATCAAATACGTAGTGAAGAGCGATGGTCAGTTCAACGACCCCCAGGTTGGGAGCCAAGTGCCCACCTGATCGACTTACCTGTTCACAGATGGCGTGTCGGATCTCCGCTGCCAGTTCAGGCAGCTGGTCAACCGAGAGCGCTTTGAGATCGGCGGGTGATTGAATACCCGGCAGAAGACGAAGTTCCATCTCTTCTCATTCCTCAGAAGCCTGTATGAGCCGGCTCCGTCCATCGGAGGGGGGCATCTTCAGGTTGGAACAAGTGTATGTTCATCTGGTCCTAATCGCCATATAACAACAAAGATCCCGCAGGGAGACGCCTGCAGGGCCCAGGGGTTCCAGGGCCTCACAGGCTTGATTCCGGAGTTGGTCCACGACCTGCTTGGAACCTTCGATTCCCAGCAGGCCCGGGTAGGTTCGCTTTCCAAGAGCAGAATCCTTGCCAGTTGCCTTGCCAACATGCTCCGTGGACTGGGTCACATCCAGCAGGTCATCGACGACCTGGAACATGAGCCCCACGGTTTCGCCGTACCGAGTGAAGATCTGGTGTGTCGGTTCATCAGATCCGGCACAGATGGCCCCCATTCGACAGGCTGCCCTCAAGAGGGCTCCAGTCTTGTTTCGGTGGACCAACTGCAACTGCTCAAGAGCGGGTTGTTCTGCAGGTAGGCCCCCAAGCGTGTCATAGACCTGGCCGACGACCATGTCACGCGTTCCGGTAGCCAGTTCATCTACAAGGGAATTGACCTGTTTCGGAGACATCTTCATCCGAGTGAGTTCACCAAAGGCCATTGCCAGCAGAAGATCGCCGGCCAGGATCGCCATTGGCTCACCGGCATGGACATGCAGTGTCGGGCGTCCTCGCCTCAGCGAATCGTCATCCAATGCGGGAAGGTCATCGTGGATGAGGCTGAAGCAATGAACAAGTTCCAGGGCGGCTGCGGCTGGAAGAGCATCTTCGGCTCGACCACCGGCCGCTTCACAGGAGAGAATGACCAGCACTGGCCTGAGACGTTTTCCGCTTCCAAGAGTTCCATATCGGGCCGCTTCCGCCAGGTTCTCAGGGAGGAAAGACCAGTCGATGGAGGATTCGAGATATTCCTCGATCATCTCGGAGGGCCGGGTGATGACGTCCATTCCTGGGTGGGCAGTTTCGGGGGAGGGTGATGAATGCATTTCGGCTCGCTCTTTGGCAGGGTGCCCCGGTTTTACGGCTGACGATACAGGTCCGTATGATAGCGGTCATGGAAGAATTCTTCGGCAATCTCGGCACCCTCTTGAACCGGGGTGGGTATGTGATGATTCCGCTGCTCCTGCTGAGCATCTGCAGCGTCACTTTGATCATCGAACGATCAGTTTTCTGGTTGACCGTCAATGGCCGAGCCAGCCTCAGGCGTCTCTCGGAGATGAATGCTGCTCTGCGGCGTGGTCAGAACGACCGTGTCCAGGAACTCATCAAGGTTGATCGGACTCCATACGGTCGTGTCGCCAAGCGGCTGATCGATGACGGGGCGGGTGATGCGGTCTCCCTGGAGGCAGTCGACGGAGAACGCCGCAAGTTCAATCGCTTCATGGTGACCATGTCCACGATCATCACGGCGTCCCCGCTCCTGGGCATCCTTGGCACGGTCATCGGAATTATCCAGAGTTTCGAATTGCTTGGCGGTGATTCGACCTTGACGGATCCTCGTGATGTGGCCGGTGGTATTGCCGCAGCGTTGTTGACGACGGCTTTCGGCCTCATCGTCGCATTGATCACACTCTTCCCGTACATGCTCTTCAAGGGGCAATCCGCCAGTGCTGTCGATCGTCTTGAGACACTCATTGCGTCGACTCAGGAGGGATACAAGGAAGTTCAGAAGGTGGCTGTGCATGTCGGCGTGTCGGATCCATCCTGATGCTTACACTTCTCTTATCCCTGGCGTTGCTCAGCTTTGACAAGGGCGAAGCGCAGCATTCTGCCTGGTTGCAATCTGAAGTTGTTGCGGACAAGTCTGCTGATCTGAAAATGGCGTCACGTCGATACACGCCACCTGAAGGCAAGGTCGGGGATGTCTGGCTGGTTGGGGTATCCCATATCGGCAACACTTCGTTCTATGCCGGCATCGAGGAACTGGTCTCATCCTGCGATCTGGTTCTCTACGAGTCGGTGATGCCCGAAATCACGCGTGGGCCTGAGGGTGAGACGCCCCAGGAGAAGCGAGAGTCCACCAGGGCCGCCATGGAATGGCTTGCCGACATCGTGATGATGACCGATGCACAAGAAGAGACCGCGGCAACCTCCCTTGATGAAGTCGAGGTTCGCGTCGTCAAGGTCGACAGGAGGCTGGTCGATGCGGTCAGGGCCGTACGGGAAGATGCCTGGGGTCATCCCGTAGGGTTGGCGTTCAACGACAACAGGACGGTCCTGGTCAGCATGGGGGCCGATGGTCTCTCGGGAGGACAGGATGAGTCGGAAGACCTGCAGGTAATCGTTCCACTTCCAGAGACATCCTCTTCCACACAAGGCATTCAGCAAGCGCTCGCGACTGCCTTGAAACTTGATTTCCAACTCGCCGTTCTCCCATACGAGCGAGAGGATTGGGTTGTCAGTGACATGACCTGGGAAAACCTCGAGTCGAGATTCCAGGCTGAAGGCATCGACATCGAAGGGTTGTCTGGAATGCTTGAAGGTTCCAGCTTGCCGGCCGGGATCGTCAAGTTGTTCCTTCGCATGCTTCCAGCCTTGGACATGCTGACCGGCGGGGCGATTACAGATGGCGTCAAGGTGATGCTTGTGGAACTTCTTGGACGGGAAGATGCCATCGATCTTGCCTTGCGTGAAGTCGGTGGTGCTGGCGGCACCATTCTCATCAATGATCGCAATGCGGTCGTGATAGAAGATCTCAACACCTACCTGGAGAGCGGTGAGCACCCGTGCATTGCCGTTCTGTACGGTGCGGGTCACATGGTCGACATGGCCCATCGCCTTGAGGACATGGGCTGGAGAGAGGCTGAAGTCCGCTGGCTTCCCGGGATTTCAGTTGATCTTGAGAACTCCAGGCTCAGCAAGATGCACATGGCCATGATCCGGACATCGATCAACCAGGCACTGGAACGCTTGAAGAACCGGGACTGACCTCAGGGTTCGGTATAGCGGTAATCAGATCCGGTGAATCCCAATTGGCCCGAAGCTCTGTCGATCCAAAGGCGTTGATCCAGTAAATCCGTGAAGGAATAGGTCTCGACATGGCCATCAGGGTGCCAGCTGACCGGTGGTCCTTCGTGTCGCCCGAGAGGCGCTGAATCACCTTCGGCAAATTCAATGTCCAGGCCAGGCGTGAGGTTCCACTGGGGTTCGTCAGCGAGTCGATGCGGCACGGCCAGCCAGTGCCCGGGTCCACTGTCGAGCCGTTCTGGAGTACTACCAGGCTCGCCCCTGCCATTGGAAATGAAAGCAATGACGCGGGAAGGGTTCGTCAGCATTGTCTGTGAGGTTGTTGTCAGGTTGACCGTCCTCTGGTTGGCATCCTGAACCTTTACGAACCGGGGATGGCTTCGACGAATATCGCTGTACCAACGATCCCAGACGCCACCAAGGAAATAACCGTTGAGGCCGAAACTCGGCGACTCGGCAATCTCCAGCTTCCAATCATCGTCCATTTCATCCCAGTTGTTGATGGTCTCGCGATCCAGGTGCCCGCGAACCAGTCGCATGTCATTGTCCATGTAGGGAAGCAGTCTCCATGTCCATGGGCCGGCGACATTGGGCTGGCTCGTGCCATACGAGGGCGCAGGTGGAATGAGAGTGCCATCCGGGTAGGTCAGTTCCATTTCCCACTGTGATTGTGTTGAAGGAGAGAGCCAGCCTGGTGCGATTCGTTCTTTGTGCACCTGGGAATACTTCAGCCACGCATTACCAACCTGTCGGATCTCGTTCTTCTCAAGCGCCTTGCGACCCTGTTGGCGAATAGCGATCAAGGCTGTCATGACCACCCCGATCAGCAGGCTGATGATGCCGATCACAATCAGCAACTCGATGATGGTGAACCCAATTGGGTCTCGTCGTCGCATGGTCAGCTCCTCGCATGATCATACGAGCAGGCTGCTGTTCAAGACGCATCGATCTTGTTTGATCGGGCTCAGGTCTGGTCGATCGTGAGTTGCTCGACCTGTCCTGCTGCGATCTTGCCCTTGCCGCTGCCCAACTCTCCAATGGGATCTGGCGGGACGATATCCACGGCTTTTTCCCCGAGGGTCGCTTCTCCCGCGTTTACCTTTGCTTCAAAGGCCAGGCACTCAGCCAGCAGGCGATCCAGGATTTCCTCTTCAGGAACGTTGGCTACACGGACGCCCTGCACGTAGATGATGCCTCGGCGATCTCCGGCAAAGACGGCGACATCAGCACCTTCTGCTTCACCTGGGCCGTTCACGATGCAACCCATCACAGCGACTTTGACCGGGAGTTTGATGACATTCGTCAGTTTCTTGCGGACGGCCTGGATCAGTTCGAAGAGATCTACCTGAATCCTGCCACACGTAGGACAGGCGATGAGTTCAACGCCTTTCCGTTCACGAAGTCCCAGGCAGTAGAGCATTTCCAGACCATCTTCGACTTCATAGATCGGATCGTTGGCATAGGAAATACGAATCGTGTCACCAATGCCACCGGCAAGGAGCGTTCCCAGTGCGACCACTGTTCGAATCGTTCCGGTTTCCTTCGGTCCGGCGTGTGTCACGCCAAGATGCAGGGGGTAGTCGAAACGCTTGCTGATCTCTGCGTACACATCCATCACCAGTCGGGGATCAATCGATTTCGCGCTGATGCAGACGTTGTGAAAATCTCGCTGCTCGAAGATTTCCATGTACTCCTCGAGCTTTGCGATCATCAAAGCGATCATGTGACCTTGTCGGCGATCTGCGAAGAACTTGCCGAGTTCCTGGAGTCGGCGTTCCTTGTCTTTTCGCTCGATGATCGAACCCTCGTTGACACCAACTCGGATCGGAATGCCTCGCTCGCTGCAGGCATCGATGACGCTGTTGACCTGGTCACGATCCGAGATGTTCCCGGGGTTGAGCCTGATCTTGTGTACGCCCGACTCGATGGCTTCAAGTGCACGCTTGTAGTGGAAGTGCACATCAGCAACGATCGGTACTCGAGTCTGATCGAGAATCTCAACAAGCGCCTCGGTGTCTTTTCGCTGAGGTACGGCGACCCGGACGATATCCGCCCCGGCATCACTGAGCTTGTTGATTTCCGCGACACAGGCATCCACGTCCCAGGTATAACCAGCCGTCATCGTCTGCACGGAGACGGGGGCGTCTCCGCCGATCTTGATGATGCCGGTTCGCTCGTTTCCAATCGTGAACTGTCGTGTTGGTCGACGTGTCGTCATGAGCCTGGATTGTAGCACTGGCTTGCGGGCTGTCAGCTTCAGTCCTGGCTGATTCGCTCCAGAACCACTTCACCGAGCCTCCTGCAGAGTTCTTCTTCGCCTCGTTTTCCCGTTGCTGCGGCGAAAGCGGAGTCCAAGGCTGTCCGTCGAGCCCTGACCAGCCCCGTTATTTTCTCGACATCCGCGGCGGTATCGATCAGGAGCAGCGATTCCATCATCCGTCGCATGGCACGTTCCTGGTGTTCAGGGCGGTCGCTGGCGGCAAGGTCCTGAATGCCCTGGTCGAGCATGCGAGTCACGACCTCGATGAAGAGGGATTCCTTGCTGGGGAAGTGCCGGTAGAGCACGGGCTCCGTGACGCCACAGGCTTTGGCAAGATCCCGTGTTCCAGTAGCGTGAAAGCCTGCTTGTACAAAGAGAAGTTCGGCGGCATCAAGGATGGATTCCCGTCTTGCCGGGGCATCCAGTCGTGTGGTCGGACGTGAAGGAGTCGAGTCAGTCGTCATTGTTCTCTTGCTGTTCCGCTGCAGCTTCAGGATGGATCGGAAGATCCGCCTCCTGCCCAGGAAGCAGGAGCTCCGATGACGGGGTTCCTTCTGGAATCGGAGTGCCGTCCCGTCGCGCGGGAATGTGCTGAGGGTTGGCCTTCTCGTGAGCAGCCAGATTCTTCTCGAGCGTTTCGCGAACGCCATCTTCCAGTTCCTTCCACTTGCCACGACCTCGGCATTTGGGGAATCCGGAACAACCGAGCCACGGGCCACGTTTGCCATTACGAAGGTTCAGAGTTCGATCACATTTCGAGCAGGGGAGATCCGTCTCAAGTGGGGGGATCGATGGATATTTCACGCCACCGTTCTTGTCGAGATTGACCACGTATTTCACGTCGGGGTACTGGGTGGACGCGATGAAGGGACCAAAGCGACCATTGCGAAGGACCATGTCGGAACCTTCTTCGCAGGCAATATCGACGGTTTGCTGAAGCAGGGGACGGCCCTGGCGATCGATGGTCGTGGCGAAGTCACAGTCTGGGTAGGTGCCGCAGGAAAGGAACTTGCCGTTGCGGCCAAGCCTGTACGCGGTACGCGCGCCGCATTCGGGGCAGGTATAGGGAGCGGGCTCCAGTTCAGCTCGGGCGTGCGACATGTTTTCGAGTGCATGGTCAAGCGCGTGGGCAAAGGGACCATAGAACTCATGGAGCTTGGCGATCCAGTTGGCATCACCCGTTGCAATCCGATCAAGATCAGCTTCCATCGATCGGGTGTAGCCGAGGTCCATCAACTGGGGAAACGCTTCGATGAGCTTGTCGGTGACAACTTCGCCGATGTCGGTGGGATGGAACGCCCGTTCAATCTTCTCGACGTATTTTCTCTTCTGGATCACCTCGATGATGGAGGCATAGGTGGATGGCCTTCCGATGCCTTCGTGCTCCATGTTTTTTACCAGACTTGCTTCATTGAAACGCGAAGGTGGTGCGGTGAAGCGTTGTTCTGGATCCATGCTGAAGGGCGTGAATTCCTGTCCTTCTTCGACAGGTGGGAGCGTTTGTTCACGATCGGAGGAAGGTACGCCGGCGATCTTGTAGAAGCCATCGAACACCAGAGTTCGTCCACTGCAACGGAAGGAAACACCAGTTTTCCTGTCATCTCGAAGGAGCTTGATGTCGGTGCGATCCCATACTGCAGGCACCATCTGGCTTGAAACAAACTGCTTCCAGATCAACGTGTACAGCTTTCGCAACTCTTCCTTGACGGTTGAAGGCAGAGAACTTGGGTGCCGCGTTGGATCTGTTGGCCGAATGGCTTCATGCGCTTCCTGTGCATCCCGGTTGGATGTGGAGTACTGGATTGGCTTGTCCGGGAGGTATTCCGGTCCACAGTTGGCCTTGATGTAATCGCGGGCAGCATCCATCGCTTCAGGCGACAGGTGCGTTGAGTCCGTTCTCATGTACGTGATCAGGCCGACTTCATCTTCGCCGGGCAACTTGATTCCCTGGTACAGGGCCTGGGCTGCGCCCATTGTTCGGGATGCCGTGAAACCAAGCGTATTGGCTGCGGCCGCCTGCAGTGAAGTTGTAATGAAAGGTGCGTGTGGTCGTGATCGGGACTGCTTTTTCCCAATGCTTGAGACGCGGTAACGAGCCGCGGGATCAATAGCGCCACGGATCATGATCTTGCGTTTCGCGGGTCCCTTGCCATCCGGATCTGGCGTGACATCCAGTGTGGCATCACTGAGCCCGATTCGATCAGCCAGGTCGAGAAGTTGCTCTTTGTGGGCCTCGTCCCCAGTCCCCTTGGCCTCGAAGCCATCGGCTGTCACGCGAAGATCAAATCGCGTGCCATCGACTTCGTGGAGTGTTCCCGAGATCGCGGCTTGTTTACTGAGCCACTCGTTCTGTTTCTTCTTGCTCGGTGGATTATCGCGTTCATCCCGTTGAGCCAGGAAAGTGGACCAGTCATCCGCGAGTTTGCCGGCATCCTCGGCTTTCGGCGTGAACCTGCCGTTGACCTGCCAGTACTCATCAGGAATAAAGGCTCGAATCTGTCGTTCTCTTTCGACGACCATTCGTACGGCGACGGATTGAACCCGGCCTGCACTGAGTCCTCGGGCTACTCGTTTCCAGAGCAGCGGAGAGACCTGGTAGCCGACGATTCGATCAACAATTCTGCGAGTCTGTTGTGCATTGACCCGGTCAAGATCAATTGACAGAGGTTCTTCGAAGGCCCGGGCGATCTCCGCCTTGGTGATGGCGTTGAACTTCACGCGTTTTGCGATTTCCGGTTCGACCCCAAGGCACTCGGCCAGATGCCATGCAATGGCTTCACCTTCCCGATCAAGGTCAGTTGCAAACCAAACAGTGTCAGCAGCCTTGGCCAACTTCTTCAGGTGGGTGATGACCTTCTTGGCATCCTTGGTGACTTCATAGGTCGGCTTGAAGTCGTTCTCGAGATCCACTCCCGGGACGGCTTCCCCCTTCGCAGACCTCGGGAGATCACGAACGTGCCCGATGGAGGCCTCGACGACGAAGTCGGAACCGAGGTACCGGGCAATCGTCTTGGCCTTGGCGGGTGATTCGACAATGACGAGGTTCTTGGACATCAGGCTGAGGCTTCCGGGTAACGGCGTGGTAAGGAGTGGGTCGGATACGCTCGTCTATAGAGGTATGAAATTGGCTCGGGGCAGTATTGAAGCGGCCGAACGGGGGCTGTCAAGCCACATTTTTCCAATTCGGCTACCTGGGTGGTTCTTCTCGGACCCAACTAGGACACCACAGAAGGGTGCCCAAGAACCTCTTTAACTGCTTTGTCAACAAGGGTTTGCGTATCGTTATCCTGGCAGTCCAACCAGCAGCCGCCAACCTGTGCCTGAAATCTTTTCAACCAGGTCCTTTGTTGCTTGGCAAATCGTCTTGTCCGGATTTTGATCTGCTCAACGGCTTCTTCCAGAGGCAGGCGGCCTTCGAGGTGATCGACAAGTTGTCGGTAGCCCAAGGCCTCCATGGCCTGTGGCCCAAGTTTGTTTGCCTTGTGAAGCTTTTCAACTTCTCCGAGCAGTCCCTGATCCATCATTTCACGGACCCGTGCATTGATTCGTGGATTGATGATCTCAGCCGGGTAGTTCAATCCAACCAGCAGGGTGTTGGCTCGTGTCGTGTCGGTATCCCACTGCGACTGTCTGTTGGAGATTGGTTCCCCGGTCAGTTCATGAAACTCCAACGCGCGGATGGT
Organism: Phycisphaerales bacterium; assembly: GCA_029242715.1. GTDB lineage: Bacteria > Planctomycetota > Phycisphaerae > Phycisphaerales > SM1A02 > UBA1668. The sequence goes on from JAQWTL010000041.1 coordinate 108,552, forward strand.
CCGACGCCGATCGTTGGCATGTATGCGCCGGGCAGAAACAGGATCAGCCTGTTCAAGGGCTGCACGCAATGTTGGTGTATCAAGAGCATGGAGCCGCTCACGCACCATTTCATCGGGTTCGGGGCCATCCATCATGCCGGAAAGGAATGACTGGATGTAGAGATTTGTTCCACCAACGATGATGGGGTGGCGATTCCGGCTCTGAATTTCAAGGATGGCTTGCTCGGCCAGGGCGAGCCAGTGATCAACATTGAAGGGTTGATCCGGTTCTGCGATATCCAGCAAGTGATGAGGCACGCCTCCTTGTTCCACGGAAGTTGGTTTGGCCGTACCAATATCCATCCCGCGATAGACCTGCATCGAATCCGCAATGATGCATTCGCCGCCAAGGGGCAATGCCCTGGCGAGCGCGATGGAGATGGCGGTCTTTCCACCAGCGGTCGGGCCAGTGATCAGAATGCAGGCCGGCTTGGAGGCATCTGGGTTCATGAGGGGGGGAGGTTTCTTTTCATGGCTGGATTCACCACTTTCGCAGGCGGCGGACCGGGAAGACGTTACCGTACGCTGCCGGAGCTTCACCATGTCAAAGCAATCCGTCAAAGACATTTCTCACAAGGACCAGAAGGTCCTCATGCGAGTGGACTTCAATGTCCCTCTGGATGCCAAGGGTCAGATCATCGATGACCGCCGGATTCGGATGGCATTGCCCAGTATCCAGCATGTTTTGAAAGAGGGTGGGCGCCTCATCCTCATGAGCCATTTGGGGCGGCCTTCTGGCAACGGGCCGGAGTCTGCTTACAGCCTCAGACCTGCTGCTGAGCGGCTGGATGACCTGCTCGGTAAAGATCATGACGTTCAATTTTCAACGGATTGCATTGGCCCTGTTGCCGAGGAGGCGGTGAACGCGGTCGAGCCGGGGCATGTGCTCGTTCTGGAGAACCTTCGATTTCATTCCGGTGAGAAATCCAATGACCCTGCATTTGCAGCAGCCCTTGCGGACCATGCAGACATCTACGTCAATGATGCCTTTGGCACGGCTCATCGCAACCATGCCTCCATGGTCGGTGTTCCTGAAAAGATGACAGGCAAGCCGCATGTCGCAGGCCTGCTGTTGATGAAGGAACTTGAATTCCTTTCTTCAGCGATCACCGAAGCCAAATCTCCATTCTTTGCTGTTCTGGGTGGTGCCAAGGTTTCCGACAAGCTTGGTGCCATTCAATACCTGCTGGACCGTGTAGATGTAATTCTCGTTGGCGGCGCAATGGCTTATACCTTCCTGGCATCTCAGGGGCATGTCACAGGCAACAGTCTGGTTGAAAAGGACATGATCGAAACAGCGGGTGAACTACTTGGCCGCGCCAAGGATTCCGGCAAGACGATTTTGTTGCCTGAGGATCACCAGTGTGCGAAATCGCTTGAAGATGCCGAGGGCGTACGGATCTGTGAAATCGGCGTCCCTCCGGATTACATGGGGCTGGATATTGGTCCAGAGACAGCGAAGGCCTGGAAGTCGGAGATCTCCAAGGCGAAAACGGTGGTGTGGAATGGACCGTTGGGTGTGTTTGAAACACCTCCCTTTGACCAGGGCTCGCGTGAAGTGGCAGAGGGCGTCGTGACGGCGACTCGTCACCATGCGGTGAGCATCGTCGGAGGTGGAGAAACTGCCGCTGCCGTGGAATCCTTTGGCTTGGCTGGACGCTTCAGTCATGTCTCAACCGGTGGCGGGGCCAGTTTGAAGATGCTTGAGGGTGTTTCTTTCAGAAGTGTGGAATTGCTTGATGATGCATGAGTTCTTCGCGCTCCCCTCGGGCGTTTTCAGCCCTGCCAGCTATACTTGAGTGCTTCAGAATGTCAGACCAGCCTTAGATTTGGTTTGGAGGAAAGCGACATGATGCGTCCCAGTTATTTGTTTGGATTCTTATTCGGCCTCATCTTCTTGCTGGGCACGAGTGCGTCCTATGGCGGAGAGGAAGCCGTGGAGATCGGGGACGATGCTCCAGAGGGCTATCTCGATTCCATAACCTGGATCAAGGAGTTGTACGATGGAGGACCAACGATTGCAGACACGCCTGTAGTTCTGGAATTCTGGGCGACCTTCGACAGTGGCAGCAAGCGAGCCATCCCGGAGTTGACTGAATTGCAAGCGAAGTATGGCCAGGATCAACTCACGGTCCTGTCAGTCACATGGCCAGTTGAGGGCCAGACCGACTCTGACATCAAGCGGTTTGTTCAACGCCAGGGCAAACGCATGAACTTTTGGGTCGGAATCGATGAAGAAGGCGGCAAAGCATCAAAGGAACTGTTTGAGTCCAGCACCGTTCCCGTGCCATTTGCCTTCATCATCGGCCGTGAAGGTCGACTTCAGTTCCTTGGACATCCCACTTCGGACAAATTCACAGAGGTTCTCGAAAAGGTGGTCTTGGGTCGTTACGACCACAAGAGTTTCGAGAAAGCAAAGCGGCATCTTCAAGAGGTCAAGCGGGCTCGTTCACTCAAGAACTGGGATCAGTATTACAAGCTGTCCAACGATGTTCTGGAGATAGATCGCCGCATCTTCTACACCATCTACATTGAACGATTCGACGTGGAACTCATGGATCGAAACAACCCCCAGAAGGCTTATGCCGACGCACAGGCTCTGATCGTTGAGAGAGCAGACGATCCGGAGATGCTTGGGTGGCTTGGTTTGCACATCGCAACAGATCCATCCATTCCTGATGAGAAACGAAATCTTGATGTTGCGCTTCAGCTCACCAAGGCAGCCAGGCTGACCGGTGGCATGCGGAAACCAATGTTGATGGCATTGGAAGCCCGGGTGCTGCTTGAGCGTGGTGAGATTGCGGAAGCGGTAGCCTTGCAGCGAGACGCGTACAGGACAGCCTCTACGGGTCGCAAGGAGGCTTACAAGCGTGTTTATCAGGAATACAGATCACAGCTCAAACGTACTCAGGCTGAATAGATGAAGAGTGCACCCTCGATGGTCAACAGCAAGATGGCATCACTTTTTTCGGCGGCACGTTCCATGCCGATGGTTGCGCCCTCGATACTTTCAGCGGATTTCGGAATCCTTGCAGATGAATGCAAGGCAGTGATGGATCAGGGTGCAGATCTTCTGCATCTGGATGTCATGGATGGACATTTTGTTCCCAATCTGTCCATGGGGCCTTCGCTCTGCAGTGCCGTTCGAAATCATCTTCCTTCTACTTTTCTTGATGTCCACATGATGGTGACCAACCCCGGGGCTTTCATCGTGCCCTTTGCCAAGGCTGGTGCCAACAACTTCACCGTACATGTGGAGTGTGATGAGGATCCCATCGAACTTGCAAATGCAATCCATGAGGCAGGTATGACGGCCGGGCTGGCGATCAAGCCTGAGACGGACTTCGGGCTCATGGAACCACTGGTCGAGTCCTTTGATCTGCTGTTGGTGATGAGTGTTCACCCTGGCTTCTCAGGCCAGGCCTTCATCCCTGAAGTCCTGGAAACCACCAAGCGGCTAGATGGCATGATTGGCCCGAATCAGCACATCCAGATGGATGGTGGCGTGGATCCAGAGACAGGTCTTCTCTGCCGCGAAGCGGGTTGTGATGTGCTGGTCTCAGCTTCTGCAATCTTCAAGCAGCCGGATTATGGTCGCACGATCGAGTTGATCCGCGGCTCCTGAGGGGCCCTCCAGGCCCTTTGGGGCAACTTGCGGCTGGTTTTTTTTCACCAATCTGGACGGCTGAGCCCTGTTGGAGGACGATGTTGCCTGCATGGCTCGTGTCCCTGTTGGTCACCAGCCGTGATGGAGACAAGAAACCATGGCTGAGGCCACGCAGCGATCCTGGACAGACGTTGAAGCTGGGACCCCAACGGGAAAGAAGCCCGTACCTGAGGGCCTCTGGCTTCGGTGTCCTGACTGTGGAGCGATTCTCTTCCGACGCTCTCTTGAGAACAACCAGCAGGTCTGTCCAGAATGTGCGCACCACTTCAGGTTGCCTGCGATGGATCGCATCCGGCTCCTGGTGGATCCCGGAAGTTTCGTCGCGATTGATGAATCGCTTCAGTCACAGGATCCACTTGAATTCGTCGACCTCAAGTCCTATGCCGATCGCTTGGAAGCGACCATGGCGAAGACTGGAACCAATGAAGCCGTGCACTGTGGTACAGGTTTCATCAAGGGTCGAAAGGTCATTCTCGCTGTCATGGATTTCACATTCCTTGGCGGCTCCATGGGATCAGTCGTAGGAGAGAAGATCGTTCGGGCCGTGGAAGCGGCGTCCAGTGAAGATCTCCCATTGATCGTTGTGTCTGCATCTGGCGGAGCCAGGATGATGGAATCCGGTTTTTCCTTGATGCAGATGGCCAAGACATCCGCGGCTCTGGCACGCTTCGATGAAATGGGTGGGTTGTACATCTCTGTTCTGACCGATCCGACAACTGGTGGTGTGACCGCCAGCTTCGCCATGCTTGGTGATGTGATCCTTGCAGAACCCAAGGCATTGATCGGCTTTGCAGGACCGCGGGTGATCCAGCAGACGATTCGACAGGATCTTCCGGATGGCTTCCAGCGATCCGAGTTCCTGATGCAGTGTGGTTTCCTTGATCGCGTTGTGGATCGAAGAGATCTTCGAAGCGAGATCAGCAGTCTCATTGACTATGCCGGAAAGTAACGCTGCTTGTTCGAAAGTGACCAGGCGAAGTGATTCGCTTCTGTACACGCTTGTGTTGCTGGCATTGTCAGCAGCAGCGTGGTTGATGTCGTGGCCTCCGCTGGATCTGTGGCCAATGAGTTTTCTGTGGGCTGCCCTGTTGATTCGCGCTGCCATCGGCGCTCGGAATCACTGGTGGCTGGGTCTGATCTGCCTGATTGTCTTTGCCGCCTGTTGGGCCTGGTTACTGAGATGGAGCATGGATGTCTCCACGGCGGGGTATCCAGCGATGGTGATCTATTCTGCGATCTGGATGGTGCTCTTTGCATGGTTGTTTCGATGGTTTGAAGATCGAAAGCCTTTCGCCAGAGTGCCGCTGGCTGTCCTGGCACCAGTCATCTGGATTGCACTTGAGTACTTGCGGGCAGAGGTTGTCTTTGGCGCCTGGCCTTGGTATTTGGCGGGTCACCCTCTGATCGAGTGGCCTCTGATCTGTCAGGTTGCAGATCTTGGAGGGGTCTGGGTAGTCAGCATGCTGGTCCTCTGTATCGGCGGCGCTATTGCAGAGTGGATGCGGCGGCGGCCCATGATCCGCCATGCGGCGGTTTCTTCGATTGTGGCTGGGTGCTTCTTGTTGCTGTCGATCGGCTGGGGATTGCTGGCGGTCTCCCGGGAACCAGGTCCAGTGATGGGGAAATTCCTGCTGCTGCAGACCAATATTCCCCAGGACAACAAGCTTCGATGGTCTGTTGAGGAACAGATTGAGGATCTTGGTTCATTCATGGAGTTGACCGCGGAGGGTCTCAGGGACTTCGGTGGGGCAGACGTGGTGGTCTGGCCGGAATCGATGCTGCCGGGGATCGGATTTGAAAGTTCCGTACACGAGTCACTGGATGCCCACGGCATGACCTTCGGCGGTCTTCCACCGTCATTCTGGCGAGATGCAATCCTGCGGTTCGCTGAAGCAACCATGACGCCAATGCTCATCGGGACCAATACATGGGCTGGAAATCTGGAGGTCAAGGAAGATTCAACGTCCAGCTATGTCGATCCCCAATGGCAGTACAACAGCGTTGTCCTTCTGGAGCCTGAAGCCGTTCAGCAGTACCACAAGGTGTTCCCGACACCGTTCGGCGAACGCCTTCCCTGGATTGATGCCTGGCCATGGTTGCGGGAGCAACTTCTCTCCTTGGGGGCCAGAGGACTGAGGCTCCAGCTCGATGCCGGCCCAAGAATGGACCCCATTGAAATCAGTCTTGAGGACGGTTCAGTCCTGCCCATGGCGACGCCCATTTGTTTTGAAGCTACCGTTCCGAGTCTCACTCGCGACCTGGTGCTGGGCGACGGCATTCCAACGGACTTGATCATCAACATTTCAAACGACGGCTGGTTTGGTGATGTCGATGGGGGCCGGTTGATTCATGCTCAATCTGCCCGATTCCGATGCATCGAATTGGGGCGGCCCATGCTCCGATGTGCCAACACGGGCCAGACCGGCTGGTTTGATTCACGTGGTCGCCTCGTTGCCTCCCTGCCATTGCAGGAAGCTGGGACCATGATTGCCGAGCCAAGACTCGATTCACGGCGTACGCTGTATGGAATTGTCGGCAACCTGTTGCCGGTTGCCTGCCTTGTCCTTGTAATCGTGTGTTTCCTACTTTCACTGGGAGCGAAGAGGCTCAAATGAAGAGTTCTTGTCCTCAAGCAATAGCGACTCTGGCTCTGGCGATTCTGGTTGTTTTTTTCGGAGCCTGTTCGAACGAAGGAAAGCCCACCAAGTGGAGCACTCGTGGCCAGAGCATTGTTCCGACGACTACGACGCCTGCTTCCTTGAATCCCAGCAAGCCGAAGCGTGCTCCACTTTCAGTGAAAAACGACGACCTTCAGTTTGCGGCCGTTGAGGTTCTGGATCAGGCGTCCTTGTCAGATGACGCGCTTATGCGGGCCAATGCGATCGAGGCGTTGCAGCCCACAACCGAGCCCCTGAGAGCAGCGGTACTTCGAGGACTTGTAGATCCGAATGAGGGCGTTCGGTTTGTTGCCGCAATGTCCATTGGCCGGCGAAATCTCTGTGGTGTGTCCCACCTGCTGGGGCCATTGCTGAAAGATCCATCCAATTCGGTTCGTGCAGCAGCAATCTACGCCTTGGCGACATGTGGCGAAGAGGTCGACATCAACCCACTCGCGGCTTACATCATCAGCGAACGTGCAGCTGATCGTGCCAATGCCGCCATGGTGCTTGCAGAAATGGGAAATGATTCTGCCATCCCCGTCGTTCGAAACGGCCTGGGCCGAGGATTTGAATCCTATGACCCGGCACGTTCGCGGACGATCGATCTGCTGATGGCCGAGTCCCTTGTCCGGCTGGGTGACCGACGTGAACTCGAAGCCATCCGGGCAGCGTTGTTTGCTCCACCAGAGCACAGTGAGATGACGGCTCTGGCCTGTCAGATGCTTGCAAGACTCGATGATCGGGCCGCCATTCCAAACATGCATGATCTGGCTACAGGCGAGGGGCCTCGCAAGGCCGGCCCAGAGCTCCGCCTGGTGGCTGCTACGGCCTTGGCCGAGCTTCAGCCGGATCTTGTCCCCATGGATCTGGTGATCTCACAGATTGGCTCAGAGCAGCCTGGGGTCAGGATGCAGGTTGCCAATGTCCTGGGAGGGCTGGCCAATCCTGCTTACGAGCCCCAACTGGCCATGCTTTTGAATGACGAGGATCCTCATGTCCAGGTTGCCTCGGCAGCGGCAATCCTCAAGATCAGCCAGAAGGTCGCCTCCCGGTGACCCCCAGCCATGGGGGACTGCGGAATTTCGCCTTGCTCTTATCAGGCGGTATGATTGACAGATGCCCCGTTGAGGGGCTACAACCGCAGCCCATCCAGCTCGTATTGAGCCCGGAAGGACCGTGTTGGCGAACTGTTGAATAGGAACTCAGCGAGGCTTCCAGTGCACATTCTCACCAAGGTATTCATTGTTCTGATCACGTTGTTGGCCATCTTCCTGGTGCCTCTCGTGGTTGTTTCTGCGAAGAATCAGGTTGCTTGGAAAACCAAGGCCCTGCAGACCGAGACGGATCGGGAATCCGCCCGTCAACAACTGGTGCAGGCGCGTAGTGCTCACCAGGATGAAATTGCACGGCTGACTTCCGAGGCCAGCAGTTACTCACAACAATTGGCAACGAAGGACGCTCAGCTGACTTCCATTCAGGAAGTCCGTCGAAGCATGGAAGACGATCTCCTGGCAAGCCGCTCATCAGCAGCCAACCAGGGCGCAATGAACCGATCACTCTCAAAGAGCCTTCAGGCCAGTACTGATCTGACCCAAGGTCTGGTCGGTCGTGTTGGTGAACTGCGAACGCGTGCTTTGACAGCAGAAGAACGCAGAGTGGAACTTGATGAAGCCTTGAGAGATCTCAACAGCCGTCTTGAAACAGCTGTTGCAGCACAGAGATCCCTTCAGGAAGAGATCTCGAAGCTCAAGGATGAAAAGGACAATGCCAAGTCGCGCATCGCGGCATACGTTGCCCGCTTTGGCGCACTTGAAGACCAGGCTGCTGATACCGACGAAGGCTTGGCACCGGACAGGACTCTTGATGCAACGATCCTGGACGTTCGACGTGTAGGCGATCGAACTCTTGCTGAGATTGATGCTGGTTCACGAGATGGTGTCCAGGCCGGTTGGGTCATGACGATCGGTGACAACGGTATTTTCATCGGTCGCCTCAGGATCACTCATGTGGATATCAATCGTTCCACAGGCGTCGTCACTCTGGAAGATCCCACACGCGGACTGGTTGAGACCGGTCAGCGAGCCTACTCACTGCTGGGCCAGAACTGAGCCCACTTGGAGGAGTCCCCGATGGCGAGTCGATTTGGCAATTCTTCAGGTCAAGCCAGTCAAGGCGGCCAGGTCAACGTTTACACGGTCCTGACGCTTGTGGGCTTCCTGATCATGCTCGTCGGCGTGGTATGGATGATCTTCCATAACATGGACTACTCCAAGGACTTCACGAATGGTTCCGAGGGTGGGGTTTTCGCCATCCTTGACCAGGGCCGCTGATCCCCGTTTAACTCACTGATTGCACCGTCCTCATGCTCCGGCGGTGGTTGTCGTATGATGCCTTGTCCGTCAGGAAGCAGGGGATCGCGATGTTGGATCGAATTTTGAATTGGTTCAGTGTGGACATGGGGATTGACCTCGGCACCTGCAACACCTTGGTGGCCGTGAGGGGTGAAGGCATCATCCTGAACGAGCCTTCAGTTGTTGCAGTCAAGCGTGGTACGAATCGTGTCCTGAACAATGGAAACGCTGTTGGATGGCAGGCCAAGGAGATGCTTGGCAAGACGCCGGGATCAATTAGCGCCATTCGTCCGTTGAAAGACGGCGTGATCAGTGACTTTGAGATCACTGAAGCAATGCTCAGCTACTTCATCCGTAAAGCGACAGGCAAGCGGATCGTCAGCCCACGTGTCGTGATTGCAGTACCCAGCGGAATTACCGCAGTTGAAAAACGAGCTGTTCTTGATTCTGCGGAACGTGCCGGGGCGAGACGTGTGTATCTGGTCGAGGAACCGATGGCCGCAGGCATCGGCGCCGGTTTGCCGATTGTCGAGCCCACTGCATCGATGGTGGTTGATATTGGTGGTGGTACCACTGAGGTGGCCATCATGTCGCTTGCCGATATTGCGACCTGCGAATCAGTTCGAGTGGCGGGTGATGATTTTGATGAAGCAATCATTCATCACATGAAGAAGACATATAACCTCACCATCGGTGAACAGACCGCAGAACGGATCAAGATCGAAATCGGTTCTGCTGCTGACGTCGGTGAGGACACGGTCAAGGAGGTTCGAGGCCGCGACAACCTCTCCGGTTTGCCCCGGAAGACCGAGGTGACCAGTGCAGAAGTACGCGAGGCCCTCCAGGAGCCGGTGAAAGCCATCGTCGATGCCGTGAAACGGACGCTGGAGCGTGCTGAGCCAGAACTCGCTGCAGATCTTGTTGATAACGGAATCAGCCTTGTCGGGGGCGGTGCCCTTCTACGAGGTCTGGATGTCATTATCCACGAGGACACTGGCCTTGATGTTTCCATTGCTGAGGATCCACTGACTTGTGTTGCCCGGGGCACCAGCATCTACCTCGAGAATCTCGAGGAGTGGAAGTCGACGATGGAATCCGACATGGACGACCTGTGATCCACCTCGCGGCATGAGGATTCGATCACGACATGTCCTCAGCCTTCTCATGGCTCTGACACTGCTCCTTGCAGTTCTACCGACGCGTTGGCTCGGTTGGACGGGAGATGCTGCCGACATCATTCGAATTCCAATCATGCCTCTGGCGGGCGTTGGAAGTCGCGTGGCAGGTGCCATGCGACCGGTGAATGTGCAACGAGGTGCTGCAGGAAATGTTGAAGACCTGCTCCATGTCGAAGGGCAGCGGGATCGACTTGAGCGTTTGCTGCTCCAAGAGCAGTTGCGATCTGCCGAGATGGAAGCGCAGCTTCGACATATCCAGGGGCTGCCACCTCGAACTTCCAGTTCACAGCCACCCTTGCTGATCGAGTTGGATGTCACGGGACGTCGACCTGACCATCCAGTTTCAGGCGTGGAATTGCATGTACCTGCGGAATCAACAGGACGCGTTCAGGTAGGCGATGCCTTGACATGGGATGGTCGATGGCTCATTGGTCGTATCACGCGTGTTTCTGACATCCGACTCTCTGCATTGCCAATAACACATCCCGATGTCGGTCCCCTCATGGGTGTGCTGTTGCCAGAAGGCGTGAAGGCAAATGCCGCATCTGCGCCAGCTGTGCGATTACGACAGAACGGCAGAGGCCAGTTGCTGGGCGAGATTGATCGACGGACCGATGCGAAGATCGGCGACCGGATCGTGCTTGCTGATCGTGCATGGCCAGTATCCCTGCAGGCTTTCCGAATAGGTCGAGTCACGGCTGTAGAGGATCTTGATGAGGCGCCCCTCCGCCGACGTCTGGTGGTGGAGCCGGAGGTACATCTCTATGAGTTGCCATGGGTCGTCGTGGTTGGTCCAGATGGACCTGATGGGGTGGTCCAGTGAGGTGGCTTGTATTCATCATTGCGGCATTGATTGCCGTCGGGCTCGATTCGGGATTCAGCGGAATCTTCACATTGCGTGGAGCTGGCTTCCTGACGCCCAGCTTCGCAGCCTGCCTGCTCGCATTTGTCGCATTGCTGGCCCCACCGGTTTCGGTGATCTGGGCAGCCTGGTTCCTTGGATTGTTGGCAGATCTTTCCCCAGGCCTTGGTGAGGCGGGGGGCGGCATTCAGTTGATCGGGCCGCACGCCTTGGGTTACCCACTGGGTGCCTGGGTGGTATTGAACTTCAGGACCTGGATGTTCCGGCGACGTGTTTTGACCATTTCTCTGCTTACGTTCCTGTGCGTGCTGGTTGCGGGGCTGGTTCAGACGGCAATTGGGATCTTGCGATTCTGGCTGCCATGGGCTGGAGGAGAACTGGTGCCGTTTGGTGCCGGAGAGATGCTGCATGAAACGGGCAACGCTGCTTACTCGGCGCTTCTGGCCATCCCTCTGGGCTGGATTCTTATTCAGACCCTGCCGCTGTGGCGGTTCGACTATGGTACTTCTCGCCGATCCGGCTAAACGCGATCGGCTCACCAGGAATTCTCCCCCATGGCAGAACTGATCATCTTTGACGACGGTCGCGGACAGATGGGACCACTGGATGATTTGTGTCCGGTTTTTTCACTGCGAACAGGTGGCTTTCAAACGTACGAGCGCATTGAGCGATCACTCGGGCAGTTTGTGAGTGGTTGGTGGGTCACAACCCGGCATCAGGCATCCTGGTCGGCGAGCAATACGCGCCCCGTCAACACGCTTCCAAAGGGTGATCAGTTGCTTTGCGTCAACGGAAGGTGGTCGGGCTGTGGTGATCTGCCTGTCCCTGGAGTCGGTCATGCAATCCTGGATGAAGCAGGCGATGTCCTCATCGCATGCCTTTCTCGTGAGGATGCAAGCATGCTTCTTGAGCAGGGTCAACTTCCTGATGGGATCAAGTCAGAGGTTGTCCCGGGTGTTCCGATCTACAGGAAGGCATGGGATCTTCTGAACTGGCTTTCGGAGACTCTGGCTGATGACCTGGAAGCCGAGCCTTTCTCGCCCAATGCAGCGGATCGCGCCGAGTGCGCAGGTGAACATCCCGTCAGCATTGACGATACGTCTGTCGTCTTCCCAGGCGTTGTATTTGATACGCATGCAGGACCGATCTTCATCGGACCTGAGGTGACGATTCGACCCAACGCAGTTCTCGTCGGCCCTTGCTGGATCGGGCGAGGAAGTGTGGTATCGGAAGGCGCCGTGATTCGAGGAAATACAGCAATTGGCCCTCATTGCAGGGTCGGTGGAGAGGTTGGCGCATCTATTTTCCAGGGCTGGAGCAACAAGGTGCATGATGGCTACCTGGGCGACAGCCTGGTAGGCCAATGGGTCAATATCGGCGCCGATACTGTGACATCCAACTTGCTCAATACCTACGGGGAGATCTCCATGAGACTGGAGCCTGATGGTCCCCGGCAGCGAACTGGTCGCATGTTCCTTGGAACTCTGTTTGCAGATCATGTCAAGACAGCCATTGGAACTCGTTTGATGACTGGAACAGTGCTGGGTACGGGTTCGATGATTGCCAGAACCAGCCCGCCGCCGTCGACCGTATCCCGGTTTGCCTGGCTTACCGATGACGATGATCGTGTCTATCGATTGGACAAGTTCATTGAAATGGTTCGTCTTGTCATGGCCCGTCGTGATCAATCACTAGGAGATGCCGACGAGGCAATACTCCGAGCCTTGCACGGCAAGGTATCCCTAGATAGTTGAGGGCCGACAGCATGTCGGACACGCTCTACATCATTGATGGCTACTCGCAGTTTTTTCGCGCTTACTACGCACGCAGGCCATATCAGACATCTCCAGTAACGGGTGAGCCTACGAAACTCGTAGCTGGTTTCGCTGACATTCTCATGAGCCTCATTCGCAACCAGGATCCCACCTGGCTCGCAGTGGCACTCGATGTCTCTGGTGATTCGGGCACGTTTCGCAGTGAGATCGATGAGGAGTACAAGGCGAATCGAGAGAAGGCTCCAGACGATTTTGGTCCACAGGTCGAGCGTTGCTTCCAGATGCTGGAACTCATGGATGTTCCGCTTCTTGGTGTGGAAGGTGTTGAAGCAGATGATGTGATTGCCACGCTTGCACGACGTTTCACAGAATCCAGGCAGGACGTCAAGATACGGATCATTTCAAGTGACAAGGATCTCACGCAGGTCTTGAACGACCGGGTGGAGCTCTTTGATCCATCAAAAGGTGTTCGGACCCCGGATGATGTCTTCAAGTCTGAGGGAGTCCTGCCTGGCCAGGTCATCGACATCCTCAGCCTGATGGGTGACACCGTTGACAACATTCCGGGTGTTCCAGGTATTGGGCCCAAGACGGCTGCCAAGTTGATTGGCCAGTATGGAAGCATCGAGGGCATCTTCGAACACATTGATGAAATGACTCCCAAGCGGCGCGAGAACCTGGAGGGCGCTCTGGATCGCCTGCAGCTCAACCGCGATCTCGTTCGCCTTCGAGACGATCTTGATTTCAACTTCGACCTGGAAGACGCCCGCATCGACCCGGGCAAACTCGACATGCCAGGGCTGGAAGCTTTCTGCAGACAACAGGGATTCACCAGACTTCCTGCCCAGCTTCATGAACTCGTTGCTGCATCACGTACCGAGGATGCAGAGGATGAAGATGCCAGAGGAACGCTCTGGGCTTCTGAACCAGGCTCGCTGGAGCTACGGCCTGCCGACGCCTCTGCGGACTACCAGCTTGTTGCGGATGAATCGTCGCTCAAGGACTTCATGAAAACCATCCGCAAGGCGGGGCGAGTCAGTTTCGATGTAGAAACAACGGGTCTGGATGTCATGCGAGCAGATCTGTGTGGAGTGTCACTATCAGTGAAGGCCGGTAGTGGTGTGTACATTCCTGTTCGATCGCCTCAACCAGACGAACATCTCGATGAGTCCAAGGTGGCCAGTCTTATCCGGGATGTCATGGAAGACGAATCGATCGACAAGATCGCTCACAATGCCAAGTTTGACATGAAGATGTTGCGTCGCGTGGGGGTTCAGGTGAAAGGTCCGATCAAGGACTCGATGATTGCCTCATACGTCGCCAATTCCTCACGATCACGTCATCGGCTTGATGATCTGGCGTTGGGCCTTCTTGATCTGGAGTGTATTTCAATCAAGTCTCTCATCGGTTCAGGGGCTTCTCAGCGGACCTTTGACACCGTCGATCTTGACAAGGCTGTTCCGTATGCAGCAGAGGATGCTGACATCACATTACGACTCTGGGATGTCCTTTCGGGCGAGGTTGCGGCAGAAGGCCTCGAGCCATTGCTTGACGATCTCGAGTTGCCTCTCGTATCCGTACTGGCAGACATCGAATACAAGGGTGTTCGTGTTGATCCAGGCGAACTTGATCGGCAGCGTGAAACGCTTGAAACCGAACTGTCCCGCCTTCGAACGGAAATCCTTGAGGCGGCGCCTGGTCCACTGAATCCAGATTCACCCAAGCAACTGGCTGTTGCGTTGTTCAATGATCCAGAAGCAGATCCTCCCGGGCTGGGCTTGAAGCCAGTGAAGAAGCGGAAGACAGGTCCTTCCACTGATCAGGAAGTTCTTGAAAAACTGGATCGTGATCCGGATGTCCACACGCCTCTGCCAGGTCTCATACTGGCCTATCGCCAATTGACCAAACTCGTTGGGACCTATCTGGTCTCCTTGAAGGAAGCGATTAATCCTCGGACTGGCCGCATTCACAGCAAGTTCAATCAGGTTGGTACCGCAACAGGACGGCTCAGTTCGAATGATCCCAACCTGCAGAATATCCCGATCCGTTCGGCGACAGGTCGTGAGATTCGACGGGCTTTCATTCCTGCTGACGGTTGCCTGCTCGTTACCGCGGACTACTCCCAGGTCGAACTGAGACTGCTGGCGCATCTCTCAGGTGACAAGGCGATGCAGGCGGCTTTTCATGCGGGCGAGGATATTCATCGTGCTGTTGCTGCCGAGGTCTTCGGGATTGAACCTGACGAAGTCACCAAGGAGCAGCGAGGCGCAGCAAAGATGGTGAACTTTGGAATCGTCTACGGCGTGACTCCGTATGGACTGGCCAGGAGATTGAATCAGGACGTGGCGTGGGCCGCAGGCATCATCAATGATTACAAGTCACGTTTTAAGGGCATTGAGACATTCCTTGGGGCTTGTGTGGAGCAGGCTCACCAGGAGGGTTATGTCGAGACGATGAGCGGGAGACGCCGCACCATCAATGACATCAATTCTCCCAATGGCCAGACGCGTGCACTTGCGGAACGACTGGCTATCAACTCTGTCGTGCAGGGCAGTGCCGCCGATCTGATCAAGATCGCCATGATCAATGTTCACAGAGATCTTGCTGGTGTCGATGCTTCTGCATCGTTGATACTCCAAGTGCATGACGAACTGGTTCTGGAAACACCCGAGGTGACTGCAGAGGCGGCAAGAGATTTCCTCGTGGAGACGATGGAATCAGCAATGGATCTTGAAGTGCCACTGGTTGTGGACGCCTCGATTTCCTCCAACTGGTTTGATGCCAAGTAGCAGCTCATTGACTGAAACCAGTCAAATGGCACTGGATGCACCAAGAAATTCGCCGGGTAGCCCGATAAGACCGTTTTTCTCTAGTTCAAGGGGATTGCAGGCCAAATGAACACGTATCAGTGTTCAGATTAAGTGTGGGCATTGTTCAGGCCTGTGGTAGCTTGAAATGTTCCTTCTTGATGTTCATAAGGGGGTTTGGGGTCAATTTCTGCTTCCTGCTCGGAAGCCTGGAGTGATTCGTACGTGGTGGACAGACTTCAATCAAGCCGATTTGAATTGAAGTACGTGGTCAGTGAAGAGATGGCCTGTGCGATCCGTGAGTCCATTCGAATCAAACTGGTGCCTGACTCCTTCACCATGGAAGACGGCACTGGATACAACGTCCATTCCCTCTACTTGGATTCCCAAGGGCTTGATCTGTGTAATGCGACTGTCCAAGGGCAGAAGAATCGTTTCAAGCTTCGTATTCGCTGGTATGACGGCGACGATTGCAGGCCCTACTTCATGGAAATCAAGAGGCGGATCAATGAGCAGATCCTGAAACGACGAGCGGCAGTTCAGTTGCAGGGCGTGCGTGAGCTTCTTGGCGGTCACCTCCCCAAGAAGGAGTATTTGCACAATCCATCCAGTCAGCAGGCTGGACTTGGAGTTCTTGAGGAATTCTGTCGCCTTCGAAACTCACTGCAGGCATCCGGAGCCGTCTACGTCCGTTACAACCGAGAGGCATGGGTTCCGGATGAAATGGAAACTGCCAGACTGACGTTTGATCGGGCATTGCATGGGTCGGTATTCAATGGTGACTTTGGCGTATCACAGGCTGACTGGTCATCCGCTCAGCCCCGCGGCACCATTCTCGAATTGAAATTCACGGACCGCATCCCTGGCTGGATGCGACGACTCGTTCAGGATTTCAATCTGAATCGGGAATCGGTTCCCAAGTACGTTTCCTGTGCAGCAGGGATCAACAGTTGCCGTAACCGCTTGATGCTCGCCTATGGGGAGTCTTCCTGATGGATGGCATGTTTGGCTCAATGTTTGAACGCGGCATGGTTTCTGGAACGCCCCTTGAAACTGTCTTGCTGTCACTATTGCTGGCTTTCGCCATCGGTCACGTCATCGGTTGGATTTACACCTGGACGCATCATGGTCTGAGTTACTCGCAGTCCTTTACAGCATCGCTGGTCGTGATGCCCGTACTGGTCTGCCTGGTCATGCTGCTGATGTCAGACAACCTTGTCGTCGCGTTCGGATTATTGGCAGTGTTTGCAGTTGTACGTTTCCGAAACGTGCTGAAGGATACACGTGACACGACCTTTGTCTTGTGGAGCATCGTCGAAGGCATGGCCTGCGGAATCCTCAAGTTCGAACTGGCCATTGTCGGTTCGATTGTTGTCGCACTGGTGATCGCCTATCTCCGGGTGACCGTATTCGGCGGTCGTCATCGATTCGATGTCGTGCTTTCATTGCAGTTGACCGGTGACCTGGTAGGTGCCGTATCAAATCACCGAAGTATTCTTCATCGACACAGTCGCCGTATTCATCTGGCCAGTGAGCGACGGTTGACAGATGAGGGGCTGGATCTTTCTTATCGTTTGCTGCTGCGAGATCCTGAGCGTCGAGAAGAACTCCTGAACGCGTTGGAGGATGCTGAAGGCGTCCAAAACGTGTCCCTGTACATGCGTGATGATGAGTCGGAGTTCTGATTTGGGTCAAGAACGACGCATCCCGATTCCGCTGAAGCACCGTTGGCGATTGCTGCGATTGCAGTGGCTGCCATTGTGCATGTTCCTGATGGCAAGTACTGGTGTGATCATTCTGATTAATGGTCAGACTGGAACCCCGTTTGCCACGGGGCAGGTCAATGCTCAGCTCTATTCTGCTACCAGTGGCTCTGAAGGAGTCCTTGTTGAAACCGGTCTTGGCGCTCTTGAGCCATTTCAGCGTGTTCAGGAAGGGCAGGTCATAGCCAGGTTGGACAACAGGCCCGTTCTGGCAGCATTGGATGTACTCAAGGCGGAATCTGGACGACTGCGACTGGAAGTTGCTTCGGCCCGCGCTTCCTGGGAACAGGCCAATAGCCGGCTTCTCGTTGATTCGCAAAGTGAATGGCATCGCCGAATGCTCCAGGTTGAGTTGCTGCGATTGGATGTTCTTGACCGGGAGACCCAGTTGGAACTTGATCGCGTATCTCTTCAGCATGAAGAAACGCGGCTTGGTCAGGCAGAACAGGCTTTTCAAGGTGAGGCGGTCAATTCTCTGGAGCTCTCTCGTGTGAAAGCGCTTCGTGATGTGATTACCGAACGCATTAATCACAACACAGCGGCGCTTCTGGAATCAAAGGGGCAACTTGAAGCTGCTCGTGAACGCCTGGCACAGTATGAAGAGCCAAGTAGTGATGAACTGGCGGCTGTTCTGTCGCCACTGCAAGCAGCAGTGGACACACAGGAAGCGAGGATCCAGGAGGTACGACTTCGTGCGGAGAGTCTCGTGATCCAATCCCCAATTGCGGGAATCATCTCGGCTGTACACCGTGTGCCAGGGCAGACCGTGATTGCTGGTGAACCAGTGATTTCCGTTGCGGCAGAGAGAGGCAGCTATATCGTTGCCTACCTGAGGCAATCCCAGCACATCAATCCGCAAGTAGGTATGAATGTCAGTGTTCGAATGCGTTCCAACCGCCACATGCAATTTGAAGCGATCATTGAACGTGTCGGTGCTTCATACGAGTCGATTCCGCTTGAACAACTCCGAGACCCCACAAGGCCCGAATGGGGGCTTCCAGTCCGGATCAGCCTTCGGAGCGACGCGGATCTGGTCCCCGGGGAATTGGTGGACCTTCACATCAGCTCAGGCTCCTGATCGCCCAGAGGTGGATGGACGGATGTCCTTGTCGGCTTGTGCCTCATGAGGCATGCTTCGGATCTCAAGGGTCATTCTGAGGCTGTGAACAGCCATTTGAAAATATATGACAGTCTGATGCGTGCCCATGGTCAGATTCCCTGTCCTTGGGGCCCGGGTGGTTTATCCATGGATCACAATCCGAGGAGCAACCGTGAAGGCTTCTTATTCGAATGGTGTTATGCGGCGTCTCTTGTGCCCTCTTGTTTGTGAGGTGACCTTGAGGAACCGTGCTCCTGGGCATGGGAGAGGGCCACGAGTCATGGTCCGGTGTCAACTGGGGCGAGAGTTCAACGTTCCTAGGAACGTATCGAGAGAGGACAGTATCTGATGAACCATAAGCATGGTCTCCAGACCGCCTACCGCGGTCTCATTTACGTGGGGTTGGGAGCCGTGGGCGGGATCGTTTCAGTTGCGAGTGCTGGAGAGGACTACTGCACATACGAAGGCCCAGACATCATGACCCATAAGGTCGCTGATGCATTTGGTGGCTATGACCTGGATTACTACGGCCAACAGGATGGCATTCGTGGTTTCGCCATGGCGACCACTTCAGGTAATCCAGGTGACATGGTTGCTCAGTGGGCACAGTCTGGCGATGGCACGAAGTCACCGGTCATTGCACAGAACATGTATCGACTTTGCGATGGACGATTTGAACAGATTGGCCTGAGCTGGCTCAAGCACTCCTTCTGTGCTGTCAGCGAAGCCATGTGCGGCTGCCAAAGCACCAGCTGTGACACACTTGGTATTGGATGTGGTGACACCTATTGGGCCAGCCTGAATGCAGATGCAGAAGCACCTCGCTCAGAAATCAACCCGACGACAGGTGACTATCTGTATCCATTCTTCCAGAGCCCATGTGGATCCAGCTCCATGCGAGGAAAACTTCAGGTCGACAATGATGACCTGGAACCATCCTTGAATGCCGGCTGCCACTTCTATCTGGAAGCTCAGTATGTTTCTGCGAATGCTGATCCAAGCTGGGGGCCGGATGAATACGACTACGGCAACCAGTACAACAACGTGAGCTACCGAGAAGTACGCTTCACATCCACCACCAACAGCAACCCTTTAGGTGACACACGAGTGATGCAAACCGCCCTGGATGCTTGGGCATTTGAAGAAGGTGCTGAGATCGTTGACATCTGGACATCTGAAGAAGATGGCAATGTTGGCCTGATGCACGTTGCCTATCTGGTTTCAGACAATGGTGACGGTACATGGCACTACGAGATGGTTGTCCATAACCAGAACTCCCACCGCTCTGGTGGTTCTTTCAGCGTTCCTGTCGCTGATTGTGTTGAACTCGAAAATATCGAATTCGTTGATGTGGACTACCACTCATGCGAACTCGTCCAAGGGGCTGACTGGTCCGTCGAGCGAGACAACGGCATGCTCACTTGGTACACCACTCCTTATCAGGTTGACGACACAACAGGCTTTGCCTTTGGCAACTCCATCCGTTGGGGAACTGCTTATACGTTCCGCTTCGATGCGAATTATCCACCATCAGAAGCCAATGCTGTTCTGGGCCTCTGGCGTCCAGGCCCCAGTGGCGATGAACTGGAAGTCGGCCTCA
The DNA here is from genome assembly GCA_029242715.1 of Phycisphaerales bacterium. Classification (GTDB taxonomy): domain Bacteria; phylum Planctomycetota; class Phycisphaerae; order Phycisphaerales; family SM1A02; genus UBA1668. The sequence continues at coordinate 128,353 of JAQWTL010000041.1, forward strand.
TGGCCCCAGTTCCAGAATGCACTGGTGATTGCCCAGGTGACATCAATGGTGACTCCACAGTGAATGTGGAAGATATTTTGGTTGTTCTGGCAGGCTACGGAATCGATGATTCCGGTGATGTCGACGGTGATGGTGATAGTGACGTCGAAGATCTGCTGTTCGTCATTGGTGAATTTGGTAACAGCTGCTGAATTCACGATCTTGGCCGGTTCTATCCCGGAGCGACGTGTGGTCCGTCGCTCCGGGTCCGGTCAGATCGAGGAAATGAGACACAATTACATTCCAATGCTTGCGTTGTATGAGGATGGTGGTACATCTGTAGTGGCCCCCGGGATCTTCATGATCCCGCCAGGGGGCCAAGAGCATGTCATTGCCAAGCCTCGTTATGACCGCATCAAGGGGGGGGAGATACGGCAACGGGCCACACATCCAGGACTTGTTTCATACAGGATCGGATGATGGCTCAGGCGACGAGCCCGGGCGATGGGAGGAAGAGAAGGGGCCCGCCACCTATGGGTGGCGGGCACTCCTGTTTTTGCAGAACGTTGAATGGTTGTCAGGGAGAAGCGGTAGCAGGGCGTCGGATCGCCTGATCCGGCATGGCTACAGGACGGCCTGTCTGACGGTCTGTAGATCGCTGAGCGGCGGTGTCTCGCATCCAGGTGGTCATCTCAATGGCCATGGCTTCGGCCTGCTCGGGCATGCTGCCGGTGAGGTCCCGTGTCTCTCCAGGATCTTCCTGAAGGTCATAGAGTTCGAATCGTGGCCCATCATGAAAGTAGATGAGTTTCCATTGGCCTCGGCGAATAGCGGTAAACGGTTCAATACCCGGTCCATTAGCACCCCATTGATGGGGTTGGTTCCAGCCAATTGTCCGTTCAGGCATCTGCTGTCCGGCAAGAGCCGGTGCCAGATCGACCCCATCCAGAGTAAGCGTGTCAGGAAGTTGTGAACCTGCTGCTCCAAGGATTGTCGGGAAGAGATCCTGAGTGATGATGGGCAGGTCCATTCGGGTGCCTGCAGGCACATGGCCTTCCCAGGCGATTACTGTGGGCACTCTGGTTCCACCTTCATATGCAGACCCCTTGCCACTGCGCAAAGGGGCGTTGTGTACATGTGGTTGGCCGCCTCGTGCATGAGCAGAAAGCCCTCCATTGTCGGATGTGAAGATGATGAGGGTCTCATCCCGGATACCCAGTTCTTCCAGTTGGTCAAGAATGCGGCCCAGTGCTTCGTCATAGCTCTCGATCATCGTGGCATAGGCAGCTTCGCGTGAGTCGAGGGTTTCATATCGATCAAGGTGTTTCTCATTGGCCATGATCGGTGTGTGCACGGCATAGGGAGCGAAGTTGAGATAGAAAGGGCGCCCCTCCTCGACGGATCGATCAATCTGGATGATGGCTTCCTCCGCCAATGCTTCCGTGAGGTAGATGTCCTGGCCGTGATACTTCTCAAGGCCAGGCACGTCCCAGACATTGGAGCCTTTCTTCCCGGTTCGTCCTTCGCGACTGAAGTCATGGGTGCCGTAGTACGAGGCAGGAGCTCCGGAGGCATGGCCCGCGATATTGATTTCGAATCCCAGGTTCGTGGGATCGGCAGCATGGGTTTCATGTGCGCCGAAGTGCGCTTTGCCCACGTGAATCGTTCGGTAGCCTTGGTTCTGAAGCAGAGTGGGCAGGGTCGTCGTCCCGGCCGGAACTCCATTCAGATTCCACTCAGGAGCCGCGAGGCGAGGGTGCTCTCGTGATGTGTCGGTGTCCTTGTGGAGTGTCCAATAGGTGATATGTGTTCTGGCGGGGCACTGGCCTGTCAGGAGGCTTGTTCTGGTCGGAGTGCACACCGGAGCAGCGGCATAGGCATTGGTGAAGCTTGCTCCAGAAGCCGCCAATCGTTCCAGGTTGGGTGTCCAATATGTGGAATTGAAGGAAGTTGTGGTCTCATGCAGAGGCAGAGACGCGTCCTGCCAGCCCAGGTCATCAACCATGAAGACCACCACATTTGGGGGCGTGAGTGTGGTCAGGAAGGCTGCCAGAAGCTGAGAGATCATCATGGGTACACAATACTCTTGCGTTGAGGCTCAGGACTGGAATTTGGTGCCCCAGGGGCAGCAGGATTTGCGGATCTTGACCCATTGCAGGGGCCTGATACACTTTGCAGTCCCTATTGGGGCGGTAGCTCAATTGGTTAGAGTCCCGGCCTGTCGAGCCGGTGGTTGCGGGTTCGAGTCCCGTCCGCCTCGTTCTTTAAATGGCCCCGGCACGATGCCGGGGCCATCTTTCGTTCCGGAGAGAGCCACACCCTCGGTATCCTCTGGAAGTGATCAGTAGAAACGTGTCAGCTTTGATTGTGTTGAGCGTGCTCCTTGCCGGTAGCTTGATGCTCACGAGCTGTGGCCCCAGGCCACAACGGTTGTTCAACGGGAAAGACCTCAGTGGTTGGACGAAGGTCGGTGGTGGGGCAACCTACAAGGTTGATGCCGGTTGCATCGTGGGAACACATGGCCCAGGCCCCAATACCTTTCTTCGAACCGAGGACACATTCGAAGACTTTGATCTTGAGCTCGATTTCAAATGGGATAAGCCTGGCAACTCGGGAATCCAGTTCCGATCTCATCAGCGATCGGAGGATGGAGTGGTTGAGGGGTATCAGTGTGAGCTTGATCCAACAGAACGCAGCTGGACATGCGGGCTCTACTATGAGGGGCCGCGTGGTTGGCTGGTTCCGCTGGAGAATTCACCGGAGTCACAGGCAGCCAGAAGGTTGGAAGAATGGAATCACATCCGTATAAAAGCGGATGGTCCACATCTTCAGACCTGGCTCAATGGTGTGCCTTGTGTTGATTTCATCGACTCTGAAGGCGAACGTTCGGGTTTCATTGCCTTGCAGGTTCATTCCGGCGGGACGGGACAGATGCGTTGGCGCAACATTCAACTGACAAGGCTCAGGAACTGAGTACGCCAATCAACTCACCCGTCCTCCATCAGGAACAGGTTGATCAGTTGAAAGCAGCACAATCCGGCCATCAGCATCAGGGAGCCCCAGGACAAGGCACTGAGAGTTGACCGGGCCAATTTGCCGATCACCGAGGTTGATGGCAGCAATCACCTGTCTACCCTGCAGGTTCTCAGGGTTGTAGTTGTCCGTGATTCTCGCTGAAGATTTCAGGTGGCCAATCTCCGGACCGAAATCGATCTCCAGAATCCATGCGGGGATCCGGGCTTCCGGAAAGTCATTCACGGCAATCACGGTTCCAATACGCATGTCGACAGAGGCAAACTGATCAACTTGAATGGTGTCTTCACGTGTCATGGAGAAGTGGCTCTTGTCGCTTCCATTGTGATGATGGGTATCAGTTCACCGTTATCGCCAGATCGATACTGCCTCCAGCGGTGTGAATTCAATTCGATGTCTGAGAGGCAGTAGAGGGTGGTAATGGGCTGATTTGTGGATGGGTTCATCGTCGTCATCACGAACTTGATGGTCTGGCTGTCTTCATCCCAGGTTCCGGTACCACCAGTGGGCAAGGGCCAGCCGCTTGAATACAGGTCAATGCCATATTCCTCTTTGAGAGGATTCCAACTCAGGATGTAGAGATCGGCAATGGCTTCTCCTGGAATGTTGTACTGGTAGCGGCATTGCAGGCATCGTTTGCGGAGGATCCACTTGTTTTCCGAGATCATGCGTATCGACGTGGGGGGGGCGTTTTTCCAGGGGTGATAGCTGGTATCGATGACCCATTCGCCTGCAATGGCATCCAGGCGTTCCAGCGGACCTCTGGCGGCATCCATTGTCACGGCCGCATCACCCATGGAGAGGAACTCCGCCTCCGATCCGGGCAGATTCGTCCCATAGAGGGCATTTGGAGAATGAGGCTGTGCTTGGCAACCACAGATGGCGGCTATCAGCAGCAACAAGCCTGAAGTCACATGTGTCATCTGCTGGGCTCTGTTCATGTCCTGCTGGCTCTCCACGGAATCAGGATGCTACCAACCGGGCGGCATGATGCTGCAATCGGATCTAAAATGCCCGCCACCAGTTCATGAAGCGATTCTACGGGAGCCATTGAATGCGCAAATTGGGAAAGATCTCAGCCATTGTCGGATGCATTCTGCTCCTTTTGATCATCGTGCTCTACCTGTCGGTTGATCTGCTTGCTCGATATGCGCTGTATCGAGCCGGGACTGATCTGATGGGTGTGAATACAACGGCAAGTTCCGTGGACCTTGGGATCTTTCGAAAATCAACCACGATTACTGATCTTGTGATCGACAACCCTGAGGGTTTCAAACAACCCAAGATGCTTGTTGTTGACAACATGTATATCGAGGGCCGGCTCGGCACGTTTCTGTCGTCCAATATCCAGGTTCCCCTTGTGAGTCTGGATGGATTCACCATGGATCTCGAGCAGATTGGTGATCGAATCAATGTGTCTGAAGTTGTCAGCAATATCAGCAAGGAAGTGGATCAACCGGATGACAGCAGCGGCGGTGATGTGACGCTCAACATTGCACGTCTTGAGATCAAGAACATCAAACTGACTGCGGAAGGCAAGATCGTCAGCATTGCAGGGGGGCGCCTGGACGCAACCTTGCCGAAGATCGAACTTGCGGATGTCGGTACGGAATCGGATCCAGACAAGTTGCTGGCTCATGTGATCGGGATCATGGTGAAGATCGTGCTGAATCACATTGCTGACAACCCGATCAAGGGCCTCTCCAGTGCAGCGATCAGTCAGGTTGGCAACGCCATTGAAAGCATCCCCGGCCTGAAACAGGTGGGCCTCGGAAAGCCCATCGCAGAAGCCGTTCGGGGTGTTGGCCAAGGGGCAGCTGGGGCAATCAGTGGAATTGGGGATGTGATCAAGGGGGCAACTGGCCACGGGTCCAAATCCAATACCAATGGGACCGCCAATACCAATGGGACCGGCAATGCCAATGGAACCTCCAAGGGCGGTTCATAGGGCCAGAAAAAGCTCTGGGGCTAGTTCAAGGAGCTTTTCAGGGGCACTGAGGGTGGTCTGATGCAAAGAAAAACCCTCATTGCTGAATAGGCCCCATTTGGTCTTGAAACACTGATTTGAGCTATTACGATGGAACATGGTCTCTTGGGAGAGAGACCAGGTGACCAGGCTATCTGGCGCCGGAGGAGAGAGAACCATGCGTGTTATTACTACGACAACAGCTTTGCTTTTTGCCCTTCAGGCATCAGCTCAAGCTGGTTATATGAGCGAGTACACCGATGCAGCGGGTGACATTGCAACTGGCAACGGGAATCTCGACATCGTTTCTGCAATGGTCAGCCATACAGACTCAAGCCTCACGATCTCGATGACGGTTGCAGACCTGAATGCCGACTGGGGCAAGTACATGGTCCTCATCGACACCGGCATCTTGGGTGGTGACGACTCGAACCCATGGGGCCGAGACATCAGCCTCGGCGAAGGGATTGATATCGACTTTGGACTTGGCGCCTGGCTCGATGGCGGTGGCGGTACCACTGGTCTGATGACCTGGGATTCCATGGGCGGCTGGGGTCTCGCCTACGATGTCGAGCAGTCAATCGACTGGGACAATGACACCGTGAGCTGGACCATCGATGGCGCGTTCCTCGACCAATACATCAATTCAAGTGAAGGTTACGGCGGCTTCGAGTTCGACATCGTCTCCACCGGCGGTGGTGATAACGATCCCGCGATCGACATCATGGGCGGTGAAGGTACTCAGGGAGGTTGGGAAAGTGGCTCAACCATGACCGACATGTTCACCTACAACCTTCCAGCACCGGGTGCTCTGGCCCTTCTTGGCTTGGCTGGACTGGCTGGACGACGGCGTCGTCGACACTGATTCTCGCTCTCAAAGCATTGATTTTCACAGCCCCGCTGACTTCAGCGGGGCTGTTCATTTATAAGGCTGCCGGTACTCGCTTACAGGGTCCTGTGAGGATGCATGGGGTATCCTGCGGGCCTTATGGATCTCACAAGCCTTTTCATCATGTCCCTGATCTCCCTGCTGGTCATCACCGATCCTTTCGGGATGGTCGCTGTCTTCCTTTCCCTGACGGAGGGTGACGATCCCAAATGGAAAAACAAGCAGGCCTTGAGATGCGGCATCAAGGTCTTCTTCATGTTGACGATCTTCTTCGCCGGAGGCGTGTGGATCCTCAAGATCTTCGGTTTCTCCGTCGAGGCTGTCGACATTGGTGGAGGCTTGGTGATCGGAGTGATGGGGTGGCAGTTCATGCATCCCAAGGACAAACGCAAGATCTCGCCAAAAGAACATGCGGAAGGACAAGCCAAGAAGGATGTGTCTTTCATCCCACTCACGATGCCCATCATTGCCGGCCCGGGTGCCATTTCCGTGGTGCTTGCATTCGCATCAAAGATTGAGAAGGAAAACGGTGGCTGGGAAGAGTGGCTCACCATCGGTCTGGTGATTCTTTGTATTTCCATTCTGACTTGGTTGTGTTTTCGCTTTTCCGAATATCTGCTTCGTCTGATGGGACATGGAGGGCTCAATTCCTTGACGAGGATCATGGGCTTCATCCTGATCTGCATTGCGACCCAGATGATCATCTCTGGTATCGGCGGTGTTATTGAGAAGCATGCTGCGAAGGAACATGCCAAGTCGGCATCTGCCTCCATGGAAATCATCGTGCCTGATCCGGCCATGCGAGCGCATGTTCGTGAACTCTGAACAAGCTTTGCCGAGTTGGCACTTCTGGATTGACCGAGGGGGAACGTTTACAGACATCGTTGCCTGGAAGGAAGGCTCTGGAGAACTCCTGACTTCCAAGGTGCGATCTGAAGATCCTGGTCGAAGAGAGGACGCCAGTCTTGCCGCTATCCGTGCCGTTCTCGGGCTGGAAGATACGGCAGATCTTCGGTCACTGGGTGCAGTCTCGATCCGCATGGGCACGACGGTGGCAACGAACGCCTTGTTGACACGAAGTGGCGCCAGAACAGTGGTCGTACTGACAAAGGGGCTCGGGGATCTCCTGGTACTGGGTGACCAGGCGAGGCCTCACTTGTTTGAATTGAATATCAGGCGTCCAAGGTCGATCTGGGACAGGGTCATCGAAGCCGATGAACGGATTGATGTACATGGAAAGGTCATTCGCCCACTTGATGAAGCCAAGCTTCGATCGGATCTGGCCACCGCTCGCGAAGCGGGCCTGGAGACTTGTGCAGTGGCGCTTGTCCATGGTTGGATCCACCACACGCATGAGCAGCGGATCGTTGCCCTGGCTCGTGAGGCTGGCTTTGAGGAGATCGTGGCCAGTCATATTGTCTGCCCGTTGCAAGGGCTTCTGGGGCGTGCGCAGACCACGGTGGTCGATGCGTCCTTGACGCCTTCGCTGCAACGTTCCATAACAGCACTTGGCAAGGCCTTGCCAGAGGCTCATCTGGAGTTCATGCAAAGCAGCGGAGGGCTGACTCAATCGCCGAATTTCCGAGGTGCTCGTGCCGTGCTTTCTGGTCCAGCGGGAGGGATCGTAGGTGCCGCTGAAGTAGCCAAGGAACATGATCAGATCATCACCTTTGATATGGGTGGTACATCGACAGATGTAGCCTGGTATGACGGAACACTCCATCGCACGTGGGAAGCACGCGTGGATGGAGTGCAACTACGAGTACCCATGCTGGAGATTGACACGATTGCGGCAGGCGGCGGTTCAATCTGTCGTTTCGATGGTCAACGTCTTCGTGTCGGGCCTGAAAGCAGCGGTGCACAGCCTGGGCCTGCCTGCTATCGAAGTAGGGGGCCGGCAACAGTCACGGATTGCCATGTGGTTCTAGGTCGACTTGATGCGGAACTGCTTCCGTCTGTTTTCGGCCCAGCTCGTGATCAGTCCATTGATGCAGCGGCATCGCACGATGCATTTGAGAAAATTGCAGAGCAGGTCAGGGAGTCTGGCCATCAGGAATTGTCTGTCGAAGAACTTGCAGAAGGCTGCCTTCGGATTGCAGTGGAGCGAATGGCTGGCGCTGTTCGAAGGATCTCCATAGAGCAGGGGCGTTCTCTGGAAGATGTCACGTTGGTGTCATTCGGAGGTGCTGGGGGACAGGCAGCTTGCCTGGTTGCTGAAGCGCTCGGAATCCGGCGTGTTCTGGTTCACCCCCATGCGGGAGTGCTTTCCGCACTGGGAATCGGCTTGGCGACACCATCGCTCTCAAGCGAATGCACGCTGTCCTGTGAGTTGGAATCAACCGAGGTGAAGCAGGTACTTGATGGTCTGGAGGCAGGGCTGCGTGAACAGTTTGCGGTCCAGGGAATTGAGCCGGAGGCCATGACTGTTCAGCGCCGGATTCATGTGAAGGTCATGGGCTGGGATGGCAGCATTCCAGTGGAGGAAGCAGATGCGGCAACCATGCGACAGGCGTTTCTTGACCAGGCCCATCGGCGATATGGTCTGGATCTGGATGATGAGACCATCGTCGTCGAGATGGTGGAGGTTGAAATCGGCTCCACCAGCCAGTTGAAGATTCCTCCGCAAGAATTGAAGCATGGATCATTGCCTGAGCCATCACGTTCAGTGAAGGCGAGATTCAATGGACAAATTGTTCAGACGGGTATCTGGTCTCGAGCGTCCATCCCTCAAGGAACTTCTCTTGAAGGTCCGGCAATCATTGCCGAGGCCGGTGCCACAACGATCGTTGAGCCAGGGTGGTCACTGAGCTGTCTGACAGACGGAAGTTTCATTCTGGAACATGTCCAGCAACAGGCCTCGATCGAGGAGGATTGTCTGGATCGAGTCGATCCGATTCTCCTGGAGGTTTTCGGACATCGCTTCATGGCGATTGCAGACGAAATGGGGGCGATGCTTCGGCGTACGGCTCATTCAGTCAACATCAAGGAGCGACTGGATTTCTCCTGTGCGATTTTCGATCGATCCGGTCGCCTGGTTGCCAACGGGCCGCACATGCCCGTACATCTTGGATCGATGGATCACAGTGTTCAATCCGTACTTGCGGCCCATGGTGATGATCTCAAGCCTGGTGATGCGTGGTTGTTGAACGATCCCTACCACGGTGGAACGCACTTGCCGGATCTCACGGTAGTCACACCGATGTATGCAGAGGGTGATCAATCACTTCAGTTCCTGGTCGCCAGCCGGGGTCACCACGCTGACATAGGTGGATTGACTCCGGGCTCGATGCCTGCGACATCCAGAGTGCTGGAAGAAGAAGGCGTCATCATCAAGCCTGCCAGGATTGTCCGTGATGGAAAGCTTGATGAGGACTTCGTACGGAAATGCCTGGGAAGTGGTCGCTGGCCAGCTCGCAAACCAGATCAGAATATTGCAGATCTCAGGGCGCAGTTGGCAGCAAATGCTCGTGGTGTCGAGGAGCTTCACAGGTTGGTCAATGAGTTTGGGCAACAGACCGTTCAGGCCTACATGGGTCACGTCATGGACAATGGGGAGGCCTGTGTGCGTTCCCTGTTGCCCCGGTTCCAGAAACGATCCTTCCAGGTAGCCATGGATAATGGAAGCACGGTGCATCTTGAGGTTCGGCCTGAAGACAGCAAAGTGACATTTGATTTCTCAGGCACCACTCAGCAATGTGATACGAATTTCAATGCGCCACCAGCGGTCACAAGAGCAGCTGTCCTCTACTCATTACGGTGTCTGATCAATGACGACATTCCACTCAATGAAGGGTGCCTGCGACCAGTCGAGATCATCATTCCAGAAGGCACGCTCCTGAATCCATTGCCACCGGCAGCGGTTGTTGCAGGGAATGTTGAGACAAGCCAATGTGTTGTAGATGCGATCCTGGCGGCCCTCCAGGCCCAGGCTGCTTCACAAGGAACGATGAACAATCTGACCTTTGGCAATGAACGTTATCAGTACTACGAAACACTCTGCGGGGGAACAGGTGCCGGACCTGGATTTGATGGTACTGATGCGGTTCATTCCCACATGACCAATTCGCGTTTGACGGATCCTGAAATCCTGGAAAGCCGTTACCCCGTGCGGCTCGAGCGTTTTTCCATTCGAGATGGGTCTGGTGGAACTGGACGGTACAAAGGCGGTTCCGGGGCCATTCGGGAGATCGCTTTTCTTGAGCCAATGACTGTCAACCTCTTGTCCGGTCGCCGAACTCAACATCCCTTCGGTCTGGAAGGTGGTGGGCACGCGGCAGGTGGGACGCAGTGTGTTCTTCGTGCCAATGGAGAAGTGGAAGAACTGGGTGCCACGGCAAGTGTTGAGGTCAGCAATGGTGATCGTTTCCTTCTTCAGACTCCTGGCGGTGGCGGATTCGGATCATCTGACTGAACTCAGGCAGAAGAAAACCGCCCAGCTCCTGGGAGCTGGGCGGTTGAATTCAAGACATGTCAGGTCTGCTGGATTCAGCAGCCGTTGAAGTAAGCCAGGATCTGCAGGAGATCGTTGACATCAATGATGCCGTTGCCGTCAACATCACCGCCACCTGAGCCGCCGAAGTTGCCCAGGGCCAGCAGGATGTCATCAACATCAGAATCACCATCGCCGTCGGCATCGCCTGGGCAGGTGCTGTCGCACTCGTCCGGAATGCCATTGTCATCAGTGTCTTCACTGGTGCCATTGGCGATGTCACAG
>JAQWTL010000002.1 GCA_029242715.1 Phycisphaerales bacterium
TAGAAGGCTGGGGTGACTGCGATGAAACCTATTGCGAACATGATGTCAACCAGGATGGCGTTACGAACATTGATGATCTGCTAATGGTCATCAAAAAATGGGGCAGCTGCTTGTAAACCTGTCGCCTGCATGACGGATAAGACGCCAGAGCACTGGTTTTTCAAACAGGACTTGTGCAAGATGCTGCCAGCCGTACCATGAAGGCAGCATGAATGGTCACGGCGACATGACCAATACCTCCATGTGACTCCAGCATGCAGGTCTTCACGTTCTTCTAGGTGTCCTTAATGACTGGGGCGGCTGCACACAGTGAAGCAACTCTGAATACTCATGACAACCTGTCAGAATCCAAGAGACTCTGACAGGGACTCATACTGAACGAGTTACTGCGATAATTTGATTACACCCAGGCCTGCGAAATGGTACTCATACCAATCGCAGGCCTGGTTTTTTTCGGCTCTACATTTACATGACAAATGGGGTTCTCCATAGCAACACTTGTTTAAATCAGTTCCCATTGCGAGTGATCAGCTGATTTACAATTGCCAAATACATGGCCTTTGATTACCTTGGCGCATTGCATATCAGGTCTTCGATTGACCTGAAACCAAGGCCTTTTTTCTTGTGGAGGGATTGAAAAATGTCACTTCGGTTTGCATCAGCGTGTTTCCTTCAGGTGGTTGGAGTTGTTGCCATCATCTGTCTGGCTATCCAACTTGAAACTGATGCAGACGCATCCACCTCCGGATCCCCGCCGCCATGGGGCAACCAGGGCTGGATCATGCCACAGAAAATCGCAGACATAGCAAGTGATCCAGGCAATCCGACACAAGAAGAGTGGTTGCATTTCGGGTGGGACACTTTTATCGCCTTGAACTGGCCACACCAGGACAATGGCATCCCGGGAGAACCCGACACCTCAGGCCATATCGTGAGTGACTATCTTGGCGACGGGGTGACTCCCCCCTACCCGGACACTGCCTGGTACACATTCCACGACAAGTTCCAATTGCTGATGTGGAATGCCCTGCCACCAGGATCCTGGGAAAACCCTACAAACACCCGTAAAGAACTTCCGTGGAACAATGGTTCGTATCGAGTTCTCGGCCTCGATAACATCTCGAAAGTCAGTGCGGATACGTGGTATCTGGAAAACCTGTTCGACACTGCCACAGTGCACAAACCAGTTCTTGACAGAAATGGACGACTGTGCCTGTTTGAAATTTACGCCAATCGATCACTCTGGACATACATAGAGAATTCCGAGTATTACGATAATCGCAAACAGAAAATGGCTTTCAACGCCAACGGAACTCGGAATCAAGATTTCATAGACTTCCCGAAGTATGGCGATGGCAATGAAAACGGCACCGGATCCTGGTATGCCGATTTTCCTGACTATGCACAACAAGGTGCCATTTCAATCAAGGTCGCCTGGAAACAGCTGACCCACGAAGAGATCATCTCAAAGCGTTTCTATACGCGCCAAGTGTTTTTCACCAACAACAAACCAGATGAGTTTTGCCAAACTGACGATGGAGGCCCACTCACGGTCGGCCTGGTAGGCATGCATCTCCTGCGACTCACTCCAACAACAGGCAGCACCTGGTTCTGGTCCTCCTTTGAACATGTCGATGCTGTACAGATGGATGCCAATAACAACCAGTCATTCCTCAACAGAGGCCAATGCCAGGAACCAAGCAAGAGCGGCTACACCTATACGAATTTCAGCTGCGAGGATGCCGTCTCTTCTTATTCAGGTGGATACCCGGATCCCGATGCATCTCCTACAGAGGTCACAGACACGACCTGGGCATCAGGTGTCTGCGACCAGCACAATGAGAATGCATCTCAGGTTTATCGAGTCGATGAGATGAAGGATGTCATTGAATTGCCAATCAATGAACACGTCAACTCGATCTATCAAGATGCACTGCAGGGAACACCGTGGCAGTATTTTCGCCAGCTTGGAACGATTCAACCTGGCAGCCAACAGGATGTCAACACCTTCATCCCTCCGAACAATACCTCTATCTCGACAACAGTACCCACCGGCCTGGATCCCAACAACGAGCAGAACCCCTGGGCACTTTCAGACAGTGTGTGGGTCAACAATGACTACTTGACGAACGTCACGATGGAGTCATATACCCAGTACAACTTCCAGAACAACAATGGCAATAATTCAGAAGAATGGGCCAATCGACTGATTGCCACAACCAATCTGCATTCTGAGAACCAGATCCTGGGCAAACGCATGAACTGCATCAACTGCCATGCCCTGGCCGCTCCACAAGGCTCCGGCAAGTTTGTTTCACGCAATACTAATCAGAGCGATATGAATCCAAACCAGTATTACACACCAGTTGACAACATGGGTGGAGAGTATCCCTCTTGGCAAAAGATGCCTACATCGAATAAAAACCAGGTCTTCACGTTCACCTTGAACCAGGCAAAGTCAGGCGAATGCCCTGCGGATGTGAACTACTCCGGTGGCGTCGATGTCGAAGATCTCCTCGCCGTCATCAATAGCTGGGGATCATGTCCGACCTATTCAAGGATCTGTGAAACAGACACCGACGGCGACACTGTCGTTGGCATCGATGACCTGCTTCATATCATCGACAACTGGGCAAATTGCGGCAAGACACTGGAGCAGTGACGCAATCAAGACCTGCGCAAGGTCCTGCCATGAGGACCATTGCACCGACTTCAATGACTCTTTGATTATGTTGAGAGCTTGAGGTGCATGCATTTTCCAGGCATGCTCCTGCAGGCCTTATTACAAATGATGCATGTATTACCAGTGCTATTGTCGTTGATATGCATCTAATTGATCTAAACAGCATTGGACCGAGAAACAACTCAATTGCGACAACGTTGCCATCTTCGTTTTAACAGGACAAGTTCGGTTGTCGTAATGAGATGTTATTTTCCAAGGACGTCGAAGAAATTCTGCCTGTAAACGAAGCACCGAGCAATACCAAACGTATGCTCAGGTTGATGCCACATTTACTATTACCGTCCGCATTGCTCATAACTTTCCTTACTACCACAGCGATTGGCGCAGACGTGGAGTACATCAACAACGGCCGAGGTGCCGTGCCTGTGTACCTGCCCTCCAATTACGACGGCTCAAAGCCTTTGCCTTTGATCTTTTCCCTTCACGGGTACACCGATAACGGCCCAGGAGTCGAGTCCTACTTCAACCTGTCCCAGCAGGTCGATTCCAAGGAGTTCCTGTACTGCGTACCACAGGGCACCACGGATCTGTCTGGCGCCCCCTTCTGGAATGGCACTGATGCCTGTTGTGACATCTTCAATACCAATGTGGATGACTCGGGCTATCTCAGAGAACTGATTGAAATCATTCAGGCCGAATATTCCGTAGACGAGTTCAGTATTCACTTCACTGGAATTTCAAATGGCGGGTTCATGTCCTATCGAATGGCCTGTGAACATGCCGACCTGGTCGCCTCGATCGCACCACTGGCCGGCGTCACCTTTCTGGATCTTGCGGACTGCTCCCCAAGTGAACCCGTCCATGTGCTGCATATCCATGGCACAGCTGATTCAACGATTGAATACGATGGCGGCTGCTTCTTCTTCAGCTGCTATCCAGGGGCAGAGGAATCGGCCCTCACCTGGACGGATTACAACGGCTGCGATCTGGTGGGCGAGGACGGCGGGCCCGCCTTCAACCTCGATTGGGATGTTGGAGGCAACGAAACCACCAGCACCATCTATGAGCAGAATTGCAACCAGAATGCCACTGTTGAACTCTGGACGATGACTGGTTCAGAGCATGTCCCACGGTTCCGCCGCAACAGCGATGGGCCTGAGCAAAATCTGTTTGCTCCACTGATTTCTGATTGGCTGCTGAACCACCGAAAACCTGAACCCTTCCAATGCGACGCCGATCTCAATGATGACGGCGTTATCGATACGGATGACCTCCTTGCCATGCTTTCCGCATGGGGCAGCAATGACCCTGCTGCCGATTTGGATGAAAACAATATCGTGAACATCAAAGACCTGCTCATCCTGCTCGGCGACTTTGGAAAAGTCTGCTGATCCAACGAGGTCTTGTCATTCAGAACTCGGCTTGAGCCATCACTGGCACCAGGAAAACATGTCGCGACTGCAGGCCCCGTGGTCTATTCCGATTGCATTGGCTCGACGATACACCCGTACTTCTGCAATTCTTCCTGCGTCATCCAGTGGATGTCATCAGCAGAAGCTGCTTCAAGCGTGAACCAGTAGAAGTCATCGGGAATATCCATCCTTCGATAAAAATCAAGGTAGGCCTCGTGCTCCTCGTGATCTCTGGGGAGCTTGTCTCCATCATCGCCCATCCAACTCCAACTATGCACTCCAATGAGAGCCTCATCGCCACAAGTCCGGTATCGGCCGGACAGGAACAAGTCCGTACCTCCTGAGGCGACCATGCAACCGCTTGGAACGATCGTAGTCAGACCCCGATCACGGATGTATTGGCAAGCACGCAGGTTGGCATCATCATCAAGTGATCCAGACATGTACTGCAATTCAAGCGTGTGTACATCGGGGTGCTCATAGATCATCCGAAGTACATCCGCCGGCGTCTCAGTCGTGATGACTCCTGTGACATAGGCCGTCCCATCCCGAACATCAAACTCGGCAATCTTGTTGTCCGCAACAAAGGCATCCATGACCTCGGCTCGGGTGACGCGCCGATCCATATTCCGATCCAGTTCTCGAACACCGTCATCCCAATCCCGTCTGGCCTCCCGCTTCTTGATGATGCCATCCCGATTCCGGTCGTACTCATCGAAGATCGAATCAACTTCATCCTTTATCTCATCTTCATCGAGAAACATCGGGTCAAGGACTTCTACTGCAAGCATCTCTTCCCGAGTGATGTATCCATCCTTATTGGTATCGATGATCTCCTCGTATTCAAGAATGTCATCATCCATTTCATCACGAGAAAGACGGCCATCACCATCTTCATCCAGTTGCCTGAAGAGTTCATCAACTTCGAACTCCTCGTGCTCCTGCCATTCATCTTCAAGTTCCGCCAACGCTTTGAGCGTGACCGGTTCCCCATCCAGTTCTTCCTGGATCATCAGCAAGGCATCCATCGCTTCATAGGGATCGAGAACTCCATCACCATTGCTGTCGAGAATGTCTACGGTGGAAATTCGCGATTCGGATTCCGGCGTGTCATCTGCCTTGAGCGGCATGCACAGAACGAACACGACTGCCAGCGAAATGGCTGCAAGACCGTTCATGCCATTGGTTACTGAACGCATGTGAGTTGAAGTAGTCATGCGGGCCAGCCTACCAATACCGCGAAGTGAAGGCACGCTCCAACAACAGAAACATGAGGAGCAGGCCAGGCTGATCAATCAATCGGGTAGTTGAAGCGCAGCGGCTGCCTCAACTGGCAGTATTGAGGATCATCCATCACCCCTTTGATCTCATCGCTGAGCATGGCCTCCAGTACATCGCGGTTTTCTGGAAAACCGATTCCAAGCCACCCAGGCTGCATCCCAGAACGCATCACAACGACCTGCTGGTAGAACTCCACGACATCACAGTTGGGATCACTGCAATCACCTCTCACTTCAGCCGGGCTGCCCGGGCAATCATTTTCCGGATGCTGCCAGAAGTCGCATTGGGCACGACGTGTTTCACGCGCGATCACCGAGTCCCAGGCCTCCACACCGAAGACCTCGGGGTAGATCTCACTAAACCCGAACTGGGTCATGAAGTGGTGGATCTCTTCAACCATCACAGCTCGGGCATGAACATCGGGCTCTGAACCTTGCACCCCCATCCACCATTCGGGAATGATGATGTCATAACCAAGCACACGCTCAAGCTTGGGAAACTGTTCTTCTTCCCAGGCCCTGTGGTCCATGGGCATGGCCAACCAGCACACCTCGCTCTCAGACAAAACCTCGGCAACTCGTGGATCATCCACAAGACCATTCATGTCCTGGTCCATCATTTCAGCCAGAATCGCCGCAGCCTGCCTGACATACGCTGGAGGCATGTCTTCATCAGCCGCAATCAACACACCAAATGGCATGGAGACCTGGGTAAAACCAACTTGCTTCAAGGCTGCACGCTCACGTTGCGACAGCAGCCATCGCGGATCATCTGGTGTTGATATGACGACCCGGGCCGCTGTTGGAGCAGGCCCGGGATCTATCTTTTTCGTCTGACATCCCGAAAGGGCAATACCAACGCCGAGCCCCATCAGCAATGGGGTCAGGCCAATTTGAACACCATGTGCCATAGCTATTTCTTGGGCTCTTGTGGCATGGCAGGCACCTCTGTGAGACCCGCACCAATCAACATGATCCCGGCACCATCAGGGCCAGATCCCATCAGGATCTTGGGGGATTCCGATTTGTCCATAATCGCCAGGCCCCCATCACCTTTGATATCGGTGCCCATGGCAATTCGTGCCACGCCTTTGGTATCGAGCATGGCAATGCCCACGCCACCATCTTTTTCATTGGTGCCCATGGCGATCCTCGCGGTGCCATCTTTGGAGGTTATGACCAGGCTTTCAAGCGTCATCTGCTTGGGTATCGGTTCGGCCATGCCCAGGGCCAGTACCGATACCAAGCCGAAACCCATCGCATACAAACCCAAGCGCTGACGACGAATCTGACGCTGTAGCACTTCCAATTTCTCTTCGATCGGCATGCGAATGCTCCTGCTGGTCTTAAAAGGGAGTCGATAGGGTTCCTGAATCGAACGACTGATAGATTAACAGCACGCAGGCGATATTGAACCATATGCCAATCGCTTTAGAACTTTGATACAGGAGATGTTTCTCATGGCCGAACAAGATCAATCAGTCAACGATCAAGCGGCATCCGGTGAGCCAACTGAACTTGCTGGCAAACATGATTTCCTGAGGGAAATGGTTCAACCTGGTCTTGCCGGACTCATGGATGGCTCAGTATCGACATTGGCGCCGATCTTCGCCGCAGCCTATGCCACCGAAGACACCAACAAGGCGTTTCTCATCGGCCTTGCTGCCTCTGTTGGCGCCGGCATCTCCATGGCGTTCGCAGAAGGGCTCTCGGATGATGGCAAACTGACCGGCCGTGGACGACCACTGGTACGCGGCGTCACCTGCGGGGTCATGACCTTTCTGGGCGGAATCGGCCATACGCTTCCGTTCCTGATTCCGCAGTTCCATACGGCCATGACCGTTGCCATCATCGTTGTCGTCATGGAGTTGATCGCCATCGCGTGGATACGAAAGCGATACATGGACACACCCTTCCTGAGGGCGGCAATCCAGGTGATCATCGGAGGAACGATCGTCTTATTTGCCGGGGTGCTGATCGGTCAGGGATAACGGCGAAGCCTAGAGAGGATTGATCCGGATCCGGACTTCCTGCAGATCCGTGGCGATCCGCTCTCTGATGATTTCACGAAGTTGATGCTCATCGATCGAAACTGGAACTGACACATAGAGCACCAATCGCTTCTTTTCATCGAATGCCGCGTTCACTACACGCAGTTTCGTTTTCTGAATGTCTTCAACAAACTCATCTGACTTGTCACGCAAGTGCTGCTTGAGCTCCGGCGTGTCACAAGTGATTCGAATCCGAAACGGCTGTGACTTGTCAATGAACCAGATGAGCAGCCAACCGATGATGGTTACAAAGACAGCCAATGCGAGTTCTGACATCCCGCAAGCCAGTCCGATGATCACGACAAGAATGCCCTTGAAGTTCAATTCTTCATCTGGCAAACGTGTCCTGAACCTGATCAATCCCCCGATGCCGAAGATCACGAGTGCCATGGCTGGCTCGGCCATCACGATTTCCGCAACGGTCGCACCAATCAGCCCAAGCAGCAACAACACACGTTCACGACCAAGCAGTCGTTCAGCAGAGGATGCCGACAGGCTTCTTGGATGCCAGGCTATGACAGCGGAGAGCACGATCGCGAAGACATAGCCCAGGATCAAAGCCGCAAGGAACCAGGGCATGGTGAACTCACCGAGCGGCAACAGCAGTCGATCAGGGCCCTCCTTGGACAGATCACTGCCTCCCCCGAATGAGAGAAGATCTGAAACAGAATCATGTGCCAGCAGGATCATGATGGGTCAGCATACAATCACCCACCATGTTCCTGCGAATCCTGCCACTAATCTTCATGGTCATCAGCGCCGGATGTGATGACGGTTGGCTCGAAAAGATTCGAGGCCAACCAGCCCCGAATCACAACAGCACTATTGAGTGGTACATGACACTGCACGCAGGGCCTGCGTATCCCCAGGGGAATACCATCGTCGGCCTGGGAGGCGATGCCAGTGCCATCAACACGATTCCAATCAAGAGCACCATTCCCAACGGCCTCTTGATGGGCAAGCCAAGGGACATGCTCCTGATGCCAGATGGCCGCATGCTGGTGGCCATTGGTCGAATACATGAATCAGCAATCTTCATGCTGGGCCTGCCCAACTGGCAAGGGCAACGCGCCTTTCTGGATCTCTTTGCGCGACACGGAGATGAAGACCCTCTGCTCAAACATCCATACGACATGGCCTCAGGTCCTGATGGTTCAATCTACGTCACATGCCAGGACAGCATGGTTGTCCTTCGCTACTCGGGGCTGAATCATGACAGACCTGGAACACCACTTGGCCTCTATCCAGAGATCGGCCCGGCCTGCTTCATCCCGCCTCGATCATCCCACCCACACGGTCTGAAAGATCCCAGGGGTCTTGCAATAGGACCAGATGGACTGCTGCATATCGTCGACCGAAGCAAACCATCGGTAACCGCGTGGGACATGACAGACGGATCCTTTGTCCGGACAGTTGCTTCTTCAAAGGATGGCCTCAAGAAACCAATTCAAATCATCTTCAGCGATGATGGACGCATGTTCATCGGAGACCGCGGAGCAAACACCGTCTGGGTTTCCAAACATTCAGACAAGAAGCTCAAGCACTTCATTCACAAGAAAGAAGACCGGCCCCAATTGCCCTCGGCCCTGGGAATCGATGAACACTGGCTCTACGTTGGGGATCGTCAAACAAAGAGCATCCAACGTTACAAACTGGATGATGGCACTCCAGGCAGCCCGGTATGGCTGCCCGATCTTCCTGATCCACCTGAATTCCTCATGAAGAATCAGACAGGCACCTCTGCAGGCAAGCCAGCAGAAGAGTCCCTTGAATTCCTGCAGGAACGGACTCAGATCAAGCCATGAATGCAGCCTTCATGGCCTGGTCGCACATGTACCTGGTCAGGAATCCCACGAATTGATCGTGGCACGCTTCTTCGAACCGTTCATGAAGCAAAGCACGATGATCGGCCAGATAAGGCTCATGATCCCCGCGCATACCCCCCCAAAGATGCTGCTGAAGGTTCGGATTGTATTTTCTCGCTCTGCGTCTGAAACCCTGGAAGAACTTTCTTCAGGCTCCTGATTGGCATCAACTTCCTGACCATTCATTGACTGATCAGAACTCTGCTGATCCACTTCCTGAATCGCAGCTGTTTCCAGTTTCTTGTCGATAGTCAGTTGCGCCTGGATCATCAGGATTGGAGCAATGATTCCCATGATGACCCCAAGCACGCCGTACAGATTGAGAATCTTGCGGGAAGATGCCCTGTGACGAACCAGAAGAACCGATCCCCAGAGCATCAGCAGCGAAAGGAAGAGTCCAATCAACTGAAGCGTGACGTTCAAGGTCGTTCGAGCCATCTTGTCGTCGAATTCAACGCGCTGTTTCTCTGGCAGGATGTTGCTGATGAGTTCAGGGCTGATGACGAAGTATGCAATCGATGTGATGATTCCAAGCACACCAAAAATGATTCCGAGGATACCGATGACCTTTGGCCAGACCGGTTGCTTGTTGCCAGGAAGCGGTGGTGCCTGATTCATTGAATGAAGTCCTTATTCAGCAGCCATCAATACAACTGAGCACCAAGATACCTGATGTGATCAGAACAAGATTGTCAGGCAGTTCAACCCGGCCTTTCAACTGCCTGATGGCGCAAGATAAGCCGTCAATCGTTGCACAGATTGAATCCACCTCCAGTGATCGAGCGGCAGAAGAAGGCCCGCAAAGTCATGGATCTGAACATCAGGTACAAAATTATGACGTCTGATTTCACCTGGATATCACTGGAATCCCCAGGAGAGACGGAACCCGCCACAAGCTTCAGCACGTCCATACTGGCTGGATAAATACTGAAATATCCGCAATATGTGAACCGTAGAACGCATTCTATGTGCCAGCCCTCAGAAAACCTCTTCCAACAGTCCTGAAGCAGGCATCAGGGGCAAGAAGCATTCCACTTGTGGGCTATAATCCGCGACCGTATTTCGTGGAAGAAATCGGCCCTGGCGCACCGGGCACCAAGCCTCTCAGCCAGGATTTCACCGGAAGACCATCGGGAGTTACAAGATGATCAAGTCCCTCCTTTGCCCCGCTGCGATTACCGCAGCAGCATTGCTCACCCCTGCCCAGGCCATTGCGGAGAAACCCCGCCTGGCCATACAGGACATCACCGCGACACCAGCCGTGATGAACAACGCCGTCTCTCAAGGCCAGGCCAACGTCCTGCAGCAGATCCTTCAAGGCGCAGACACCCAGTTGATGGACACGATCAACAGGACCAAGCGGTTTGACATCGTGGCGCGTTCGAAGATCAAAGCGATCCTGAAGGAACAGGAGATCGCTGATTCTGGTGATGTGAACCCAGCAGACCCTCAGACTGCCAGGGCCTTCATGATGGCTGGCGCCAAGTACGTTGCCACCGTGACTGTCGACAATTACCAGGACATCGTCGAGAAGATGGTGATTCAGGGCGGCTTCGGTGCCGAAGAGCACGAACGACGCACGATTCAATTGCAGGCCGTTCTGCAGATCTTCGATACGACCACAGCCGTGATGCTCGAATCAGCTTCCATCACGCTCAGTGAGAGTGACACCAACTCCATCATGGGCGGCGCACGCGAAACAGGCAACGCCACCAATGCACTCATCGGCGGCATGACCAAGACATTCGCTGCGAAAGCAGCCAACGTGATCATGAACCGCCTGGCTCCTGCCAAGATCATTGGCTACACGATGGGGAACATCACCTTCAATCGTGCAGAAGGCACGGGCGTGGAAGTCGGCCAGTACTGGCAGGTCTTCCATCCAGGTGAGGAGATGATCGACCCGGATACGGGCGAATCGCTGGGCTCAGAGGAGATCCCACTGGGCTGGGCCCGCGTCACCTCTGTGCATCCAAAGTTCTCCAAGGCCAGATGCGTCGAAGATTTCGGCATGGACCGTGGCAACATCATGCGGGAATCGCCTAATGGCCTGCCTTCCAATGTTGATCCCAACGGCAGTTGCAGCGGCTCAGCATCAAGCCCACCGGCACGGCCATCCGCCCCGGCAAGACCATCCGCCCCGGCACCACCCGTCTCACGTCCGAGTTCTCCACCACCGGCAGCTACGCCGAGTGCACCACCCGCAAGTGCGCCGAGCTATCCCGGTACCGCGAGACCTTCAGCTCCAACTGCAGCAGCCAATACAACCCCTGTCAAACTTGCCATGTTCGTCCGGGACGTAGCTCCCAATGTCGATGATCAGAAAGTTTCAGTCCTTGAGAGTTACATCACTTCCTGGCTGACAAACAACCAGATCCAGGTCATCAACAGAGCTGAACTGCTCAATGCTGTCAGTGGCCTTGCCAATGATGGTGCCAACGCCGGAACCGGTGATCCGATGAACACCTATGCCGAGCGCATGCTCTCCGATCAGAGCTCGGCCGTGGCCCTGGCACGCAACATGGGCGCCGATGGCCTGATTGTCGCAACCATCCAGTCACTGCAGGAAGATCGTCGGCAGATCCGCGATCCACAACGTGGCAACTACGACAACATCTTCTACACCCTGGACGTTGGCTGGAATGTTCTGGATGGAGGTACCGGTGCAAGCGTCGCCTCGGGTATCGCCCAGGACCGTCAGGGGATTCGACAGACCGAAACACAGACCCGTACCTTCAATGTTGATCCACTTCTGCGTACCTGTGCTCAGCAGGTTGGAGAAGCCGTACAACGAGCAATGGCTCGTCCCGAGCGTCGCCCCATGACTGCTCAGGCAGCCGATGTCGGCGTCATGATCGGGATCACCATGGAAGACATGAGTGTCCCTGAGATCACCAAGAACGCCGATGGCGAGTACATCATCGGTTCCAGCCAGTACCCCATGCAGCCAGTGACCTGCAACGTCATGGTCGATGGGATGCTGGTGGGCAGTGCCCCGGGAACCCTGGATATCGCCCCAGGCCCCCATCGCATCAAGATCGAACATCCCAAGATCGTGACCACCGAGAAGTTCATGGTCGTCAAGCCGGGCATGACGCTCACGATTCCAGTCGTCATGACGCGAGAAGCTCGACAGGAGTGGATGGAGAAGACAGCCTTCTTCGAGAGCCTCAAGGATGGCGCTGTGCTTCGCGAAGCAGAACTTGAGAAGGCCAAGGGACTGGCCACCTTCATGCGTAACAGCAAGATCAACTTCGATACATCGAATGTCACCACTCTGGGACTGGGCACACCAACCGTCTGGCACCAGTGGATTGACTGAATATCACAACAATGTCTCTGGACATGGAACGAATCGGGAGAAAAACAAGATGACAAGCAAGACCAGGAAAATCGCCATCCTTCTGCCAGCCTGTGCAGCATTGCTTTGCGCAACCGCCTGCCAGTCGGGCTATCGCAATCATGCCAAGACCGTTGATACGTCCTATCGATCCGGCAACTACCAGCAGGCGGCGTCTGTTGCGAAGACAGGTGCCGACACACGAGCCTCTGATGAATCTGAACGCGTGATCTATCACCTCGAGGCTGCTCGCACCGCCCAGGTTGCCGGCGACTACGAGATCAGCACGATCCATTACGAAGCCGCCTATGAGGATGTCCGTCCCTTCCTGGATACCGATTCTGAAGACACGATCCGTGAAGCACTCGCCACAACGGCTGTCAACCAGGCGATGCGTACCTACAAGAGCACCCCGGGTGAGCGAATCATGATGAATTCGATGAACTCACTGAACTACCTGGCCATGGGCGACCGTGATGCCGCCAGGCTCGAGTTGAACCGCGCCGGAGACTGGCAGCAGGATGCCGTCCTGCGTGAAGAAGCCAGAATCATGGCCGAGCAACAGGCCATCGAAGCCGATGCCAAGAAGAACAACGTAGAAGGTGCTGCCAAGGGCGACGTTCCTTCGAATATGAAGTCCTACTACTCCAATCTGGACAACATGAGCAGCTACGCGGATTACGAGAATCCTTTCACCAGTCACCTTCGTGGCATCTACCTGATGACCAATGGGACCGATGATGGCGATCGATCCAATGCACGACTCGATCTTCGTAAAGCCGTACAGACGAATCCCAACTGTGAGCCCGCGTTGAGAGAAGACCTCATGGTCCTCGAGAATTCACAACGCCATGCCCTTCCACCCACGACCTGGGTCTACTTCATGACCGGTCGAGCAGCGTATTACGAGGAACTTGAAATCACCGTACCCATCCCGGTCAGTGAAGTTCCGACTGCTACAGCTGCATTCCCGGTTCTCAAGACCAATGAAGACCACCTTCGCTATCTTGAAATCGACACGGATGAAGCTGGTACGGTTCGCTCCGTTGAACTGGCCGACATCGACGGCGTTGTCGCAACAGATTTCCGCAATCGCCTGCCCGTCATCATCGGACAGGAACTTGCCAGTACAGCTGCCAAAGCCGCTGCCACCTACGGACTCAGTGAAGGCCTTGGCGACTGGGGCACCGCACTGGGAACCATGTATCAGACTGGCACAGCCGAGGCTGACCTGAGGGCCTGGCGGACCATGCCCAAGGAAGTCCAGGTCTGTCGCGTACCCACGCCAGCCAACGGCAAGATCAGACTCATGGGTGCTGGTGGCCGCTCTTTGGGAACCGTCAATGTGATTCCCAATCAGAGCAATATCGTCGTCGTCACCATGCCATCGGCCATGGCCATGAGCCCCTCGATCATGACCGCTCCTCTGACAGGCCCCATGCCCCAGAAAACCCCCAGGATGGCCAGTGAGAACGCGCAAGGCGTCTGATCTGGAGCGTCTCCAGTTCGTACCAGGAGCCCTTCCATTGGGCCCCAGGATCATCCAATCAAGGAGTTGTCCATGCCCATACGCCTCATCCTGACCACCCTCCTGCTGGCCGCCACGGTCACCTGGACCGGCTGTGGCCCCAAGACCCGCACCGGCAGCCAGATGAAACCCATCAACAATGCCCACACTCTGACGGCCACTGAATGGGACCAGTTCGCCAACTGGATGAAGAACTCCATGATCCAGAGCGGTGTGCTTGGCCGGTATCGCCAGGCCGATGGTGGCCCCACCGTGGTCGCGATTGCTGACTGGGACAACAACACCCGTCAGAAGGTCTTCGACAAGGACAAGGTCGTGATGGAGAACGCCATACGCAAGACGCTGGTGAACTCCGGACAGGCTGTGATCAATCGTGATATCGGTGGCACAGGAGCCAAGGCCGAAGGCCTGACACGGGATATCAGCGGACTGCGTGAGTCCAGTGAATACGACCAGTCGACGACAACGCGGCCAGGTCTCGCCCCAGCCCCCTCCCTGGGTCTGTACATGCAGATCAACAGGGTGGAATTCAGCGAAGGGCGGACCACCCAGTACGACTACGTGATCCAATGTGAACTGATCGATCTTCAGGCCAAACATACGGTCTGGGAAGATCAGTTCATGCTCAGCAAACAGTTCGTCCGAGCCATCATGGCAGCCCCACGCAACACCATCTCGACCAGGTCTGTTCCGGGAGATGATCGAGTTGGACCAGAAAGACTCAATGGTGTCCTCAAGGGCATCTCGCTTTCCTGCAGCGAAGTCCGGTTGTTCCCCACCAGAGGTGGGCCACTGGAAGGCCAGGTCGATATTGTCAATACGAGTTCAAGCCCGAAACGATTCGCTTACAAGTTCAAATGGCTGGATGAACGCGGCAACGTCATCCGGACACAAATTTCAACATGGATTCCTGCTAACGTGACCGGTGGTGGCTCCACCACGATCACCTCGGTAGCCCCATCTGAAGAAGCCACCGACTTCACACTTGAAGTTCAACGATCAAACTGACTTTCAAACCAATGTCATGAAGGCCTGTCAAAGGGCCAATCGGAGACACATCATGCACAAATCAATGCTTGCCATACCCATGGCTGCCATCATCGCAACAGGCCTTGCCGGCTGTGGAGGCCAGAAGGCCACCTACATTGAAACTGGCGGAACACAGTCCATCGTCAGTGTCGGCGAAGTCGACATCCAGGACATCCAGAAAGCCTCCTCGGGCATGATCAACTCGATGCTGGCTACTGGTGTGCTCAAGCGAGCTCCCCATCAACCAGCTCGACTTGTCATCGACAAGGTCGTCAATGACACCAGCAGTCGATTTGATACCGGCGAACTGCTCTACCGGATGCGTGAACAACTCGTGAACTCAGGCCAGGCACAGGTCGAAGGCGCCTACGGAGGCAACGCTGAGACTCAGGTCGCCCAGAATGAGATGAAACGCGACGCATTCCTCAATGGCAAGTCGGCTGCAGATGTCTTTGATCCTGACTTCTCACTCACCGGCAAGATCTCACAGATCAAGCGTTCAGCAGGCAAGGTCCGTCAAACGACCTATACCTTCCGACTGACCCTCTTTGATATCAGGAATGGCCGCGAAGTCTGGACGAAGACCGTTGACATGACCAAGCAGGGCACGAAGTCATCCGTTGGCTTCTGATTCTTCCTGACACATTGTTCGATTGAATCCCCAGGGGCCCGGCAGTAGTCGGGCCCCTGGTCTTTTTATGCACACATGTCAGCAGTCCCGCATGTTGTCCACAGGGCAAGTGTTGCCCCCCTTTAACACATAACGATTTCGATTTTCAACAATCCAACTGCCCACATCCCCTGAAATGCTCTCCTAAAGCTACCCTTCGGTCTTGCTGGATCCAACGGCTACCAGGCAACCTGTGGGAGATGTCATCCTGAGCCACCTGGTCCCGAAGTGATCCCTGGGAGACAAACACATGCAGACATTCACCAAGATCATTGCTGGCGTTGCCACTGCGACCGTCATGACCGCAACCACTGCCCTGGCCGGAACTCCCGACCAGGCAACTGCCATGAAACATCTGGCTTCCTACATCGGTTCCTGGGAAACATCAGGCACGACGACGGATGCCTTTCCGAACCTGCCTGCTGGCGTTGAATACACCGAAGTCACCGAGTACCGATGGAACGGTGAAATGGATACGGTTGTTTCAAACTGGAAGATGAGCACGAAGAAGGGACAGGTCCTGTCCATGGGCACCGGCATGCTCACATGGAGCGACGATCACAAGACCCTGGTACTTGAATACACGGGCCAGGACAAAGGAACTCCTTTCCATGGCAGTGCGACACTGAGCAAGTTGACCGAGAACGCCAGCTCATGGCAATGTTATGAGCAAGATGCCAAGGGAACTCAGATCTGGTATCTCTCAACCGACACATTCCCGAATGGTCCCGGCAACAGCTGGTCCTCCTCCATGCAATCCTGTGACAGCAACTGGCAGCCAACTGGAGACACTGAGACCAGCAGCATGAGCCGCGTGAACATGTTCACCAAGCACTGTGGGCCTATTGCAGACATGATCGGTACCTGGACATGGAAGACCAAGGATGATGCCGGAACACCGATGACCAAAACCAATACCTATGAATGGGGACCAGGCAAACGGTCAATCATGTGTCGCTTCTATGAGACACGTAACGGCGAAACGACCCTGATGGCCTGTGAGACGATGTATTCCACAGAAGATGGCAAGGGCATTCGTGGCAACTACTGGAACAACAAGGGCGGCAACATTGACTGGCTCATCACCGAGATGACAGAAAATGGATCCAATGCCCATTGGTCAAGCAACTTCTGGGGCAATTCGGCAGATGGAACACCCATCAGTGGTGAGATCACTGGACATATGACAAACGCCAACCAGTTCAATTACAACATTGTCAGGATGAATTACGGCGGAACCGACATGCCCACCGAAGGGATGAATCCTGAAAATCGTCTTTTCAAACGGACAAGCACCATGGCAACTGTGCCAACAAACTGAACAAGACGTCACTGGTTTCAATATAGACAAGGGCGGCCCATTGGGGCCGCCCTTGTTCGTTCTTTCACTGGCCATGCTCAGCAGTCGCCGAGCGTCAACCATAAGAAGTAGTCTTTCACATTGACCACGCCGTCTTCATTCAGGTCGTACTTGCTGCTATCGCCCTTCTTGACGGGGCCAAGGTTATAGAAGATCAATAGAAGATCTCGCTTGTCGACCAGACCATCACCATTCAAGTCAGCGGGGCAAGGCTCGCAATCGATGAATTCATTATTTATCAGATCACGCCAATCGCCATCAACCTGTTCAAGGCTATTGCACTCGAACAGATCGTCACGTGATTTCGCGATGGCACTGCCTTCGGCGTAGAGCGCGCCACCTGATACATCCGCAATGTTCTCGATGTACTGATTGTTGGTCGAGTAGAAGACCCACGCATCCTTGTCATTGCCACGAACGTGCACAGCACCACCCGTACCTAAATCGTTGGCCGCCATATGACCTGCCTGCTCAGCACGATTTCCGTTGAATACACAATCAGTGATCCAGATGCGATCCATCAATTGTGAATAGACCGCACCACCTCGGAGTACTTGGGGCTGAGGCTGCCCAGGAACGCCGCTGACCACGTTGGATTCAAATTCGCAACGCAAAAGACGAAGCGTCCCCTTCTTGGTGGCGATCGCGCCGCCACTGGCTTCCGATGGGATTTGGAAATGATCCCGATCATAATCCCTCACATGAAGGTAGTTGCCGGAGAATTCACAATCCGTCAACTCCAATTCAGAGTCAAAGGAGTTGATCGCACCACCTCGAACAATATGCGTAATGGCATCCGCACGCTCCCAACTCACACCGCAATCCCGGAAAAGACATCCGAGAAAAGATGCCGAGCTTTCATAGATATTGATCGCGCCAACGGATCGTGACCCAGCGGGCTGATCTTCATCATCAGTGTACTGAGACTGGATATCGATGAATCTACAGTTGATAAAACGGGCATTGACCTGAGAAAAATCCAGGCCATCCTTGAAGCCTTCACCATGTAGACCGGCTCCCGCAAATGTCAGATTCTGAAATGTGATTGTTATGGAGCGATCACGACAGAAATTATTCAACATGAAATGGTGGTTGGTCGCATCGGTCTTGATCACGGTGCGCTCCGCATACACACCTGACCCACGAAGAGTCACGTTGTCACAGAGTGAAACAAGGATCTTCTGGTTGTACTCGCCTGCCTCAAGCCAGACGGTCGACCCTTCAACGGCTCGTCTCAATGCTGGAGCAATCGATCTGCCCCGGTCATCAACCGATACAAACTCATCTGCAAAGGTCGGAAGAGCGCAGACGCACATGCTGAGAACGGTAAAAATCGCCTTCTGAGAAGGTGAGAGATTCATGGTCTTTATCCTTGGTATTGCGCGGGTACGCGAGAAACGCCCCATCGAGCCCCACTATTCCGTTCGGGCCCCCGTGTGACACGAAACCCCCGGAATTGGACAAAGTCGCTTTGGAAGGGCTCAGGAACCGGGTTTACAGCAGCCTGCAGGCCGCTTGCCAGCCTTCTCCGCATCCGCGACTGAATCGTATTTCACTCGATTCTTCTCGGAGATCCGCTTGGCATTACCGCAACCTGCCTTGTGGAACACCTGACTTCGAGAGGATGCCACGTAACCACCAGGATCCGCTGCTTCGCTTCCCTTTGACTCACCCTTCCCGCTGGAACCACTGGCTTTTTTCGTTGGAGTAGACCTCTTTACAGGCGAAGCCTTGAGCGCTCTGGACATGGCAGAACGAGGCCAAGGCTTTGCCTCGACACTGCCGCCCTGGCCTTCCATGGGAACAAGGTCAATGGCCAGTGGGTAATGATCTGATGCATAGCCAGGAGGTATCGGATCGTTTCTCCAGTCATAGTCTTCAGCAGATGTCCCAAGAATGAAGCCGCTGCCATTGACCATTTCTCCAGAAGCAGCGTGGTTGAGCAGGATGAAGTCGATGAGTCTGCCCGAAGTGTGCGTGGTTCGAAGTGGTGAAGCATCGTCATGACCCAGACTGTGATTACGCAGCGTCATGGCATCAAGCATGCCGCCTCGGAAGTAGACCTGCATGGAGCGATCCCATGGCTGTGCATTGAAATCTCCCAGAACGATGATATTGCGATCTGGATCACGCAGGTTCATTTCACCGACGTACTTCATGATCTGCAAAGCCTCTGCCTCGCGATGCCACCTGTTGTAACCAGCCTTGTGGTGAACGATGAACAGAGTGAGCTCATAACCATCAGGTGTAGTGACAGTAGCGCAAAGCGGGCTGCGCTGAAAACTCACCTCATTCATTCCCTCTGGAACCTCATCCCATCCCCCGCCAGTCCTGACGACCCTGGTCAGATCTGCCGATGGCCAGGTCTTGACTTCCGAAATCGGAAAGCGACTCAACAAGCTCTGCTCGATCCCACGGTAATAACCGACATCCTTTGATGCGATGTGGTTGTATCCCATGTCGGCGAGGTAATTGTCACGGAACCATGCCAAGGCCGCCTCGGATTCAACTTCCTCCAGGGCCAGGATGTCTGCATCAATTGCCCGTATGACACGAGCCAGTTCCCGACATCTTTCATCTGAACTGGGCCCTGGGTTGTCACCAAAATCGTCGTAGTCACCCTGCAGGGATGGATCATCCGTCTGATCGAAAAAGTTCAACATGTTGTAACTGGCCAACCGAACCGTTCCATCGAGCCGAGGCATCGGTTCGCTCAGACCGAACTTGTGGTGCGGAGAGGGAGCCAGAAGCAACATGACAAGCATTGCAAGTGTGTAGAGCATGCCTGCCATAGTAGCGAACGACGGATGGTATTTTCCCCGGGCTACAGGGAAGAACGGCTTCAAGCTGGCGTGGGCAGCCCCTCGACGATCCCATTGAGGGTTTCACTCGGCCGCATGGCCTTGGAAGCCTTCTCCGGATCAGGCTGGTAATACCCACCAACATCCATCGCCGGCCCTTGGACCCCATTGAGCTCAGCAATGATGGCATCTCGGCCGGATTCCATCGCACTGGCAATGGGACCAAACATCGATGCCAGTTCCGCATCCTGACCCTGCTCGGAGAGCGATCGCGCCCAAGCAGTTGCCAGATGAAAATGACTGCCACGATTGTCGAGTTCACCACATTTTCGCGACGGAGAATGATTCTGCATCAGATAGTCGGTTGTTGCCTGATCGAGAGTCTCGGAAAGCAATTTGGCCCGCTCATTGTCGAATCGGTCGGCGAGGTGCTCAAGAGAAGCTGCCAGAGCCATGTACTCTCCCAGGGAGTCCCAACGCAAGTGGTTCTCCTTCATGAACTGCTGAACATGCTTGGGGGCCGAACCTCCTGCTCCCGTTTCAAAGAGTCCCCCACCATTCATGAGCGGGACGATGGACAACATCTTTGCACTGGTTCCTACTTCAAGAATCGGGAAGAGATCAGTGAGGTAGTCACGAAGCACGTTTCCTGTTACGGAAATCGTGTCTTCTCCACGACGGATTCGTTCAAGAGTGAACCGGGTCGCCTTGATGGGCGACATGATGTGAAACTCCAATCCCTCGACGTCCTGCTCAGCAAGATAACGATCGACCTTGGCAACCAGTTGAGAATCATGGGCTCTCGTTCGATCCAGCCAGAAGACCGCAGGTTTACTGGTTGCACGAGCCCTTGAGATTGCCAGATTGACCCAGTCACGGATCGGAGCATCCTTGGTCTGACATGCACGCCAGATATCTCCGGCCTCTACATCATGCTCCAGAAGAACCTCTTCCTTGCCAGTCAGAATGCGAACCTTGCCATCAGAGGCAATCTCGAATGTCTTGTCATGAGAACCGTATTCTTCGGCCTTCTGAGCCATGAGTCCCACGTTGGGAACACTTCCCATGGTCGTAGGGTCATAAGCGCCATTCGCCTTGCAATCATCGATCACTGCCTGGTAAACACCGGAGTAACTGCTGTCTGGAATGACTGCGACGGTGTCTTGAGTATCGCCCTCTGCATTCCACATGCAGCCCGATGTCCTGATCATGGCTGGCATGGACGCATCGATGATCACATCACTTGGCACGTGAAGGTTGGTAATTCCCTTGTCCGAATCAACCATCGCAAGCTGTGGACCACTCGAATAAACAGATTGAATGTCCGCTTCAATGGTCTCACGAGTTGCTTCGGGAAGCTCCTGGATCTTGGAAAGCAGATCACCGAAACCATTATTAACGTCTACACCAATTGAGTTGAAGACGTCCCCATGCTTTTCAAAGAGAGATTTGAAGAAAACACGAACGGCATGGCCGAAGATGATCGGATCTGAAACCTTCATCATCGTCGCCTTCATGTGCAAGGAGAACAGGATGCCTCGATCTTGAGCCAGCTTGATCTGATCTTCGAGAAACGAAACCAGTGCCTTGTGGCTCATGAAACTGGCATCAATGACTTCGCCCGCCAGGAGATCAAGAGAATCCTTGAGAACCGTCACGGTGCCATCTGTTGCAACATGCTCGATACGCACAGTTGCCGCATCCGTCATCGTGAGCGACTTCTCGTTGTTCCTGAAATCACCCTCGGACATGGTCGTCACGTCAGTCTTGCTGTCAGCAGACCAAGCCCCCATGGAGTGGGGATGAGCACGTGCATATTCCTTCACAGCCTTCGGGGCTCGTCGGTCTGAATTACCCTGCCTGAGAACAGGGTTCACCGCACTACCCTTGACAGAGTCATATCGAGCTTTCACATCGTGCTCTTCGTCACTGGACGGTTCTTCCGGGTAGTCAGGAAGGTCGTATCCCTGCTTCTTCAACTCGGAAATGGCCGCCTTGAGCTGCGGAACTGATGCGCTGATATTGGGCAACTTGATGATGTTGGCCGCTGGTGTCTCTGCCATCAGACCCAGTTCCGCAAGTGCATCGTCTACACGCTGTGCCGCTTCCAACCGCTCAGGAAAGTGAGCGAGGATGCGACCTGCAAGCGAGATGTCACGCGTTTCAATCGCGATTCCAGCAGATTCACAGAAGGCACGAATGACCGGGAGGAATGCGTAGGTAGCCAGCGCTGGAGCTTCATCGGTGTGGGTGTAGATGATCGTGGGAGTTTCGGACATCGCGGAATTCGCCTTCCTCTTACATGGACACTTGGTAGCAGCAGCCCGTCCAAGGGCCAAAAGGGAGATTCTAGCAAGCCTGAGAGCTGAACGAAGCCCCTTTGTTCCCCTTCGCAGCTTGGACTGTTACGATCCGTGCCACACCCCATTTCTGGAGCTTCCCATGCGTACTCTCCTCAGCATTGCCATCCTGTCCTTCGCAACGATCCTGGTAACAGGCTGCAAAACGAATCCCGCCACCAACACCTGCTCATGCAGCCCATGCACCTGCTCCAAGCCATGCCCCTGCGCCTCGAAAAAGGCCAGCCTCAGCATGATGAATGATTCATGTGGAATGTCGGGCAGACCAGTCACCACAAGCTCTCCGCAAAGCAACTACAACGGCGAGACCATTGGTTTCTGCTGCAATGGCTGCAAAGCCAAGTTTGATTCAATGGACACCCAGGCAAA
Organism: Phycisphaerales bacterium; assembly: GCA_029242715.1. GTDB lineage: Bacteria > Planctomycetota > Phycisphaerae > Phycisphaerales > SM1A02 > UBA1668. The sequence continues at coordinate 22,749 of JAQWTL010000002.1, forward strand.
GGCCAGTTACGTCAGCGAAATGCAGACCAACGGCGCCTGAAAGGCCTGACTCCCCCTGCCGCTTGGCTGTTGGAGTGTTTCAAGCATCAGAGTCACGGCAAGAGTCAGTCCTTGATCATCTCGAGGATTTTGATGCGTTCATCCAGTGGAAGTTCCATGAATCCCTCGAAGCCCGAGTAGAAGGCATCCAGATTCTGGTGGCCGGTGTACTCCAGGATGACCGCCTCCCACCCTTCCTCATCCACAGCTGGATAGAAGTTGAGGAAGTAGTCATGAACGCTTCGTGAACGCGAACGTTTGATCACGTAGACCACAGCCCATGCTCCTGCGTCATAAGCCAGTTCACGGTGCCATTTCTTCACGGCGGGCTTGGCAGTCTCAATGTCTTCCATGTCTCGAATCGTGTATTTCAGATCCTCAGCACGTTCAAGCTGACGAGCATAGTGCGACATGGTTTCTTGACGGTTCCCCCAACCGTTCTTCTCTCCAAGATGACAAGCCAGAAACTCAGCGCCACCTTCCATCATCCACGTCGGCGTGAAATCAAATGCCTTCTGGTACACGTGTGTGTACTCATGAATTCCGCGAGTTGGCAGATTCTCTTCCCCCCAGCCATGCGTATTAATGAAGACCAGTTCCGCCGTCGGCGGATCTGACTCCATCGCCATGGTCAGGTAAGCCTCTTCTTCTCCATCACGTGCCTTGCTGGCCAGTTCCATCCCTTCATGTGAAATACAGTCCTCAATCGGACGATCACTGTTCGCGGTGTGTACTTCGCAAAACGCTCTTGCGATTTCTTCAACCGATTGTGGCTCATCAAGTTCATCAGCCTGCTGTCCAACGATGAACACCTGCGTGGGGCCATAGTTGCCAAGGTAGTCACGCGTCACATCGATTCCGCTCCGAACGGATTCCATGGCCTGTTCGCCATACCCATCATTGATGAAGTAGCGAGGCTCCTCGGTGACCTTTCTGGTCCATGCTCCTCGCAGACGCTCCAGTTCCTCTGGTGATTGGGGCGAGCCTGGATTCTGACTGACAAGCACCGGCAGGCCCATCATGTCTTCCAGCATTCGCCTTTCCCATCGAAGGTGGCCACTGCCATAGACCACAAGAACACGATCATGCTCCTGCAGCATCCGTGCTTCCAATTCAGCGAGGTTGTACTCACGAGCCTTCATCGCCAGGATCGCCATCTTGCGAAGGATCGTCGGCTCATCTACCAGCATCGGATTCACCTCGGACCTGATCTTCCTGGCCTTGAACTTCTCCCCAAGATTTCGCTTGTACCAATTCAGAAAATCATTCGCATCAAAGTCGGATCTGATCTTGAATTTACGCTTCAGGAATCGCAGCGCCTTGTTGGCCTGCGAATCGAATTCGTCACGAGTAAGATCCTGATTACGAACCATCTGAACCATTCGGCGAGCCAGGAGAAAACCCAGCAAGTCACTGTCGCTGTAACCCGCCTCATGTATGACATCAGTTGTCGCCTCAGGATCAGGCTCGCCTCCAATCACAATTGCACCACTGTCAATGCCCAAGACGGCGGCATAAAGAGATTCAGGCGCACTGCCGGATTCGACTCGTCGGCGTGCGTTTCCCAGAAATCGCTGGGGGTTCGGCCCTTCGCTGGTTCTCACCCCTTCAATGATTACGACATCAGGCTCGAGCCAATCAATGGCTTTTCGAACCAACTCATGCGTAGGTGCGTTTTCAATATCCTTCTCATGCTTGGCAGCAAGAAACAGAAGTTGCTTGCCATCCTTCTCAAACAACGCCACGTAGGGAGCCCCCGTCACATCCGGATCCTGATCATCCTGGCGGCGAGGCTGCAACAGGGACAAGTCCGGCTCCAATCGGGCCCCCACCTGAACATCATGCTGATTTGCCGGGAAGGACTCGCTCACGACAAAGACGGTCAGAAGACTCAAGAGCCCTTGTGTCCAGAAGTTCCATAGCAACAGATGGGTGATGATCATGGATCTAGGGTACCAGCCATAAACTCACCTCCAATGGGGCAAACAACCTGATGACGGGCCCCTCGGGCCTGTCAGCTCTTGGGCCAGACAATTCGTGTTGCTTATCCGCAGATCGCCTGGTGGAGCCGCCTCACTGGATTGGTACCATCAGGACATGATGACCGGCATGATTCATCTTGTGGTAGCAATTGGACAGTTCAGCGGTACCACCGGTGATCCAGCCGTCAAATATGGTCGGGATATCCGACCGATCCTCTCGGACCGATGCTTCCTGTGTCATGGTCCAGATGAAGCAGCACGTCAGGCCAAACTTCGACTCGACAGCTTTGAATACGCAACCGCTTCACGTCGGGGCGGACAGGCCATTACCCCCGGAAATCCAGAAGCATCGATGCTCTGGCAGCGAATCACAACGAAGGACCCTGATGACCTGATGCCCCCTCCTGGAAGCGGGAAGCACCAACTCGATGAGACTCAGACTGAACTGATCAGGCAATGGATCATGAATGGAGCCCAGTACGAGAATCACTGGGCCTTTGAACCACTGATCAAACCTGGAGTACCTACCAGTGACGGTGACAACTGGTCACGCAACGAAATTGACCCGTTCATATTGGAACGACTCAGAACAAATGGACTCAAACAGAATCCAGAAGCAGATCGTGCCACGCTTGCCAGACGAGTCTTTCTCGACCTGACCGGCCTGCCCCCCACTCCAGAAGAACTCGAAGCCTTTCTCTCGGATGAAAGGCCAGATGCCTACGAACGACTTATTGACATGATCTTCACCGAGGATCCATATCGAAGCAGATACGCCGAACGCATGGCTACACCCTGGCTTGACTTGTCACGATATGGAGACACTTCCGGCATTCATATGGATGCCGGGCGTTCGATCTGGCCCTGGCGGGACTGGGTCCTTCAGGCCTATCTGGACAACCAGCCATTCGATCAATTCGTGATCGATCAACTGGCAGGCGACCTCGTAGACAATCCCAGTCAGGATCAGGTGATTGCCAGCGGTTTCAATCGCAACCATGTCACGAGTGATGAAGGTGGTGCCATCAACGAAGAGTATCTGCTCATGTATGCAGTAGATCGCACCAATACACTCGGAACGGTGTTCCTCGGCTTGACTGTGGGCTGCGCTCAGTGCCATGACCACAAGTTCGATCCCATTTCAACCGAGGAGTACTACGGGCTGCTGTCCTTCTTCAACAACAACGAGGAACCCGGCGTCTACAGTCAGATTCCTGACGCCTACCGTGCCATGGAACCGGCCTACGAGATTCTGCGCCCCGAAGATCGCCAGAAGATGGAAGAACTTGAGGCATATCTCGCCACGGTGATCGAGGAACGCGACACACCGACACCTGGAGAAGCGGATGGAATTGCCAGGTTTGAAAAGGATCTGCATGACAACGGGAACTGGTCATGGAACACTGCCCGGATCGGCCATACAAGCAGCAGCCATGGTTCAATCCTGAAGATTCAACCAGACGGCTCACTGCTGGCTACAGGCAATACACCTGATATCGATGACTACACGGTGACTCTCTCGACCAATGCAACGGGCATGAGAGCCATCATGGTTGAAGTCATGCAGGATGACTCGCTTCCCGATGGTCGCATTGGGCGAGCCCCGAATGGCAATGCCATCATGAGCGGGATCTCCGCAGAGGTCGTTTCACACCTTGATCCAGAGCTCAAGCAACCTCTGAACATCACATGGGCATGGGCGGATGTCGAACAACCAAACTCCGACTTCAAGGTGACCAATGCTCTGCGAGCCGACAATGGACGCGTCTGGGCCATGGGCGGACATGAAAAACCTGGCGGACGCGTTGCCATATTCACGACTGCGGAACCATTTGGCTTTGAAGGCGGCAGCGATGTCATCGTGACGCTCAACTTCCATTCCATCTATGCGAAACATGCTCCGGGCCGTGTTCGATTGAAACTCGGCCAACCACATGCTGATGCACTTGACCAACTTCCAACTGCCAGAACCAACTGGTACATCGTTGGCCCCTATACATCTGGATCCAGCGACGAGCACTATGACACGGCCTATGGCCCTGAGGAAACCGGCCCACTTCGTTTCGATAAGAAATACCACAGGCAGTCGTGGCGATATGCACCTGGTGTCAAGGAAGCAGAAAATGTGCGACTCGCAGCAGGCAAGGGCGCCGAGTATCTCGGATGCGAGATCTATTCACCCAACACCAGGAACATGAACATTTCTCTTGGCAGTGATGATGGCCTCATGGTCTATCACGACGGAGCGCTCGTTCTGGAAAGGCGTGTCAATCGAAGTGTCGGCCCGGATCAGGATCAACTGGCCCTTGAATTGCATCCTGGTCGAAACACACTCGTATGCAAGGTCATCAATACCGGTGGAGAAGGCGGCATCTATCACCGCGAGATCATTGAAGAATCAAGGCTCCCTGAAGATGCCGTAGCCTTCCTCCTGCCGGGCGATGCGGTTTCAGATGCAACAAGAACACTCGCAGAAGCTGCCTGGCGACGCACATACTCCACTGGATACCTCGAAGCTGAAGCACGAGTTCAGGAGACCCGGTCCGAACTGGACAACATGAAAGCAGGCGTACCCAAAACCATGATCATGAAGGAACGAGCCGAAGCTCGCCCCACATACGTCATGATGCGCGGCGCCTATGACCAGCCGGATCTGAACAGGCCCGTCACCAGGACGGTCCCGTCCATTCTGGGTTCCCTGGAAGCAGTTGACACCCCCGACCGGGAAGATCTTGCTCGCTGGCTTGTTGGTGATGAGAACCCGATCACTGCTCGTGTCACAGTCAACCGTACTTGGGAAATGCTCTATGGCCAGGGACTGGTCGAAACGGTTGAAGACTTCGGTTACCAGGGAACCTGGCCTACACACCCAGAACTTCTGGACTGGCTTGCTGCTGATTTTCGTGACAACGGATGGGATGTACAGAATCTGCTTCGTACAATCATGCTCAGTGCCACCTACCGCCAGGATTCAAGGTTCAATCCGATCAATTCAGGCGATCCCGAAAACAAGCTGTATCACCACTATCCAAGGCAGAGACTGACCGCTGAGCAGATCCGGGACCAGGCCCTCTACGTATCCGGCCTGTTGATCGAGAAGACTGGTGGACCCAGCGTCAAACCCTACCAGCCGGAGGGACTGTGGCAGGAAGTCGCCATGCAACAGTCCAATACAAGAACATTTGAGCAGGGAATGGGCGATGACCTGTGGCGACGCAGCCTCTATACCTATTGGAAAAGAGCTGCTCCCCCTCCCTCAATGATGGCATTGGATGCACCAACACGGGAGTACTGCTCGCCCAGGCGAATCACGACCAATACCCCACTACAGGCACTGGTGCTCTGGAATGATCCACAGTTTGTTGAAGCTGCACGATCCACAGCAGAGCGGATCATGCATGATGGGGACACTGATGATGAGAGGATTGAGCTGCTTTTCCAGCGATGTACCGGACAGCCGCCAAGCCCGGATATCACAGTTGCTGTCCAGGAAATCCTCAAGGAGTACCGGGCCAGATTCGAGGTAGACTCGGAGGGAGCTCTCCAGTTGATCTCTGTTGGCCAATCACCAAGATCCGACGATCTTCCGCCAGCGGAACTCGCTGCCTGGACCATGCTTGCCAACGCCGTGCTCTCAAGTGATGCAGCGATCGTAAAGGACTGAATGATGGCTCGACGCCCATTTACAGACAAGCCGGCTGACCCACTGGAAGAATTTCTCTGCAATCTCACGCGTCGCCGTTTCTTCGGATCAATGGCGTCGACGATGGGTGCCGGCCTGGGATTGACCGCCTTGTCTTCACTCATGGGTGATGCCGCCCAGGCTGCAATCACCACAACCGACGGTGCACGGCAGATTCTCTCCAATCTGCCCCACTACGCTCCGAAGGCGAAGCGGGTGATCTACATGCACATGGAAGGTGCCCCAAGCCAACTGGACTTGTTCGATTACAAACCGGTCCTCAGAGAACGGTTTGATGAAGATCTTCCTGAATCCATCAGGAATGGCCAGCGCATCACGACAATGACCAGTGGCCAGGAGAGATTTCCTGTTGCCCCAACTATGTTCAAATTCCAGCGGCATGAGAACAACGAGGGTGGCATCATGCTCTCCGAGTTGCTGCCCCATACCGGCGCCATCGCCCATGAACTTTGCTTCATCCACTCGATGCACACTCCGTCGATCAACCACGAACCTGGAATCACATTTTTCCAGACAGGCCATGAACAGCCGGGCAGGCCCTGCTTCGGATCATGGATGAGTTATGGCCTGGGAAGTGAAAGCAAGGACCTTCCCGCCTTCGTGGTCATGATCACCCAGGGCTATGGAAACATGCAGGCATTGAGCGCCCGATTCTGGGGCAGTGGCTTCCTGCCCAGTGAGCATCAGGGCTGCAAATTGAGAGCCGGCGATGATTCCGTGCTGTATCTCCAGGACCCCGATGGGGTCTCACGTGAAGATCGCCGAAGAATGCTGGATCTTGCATCGAAGATCAATGAAGAAGAATACGAGAAGAGCCTGGATCCTGAGATCACGGCTCGGATTGCCCAGTACGAGATGGCCTACCGCATGCAGATGTCCGTACCTGAACTTACTGATATCTCGAAGGAACGACCAGAAACTCTCGAGATGTATGGAGAGGACGTCAAGACTCCTGGAACATTTGCCGCCAATTGCCTCCGCGCAAGACGACTGTCCGAACGAGGAGTCCGGTTCATCCAGTTGTACATGCGAGGCTGGGATCAGCACGGAAACCTCCCGGGTGAGATTCGGGCACAGTGCAAGGCCGTGGACCAGGCACAGGCCGCGCTTATCCAGGATCTGCGGCAACGTGGAATGCTTGATGAAACACTTGTCCTCTGGGCGGGAGAATTCGGACGCACGGTGTATTGCCAAGGCCCTCTCTCTGAGACCAACTACGGACGTGACCACCACCCTCGCTGCTTCTCCATCTGGCTGGCAGGCGGTGGCGTCAAGCCAGGAATCAGCTATGGCAAGACAGACGACTACTCCTACAACGTCATCGACAAGCCTGTTGCAGTGCATGATCTGCATGCAACCATGCAACATCTGCTTGGCCTGGACCACACTCGCAATACGTATCGTCACCAGGGGCGGGACTACCGGCTCACCGATGTGCACGGAAAAGTAATCACGGATCTTCTGGTCTGACCGCTTGAACTGGCCGCTCAACAGTGATGAGTTGCTCGTCCTTTTCGACAAGGATGGTCACGGGATCCGTCCCCTCAACATCAATCTGAATACGAACTCCGATTGGCAGGACGAATTCCAGATGATCATTGGCATCGAACCGATCATCCCGGGAAACTCCCTTGTGGCCCTGTCCTCCTGGAACACCCAGCACCGTTACAGGAATGGACTCACGACGTCCTTTATCATCGATGACACGCACCCGTATCCGAGCCATGCCCTCAGGAAGACGTTGTTTGCCGGCCTTGTACCGCTGAGTCACATCAACGGCACGAACAGTCGTATCACCTGATTTCCATGGCAAGGGAAATGTAAGAGGAACCTTCCGCCACGTTACCGCCAGGATTGCTTTCTGAGCATCACCTTCTATGGCGCCCTCAGCTCGCCCCTGAAACCATGCCTTGTCCAGTTCCATCCCAACAGGTTCAGCAGCGCCCGTAAAATGCCACTTGCCATCATCATAGATTTCCACCCAGGAATGATTACCACTTCCATCTGACCAAAGTGGCGTCCCCACGAATCTTGCAGGGACACCGACACTGCGACAGGCGTCTACAAGCAATACGCTGAGACCTGTGCAGGAAGCCATTCCTGCATCAATGGATTCCAATGGAGACTGATCCGGCTTGGGACGCTCGGTTGAGTACTTAACACCAAGCATTGGAAAAACACGATTGTTCAGAATGGCTGCTGCTTCCGATGGCGTCTGCGCTTTCGCTACCAGTTCTGAAAACTGGTCATGAAAAGAACTTCTCCATTCATCCCTGCGTTCATTGATTGTTGCATATGGGAGAATCGCATCAAAGAAGATGTCCTCTGGAACCCCATCACTCCATGGTGCCGCTTTCCAGGACTCATAGGCGCCATTGACATTTTCAAGAAGAAAATCAGAAGTCAATTCATGTCGATCCGCTTCCGGCATGTGCTTGATCAACCAGATCATTCCTGGTCGATGCTCTACCGAAACCTGATTCAGTGCCGCTTCAAGTTGCGAACGGTTCGCACCTGCAGAAACCAATGCGGAATCCAGTTGCGGATCCGTCTTGGTCAACTGAATACCTGACGTCAAAACCATGCAAAGCAGCAGCATCATGGATGCGAGTGTACTGCTCCAAATCGCACTAGCGACAGGGAATGGCTCCTTTCGTGAGCCCCAAAGGCCTGCATATGCCTTCCATTGATTCTGCGTCTCAATCGATCACGCATTCAAACCTTGCCCATAATGCACTCAGAGCAACTCCAACATGTCTTTTCAGCTTGTGCGGGCATGCTCCACATTTAACTTTTTTCAGTTGTCTCGAATATGGAACCACCAGGACGAAATCCACGGAGATAAGAACGAATCAATTGGCCTCCCCAACAACCGAGGGCAATCCTGATTCTCTTCCAATCGAGTTGTCTCGAACACCAACCGAAGAAAACCACACCTCGCCCTTGATTGCCGAGGCAAACTCTCCCACGAATGGAGCTTTCTAATCCACACACACCTGTGCACATCCGGCGGGCAGTAGAGCCTTCAGGGCCACGGTCTCTTTTCTCCTCCCCTCTCTGGTTTCATGGACCCGGCTCCCCCGTCGCATGTGCACTTTTTTTCCGTCGTACCAATACATGAGTCAGCAATCAACTCAAGTATCCATGTATTCCATTCAAGAAGGATCACAACGACCAACTTCTTAACAGCGTCCCAGGGAAGCGAGAGATTGCAATCAAATGAAGACCCTAAAACACACCGCCCTTCTTCTGATTGGCATGCAAAATGATTACTTCAGCAAACGAAGTCCCTTGGCGAAGGACTTCGAAGATCCAAGCCGCATACAGAAAATAAAACGGCGCATTCTGTGGATCATCAGCCATGCATCGCGCAGCAACATTTTCATTGCCAACCTGCCGATTCTGTTTCAGACAGGTCACCCTGAAATAGCCCGGGAACTCGGAATACTCGCTTCAATCAAGAAGCACAATCTCTTTCAGAAAGGAACATCCGGATCCGGAGTCATTCCTGAACTGGGCCCCTGGCAGAAATACATGACCACAATGCCAGGTCAAACTGGCTTCAATGCATTTGTGGACACCGGACTCCATGAGCACCTGAGCAGGACCCGGACGAGACAACTTGTTCTGGCGGGCTCGTCCACCGCAACCTGCATTGATTCAACCGCTCGATCCGCCTACGAGCTTGGTTACGAAGTCATTATCCTGGATGACTGCACAGTTGGCAGAACAATCGATGAGCAGGATTTGTACTGCCAAAGCATATTTCCACTTTACTCAACAGTGATTAATTCCAAAATTCTGCTTGCAGCCCTCGCCAATGAAAACCAAGTAATAGCTGGCCATGACATGGTCAAACACTCACCTGGCATTACAGCGATAGCTTGCTAATGAGATATTCCAGAAGCACTTTCTCCAACCCTATCCCCCGCCAACGCAAAGTTCCCGCTTGGCACCCTGCCTTTCCTAGTAAATCACTGGAAAGAAGACCTTCTGGATTACCGAATAGAGACGAGTTGGGATATCATCAAACCTGCAAAGGGGGCAACTATCCCATGAGCCAGCTAAGCAATACCGCCATACTCCTCATCGGCCTTCAGAACGACCATTTCGGGCCGAATTGTGCTCTCCGCAGCTCAATTGAATCGCCAGAACGAATTGATTTGGTCAAGAGCAACATCCTGTCTTTCATTCAATCTCTGCTTGAAACAGATGTGTCCATCGTGAACCTGCCGATTCTCTTTCGGGAAGGTCATCCTGAAATCACTCAGGAAATCGGAATCCTCGCAGCAATCAAGCAGAATGGACTGTTCGTAGAGGGAACCACTGGCGGCTGCGTCATTGAAGAACTTCTACCTTTAGAGAATGAAATGATGACGTTGCCAGGCCGTACTGGTTTCAACACATTCGTTGACACACAACTCAATGAGTATCTGACCGAGAATAATATTCGTCAGATACTTCTTGCGGGTGCCTCAACAGCCGTTTGCATCGACTCTACTGCTCGATCTGGCTATGAACTGGGATTTGATGTGGTTGTTCTTAAAGATTGCACGATCTCAAGAACACCTGCTGAACAGGACATGTATTGCCAGTCGATTTTTCCGATCTATGCCTCCGTTACAAACTCAGGCGAATGGCTACAAAGCCATGGAATCAAATCGACGACAGGATCAACGGAGCATGCCTGATGGGAGAGGATTCAGCTCGCACCTACCAGCCATGGAGTTCAGGAGAGGCTCCGCATCTTCGACTGGCCAGCACGCGTCAAGTTGCCAATTCTGAAACGCACCCTACCCAGACACTTCGATATGAACCCCCTGAAGTGTCGGAAATGCTTGATCGCATTTCCCGTGACAGCCAGGATACAACCCCGCTTCGCGAAATCGGAATTGGTATTGATCCAAACCAGACAGAAGATGGATCTGATTTCGTTGTCCTGCATGAAATCGGCAGAGGCGGAGTTGGTGTTGTCAGCGCGGCTGAACAGATCAGCCTTGGCCGCTCAGTCGCACTCAAGCAACTACGGTCCGATCGTGACACTGGGACTGCCAGAACGCTGCTGATTGAAGAAGCCAAGGTACAAGCCCGCCTGGTACACCCCGTCATTCCGCCTGTACATCTCATCGGGCAGGGCAACGATGGCAAACCGGTCCTCGTCATGCAATTGGTGCGAGGCGAATGCTGGAGCGATCGACTGGTCACTGATGCCAAGAAGCTCGATTCCGGGTTCGAATCAACCTTGCTTGAACATCTTGAAATACTCATCAGAATCTGCGAAGCCATCGCGTATTCCCATGGCCAAAGCGTCATTCACCGTGATATCAAGCCCGGGAACGTCATGCTTGGTCGCTATGGTGAGGTCTACCTTGTTGACTGGGGGCTCGCTGAAGAGATTGACAGCACTGGCAAGGTCTCGACCCGAGGCTTCACGGGAACTCCCGCCTATGCAGCTCCCGAGATGATTGAACGTGATGGCGCACTGACGACAAGGACTGACATCTACCTTCTTGGAAGCGTCTTGTGTGAAATTCTGACCGGCTACCCACCGCATCGAGGGGATTCCATCAAAGAAGTGTTCCTCAACATCAGCAAGGGAACAAACGTGACTTTCCCAAGCTGGGTACCAGCCCCCCTGGCGGCACTCTGTAGAAGAGCGATCGATCCTGAGCCTTCCATGCGATTTGAAACGGCCGAAGATTTGATCACTGCCATTCGTGAGTACATAGAACATCACCAAGCAATCGGAATGCTGGATCGTGTACGTGAACATGTCATCAGACTGGATCAAATGGTCAAGGATGGGGCTGATGTCGAAGTTATCGACGACCTTGGCCAGACATGCCGTGCGATGCTGGAAGCCCTGAGAGTCAGCATGCCAGAATCAGAGGAAATCAATGTTCTGCACCGCCGATGCAGCATCCTCATGATCAACCGCATGATTGAGGCCAACAACCCTGGTGCAGCACGCATCATGCTGGAATCAATTTCTCCTGGGCCTGAAACCGACAATCTCAAGGTACAGATAACGGCCTTGACCGCTCGCCTTCTTGCCAAGCCAACTCACATGGCCACCAATGTTCAGTTGATGTTGACTGAACAACTGGTTGAAGCAAGACGTCGCATAGCTCACCTCGAAAAGAAGGCTGATCAGGGATCTTCTGAAGAAGCTTGATCATTCCTCACTCAAGCCCATCGACTTGACGAGCCGCTCCTGGCAACTGCTTGCCGTCTTGATCCTGCGTACCAGGGCCAAGCAAACTCCCGACAAGCCGCTCCAATGATGCCGCAGGCGCATTGATGTATCGCACGATACCCGATCGATCCACCAGAATTGTGGATGGAATACGCCGCACATTGAACTGTATGGCCATGGCGTTATCCCATTTTCGGCCATCATTGAATTGAGGCCATTCGATCCCTAATCCAGTTACGACAGCCTCCAGACGTGAGACGTCTTCATCCAGATCGATTCCAAGAATCTCAAATCCACGATTGTGAAAACGATCGTATAACTTCACTAGACCAGGCATCTGAACCATGCATGGCCGACACCATGAGGCCCAGAATTCCATGAGCAGAACCTGCCCCTTGAATACAGTCGGAGACAAGTCGCTTCCTGTATTCCATGCTTTGACATGAAAAGCCTGCAATGGCTTCCCGATCATGTCTAAATGAAGCCTCTTCGCTTCAAGCATATCGATCATACGAAACACATTGGGATCTTCCTCTTCAGACTCAATCATTTGATCCAAGAGCAATCTGGCCTCATCGGGTCGGCCAAGGAGTAGATAAGCATCAGTGATGATCAACTTCCGTTGCTCTGCTACCGGATATCCTGAGTAGGCGTTCTCTGCCTCGATTGCTGCCGCCGCTTGATCCGAACGAAGCAGTGACTGGATATGTCTTGACATGGCAAGAGATGAACGTTGATGGCCTGTATAAGCAGCGAGATATCGCGCATAAGCCTTCGCAGCCTTGTCGTACTGGTACATATTCCAATAACCAACAGCCTTCAGGTAGATCGCCTCTTCTTGATGATCTCCTTCAGGGTAGGCCTCCAAGTACTCGTCTATGAGCAACTGGCCTTGATCCCCTCCATCCCAGATCAACAACCATGAACGCTCTTCCACATCCAATTGAGTCATGATGACTGCCCATGCATGCTGCTCTGAATGAGCCTGATCTGCTGCAGACCCCAGTTGCTGGGCCGTTGACAACACGCTGATAGAGAGACAGAACAGAGCAGTCAGTATTGAGTTCATGATCACAGTATCCACGATATCGGCTTCTCCGCCTATGCTCTGTGCATGATTGAGAAACGACTCAAATGGACATGGAACCCTCCACGGCCTCCATGGATGGTGGTTGGAGTCATTTCAACCTCTGCGATACTCATACTCGGGGGATTTCTGATTGCCATGGCCTTGACCTACAACACCCGGTTCGAGCAACTGGGAATCATGCTTGCACTGGTTCTTGTACTTGCCGTAGTGGCCACGATGATCCACATTCTCCGCCGTAATATCATTCGCATGAAATTAGAGGCTGATGAGAGTGGGCTACGTTGGACTGATGTCACACATGGTCAGGTGAGGCTTATTGGATGGAATGACATGGTCCGCTTCCAGTCCACACCACTGCATAGACATGGACAGTTGTCACATCATGAAATCAGATTGTGGACCAGTGCGTCACGAGTTCCGCTCGTAATCGGCCAAACTCCAGACAATAGTGATCGCTACGAAAAGTTCATGCTTTTCCAGGATCAACTGGCTCATCTAATGAAGCTCAATGGAGTTACAAGTCGCTAAACAAGAGCTTGTTGAATTGACTCTACTGCAACACCTTGAAGTGAACCAAGAACCGTCAAGCCCGGTATGTGTTCCAACGAGAGATCAGATGCCTGGCGTCCGCCCACAATCAACTTGATTCCAGCAGCATTGCATTCTGCTGCAAATATATTGATTTCACGTGAAATCTCAGCTGGTGAGTCAAGCACACTTGCTGAAATCCAGACCATGTCGGGCCTGTCACCTTCAGGTCTATTGACACTGTCAATCCTGAAAACATCAATTGGCGTGTTCGGTCCTAAATTTGTTGCTACTCCGCCCTGCTCGGAAACTACTGAAGCGACAAGCAAGCTTGGCAGAATATAAGGATCCGAACGAACTGCCCCGCCTGTAGCTTTGAACTTGGGTGATTTGTGAGCGGCAACGATACGCATCTGCTGGATTGCCTGAATGCAGATATCTGTTGCACGATGCTCGATGAAAATTCCATTGGCATCATGGTTGTTTTCAGATCCTAATTCCCTCAAAGACGCTTTGATCGGCCCGTCACCAAGTTCAGCTATGGACATGCCGTCCAGGAAGCGGCCCATGAGAAGATGCCATACGGCTTCAGAATGACCATCTTTTAGATGTTCGAGAAGAACTTCATCTAAGGCATCATCATCTACCTGATAAGTAAGGTCATCTGCAGGCAGCCCGATTGCTGTTGGCTTAAGGAATCGGATACCTCGCTCACGAACGAATCTGATGGCATCTCGAACAGTGATGCGTCGGTGGCCACCAGCAGTTCTGGTGACCTGCAGATACCCCTTATCTGCCCATCTCTTGAGGGATGATTCGCTCATCCCGATGGCCTCAGCCAGGTTTCGCGGCGAAACAAGACGGTTGATAGCAATGTGTTCCATCAGTGGAACTATATCTCAATAGCCGTTGGAAGAATGAACATAATGAATGTTTTGAACGTTTTTGTTCAAAAACGGCTTGATAAGAGCTGCAAGAGGTATTAGAGTTCTCGCATGTGAACGGTTTGACTGTTTTAACCTTATTGGACGTTTTAGACAAGGAATACCAGATATGCCCCTCCTCACCAGCTTAATCGCCAGCTCAGTAATAGCCCTCGGACCAAATTGTGGATCAGCAACCCCCACCCTTGCTGAGGTTGCAGCCTCTGATGGCCGCTTTCAGACCCTTGTTGCAGCAGTTGATGCTGCTGGCCTGATGAGCACTCTTCAGGGCTCAGAGTCTTACACGGTTTTCGCCCCGACAGATGCCGCCTTCGCCAAGCTACCCGCTGGCACAGTCGAATCACTTCTGAAGCCCGAGAACAAGCAGTTGCTGCAGTCGGTACTTCTTTACCACGTGGTTCCCGGCAATATGCCTGCCAAGCACGTACTTGGAAGCAAAGTGATCGCAACAGCCAACGGCCAACGCCTAGATGTCTCCAACTGCTGCACTGAAGGTCCCAAGATTGACGGCGCCAAGATCGTACTGACTGACATCAAGGCCTCGAATGGGACCATCCACGTCATTGACAGTGTCGTTCTTCCCTCTCAGTTGAACATTGCTGAACTGGCCAGTTCACAAGGAACTTTTCAAACGCTTCTTGCAGCAGCCAAGGCTGCGAACCTGGTTGATGCACTTTCAGCAAAAGGTCCCATTACGGTCTTTGCACCAACTGATGCCGCATTTGCGAAACTTCCTGATGGAACCATTGAAGAACTTCTCAAGCCAGAGAACAAAGAAAAACTCGCAGCAATCCTGACTTACCACGTGGTCCCCGGTCGGGTATACAGCGATGCTGCCATTGAAGCTGGCATGGCTACAACACTCCAAGGGAACAACGCCACCATTCGCTCCAAAAGTGAAGGCGTGTACATCGATAACTCCAAGATTGTCATGACTGATCTTGAAGCTTCAAATGGCGTGATCCACGTCATCGACACGGTCATGATGCCACGGATGAAAACTGCATCAGCGATGTAGCAACGAGCCATCCCCGAATGGGTGAGGGGAGTGGCCCTTGGCTTCCCTCACCCTCCTCTTTCAGAATTTGATTTCCAATCTCACCATACACAAACACGTAATTTCTCACAGACGAAAAGGTATTTGAAATGCACCCCCTTATGGTTACTTCCGGCGTAGTGATCGCCTCAATTGCAACAATGGCTTCCGCAGCAGATGTGCGAGTAGCACACCTCAGTCCTGATGCACCTGCAGTCGATGTACTGGTAAATGGTGCTCCAGCATTCACAAATGTGGCCTTTGGGGACGTCACTGGTTACGCAGAACTTCCTGAAGGAACATATGACATCAAGGTCGTAGCAGCCGGGACTACAGGCCCAGCAGTCATAGATGCGATGATTCCTCTGCCAGAGTCCGGCGACTTCACTATTGCTGCAGTTGACTCACTCAAGAATATCGGCGCTGTCATTTACGCTGATGTGAATGTTCGAACTCCTGGATCAACTGGAGTTCGATTCGTACACGCCTCACCAGGAACCCCCGCAGTAGATATCGCCGTTGCCAACGGCGGGCCCGTACTGTTTGCTGATGTTGCGTTTGGGGAATCCGGAGGATATGTCACTGTACCTTCAGGTGAATATGACCTTGAGGCTCGCGTAGCAGGAACAGAAATCGTTGCACTATCACTCCCAGGTGTCGCCCTGACCGGAGGCACGAGTATCACAGTATGGGCAAAGGGTTTTCTCAATGGAGAACCAGCTCTTGGCGTGGCCGTTTCACTTGATCTTGCTCCAACAGCAAATATCCGAGTGATACATGCATCACCTGATGCACCAGCAGTCGATGTGAAAGTCAATGGAGCTCGAGCAATTGAACAGCTCCCATTCAATGAGGGAACTCCGTATACAAGTCTTCCAGCAGACACCTACAACATCCAAGTAGTTCCAGCTGGCCTGGATGATCCTGTAGTCATTGATGCAACCCTGCCATTGGATGCCTTTGATTACAGCGTGATTGCCATAAACACGCTAGCGAACATCCAACCATTGGTTTTAGTTGACAACAATGAGCTTTGGGCAGATGCCAGAATTCGATTTGTACATGCCTCACCTGATGCCCCCGCAGTAGATATTGCTTTGGCAAATGGCGGACCAGTACTGTTCTCCAACGTGTCATTTGGCGAAAACGGTGGCTATATATCGGTACCTGGAGGCATTTATGACCTCGAAGCTCGCGTTGCTGGCACTGACACCGTTGCCCTGGATGTACCCGGTCTCAATGTAACCGGTTTCAGAAGCTTTACCGTGGTTGCCACAGGCCTTCTGACAGGGGAACCCGCTCTTGGCGTACTTCCATTGCTTGATGATGAACGTTGCGCAACTGACATCGTTGGAGACGGACAAACAGGTGTCAATGACATTCTCACACTGCTGAGCAAATGGGACACGTCTGACCCCTGGGCAGATGTCGACGACAGTGGTTTCGTTGATGTTGATGACGCCATGCTAGTCATCATGAACTATGGCACTTGTGGATCCTGATAAATCCCACGTTCCGGCTTGGGCGGGCACGTTTATGTTGCTCGATAACTCCTCCCAAGAGCCTCATTCTCGCAGCCACCCGAGTCGGACAACTCAATCGCTCTTTCAATCTTCTCCGTAGCCACATAACAACACACTTCATCAGTACCGAAACTTTACATGACAGCCACTTTCATACTTGGAAGTCCACAAGTAGGAACCTCACTAAAGCTTGAAATACCTGTACAAGGATTGTGAATAATGGAATTCAAAAAAACATCCCTGACAACTCTTTTATTTGCACTTGCCACCCTCGCTTGCGGATGCACATTCAACAATTCCAATGTAGTAAATTCACGATCAAATACAATTCGACTTTCCGAACATGATGGCGATCACAGTCATCTCATAGTCAGCTCAGGCGATTTACTTGGAATGTCAATGCATAAAAGAAACGAAGTAAACTGACCGTTTATACACGTAAGAATTGAATGAGACGATTTGATTTCCAGTACGTGACCCCTAGCCTGTTACTCAATAAACATCATCTATCGATACTTAGAAAAAGGGAAAAACCATGAAAGCCATTGATGTTATTGCTGCGGTACTTCTTGTGGTCGGAGGACTGAACTGGGGACTCTGGGGACTCTTTGACTTGGATATCGTGGCCTCCATAATGGGTGGCGATGCAGCCATTGGTGCACGACTCATATATGTTCTCGTAGGTGCGGCCGCTCTTTATCAGGCCATGAGCGTCAAATCAATACAAATGAGATGGAACACGGCAGCTACTGCCTAGTCAATCTGATTTCCTACTGACGCGGTTGGGGTGATTGGTACCCCATCCGCACACTGGACAAACAGCTGAAATCAAATGATGCCAAACGATACAAATATCATCGCAGTCACAGGAGCCACTGGGTACGTTGGAGGCCGCCTGGTCCCAAGGCTCCTGAACTCTGGCTACAAAGTGAGATGTCTTGTTCGCAACATCAAGAAACTTACTGGCCGTCATTGGTCCTCACATGAAAACCTCAGTGCTGTACAGACGGATCTTACGAACACAGATCAACTCATTGATTCATTAAGAGGATGTAAAAGTGCTTACTACCTCATCCATTCAATGATTACTGCTGGAAGAGACTATGACGAGGTTGATCAAAATATTGCTCTGAACTTCAGCCACGCAGCGAGTGATGCAAAGCTTGAACGAATCATTTACCTGGGCGGCCTGGGCGAAATTGGTGGGCAACTCAGTGAACATCTCACATCGCGCAGAAAAGTAGAAGAGAGTCTTGCTGCAAGCGGTATTCCTCTTACAGTTCTGCGAGCAGCCATGATCATCGGATCCGGCTCGGCCTCATTTGAGATACTGAGATATCTCGTCGAAAGATTGCCTGTCATGGTTACGCCAAGATGGGTCAAAACCAAATGTCAGCCGATCTCAATCGAAGATGTCCTTTACTACATGCAAGCCTGCCTTGAAAACACTGACACTGCTGACATGAAACTGGATATAGGCGGCTCAGAGATCATTACATATCGTGAGCTGATGAGAATCGTTGCAGAAGAGTTAAAACTGCCACGAAGACTTATCGTTCCAGTACCAGTACTGACTCCCAGACTAAGTTCATACTGGATTCACATGGTGACCCCTGTTAGTGCCAGCATTGCGAGACCGCTTGCCGAGGGTCTGGCAAATACAGTTATCTGCAGGAACGACGATTCTAGGAAACTCCTTCCTCATGAAACACAGTCACCAAGAGAAGCAATCTCATCAGCACTCAAGCATGAAGCTACAAATGAAGTGGCAACATCGTGGCTTGATGCTGGCCCAGTTCCAGGAGATCCGGATTGGTCAGGCGGTCGAGTATTCGTGGATCAAAGAACTATTCGCGTAGCTGCAAACACGGAAAATCTCTATGAAGCCATCAAGATCATTGGTGGCGGCCATGGATACTACGCAGCTGACTGGCTATGGAGACTTCGCGGAGTCATGGACCAGATGATGGGTGGTCCGGGACTCAGAAGAGGCAGGAGAGATCGTCGGAAAATAGCCTGTGGTGATGCTCTCGATTTCTGGAGAGTTATGGATGCAGATCCTGGCAAACGCCTTCATCTGTATGCAGAGATGAAACTACCAGGCAAGGCTACTCTTGAGTTCGATCTACGACAGGATCCTCAGGATCAAAGCATGTCAATCCTGACTCAAGTAGCCAGGTTCCGACCCAAAGGACTCACTGGAATCCTCTATTGGTATGCCGTGAAGCCTCTTCATGGAATTGTCTTCAGCGGAATGCTCAATGGCATCAAAAAAGAAGCTGAAAAAACAACACAACTAACGTGTCTTACTAATCAGGAATAGCACCATGCGATCCATGGTTTTGCTTCGGAATGATCTGAGGCTTACAGACAATGCGGCCATTGATGCCGCCTATCAAGAGGGAAAAGATGGCACTATCGCTCTCTTTTTTCTTACTCCTAAACAATGGCAATTGCATGGCGTGGGATCCCCAAGAGTTTCTTTCATGCTCAATTGCCTGAGGTCGTTACAAATAGAGCTTGAAAAGTCTGGAACCCCCCTGCTCATTGAGCAGGTTGATACCTACGAAGACATACCACTCCGGCTTCAGTCTATCGCCTCTCAACATGACTGCCAAAGCATACATGTCAATCGCGAGCCTGGAATTGACGAACGTAACTGTGATGATGCGTGTGCTACCCAACTAGGTATCCATGACATTTCATTTCAAGTGCATGACAGCAACACGATTCTTCCAATCCATGAGATTGTGACTGGAAGCGGAAGCCCCTACCGTGTCTTTACACCATTTTGCAAACAATGGCACCAACAACTCGAGTCCAGAGGTCTCCCTGTATTTAACCAACCGGAAGTGTCTCGAGTTCTGGATCTTGAATCCGGAACGATTCCAAATGAAATACCGGGATTTATTCCTTGGAAGGCACAACATCTCTGGAAAGCCGGCAGTGATGCTGCACACGTGCTCTTGGATAAATTCCTAGATGATGCGATTTTAAAATACAACGATAAGAGAGATGTGCCTGGTGAAACTGGCACCAGCACACTATCGCCCTGGCTGGCAACTGGAGCAATTTCGCCAATCACTATCCTGCGAAAGATCTACCAAAGGTTTGGCGAGAACTCTGAAGATTGGAACATTGGCGTAAAGTCATGGGTCAATGAACTCGTATGGAGAGAGTTCTACAGGCATGTCATGCATGGCTTCCCAAAGGTCTCCATGAATCAACCAATGGTTGAATGGGCGCATAATATTCAATGGCGAGAAGACTCTGCAGGACTGCAGGCGTGGCAGGAAGGAAGCACTGGCATCGACATCATTGATGCTGGAATGATGCAACTTAAAGAAACAGGCTGGATGCATAATCGAGTCCGAATGATCACGGCCATGTTTCTGACGAAAAATCTACTGATCCACTGGAGGCATGGGGAGAGTTACTTCTCAAGACATCTGGTTGACTATGACTTTTCCAGCAATAACGGAGGCTGGCAATGGGCCGCATCAACTGGAACAGATGCTGCGCCATATTTCAGAATATTCAATCCAGTTAGACAAGCTGACACATGGGATACAAGCAGGACATACATAAAAAGATGGCTGAATAGAACGCCAATGTCATTGGATCCCATTGTGGACCTCCAGGTTTCACGCCGACGTGCAATAGAAACATTCAGAGCTGCCAAGGAATTCGCGACAGACAAGTCCAAGGGGGGGAATCAAGATCCCGCAATAAGGAGCGATGCAATATGATTCGTCTTGCCATATGCCTCATGTGCATGATCCCTCTCGTCTCACTTGGACTCACTTTCATCATGCCTCAACAACAAGACATTGATTGGATTGAATCGCATCACTGGAAGCATCGACTCGTTGTGATATCCGGGAGCGAGGAGCCGGTCATTGAACAAAGAAGCAGATTCCTGGAACTGGAAGATCATGTCCTTGAGCGGGATCTGCTCATCCTGACCATCATTCACCCACCAACGGATGAAGACCAGGACCCAAACGTACCGGATCCGGGCTCATTGGCTGCGCATCTCGGAATCAGCTCAAGTACATTTCAAGTCCTTCTGGTAGGCAAGGATGGCGAAGTCAAAGAGCACCGATTTGAACAAGTCAAACCACAGGAGTTCTTTAGCTGCATCGACGTCATGCCCATGAGATTGGCAGAGATGAAGCAAAGAAAAGCCACCTGAGAATCAATTACCCAACGGTGTCCTCCTGAAAAAGTCAGTCATCTGGTAGCCTGTTCTCATGGCTAAGGGAAAACGCAAGAAGAGAAAACCAGGCCCCGCACATCCAGCCAAGGCAATGGATGTCGAAACGATCCTTGCCGAAGTGGAGTCAATACTTCCATCGCTGGATTCACCGGATGCCGGTTCACATTGGGGCGAAGTTCAACGGAAACTCGCCAAAGCAAAAGCTGATACCGCTGCCGTAGGCAGAGCGGTCATGGCTCGTGATACGGAAGCAGTCAAGCACATCCTGAACGTATTACGTGGTGTAGAAACTGACGAACCAATAACCGAAGAAGTCCTTCCGGATGTTCCTGGTGAGATTCTCAGAGAAGCCATGAAGGCATTTCGCAAGAGACTGAAGCTCATGAAACTCGATCATGAGTCAAAGCTTGGGCGGAGCCCATTAACGGGAGGCAAAGATGCTGGGTTTGAATCCATCCTGCCACCCGAACAGTTCCCATCAGACGTATGGAAAGTACTGGCATCCAAAGGCGAAGTGGAATCCACTGGGCGTGGCTTCTATAAACTTCCAGAAAATCGACCTACCTTCTGATTGATGCCAAGCCTGGAGAGATGACATGATCCCACTGCTTGTACTGAGCCTTCTGAATCCTACCCCCACACTGCTAATCAAACGGCCCTGGGCACCTGCTGGCGGCGAGATGATCATCTCTACCTGGCCAAACTACGCTGCAGAGGGAACGGTAGTGCTCATGAAACATGATGGAACGATCATCAATGAACCGGCCACTTTCGTTGAAGGAAAAATCAATGCGATCAAGGCATTCCCCGCGATTGAATCACTTGATCATGCCGCATACCTTCAACTTATCGTTGATGATGAACCAACAGGCAGCCCATTGGTCGTCACACCTGCTCTCTCAAGACTCATCCCGGTAATGGAAGAGGACTTTACGGAGGGTCGAGGCACATGGATGCGAATCGTCGGCTGGGAAGATGCTGGCGCTGAAGAAACCGAGGGATTACCTCTTGGTTCAGGCCTGTATGAAGGTGCTGCTCTTGACGCGGAGTTGAAAAGAGATGAATCCGTCATCCGCAGTGGCTGGTGGGTTCGCCCAGAAATGGATATCGACATGGACACCACCATGGGAGAAATCCGAATTGACCTCCGAGAAGATGCGGCACCCATGACTGCACTGAATTTCCAGAGACTCGCTGAAGATCGTTTCTATGACGGCACGATCATGCATCGCATCATCATCCAAGGCCGGGAAGGGAGGCCATTCGTCATCCAAGGAGGCGACCCTCTTGGAGATGGAACAGGCGGACCTGGATGGTGGCAACCAATTGAAGCTTCGACACTGCCTCATGACTTCGGTGTGATTTCAATGGCACGCAGCGATCTTCCCGATTCTGCCGGCTCACAGTGGTTTATTGCCTTGGATCGAGAAGAAACAGCTCGACTTGATGGCCTGTACTGCGCCTTTGGAGAAGTCATCGATGGACGCGAACCATTGGTAAAGATGGCACAAGTCCCTATTGGCGACAACGAATACCTCAGCAGCCGTCCGATCGCTCCCCCCTCGATCACTGTCATGAATCTGGTGCCGGCAACCCCCCGTAATCCCGGCAAAGGACGAAGTGAATCACGAGTTGAACCCCCTGACACAGGACCATGGTCAAAGGAATAATTGCTTGTCAGCAGGCCTCTTATGCAATTCGTTTCATAAAGTTCCGCAGCAACAGCCCGATGAGGCCCGTTGCCTCGACTCATTGAGACGATGCTTTAGATAACCCCTTGCCTTCCAGCATCGCTTGTTACACTTGATTCAGATGCAATCACTCGAGACGAATCAGGTCATACTGGATGACGTTCCTTTCAGCATCACGCTTCTGCTGAACGAGGCTGATGGTGATGAACAGATCATCCGCAGCGTCTGGGATGGGCTTCAGATTGAGATTCGATCCCTGGCCAGAACTCTCATGGCACAGGAATCAAATTCTCTAACTCTCCAGCCAACCGTTTTGGTAAATGAAGCCTGGCTTCGAATGCACAAGCAATCTGATGACTCCTGGGAAAATCGCCGTCATTTCCTGGGCGCCGTTTCAACTGCCATGAACAGATTTCTCATCGATCGCGCCAGGCGGCTGAACACTGAGAAGAGAGGTCATGGCGAAAGGCCTGTCAGTATCGAGGTTGCCGTAGGCGAAATCAGCCACTTTGATACCGCTCGCACACCAGAAGGACTGGATGCCCTAAAAGCAATAGAAGCACTCAAAGCGGAATCATCCGAAGCGGCTGAAGTAGCCCACCTGCGATTCGTCAGTGGCCTGAGCACCAGAGATGCAGCGACAGTCATGGGTCTCACAGAGAGAGTCGTACGATCACGTTGGCTCTTTGCAAAGGCCTGGCTTCGTCGACATCTTGATTCAAACGATGCCGGCAGTCATTCTGGCGTTGCCTGATGTCACTCCACACATCAAAAGTCCAAGCCCTCTTTGAACGCATTGTTGAAATCCCTGCCAATGAACAGGAATCCTGGCTGATAGCCAATTGTTCTGACGAGCAGGTCCGCAATGACATCCGAAATCTCCTTGGTTACATCGATTCCGAGATGCAATCCGAAGGAGAGAACTTGGATGACATGGCCCCAAATGACATGACAGGAAGTGTCATTGACCGCTATGTCATTGATCGATGCATCGGCGAAGGAATCTACACTGATGTATACCTGGCTCATCAAGTAAGACCCGTCAAACGTCGAGTTGCTATCAAGTTGATGAAACTCGAGTCAGCCAAGATGGGACAAAAATTCCAGGTGGAACGTCAGACCCTGGCGCTCATGGATCACCCCTCTATTTCAACTGTGTTTGATGGTGGATGTACGGAAGACGGTCGTTTCTACTTGGTCATGGAATTCGTCGATGGAATTCCAATCACAACCTATTGCAACAACCATTGCCTGAACATCGATCAACGCCTAGTACTGTTTGAAGAACTCTGCAGCGCTGTTCAACACGCTCATACAAAAAGCGTCATCCACAGAGATCTCAAGCCGGAAAATATTCTGGTCACGATCATGGATAATGAGCCAATGATCAAGGTCATCGACTTTGGCATTGCGAGGGCTCTTGAAGAACCACGCCAAGCAGGCGTGACTGCGTTGATTTCTGGAACACCACGATACATGAGCCCAGAGCAAAGCAATCCTGAAATGGCTTCTGCTGATACTCGAAGCGATGTGTATTCACTGGGTGTCATACTTTACGAATTACTGACTGGCCTGAATCCAAATGATGAATTGGATGCCAATCGTTTTCCACTCCAGAATGAAAACCATAATCAATACATATCACCATCCGTTGCAAAACCATCTACTGCGACTCGAATACCAAATGCGAATTGGAATCAAAGAGCAACTGCCAGACAGACGACTCCTGGAAAACTGTTTTCCAGATTCCGTGGAGATCTTGACTGGATCGTGATGCGATGCCTGGAAACAGATCCAGAAAATCGCTATGCGACCCCAGCAGAGTTATCTGTTGATATTGAAAGGCATCTCAAAGGGCTC
Source organism: Phycisphaerales bacterium (assembly GCA_029242715.1). Taxonomy (GTDB): domain Bacteria; phylum Planctomycetota; class Phycisphaerae; order Phycisphaerales; family SM1A02; genus UBA1668. The sequence goes on from JAQWTL010000002.1 coordinate 47,560, forward strand.
CCTGTTTCGGCAGGCCCAGAAAGATTCACCTATCACCTGCATAAACTGATTTCTCGCCACTGGATAGCAACCGCCGTTGGCTGTTTGATTTTTCTGATCGCTCTCTTTGGGGCTTTCCTTGTCTTCGAACTGAGAGCAAGATCATTTGATGCATATGAGAGAGCTGACGCCTTCCGTTCCTATTTGCATACTTTCATCACAGCGATTGATCCTGAAACTGCTCAGTATTCTGATCGCCAAGTTGTTGAAACCATGCTCAACTCGGCCTCCAGTGAAATCCATCAGAACTTTGCGGCTCATCCCTTGATTGCCTTTCAACTTCACATGGATTTTGCCCAGGCATTTCAACGCATCGGCAGCTATGGAATCGCTCTTGAGCATTACCAGTCTTCACAACGGATCGCTCAAGACAACTTCCCCGCCAACAACCCCAAACGAATTCAGGCTGCAATCATGCTTGGCAACGGCCAGCTGCGAGCCGGTCAGTTCAATATTGCTAATGAGACTCTTCTCGGCGCCTCTGCCCAGTCGGAAAAATTTCTCGGTCATGATCATCCTTATACCGTTGAGTCCGACAAACACAGGAGTTCGGTTCTAAACGAACTGGGCAGATACAAGGAAGCACTTGTCGTCAATGACACTGTGATCAATCGCCTGAACTCGAGACTTGGTCCCACGCATGAAGACACCCTTCGCGCACATTGCAAGCATGCAACAACTTGGATCAATCTCGGAAATGCAAAAGATGCTCGACCCATACTGGAAGATCTTCTCAAGACCTGCTCGGATTCTCTGGGCAACAACCATAAGCTGAACTCTGAAATCGAAGAAGACCTTGCACTCGCCTATGGAGAGCTCGGACTTCTGGAAAAGTCAGAAGAACTTGAACGTAAGATTCTTGCCACGAGACAGAACCAACTGGGATCACTCCATCCAATGACACTCCGTGTCATGTCAAATTTGGGAACTACCCTTGATCTTCTTGATCGCCCGGATGAAGCGATTGTCCTGCACAGCAAGGCACTTGAGGGCAAACAGAACGTACTGGGCCCGAATCATCCAGCCACTGTCAACACCATGATCAATCTGGCAATCACACTGGGGCAGTTGGAGCGGTATGAAGAAGCTGAATTCCATGAACACAATGCTCTGGAAATCCTGAATAGAACTCTTGGACCTGAACACCCAGAAACACTTGTCACAAAGTCCAATCTGGCCGTCACAAAGGGGCTGCTTGGTGACATACAGAAAGAAATCAAGCTGGGACAGGAAGTCCTCAAGATTCGTCGACAAGTGCTCGGCTCAATCCATCAAGACACTCTGATGACCATCTACAACCTGGCATCAGCAATGAATGAAATTGGCGAATACGAGAATGCCGAAATCCTGGCACTTGAGGCCCATGAAGGCTATCGAAAACTATTTGGTGACGCTGATCCAGAAACCATCGACTGCATTGATGAGCTGATCAGGATCTATGACAAGCAGGAAAAGACTTCTGAAGCAGCGAAATGGAAAATGGCAAGAAAGCTTGCTGCCTCATCATCCAAGACTGCACGGCCCCGTCCAGGGACAAGCCAGACCATGCCCTGACTTCTACTAGAACGAAGCTGGCTGTTTCTGGTCACAATCCCAGTCGCAGGCATACAATCCGAAATTAATGCCTGCTCCAAACCTCTCTCCAGGTTCGCCATGCCCATGAGGCATGGAATCCATGCTGCCTAGAAGTTGAATCTTCAGGGGGTGCATGCCGGGTATGTCCATGTGCATTTTCGGCTCGTATTCACATCCTGCCTGAAGCAGAACCATGGAGCCGAGCATCAATTTGGTTGCTATGAAACGCATCTGCTCCATCATACGATCAGATAGACTCGGACCTCCCCAGGAATCTGCAATCTCAAACTACTACCTGGATGAGATGAACTTATGTTACTTCCCACATTCTTCATATCCCTTCTGACAACCGCCCTATCAACCATGATCGACCCTTTATCGAGATATGAATCCCATACGATCACTGTTGAAGTAGAAAATGCCAATCGAACCTATCCCTATCGCCTGCTAAAACCAACGGAGCCCGACAAGTCAGCTCCGCTGGTTGTTTTCCTGCATGGTGCAGGAGAGCGAGGTGATGACAATCTTGCACAACTGACTTATCTGCCCATGTGGGCCCTTTCAGCAGGACATCTGCAAGACAAAGCCTGCTATCTGCTTGCCGTTCAATGCCCTGCAGACGAACAGTGGGCCCCATATGAAGTCTCAAAAGAGCCCCTTGGCGATGCAAGCCCATCTCTTCAAGCAGTCATTGCAGCCATGCAGCAGGTCATCAACCGGGAAAACGTTGACCTCTCACGGATTTACCTGACCGGACTATCCATGGGTGGCTACGGGAGTTGGGACCTTGCGGCTCGTCATCCCCGCTGGTTTGCGGCCGTGGTTCCGATCTGCGGAGGAGGCCGACTTGAAACTGCTTCCCAGCTTGTAGACGTACCGATCTGGGCATTCCATGGGACCAATGACACTGTCGTACAGGAAGCCGAGTCTCGAATGATGATTGAAGCGATCCGTGCCGCCGGTGGCCGCCCTGCTTATTCACCCCTGCCAGATGTCGGGCATGGCTCCTGGCACTTCGCATATGGGCCTCGGGGCGCGATCGAATGGATGTTCGGACAAGAAAATCCCACCCCACCAGCCCTCAATAAGGCCGATCCTGGACATGCAGCCGATTGACACGAACCTTCAACCTCCGGGGGGGTTAAAATGGGGTATGCGAATACTCATTCCAGCCTCAATCGCCCTCCTGGCCATCATTGCCATGACAGGCGGATTCGATAAACAGACATCAGAACCAACTGAAGGCACCCCCTCGAAGGTAGAGAGCCCGATGAAGCCGGCCTATTCCCAAAGTGGATATGACATCACTCCAATCACTGATGAAAAGCGAGCCGAACTGGCTTCCAATCTCAGTGCAGAAGCTTTCAAAGTCACACAGAAATCCGGGACCGAACGACCCTTCTGTGGAACGCTCCTCGATAACAAGAAGGATGGCATATACACCTGCGTTGTCTGTGGACTGCCGATTTTCTCATCGAATCACAAATTTGAATCTGGCACAGGCTGGCCCAGCTTCTATACACCAGTGGATCAAGACCATTTGGCACGTACTGTCGACAAAGGCCACGGGATGGTTCGAACCGAAATCTCATGTGCCCGCTGCGATGCACACCTTGGACATGTGTTCCCGGATGGGCCTGAGCCAACCGGCGAACGGCATTGCTTGAATTCAGCAGCGCTCACCTTCATTGAGGAAGGTCAACCCGTGCCACCAGCTTCACAACCTGCCAAAATTGAAACTGCATACTTTGCAGCAGGCTGCTTCTGGGGTGTCGAGCACTGGTTCCAACAGGGCGAAGGCGTCATCGACGCTGAGAGCGGATACATGCAAGGTAATACGAAGAATCCGACATACAAGGATATCTGTTACAAGGACACGGGGCATGCCGAGGTTGTCAAGGTGACCTACAACCCGGACACAATCAGCTACCAGAAACTTCTGGAAGCCTTCTTCAAGATGCATGATCCGACGCAACTGAATCGCCAGGGCCCGGACGTTGGCAGCCAGTATCGCTCCGGAATCTATGCAGTGAATGATGAGCAGGCCAGCCAGGCCAAGGCCTACATCGAGAAGCTCAACACGGCCAAAGCCTATTCACAACCAGTCGTGACCGAGGTCGAGATGGCCAAGACGTTCTATCCCGCGGAAGACTACCACCAGGATTACATCGAGAAGACCGGCCGTGTCTGCCATGTCCAGAATCCCTGGACAGATCAACCGACACCGACTCACTGAACACAAGGCCGCGACTCACTTCCCTCGCGAAGCTCGATCATCCAGTTCCTGCATCGTCAGGCGGACTGAACGGATGTAGGGAGACTCCCCCTCATCCCAGTGACCATAGGTCGTCGTGACAATCGTCCCATCTGGCAACAAGACCACACCCGGATAGGCGGTATCCCAGCGATGCTTGTTGTCCTTTAGACGAACCCGATACTGCCCCTGCTGACCTCGAACAAGATCTTCCCAGGTCCCGACCCAGGCCACCCAATCACCCTTCGTGGGCGAGTCATGAGTCGTATCTCTGAATGAGATGAACAGTCGACCATCTGGCGCATACACCCCCGTATGGCGATCACCAGTCAATGAAGCGGGCAACTCTCTTGGAGCAGACCAGCTTGCACCCTCATCTTCACTGAACATGACGTATGAATTACGCCGTCGGCTGTTTTCTCTCAGCAGTATGGCCAATGTGCCACCATCTGGCGATCGAATCACCCCAGGCTCACACAAGTGTACGTCTTGCCCTGACCAGACAGCTTCAGGCGTCGACCAGCTCAGACCACCATCTTCACTGAAGGTCTTGTACATGGTGAATGTGACGGGTTTGGTCTGCTGCGAGGCAGGACCTATGAATCGACCATCATCATGAAACATGGCCAGATAGCGACCATCGTTCAGCCGTTCGACAAATCCCATGACGACGATACCCCCCCAATCCCCTGCAGGCTGCAATGGCGACCAGGTCTGCCCGTCATCATCACTGACTGCTGTTCGAGCTGGATACAGCCCGGACCACATGATCAGTCGTTTCTTGCCCGTTTCAGGATCAATCACGCGATGCAGAGTTGGAACCTCACGGCTGGTCTTCCAGTTCTCGGGTGTCGGAAGTCGATCAGACCAGTTCAAACCGCCATCCTCGGATCGCTTGTAGACCACACCACCCTTGCCATGCCCCTTGGGATAGACACACAGGATCGTCTTGCCATCTTCAAGCAGAACGGTTGTTGGGTGCCCCAGGTACTGACCTGATTCTCGATCAACCACGACATGACCATCATGTTCAGTATCAAGATCGATCAGAGGCAGATCATGGCCACGGCGAGGAATCCTTGCATGTATTTCTTCAGGCAGAAGCATGCAACGAAAACGATTCGGTGTCTGACCATCCAGATCCACACGTATGCCGGTGACCTTCCCTCCGGGATTCACTGTGATTTCACCACGCATCGGATGATTTTCACCACAACTGCCCAATCGAGCCGTGAAGTGACCTTCTTTGCCTGCAAGCAAATCATCCTTGCTGCCAACCCACAATACGAGGTCGTTGAAGGTCGGGCTTCCTTCAATCGTGTCATGCAAAAGAACACCAATTGATTCGTCCGGCAACTCTGAGATGTCAAGAACCGTTCCTTGAAGCGCCGCACATTGCTCAATTGAAATGGCTTCCGGCTGGCCGGCGCCTTGACGATGTCGTATGAATGTCGACTCACCAGGAGCAGAATCAATCCGGATGACCGAATCATCAGACAATGCGGCCGCCGCTTTGTGAAGTGAACCGGTTTTCCCCTGCTCCTCACGCCATTCACCGATATCGGAAAGATCAATCCAGGGAAGGTCGACTGTCCTGCGATCAAGATGTTCTGCGCGAACAGTTTCTTCTGAGGATGTTCCTGAGGCTGACGCAAGGAACACGATCAAAGACATGACAAGTTGAGACATAATGAAAGAGGGCACTGACCATTCACCTTTCTTTTTCGTCGAGCACGTGACAGTACATTACATGAGTTGATGCGATCTTGAATCCCAACCCCATATTCAGATCAAGCATCGGCTTGTTCGTGTCATGTTGATTGGTATGTATGTACCGGATTCCATGAGTTCTGCACCAGTCAAACCCTGCCCGTTTGATCAGTTTGACGAATCCTCGGCGACGGTAATCCGAATGCACCCCGGTCATGAAGTGATAACAAGAATCCTGCCCTGGTTCTGGAGTAGACATCCAGGCTGTCGCAGCCCATACACCTTCGACCAACAGGACATATGAACTGTCCAGATTGATTTCGATTTCATCCAGAAGCCTGGCTTTCAACTCTTCTGCTGTCTTTGGGAACCCTTCTGCAACCCCTGTTCTGCTGGGGATGTCACGCATGAAACTGTCACAAAGAGCATGCAGTTTCTCAGCCCAGTCCGATTCCTTGGATTGAAGTTCACCGATCGTCAATAGCTGCATGTCATTCGCCAAGTCATATTGAAACAACTCTTCACTGCATTCAGATAAATCCAGTTTCAAAATGTACTGCCGATCCAACTCATCAAATCCTGCAGATTGGATGAATTGAGTGCCAAACGTCTTTTCAAAATCCAGACTCGTGTAGATTCGATCAAATCCCAGTTTGCGAGCCTGAACAATTCCCGTCTGAAGAAGCCTGCGGGCAAGTCCTCTCCGGCGGTGATCTGGATGAATCATGATCCACCCCACAAGCGGCTGGCCGCCATCAGGAAACATCCCGATATTGAATAAACAGGACATTCCGATGACCTGCGAATTCGTTTCAACCACCTCACCGTAATAGACCTTGCCCCCCTCAACAGCCTGGAGTTGGGTCCTCAGTCTTTTTTCAGGTGATTTCAATGCCCTGTCCTGATCATTTCGATCGAAGGACATCAGGTCATTGAATGAACGACAATCTTCCAGATCAAGTCGCAAAGGCCGAAACACGAGATTGCCTGAGCTGGCTGCCATGACTGCATGGTATCACTCCTGCCTTGTACTCCTGACTGCCTGCCCTGGATGTATTACCCTGTTGCACATGAGACTACTTCAAGGCCTCGTCGCAGCTGCCCATACACCTACGCATGAAGATGGAAGACTCCATCCAGAAGCCATTACGAAGCAGGCAGACCTCTACGCCTCCGCAGGCCTGCAAGGCGTATTCGTCTGCGGATCAACGGGTGAAGCATTGTCCTTTACCAAGAATGAACGCATCAAGATACTTGAGACATGGTGCCCTGCTGCCAAGTCGAATGATCTTCTTTCAATCATTCACGTTGGTGGCGCGTGCCAATCCGAAGCCATCGACATCTCCCAGGCTGCGAATTCAGCAGATGCTGACGTAGTCGCCGCCATGGCGCCGCCATTCATCCCACCTGCTTCAATAGATGACCTGGTCGATTTCCTGGCACCCATTGCCAAGGCCGCTGGCGATCGTCCGTTTCTTTTCTATGACAATCCTGCTCGTTCCCATGTCGACTTCGCACCCGGCATGGTTCTGACCGCCTTGAAGCACGCGATTCCCAACTTTGCCGGCGTGAAGCTCACACGATCTGATCTGGAGGCAACTGAAGCTGCCATTGATGCCTGTGGAGAAGACGCACAGGTCTTCTTTGCTGCTGATGAGATGCTCCTCTTCGCCCTTCAACTTGGTATCGAAGCTGCAATCGGAGCGTCATACAACCATTCTGCAGGATTGTTCCGCAGAATGATGAAAGCACATCAGGATGGCGACATGGCCGCTGCCACTGCCGAACACGATCGAGCTGTCGTCATGATTGATGTCCTGTATGACAAAGGGATCATCCCTGCTGGAAAAGCAATGATGTCGGTTGTCGGCATCGATTGCGGGCCCCCACGCCCACCATTGAAAGCACTGACTCCCCAGGCATTCGCTGAAGTCAGCAATGCCATGGAAGCACTTGGCCTGCCGGACATGTCTCCGGCTGCCACCTGATACCAGACGGGATGAGGGCCCGACTGGCCCTCCAAGGAGTTGAAACAGGCCCCAGGCCCCATAGGCTGGCAGTCCTGGCCCAGAGACTCCAGTCAATACTTGACTCCCTGGCCTGTATCCACATGATGGAAGCAGGGAAAGAGAACATGGCTGGAACCTCATCTGGAAACCTGTTGATCGCCATCACTCTGCTCGGAGCGACGGCTGCTTCACAAGCCGAGTTTCCGGTGCAACCCTTCCTGCAGAAAGCCACATCCACCTCGATGGCGATTGCCTGGGAAAGCGATGGAGACGCCGACAGTTGGATCGACTTCGGAACCTCGATGGACAACCTCGACCAGTCGGTTGTCGGAACCTGGGTTGATGGAGCTGGCGGATCGCATATCCACCATGTCGAGTTGACGGGACTGACGCCCAGCACGCGTTACTACTACCGTGCTCGGACCGAGGCCGACCAGTCCGATACGTCCTGGTTCACCACTCCTCTGCCAGTGGGCACCGAGGCTCCCTTCACCTTCGTCGCCTATTCCGACGCGCAGGTCGGCAACATCGATACCAAGCACGAGGAAATCGTCAACGATGGCATCCTGGATTTCTTCGGACAACCCGGCGGCGGTGACATCGACCAGGTCGTATCCTTCTCGCTGGTCCCCGGGGACCTCGTGAGTACTGGCAGCAATCATTCACACTGGCAGGATCACTTCTTCAGTCAGGCCCAGAATCTCTACCGTCACGTTCCTCTGTATCCCGCACTGGGAAACCACGAGGCCAATGCCGCCCTGTACTACGCCTACATGAACCTGCCGCTCAACGGCACACTGGGCTACCTCGAACACTGGTACTGGTTCGACCACCACAACCTGCGCATCATCACGCTTGACTCCAATCCACCGTACGACAACGCGATCCAGCTGTCCTGGCTCGATGGTGTCCTGGCGGATGCTTGCACGGCTGAACACATCGACTTTGTGCTGCTGCAATTCCACCATCCTCACAAGAGCGAGTCCTGGACACCCGGTGAATCCAGCTTCAGCACTGAGGCAGTAACCCGGGCAGAACAGTTCACCGCGGATTGCGGCAAACCGTCCGTCCACTTCTTTGGACACACCCATTCCTATTCCCGTGGCCAGAGCCGTGATCACCAGCACCTGATGGTCAATGTAGCCTCCGCCATGGGCAGCCTCGACTACTGGTACCACTATGACAATGCAGACTACGAGGAGTTCCAACTCACTGAAAATGAGTGGGGATTCTGCGTCATGGAGATTACCGGCGGTGATAATCCGACCCTGACGTTGACCCGGGTGAGCCGAGGCAATGACTGGGTCGCTCGTGACAACGAGATTCGTGACCAGATCACAATCCGTTACCAGAATGAACCACCTGCCACACCCTCTGGTGTCTACCCCACGTTGGCTGATGGCCCCGTACCCGCCTGGAACATCGCGTTCACCGGTGACACCTTCTCCGACAGCGACGGCGACGAGGCGCTTGAGAGCCACTGGCAGATCAGCCAGAACCAACTTGATTGGACCGATCCCATCGCGGAAGACTGGAAACGGCGGGAGAACTGGTATCGACCGCCCAACGGTGACGTCTGGTATTCCTACAACACGGTCGAAGACCCCGACATCACCCGTACGACACTCGATTCGTCAGTTCCCGGATGCACATCGCTCTATTGGCGCGTGCGGTATCGGGATGACGGCCTGCAATGGAGCAACTGGTCCCCACCAATCGCCTTCACGACAGGTGAGTCCGTCGATGGCGATTCCGGACCGGTTCCCGCAGATGGCGAGTCCCGGGTCTCCCGCGAGCCGGTTCTTTCCTGGGAAACCTGCTTGGGCGCAGTCTCATGGGATGTCTACTTCGGAACTGACCCGGTGTTTGAAGGTGAAGACCTGCTGGCCAATGTCACCGAACCCACGTTGGACGCCGGCGACCTCTCCCCATTGACAACGTATTACTGGAGGGTGGACCCTTACGTGGACGGTGAGATCCTGGTCGGTCCGACCTGGTCCTTCACCACGACCCGATCCTTCCCAACCGACTGGACAGCCGAGTGGCGGTTCGTTGACGCCGTTGCCGTAGACGAGGAGGCACTGGCCGCGGCCAGGGGCTCCTCCGACATGTTGCCCGTTGGAATGACCGCCGGACTGGACTGGATGCTGAGCACGACCGGCATCGGCATTCCTCATATCAACGGTGAACCCGCCACCTACGTTCGAGTCAATGGCGTATCGGGTACCAATCGGGGCTTGCAACTCTGGCTGGACGCCCCTGGCAATAATGGCGACATTGAACAGTTCACCTGGGTCTGGGACCTGTATATCTCGCCTAGCCAGACCGGACGCATCGCGCTCTGGCAGGGCAGTCATACCAATGTCAACCAGAGCGAATTCCAACTTGATTGCGATACCGGGGGGTTCTGGGTCAACGGAACCGGCTTGGTTGGCGAGAACCTCTGGCCCAAGGGCGAATGGTTCCGCCTCGCTCAACGCGTGAATTGGTCAACTGATACCTCCGCGATCTTTGTCAACGGCCAATTGGTCCTGGGCGATGATGTCCTGGATGCACCGGACTGGCTCTGGGGTGGAGGCAGCGAGTACTCGATCTGGTTGTTCACGGATGACGATGGCGCCGAGTCCGGACAGGTTCAATGCAGTTCGGTGGCGTTGGTGGATGACGTCATGGGCGACCTGGACATCGCTGAACTGGGTGGACCTGATGCGGACGGCATTTTTCTGGATCAAACTACGGAGTGGCGGTTTGATGATCCCATTCCCACCGACGAATTGCCCCTGGCCTCTGCCTTCGGCCCTTCCGTGTTAACGCCCAGGGGCATGACCCTCGGTATCGACTGGACAACTGAACAGACCGGAACCGATGTTCCCCATATCGGTGACGAACAGTCTTCCTTCATCAGACTGGACAATGTCTGGGGCAGCGGGCGGGGCCTGGAAGTCTTCACGCACTTGCCCGGAAACGGTGGCTTGGGATGCTGCAACCTGGCTCACTTCACCTACGTCTGGGATCTCTATATCGATACAGACCAGAATGAACTCCAGGCGCTCTGGCAGGGCAATGCGAACAATGCCAACGACGCCGAGTTGTTTGCCAACTGTGCCAACGGCGGGTTCTATGTCAGAGGCACCGGCTACGTCGGCCAGAACCTCTGGACGACCGGAGAATGGTTCCGATTGGTTCAGAGGGTCGACTACCAGCAGAACATCTCGACGATCTTCGTCAACGGGGAGAAGGTACTGGACGGGCTGGCCGGCAGTGACTGGATCTATGGCGAGGGCTCCGGCAATCCCATCTGGCTACTCTCGGATGATGGCGGTGTCACCGATGTCGAACGCGTGCAGTGCAGTTCGATGGCCCTTCTCGACCGCCTACTGGCTGACGAAGAGGTTGCAGCCCTGGGTGGGCCAGACGCAGCCGGTATCTTCCTGGGGCCTGAAACACCAGCTTGCCCCGAGGATGTCAACGGTGACGGCACCATCGGCGTTGATGACATCCTGCAGATCATCGCCGAATGGGGCGACTGTCCTGGTTGCCTCGGCGATGTCGATGGCAATGACGTCGTAGACGTCAACGACCTGCTGGCCGTGATCTCAGCTTGGGGTGACTGCTGAACAACCGGTTCACTCAGTTCGAGGGTTCAGAAACCAGTAATCGAATGGCCTGCTCGACAAGGAGATAGTCCTGGTTGCGCTGGGACTGCTCAGGATCCTTGGTCGGGTGGAAGACGGGACCAGGGTGAACAAACCGAATAATTCCATCTTCATCGACGAGGATGCTCACGCTGGTCGCCCCGCGATCACCGGACGCCAGGTACGCCCGCTTGAGTTCCGACCAGTCCAAGTCAACGGCAACATCACCGCCGTACTTGAATTTCTTGGCCGCAGCGAGAATGACTTCATCCGTCTCCGGATGTGGTGGTTTGGGATGATAGACCGCAACGGTACGAAGGCCCGCCTTGCCATACTTCTTCCGCAGGGTTTCGATCGCAGGCAGGCTGGCCTCACACCACGGACAGGCATCAGTCCACCAACGGTACAAGGTTGCTTTAGGTTTCTTTGTGATCGAAGTTCCCTGTCGTGCCCAGCGATCTGGTTTCAATGAGGGAAATTTCTTTCCAATGAGATCCTGGCCACCTCGGTCTGCTGGCAACGTCTCAATCTCGACGCTTTCCTTTGCTTTCACGGGTTCCAGAAGCAGCGCATCGATGACTTCTTTGCCTTGAGCAGGAGAGATATGAAAGTCGTTGTATCGAACGATGCCATTCCGATCAATGATGATGGTCCAGGGCGTCCCTCCTGTTCGATATGAACGCATCAGTCTCGAGGGCTTTCCAGGCCTCCCCGAATGCCCGATCGGAATATCCAACTCATACCTTTCACCCGTCGATTTCGCCTTGGCCGGGGTATTGGTTGTATAGCCTTCAAAGACTGTCTGAACAGCCACGAAAGCGACCTTGTCATTGCCTTTGTATTTCTCAATGAGGGCCTTCAAGGTCGGGAAGCCACGAGAATGACAACCCGGGCACCAGGATTGGAAACCATACAGGTAGATCACCTTGCCTTGAAGGTCGCTGACATCCAGATCCTGAGATCCCTCAGGCAGGTTGAACCATTCGTCAACTTGCCATGCCGGAGCTGGACGTCCTCCAATCCCCCGTGATTGTGCCAGGACTTCAGTCGTGAGCACAGGGAGCAAAGACAGGACGAAGAGCGTTATGAACCATCGAGCCATGTGGAATCTCCATGTGCCTTAAATGATCGTAGCGTGCCAAGGCGTATCTATGGCAAGAAGAAGCAGGATGTAGTCCATATCCGCTTCCTCAAGAAAGATGTAATTGCCCTCTCAGGCATATGAACTGGCGGAAATCCGAAGAACAACTGATGATGCTTTAATGAGCACGGACCCCACCCAGGAAACCATCCTGACATACGAAGGCATCGCCGAGTACTACGCTACTGTGGAAGACGATCCTGAACTGCGAGCGTCCATACGGGATTTGCTTGGACCAGCGCATCCTGGAAAAAAAATCCTGGAAGTCGGATGCGGTCCTGGCATTGATGCTGCCATTCTCAAGTCAAAGGGATTTGATGTCATCGGCATCGATCTTTGTGAAGCCTTCATCGATCGAGCCAGACTCCGGTATCCAGAAGTCGACTTTCAACTGATGGATCTGCGCGCACCTGACTTCAAGGACAATGAATTCGATGGAATCATTGCGATGGCCTCACTTGTACATGTTCTTCCAGAAGACATCCCAGCAACAATCGAACGGTACCGGCTGCTTCTCAAGGATGGTGGCCGATTTGTGACATGGATGAGTGATTCGCCAAAAGTCGAGTACTACGACGTTCCAGACTGGGGAGGCGCTTCAACCCGCTTCCTTCGCATGTGGTGCCATGACAGGAGCATGATTTCCAACTCCATGACTGATGCTGGTTTTAGCCATGTGAGAATTCTTCAGGTTCAATCCGACTACTACAACCGCATGACCCGTATTCAGGACAACGAGGTCTCCCTGTATGCCATTGTTGGCACCGTACCAGGCTGATCCAGATCACCCTAGATCTCAATCAGAATTTGAGTGGATAGCAGGGGTTTCCGGAAAACCAATGCATGGCTGATGTTTGCCTATCGAGCCAATCCTGGTCGATTAACAAACAGCTGCGACAAGCGAGGTCCCCTCCAGGCCTCGCTTGTCGCATGCTGAGTAGTCATCTCCGTCGACGTCGGCCTCCGGCCAATGCTGAGATTCCAAGCAAAGCGATGGCTGATGGCGCCGGAACTGGTGTTCCGAAACTCACGTTGTCAACTGACCAGGGAACCAATTCGCCATTCAATCCAAATGCAGAGGAATATCCCGATAGGTTCAACTGCCCCCAAGGGGCGCTGGTGGGACCCGATCCAAATGTCGTGAACTGGCCAACCAGAATCTGGTAGTTCGCCATCCCGGGCATGATCTGGCCAAAGGCGTGCAGATCGCCAACTGGCCGATTCCATTCACCTGCTGCAATAAACAGATCATTGCCAGAATTGAAATCAGACCAATTGATTCCAGTACTCGTCAAAGTAGCGCTTTCAGAAGCCCATTCGGCCCCAATGGTGACCCAACTGTCATATTCAATCTCTGGCTCAAAAGGAACAAACCCCTGATTGATCTGTGAAGACATTTGACCGCCAATGGCGTTTTGATAGAAGCCTCCACTGGAAATGATGGCTCCCACAGTTGGGTTCGCACCTCCGACACTCGTGAGTTGATCTGATGGATCATCAAACTCAGCGTACAACCGCCAAGTGGTGGTCCCGTTCAGCGTAGCGATACCATTGCCATCAACTGCGTGTTGCTCAAGATTTAGGCCAACCAATGAGGCTGTGGCCACTCCAGGCAGTACCAGTAACTGGGTAATCACCAGTGATTGAAGTCGAGTCATTGTGTTGTTGCTCCTTGCACGGGGACTCTGTCTATTACGTGCCCCCATAGGTACTTGGTTGGCCATGAGCAAATATGTCAGATAACCTCCAAAATTCCATCCATGACCAGATGATTCAGTGACAGGCCCATGTCTCTAAACTTCTTGATAATGAGTAGATATGACTAGCGACACAGCCATGCCAGCCATTGAGCAATCCAAGCTGCCAACGAACATGAGGCTTTAGTGCGGGTCATGATCGCACCAGGCCTCATGTCCTTGCATGAATCGTGAGCCAGGATCAAGAGTCAAGCATGCACCCCTGGGACAGCCCGCGATTGGTCGAAGTGTCGTACCACTCATTCTGGCTTGCCATGTCTTGGTAGATCGCATGATTGCGGATACAGCCGCCGACGATCCCGACTAAACATCGAAATCGTCGGCGGCCACTTGCCTTCTAATCACAGCCCCATGACTCGCTAGCACCCCCCAGCCCAGCAAGCCAGGACAGCCAGGATGTCCTCCACATCAACGACGCCGTCACCATTGAGATCCTCGGGACAGCCTTCACAATCCCCGAAGGCGTTCAAGATCGCAAGGAGATCCTCAACGTTGACCTCACCATCACCATTGACATCACCAGCAGCCTGGCAGGAGTCCGGGATGTTGTCCTCGTCGGCGTCGGTGCAGGTATCAGCGAAGCAGTTCACACCCATGTCATTGAAGGGGCCAGTGATGTGGTCCGGTGTGTTGTCGCAGAACACACTCCAGGACACATCAGGTGCCGCCCAGTCGAGTGATGCGATGGCGCCACCGTACCAACCCTCACCAGCGATATTACCTGAGAAGCGGCAATGCTCGATCACTGAATGACCACCATCGATATGCATGGCTCCACCCTGTTCATCCGAGACATTGTCGGTAAAATGGCATCGCTGCAGTTGCAGGTCGTTACTGCTGATGACCAGCGCCGCACCGCGTCGTCCAGTATTGGACATGAAGTGCGAATCAGCGATCGCACCCGTACCTGAACCGCTGCCACTACTCGTCAAGTCAATTGCACCAGCGGAATTGGATGCCGAATTACGATTGAACAGACAGTCAGCAATGTCAAGATTCTGAACACTGGCCCAGATACCGCCGCCATACGCAGAATCGTTGAGCTCCAGATAGCAGTTGTCTGCCTCAAGGGAGTCCACGATGGCATACAGACCACCACCACTGAACTCTGCGGTGTTCTCTTTAAACGAGCAATCCTGCAATGCTGCCTGCATTCCTTCAGCGTGAATGGCACCCCCGGTACCCGTCGCATGGTTGTTCAGGAAGCGACAGTTCTTGACCACCAGGTTGTCGCCAGAAAAGAACACGCCGGCCCCTCTCTGTGACCAGCAGTCCTGGATTGTGAATCCGTCTATCGTGAGATCACCGTTGTTGCAGACGATGCAGCCTGACAATCCGCCGCCATCAATAAACGTGAACATGGGGCCATCAGTACTTTGGATCACCAATGGCTTGTTACTGGAATACACACCATCCCAAGTGCCAGGCCCTACCAGGATTCGATCGCCAAGTTGAGCCGCATCCGCAGCTTCCTGGATAGTGGCATATTCCCAAGGCACAAGGAGATCAGATTCACCACCACCAAGCGCATCAATACAAGCCATCAGGTCAGGCAGAGGACCAATACGCTCTTCCTCGATCGGAATACCAAACTGTGATTGCTGTGGCTGGCCGGATAGTTGCAAACGCCATTTCAAACCTGCAGGTGAAAGTGGTGATCCGAGATTCGCCTTGCACCAAGACTGCACCAGGATGCAGGCACCAGCAACGATGGGTGAAGCTCCAGATGTACCACCGAAGTCATCGCGATACTCGCAACCAGAAACTGACCAGATCGTGCCTGTAGAAGAAGAGGATGGACCAGTCGTGACGATATTGTCACCCCATCCCTGGAGATCGACCGTAGATCCAAAGTTGGAAAAACTACTTCGTGTTCGGTCCATACCAAACTTCCCGGATCGTCCTGCACCAACGATGATTGCGCCGGAATCACGCTCCGCCAGAAAGGGCCAGTGCCCATCGTTGATTTTCCCAAGATATGGAATTTCAAGCGAATACAAAGGATCGTCAAGATCTTCCCTGCCGTTACCGGCAGCTTCAACAACTACCCTGCCATTAGCGGTTGCAATCCGAATCGCGTGATAGTTCGGCTCGAACCATTCCACAGGGATAAGACCAGCCTGCGTATTACTATTGGGATTGAATCGAGGGCCGGCAGTCTGAGCCTCCAGCAGGATGACATCACCAGGATTCATCGTGGCGCCAGCTTTCAGGATCGCAAAATCGATACCCAATCGGAGACCAGGAGTCAGCCTGATGAAGGATGGATGAAAATAGGTTTGATCAACACCATGAGCAACACCCGTTGTCCCGACAGAATCGTCAAGGGCAACAACTTGGCCGATCGTAGCGGTTCCATGATGAGGCCCGAACGCACTGTATTGTGGCCCAAGCGATGTGACCGCCGGGAGGTCACAGTGACCGTCTCCGAATTCGTACTCGATGTCACAGAACTGAATACCCTGCCCGGTAATACCGTAGACATTCCAGATCGCATCTGCCCCGATCCCATTGTCAGCAGTTGAACCCAGGTACTCTTGATCTGACTCATAGTCAGGCTGTCCAACAAATGGTTCATTCACCACCATTGGAACAGGAATCGCCTGAGTCACCCATGCCAATTCCCGTGCCGCCTCGATGGCTGCCCAGGTGTCCGTGCCACCCTGAAGTCTGACGTAGACACCCTGCCAAGGCTTGGGAATCGACTGCTGCAAGGTCGCTTCTGCGGTTGCATGCATGTCGGACAGGACTTCCAGATCCAGATCACCGGTTGCACTCGTCCATTCGGCTCCAATCATCAATGGAATATGGTCTGGCATGCCCGGCAAACTGAGGCCCTCCATGGCCTCATCAGGGGGAACGCCGTCTGCGAAATGGAGATACATCAGACCCGGCTCATGGCCGGGATGCATACCGATTACAGGCCATTCATTGGGATCATCATTTTGACCTCCAAGAGCCATCGGACTTGCAAGAGAAACGGTCGTCAATAGAACAGCCAACGGCCTCCAGGCCGTACGTGAATCGCGTGACATGTTTAGGGCTCCTTATCAAGACGTCACCACACACTGGACAACGTCTCGCTCAAGAAAGAGGCTTTGACAGCCCGCCTGACACTGCGATTTGGAATTTGTGACAACATGACAAACTATCAAAAATGCCTCCTGTCTACTGACAGGATCCGAATCCGGATGACAACACCTCGGCAGAGCCCACAACAGAACCCGTGGGTGGTCCCGGACGACACCGAGACCACCCACGGGTGGAATAAGACAAGTTTGTAACGGACACTCGCAGTTCAGCAGTCACCCTGCCGGCAGTTGATCAAAGCTATCCTTGTTGTCTGCCCCGTACACAGCGGTCGATTCAATTCCTGTGCAAACGATTGATGCAATAAGTGACATGGTCAACATGGCGCCGACCCGACTGGTTCTGCTCAGCATGTAAGTTCCCTTATCTTGCTTTGAATTGGAAGATTGATTCCCTGAAACCAACCTTCCCTATGCAGTTAATCAGCAGATATGTGACTTACTTGTCAGCGGGGATTTGAATTTGCACGTGAAACCACTCAGGCACTTCCAGAGGCCATTTTTGGTCAATATCAGGAAATTCTCGAATCCATCTGACAGACATACCTGTCAGATACTGATGCATATATGGATACGAAAGTCTCGTATCCAGGAACTGCAAGCCCAATTGGCCAAAGTTCCGTCGCATGGGAGACGGTCATAGAGCCTGCATGGCTCAGACCTGCTGAAATCAAAGCCCTCAAATCAGCCCGGCTCAGGCCGATAGCTGCCAGTGGCACTGCAGCCTGCTGGAACCGTATTGCCCTCACAAAGTCGACTGCCGACTTCAAATGAACATGCATAGCTCGGGAGCTCCCGCAACTCAGCGCGCCCCGGATGTGACATGGAGTATCTGTGCAGAAAAGGAGAACCAAGAGATGTTGATGAAAATTGTGGCAAGTATTGCCCTTGTTACCACCATCGCAGCCGTCACCACGACCACGTGGAGTCGCGAGAACGATGAGTTTGACGGTATTGCCAAAGGAGGTGTTCTTTTCAATGGAACGCTACTGGAAGCACCGTTTATTGTGCGATTTCAGGATGAACTTCTGACAATCAACCAAGCTGAAATTGGAAAAGTGGAGACCGTCGATATAACGAGCGAGCAATACTCACTCGATACCATTGATGGTGTTATCCAACAGGCCTATACGATTCATGATGCAATCATGAAAGTGTCAGGCAAGAATACGGCGATCAAATCAACAATCAATACCCTTGTTGCCAGTCCTCTTGTTGATTCTGCCATAGTCAACGGTGACGCTATTGATGTTCAATTCAAAGGAGAAGAGTTTGTTGAAGTCCTCATGTTTGACTTTGACAACCGTAATCAAGATCTGGAATTGAACCAAGTCAATTTTCTGAAGGAACGCCAGCAGATGATCAAGTACTTCTTAAATGAAGATCGCATGGTCATACTTCAAGATGGCATTCTCGTCATCACGGAACCTGGCTCCGCAAAATCCAAAGTTGATGAACTACGTTCTGCATTATCTGATGGTGTTGATGAACAAGAACGCCGAAAACAACTTCTTAAGATTATTCCCGACCAATTAGTTGCAAATCGTGTCGCTCAGACGCTTAAAGACAATGAGGAGGCAACTCGATGAAATCCTTCTCCAAACAAGTTGTTTTCTTACTCACGATCGCAATGATGACGATCGCATCCGCAACAGTCAACGGCGCAAATAGAACACCGGGTGACGACAAGGGTGCTGACCATACCGCCTTCTATTTTGGGCCTTATGACTGGTCTGGCTTTACCAAATATGTCCCATACAAAACTCATGTTTGTAGTGGCGGCGGAATGGGCCAACAATACTCCGCTTCTTTTTATCAGGAGATGTCTGCACCAGCTTCCACTTCACAAGTTTGCACAATCGCAAGCTTTCACAGTTTGATATCTAATAACAATCAGTCTTTAGCGACCTTACTCATTGATACTCACGGCAGTACAGGATTTATGGCAATTGAAAGCTTTGCCAAAACTCCTGCCGGCAGAGTTGCTCGGGACCTGCGATATAACAAGTACATCACAGGCAACTTTCCTGGAGCCCCAACGTTTTTGGCGTCTGATCTGGGACGTGGCTCAACTCACGACTCACATTGCATCAGCATCAGATCAAGCTTTATCACTCGCTACGCGAACGTCCCTTCCAGCCTGGTGTATAACTCGAGCTGTAGCGGCGCAAGCCTGAATGCCACATGGGTCGCTGCAGGCGCACGTGTCTCACTAGGATATTCCGGAACTGTCCAATCAGGCGTAGCCTACGCAGGTGTAAAAACGTTCTTTTCGCGCATGGATGGCCAGGCAGGAATCACGAACCGACCGGTTTCAAAAGCCCGTGCCGGAGTCGCACAACTGTCAGTATCAGGCAATGAGGCTACAACCTTGGTTCCAGCCGTTCTATCCGTAAATGCCCCTTGTCCGATTCAAGTTGGTGACAAGGTGACCTACACCATGGATACAGAATGCGAACAAGCCATTCCAAGCGAAGTTATTGGAATCAATTGCACAATCGAAGGCGAAGTATGGTTGTCCAAAACTACGCTCCAGGGAACGTGTACCGCAGTACAGGGAGATGGAACTTTCTATGGATTGAGATTGGAATGGGGATCAGTCTGGAGTGACTGGAATATTGCTCATCTCGATGGCAATACCGTGCCCCCAGTCAATGCCAAGGGCAGGGCCCATGATGATCACCTCATATATAAATCATGTCCGCAAGTATGCATTGGTGATTACGACAATGACACCTCTGTCAACATTAACGACATCCTAGCCATCCTCAGTGATTGGGAAATCACCGGAATCGATGTTCTCCTCGGAGCACTCGACAACTGGGGCTCTGACTGCCCAACTGGCGCATGTTGCACTTATGAGTATTGCATGTCAGACGTGAGTCCCGAAGAATGTGAATATTGGGATGGCGTCTATCAAGGTGATGATTCGACCTGTGACACGACCGTATGTTCTTCAAATGGAGCCTGCTGCTTCCCGCCCTATGACTGCGTGGACAGCTTCCCTGAACTCGAATGCTATGAACTTGGCGGAGATTTCTATGGGCCTGGTTCAACATGCAACAGCAATGACTGCTGGAGCTATCCCCTCGGTGCCTGCTGTTATGAAGATGGCACCTGCACCCCTGATGTTACAGAGGTCGATTGCTTGAACAGTGGCGGCTTCTTCATGGGGCTTGACTCCACCTGCGATCTTTGCGACGTGTATGATCCCATTGGTGCTTGCTGCGTTGATCTCGGAGATGGCAACGAGTGCTATCAGCTCTCCGAATTCGATTGCACACTTTTCAATGGCATGTTCATCAGCGTGGGCATCAGTTGCGATGAAGTTCCTGAATGTGCCCCAACTGGCGCCTGCTGTGTTCCTGTAGGTGACACACCTTCATGTTATGACGCAGTGACACAGGATCTGTGTGAAGGCGGCAGTTGGTTTGAAGGCCAGACCTGCGAGGACATCAATTGGGAATGCACACCTCCTTGGGGCGCGTGTTGCCTGCTAGACATCAATGCGTGTCTGGATGGCTTCAGTGAAATCGAGTGCAATCAAGAAAATGGTGTTTTCTACGTGGAAACGACCTGCAGCGATGTCACTTGCGAAGGCACTATTGGAGCCTGCTGTGTTGGCCCAGATTGCTACGTCATGACTGCATGGCAATGTGGCGAACTCAATGGCGATTACCTGGGAGACTCGACGGATTGCAGCGGTACCCCTTGCCAAGAGCCTCCTGGCACAGGTGCTTGCTGCATCTATGACGGCATGGGGAATGGCTCATGCACACTCACGATTGAAACTGATTGTGACGAAGTAGGCGGCCAGTACTATGGTGATGGCACTGGATGCAATGACATCCTTTGTGATGTCATACCGGTCGGTGCATGCTGCTTCACGAATGGCGACTGCATGGACAGCATTGACTTGAATGAGTGCAAGGCCATGGGTGGCATCTTCCAATCAGACGCTGATTGCAACGGGACATCCTGCTTCCCTGACAGCGGCGCCTGCTGCTGGTCGGATGGCACATGCTCAGACAATGTCGGTTCAGAGGATTGCACCTATGCCGGCGGTTTTTTCTATGCAACTAATAGCTGCATAGATGCTCCATGTGACGTCCCCGTTGAATGCCCCAATGGCGAAATCGAGGACTGCAACGGTAATTGCTTTCCAGCGAACTGGGTAGGCGATGGCATCTGTGATGATGCAACAACATGGGACGCTGTGTTCAATTGTCCGGAGTTCAACTGTGATGGAGGCGACTGCCCTCCGGAGAATTGCGGCGGTTAAGTCAACCGTCTTGAATTGAACTGAAAACAACTGCCGGTTCCCTTGGGAGCCGGCAGTTGTCATTGTCGCAGGCTCAAGAGCATGAACCTCAGGGCCACAGGGCTGTCAGCACCCCGGCCGTGACCGCTGCAAAGATCACACCATGTGTGATGGTCTTGTCATTACATCCAGAGACTTTGAATGAAATTTAAATGAGCAGGTAATGAATTCCCACTGCCAAGAGATCTTGGTGGCAGACCAGACATTCCAGGAATTGAACAAGTGATGGCCAATGTATGAAAGGCCTGTGAAAGCCCTTTCAGAAGGTTCTCTTGGAAATCTGACAAATTTCCCGACTTGAACTGACAGAACACCACGATTTCCGCAAGAAGAGGATTGGAGGCCCCGTTTAGTTTTTGTGCTCTGTGGGAAAATTTGCCCTCTTGCGTATATGGGAGAGTCACATGTCAAAGCGCTATCAATGCGCTGTCGTCGCCACGATCGGATCGATCGTGGTCCTCACGACAGCATCCTTCAGTTGGTGGGCCCCGGCCCCAAATGCCCCGAAATCAAACATCAATACTGGTGCCCTGGTCCTGGATGGCACCGAAATCGCGAAGCCCTTTGATATTGGAATTGAAGGCGACCAGGTCCAGGTCAACGGTCAGGTGATTCTTGAGGTCACTCCACCGGCCCCGGCCACGCCCGAGGTGTACGACCTCGATACAGCCTACGGCGTCATCAGCAATGCCATGGAGCAGTACGCCATCATCCAGAGCGACCGAGGCGTCGACGCGGCCTCCGCCAGTACGTTGAAACTCCTCCGCGAAAGCGAACTCGTGGATTCGGCCCGGTCCTTGAACTCGGGCACATTCGAAGTGTTTCTCAAAGGTGACCCGTATCCTGAAATCCTCGAGCTTTCCGGCGAGCGGTCAACACCCGTGGGATCCGCAAGTGCTCGACAAGCTCTCCGTGAACGTCATGTCGCCATCGAGAACTTCCTCCGACAAGGTCGGCTGGTCGTGCTCCAGGACGGCATTCTCGTCGCAACCGAGCCGAACACCGCTGATGAGCGGATCACTGCCATTCGAGACGCCTCGGACCCCGACCTGGGCCTTGCCCAGCGGCGGGAACTGCTGCAGTCGGTCATTCCCGACGCATTGGTAGCGGAGCTGCTCGCAAACCGGCTACAGGCTGACAGCGGAAAGGTGGTGCAGCCATGAGTCGATTGACACAACTCATCACAATAATCGCAACAGCAGCGATGATCTCCACGCTCAGCATGGGAGCCAACAGGGAAGACCAGGGGCCCAACAAGACCCCTGGTGATGATGTTGGCTCTGACCACACTGGATTTTCCTTCAACTGCTACCAGTTTGCAGGAACAGGTGATGGCGGAGCCTTTGCCAAGCACGTCGGCACTGGCGGCAGCAAGGCCGGCCAGCAATATGCCATCAGTGAATATGTCCAGACTTCTTCAGGAACAAATGTTCCAGCACCCTGTACTGTCTTGACTTTCTACAACATCATTCATCACAACAAGTACACCCTTGCGGTACTTCTTCTCAACAGCCATGGGGGCAACAACAGCTCTTCGATTGAACCTTTCGAGAAGACACCTGCAGGCAAGGCTGCACGTGACGCTCGCTACCAGGCCTACCTCAACGGAAATGTATCGGGCTGTCCAGCCTTCACTGCATCCGAAATCTACAAGAGCGCGAATCATGATGCCTGGGCTGTGGGCATCACGGATGAGTTCATTCGCAATCATGGCAATATGAATCAAAGCCTTGCCTATGTCGCGTCCTGCTACGGAAGCTCACTGACGGATGACTTTGTTGCAGCTGGCAGCCGTGTCTCGGTCGGATACACCGATTCGGTGTTCATGCATGAAGTAACCGCATCCATCAAGAAATTCTTCGCTCGGATGGACGGACAGGAAGGAATTGCCAATCGTCCCGTAGCCAGAGCGATGGTCGGCCTTCCTGCAACATTGGGTTCAACAGGAAACACCGCTACGACACTCACACCTGCCGTCAAGAAACTGGATGCCCCCTGCCCGATCAATGTCGGAGACACGGTGACCTATACACTCGACACTGATTGCGAGCAGGGAATCACTCCGAACATCGACGGATTCAACGTGACCATCGAGAATGAGATCTGGTTGAGCAAGACGGAACTGCAGGGCACCTGCACAGCCATTGGCAATCCAACGTCCTACTCCCTGATCTTGGAGTACGACAAAGTCTACAGCGATCAGAACGTCGCCCTGCTTGATGGAAACCTCAAACCGTTTCTCGTCAATGCCCACGGACCAGCCCATGACAGTTACTGGGAAGCCAGATCATGCCCGACAGTCTGCGTTGCCGACATGAACGGCGACTCGGTGGTTGATATTGCCGACCTCCTGGCACTCCTCGAAGCCTGGGGCACCAACAATCCCGCAGCCGACCTGGATGGCAACGGCATTGTTAACATCGCTGATCTGCTCGTTGTTCTCGGCGGGTGGGGCCAACCCTGCACAACCGGATCATGCTGTCTCGATGACTACTGCATCGATGAAGTCACGAGCGATGATTGCTACGAGATGGGTGGCTCGTATCGCGGTGACGAGACTGTTTGCAAAGATGAATACGAATGCGTAACAATCGGATCCTGCTGTTTTACACCCTACGAGTGCGAAGAACTTGTCACGGAGGCGGAGTGCGACGCCTGGGGTGGCACCTTCGGTGGCAATGACAGCACCTGTGAGTTCTCCGACTGCTGGGTCGAACCAATTGGAGGCTGCTGTTACGATTCATATAGCTGCGTCGCAGGCTTGACTCTCATCGAGTGCGAATACTCGGGCGGCTACTTCCTCGGAATCGACAGCGACTGCACGGAAGAATGTCCATTCTTCGATCCAGGCGGTGCCTGCTGCATCGAGTCGAGCAATGGCACGGAGTGCATCGAATTGGTGCTGGAGGAAGACTGCGCCTACCTCAACGGCATCTACAACGGCGCAGGCACTACGTGCGATTCGATTCTGTGCGAACCTCTCGGCGCCTGTTGCGTGACTGTTGGAAGCACCCCATCGTGCATGGACGCCATCACAGAGGATCTCTGTGAAGATGGCAGCTGGTATGAAGGCGCAACCTGCGAGGACATCAATTGGGAATGCACACCTCCTTGGGGCGCTTGTTGTCTGGCTGATGTAAATGCCTGCTGGGATGTATTCAGTCAGATTGAATGCAATCAGGTTGGTGGTACGTTCTATGAGAACGAGACCTGTAATGATGTCAATTGCCAGCCATCTACTGGAGCCTGCTGTGTGATGAATGACTGCACACTCAGCACTCCAGAGGACTGCTTGAACATGGGCGGTGATTTCTATAGTGCTGGCACTGACTGCGCCAGCATGCCATGTGAAGAACCCATACTTTTCGGAGCCTGCTGCATCACCGTAGACGGAGGGCCAGATTGCTATAAAGCTTACGAGCTTCAATGCAACGATCTTGGCGGAAGTTATATGGGAGATGAGTCCGTCTGCGAACCAGGTGTTTGCGATCAGAACCCTCCAGCATCCGCATGCTGCTGGATGGATGGCACATGCTCAGACAATGTCGGTTCAGAGGATTGCACCTATGCCGGCGGTGTTTTCTATCCAACTAATAGCTGCTTAGATGCTCCATGTGACGTCCCCGTTGAATGCCCCAACGGCGAAATCGAGGACTGCAACGGTAATTGCTTTCCAGCGAACTGGGTAGGCGATGGTATCTGTGATGATGGAACAACATGGGATGCTGTGTTCAATTGTCCGGAGTTCAACTGTGATGGAGGCGATTGCCCTCCGGAAAATTGCGGCGGTTAAGTCAACCGTCTTGAATTGAACTGAAAACAACTGCCGGTTCCCTTGGGAGCCGGCAGTTGTCATTGTCGCAGGCTCAAGAGCATCAACCTCAGGGCCACAGGGCTGCCAGCACCCCGGCCGTGACCGCTGCAAAGATCAGACCATCGATAAAGCCTGTCAGCATGAATCGCGAGGCTTTTCCGAAGAAGAACGAACCCGGCATCGGTCCCAGGCAATACACCGCGCCAGCCACCCGTGCAGGGAGGATGTATTGAACGATGTCTACTTCAGGCATATCGTCCCCCCTATTCTTTTTTGAACACTCCTCACAACACTGAATTGTGGGCTATCCCGGTACCAGGGCAATCTAAGATCCAGGCTCGAAGTTGACTACTTAACGCTTTTACACCCTCATAAAAGCGATAGATAACCCTTGGTCACTCAGCTTGACCTACCCGATGAATTGAAAATCTCAGCCGTTTGTTCTTCAGCCCAAGACGATTTGGAGCCTGATATCCCAGGCCCAGATTTATTCGGCGAATCATTCGGCTCAATAAACAATCCATTCTGCAAGTAAAGCACTATTGCGATTGAATTGCGGGCTGCTATGATTTCAAACGGAATGGGTTCTCCCTGAACTGGGCGCGTGCTCAACAACGGGAGCGAAGAGGGAAGTATGGTTGCCTGTCAAAACTGCAGGAAGACCATCGCGGTGCCGCCGCCGTAGAGATTCAAACAGGCTATCTCACAGTCACTGCCTCTTTAAGGTGGGAAGACCGATAGCCAGAATCTCAAGCCGGAAGACCTGCCCATTCTCCTGCCAACCAGCTCGCGAGCACGAGCAAGGGGTCTGACGTGATCAATCGTATTACATGTATGTTCTTGGCCTGCTCAACTGCTGCATTGGGCGATCTTATTATTGATGAAGAGAATGGAATCGCTTTAGACGTCATGGCATGGACGGGAGAAGGCGACTACACATCATTCCTCGTGGTTGATTTCGAGGCAACCGGAGGTGGCAGCTATGCCTTTGGCTACCTCTGGGATGAAGGTGGAACAGTCCTTGACATGATGGACGCTCTATCCAGTTCGACTGAATTGGTGGCGATCACCACCAGCTATGGAGAATGGGGAACGTTCCTGGACAATTTCACCTACGGAGAGGAATCCGGAAATCCCTCCAACTACTGGTCTCATTCACTGGCCAGCCCAGATGGTTCCGGCACTGTTGAATGGACCTCCGCAGGCGGTGGTGTTGAAGTAGAACTGCTGACTGATGGCGGTATCTCAGGTTGGTACAACGGCTTCACGGATGACTACCAGACCATCCCCCCCTCCCTTCCACAGACAAGTGTTCCAGCACCTGCCGCGCTTCCACTTTGCCTGGTGGCTCTGGCCACAAGATCTCGATCCCGGAAACGTACTCGACTTCCATCCTGACTTGATTCAATCATGATTGGGGGTGGCGATGTGCCACCTCAATCGCCGACATGTGTGTAACGCACATGCCGAAATGGTGTATGAATCGATGACGGACTCCAATTACAGCCCACATCCACGACTGATGCCTGGCTCAAGACGAGCCAGGCTAGATGTGTTCCTGTACAAGCATCATGCCATCGCCCATGGCTTGAAGACGGCACTAGCCACAGCCATCGGACTGTTCATAGGCTGGCTCCTCCAATTCGTGATCAAGGATCCTGACTGGCATTCAGAATGGATCGTGATCACGATTGTTGTTGTCATGACAATGCTGCCCAATGTGGGAGGCGTGCTTCTTCGTTCCATCTACAGACTTGTCGCAACCGTATTGGCGGCCCTGATCGCGCTTGCAGTCATTTACTTCACTGATTCCAACTCGATTGCAATCACGGCCACGATGATCATTGGGGTCGGAGTTTTTACCGTCGTTGCCCAGAAAAAGAAGTTGCGACAACTGGGAGTTCTCTGCGCCATCACACTAGCGATATTGCTGACCATGCCTGAACCAAAGGAATCCATCATTCTCTGGCGCAGCATGGACATCATGCTGGGAGTGGTTGTGGCATTGCTGGTATCGCGATACATATTTCCAATTCGGGCAACACGGCAGATACGTTTCTACATGGCAGACACCATTGAAAAACTGGGACAACTCTTCAGCATGGCTGCTGACGACGAAGAGACGCCAGAAAACGAATACGAGATCATTGAGGATGAAATCGCAAAGGGATTCATCTTTCAGCGTGAAGCGCTGCCACTGGCAATGCTGGAGCACCATCAAATCAGAGATCGAAAGGCCAGTCTCCAGCACATGCTTCGATGCCAGCGAGCCATCCTTGGGCTGTCACGTACGCTCAGGCGATCCTATGGACATACCGAATTTGGCGAGGCCACCATTTCTGCGCTTGATGGGCTTCATGAAGTACGCCACCGGATCAAAGATCAACTGCAGGAAATCGCCACATGCATTCGAAAGGCACTGGCACCTCAAATCGATCCTGAAATCGCACTTTCGCACTCCACTCTGAAAGTAGCGATGAAAGCGGCTACCCAGGGCACAAACCGCCCCACCATGAGCCCACAGGCTTTCACCTTTGCGATTGAAGAGATCATCCAGGTGACCGAATCTCTTTGCAAGGATGCTGGCCGTGTCTCATACGATCTCGCGAATGCGATCAACGACGAGACTATCAATGATGATGAGCCCAGGGGGCCTTAGCCTCGAGTGCGAACTTCGATCCTGGGCATCGGCGGAACGACATCCTTGATGGATTCAACCGCAAACAACACATGGCTGGTGGCACGCTGATCTGAAAGCTCCTGCCTGCGGCGGCGACGCCTTGCACGAGCCAGTATCCGGTCAACCTGCTCAAAATGCTTGATAACTTCCTTGTGTTCAGATCTGGTCAGCGACTCGAAGTGGGACATGGCTTGCAACGAATCATCTCCGACTTTTTCTTGAAGTAAAGCCATGCTGTAATCAAGTCGTGCCAGCATCAGTTGCCTGGCACGCTGAACCTGCATCTTGGATTTGCCGTCATGCACAACGACAAGCCTGCGGCCAGAGGTTTCAAATACCCGGCCATGCCGACCCTGCACAGAGTGCCCCTTCACAATCCCGGATGAGGCCAGAATCTTCAGATGGTAATGGACAAGAGAAGCAGGTTTGCACATGACATCTGCCAGTTCACGTGCTGTCGTACCGCCAGAAGCCGTAATCACTTCCAGCATGGCCATGCGCAATGGAAGCTTCACTGCATTCCACTGTTTCGGGGAAGCCAGATCGATGATTGCTTCGTTTGAACCAACAACTCCGGAACGCTTCATCGCGTACCCCTTGAGAGATGATCAAGGGAAAACAACAAAACCACCGCCAGATCTACTCGCGGACCTCTTCGACCGATACCTCTTCAATCATGATGCGATGCTCCTCAACGGGGCCATCCAGGGGCACATCCCCAAGTGGTCCTGCTGGAGACTGGAGAACAGGGCGGGCTGATGACAAGGCCGTAGGTATCAAGACGCTGTAATAGATCCCCGGACCTCGAGTCGCCACGTGCTCACCCATGACAAGCATGGCAGCATGTGATTGAGCCGTCACGGTCCAAGTGAACAAAACCCCAGTTGCTTCTGCATACCCAACAGGCATGTCATCTGCATCAATCGCGACATCTGCTCCGATGATCTGCGGAATCTTGGACTGCGAAACCTGCCCCTGCAGAGTTACAAGTTGGCCAACGTAATCCTTCAACTGATGCTGATGGGTCAGAATGGGCGGCCTGCCATCGTTCGAGATGGGCTTCTGGCATCCAGCAAGGACGCCCAAGAGGGCAATCAGAAGAGTGGTTAGACGCATGGGTGACTCCAAGAAGGTCCTGTTTACAGACGTACCCTACCAGTACCTGGATTCCCGGGGATACTGATGCCTGCCAAGCCCGTATAGGAAATCAAATCATGTCCCTTCTGCTGATTACCATCCTCCTCACTATTCAGTGGCCATCTACCGGTCCCAATGTCCCTCAGAAGGGCCATGAGGTCATCGAAGTCGCATACATCGACGATGAAAATCCCCGTCATCGCCTTGACCTGTTCGTTCCCAGGCAACCATCCATCAAGACTGCACTACCGCTCGTCATCTGGATTCATGGTGGCGGATGGCAAGGTGGATCCCACCGGTCCGGGGAGGCTTTCATACGCCCACTGGTTCAATCTGGGCGGTATGCAGTTGCCAGTATTGGCTATCGACTTTCCAATGAAGCTCAGTGGCCTTCCCAGGCCCACGACTGCAAGGCTGCCCTTAGATGGCTTCGTGCCAATGCTTCAAAGTACAACATCAATCCTGATCGAATTGCAGTCGCAGGTCCTTCTGCAGGTGGACATCTCTCTGCCATACTCGGCACAAGCAGAGGCGTCACTTCCATGCAGGGCGATCTTGGAGATCATGATGATACGGATGACGGCGTCACTTGCGTGATCGATCTGTTTGGACCGACGGATCTCCTGCAAATGGATGCCCAGGCACCAGCGACCGCAAGAATAAAGCATGATGCCCCCCGCTCTCCGGAGTCTCGATTACTGGGGGCGCCTCTCCAGAGTGTCCCGGATAAAGCTGCAACAGCCAATCCGATCACCTATATCGACAAGGATGATCCTCCTTTTCTCATCATCCATGGAACAGCTGATGCCGTCGTTCCCTATGGGCAGTCCGTATTGCTGGATGACGCGCTGGATGAAGCAGGCGTCTCTTCCACCCTCATCACCATCAAGGGTGGCGGGCACGGAGGATCTGGCATGGAAAAGGTAAAGCCACACATCAGAAGCTTCCTTGAGATGCACCTGCACGGAGCCAAGGTCAGGATCGATGAAACTGCAATTGAACTGACGTCTGACCCAGGCGCCAACCGGAAAAAATCCGGACAAAGCCCCCAACGTTGAACTATCATGAGGCGATGAAACGATTCTTCAGTGCAATGCTCCTGCCCATCATCATCGCCGCCTGTGACCGACGAGTCGTTGATGTGGACCCCTCTGTAACATCTCCTGGCATGAACACTCCGGATATCTATGCCCTGACGACTGATGCGCTGGATGGGGAACCAGTCAATCTTAAAAAGTATCACGGACAAGTCACCCTGCTGGTAAACGTCGCGAGTGAGTGCGGCTTCACGCCTCAGTACACCAAGCTTCAGCAACTGCAGGAAACCTGGCAGGACAAGGGATTCACTGTGATTGCCTTTCCGTGTAATGACTTTGGCGGCCAGGAACCAGGCACTGCGGATGAGATCAAGCAAACATGCCGGATCGATTACAAGACCACCTTTCCTGTAATGGCCAAGGTCAAGGTCAAAGCAGGCTCGGGCCAGTCCCCCATCTACACCGAATTGCAGGAAGCCACTGGCACACTGCCTCGCTGGAATTTTGGCAAGTATCTGGTTGACCGGAACGGACATCCCGTGGCCTTCTTCGGATCCAGCGTGGACCCGATGTCCCCGAAGATCCAGAAGGCTATCCAGCAGGCCATGGATGGTCGATCCACCGATCCAGGCACCTGAGCGGCATCAACAAGCTAGCCAGAGGTCCTCCATTCGGGCTTCCGAGGCACCAACATGCGAATTCAACGCATGCTGGGTACCGTATGCGGCATCATGATGAACACGGAACACAATGCGACCGCAACCAATGCGACAGCTGACATGGACTTTTCCGGCTCCGTCACAGCTGCCCATGAATGGTTCATGAACTTCATCCAGACCCGCCAGTCGGTTTTCATTCCATGCCTGGTGGTCATTGGATTAGCACTCATCATTAACATCGTCGTTGGCTGGATACTCCGGCGCTATTCGTCCCGGATGAATCAGGATGGCTTCCAGTGGACTGGTATTATTGCTTCGAGCCTCTCTGCACCTGTTGGCTGGGTGATCTGGGTCATGGCTGTGACCATGATCATCAGAATGCTTGTGGCCCCGGATCCCAAGGATCCGGAATCCGCCCTTATGGCAGAGCGCATCTCCGATGTACGACTTGGCGTCATCATTGCTTTACTGGCCTGGTTCCTTTCTCGCACCATCCGGCGATTCGAACGCAAGTTCTCCACCATCGCCAGGCAATCAGATCGCCTTGATCTGACCGCCGTACATGCCGTATCCAACTTCGTTGTCGTATTCATCTGGTTGCTTGCACTGCTCATTGCCGCACAGTCCTACGGCATGAACATGTCCGCAATCCTGACCCTGGGTGGCGCCAGTGCCTTTGCACTGTCCTTCGCCTTCCAGGATGTCTTCAAGAACATCTTCGGCGGCATCATGATTCTGTTTTCACGCCCCTTCCGTGTGGGAGATGGCATAAGCCTGACAGATAAAAGTCTGTCTGGTGAAGTTGAGAGGATCGGCATCTACCAGACCCGGATGCGTGGCTGGGACAAGATCCCGATCATCATCCCGAACTCCCTGTTTCTCACGAATGCCATCAGGAATCTCAGTGGCGCCACCCAAAGGCGAATTGAATTCGTCATCGGGTTGAGATACCAGGATTTTCATGAAGTCAATGCCGTTGTTTCGGATGTTGAATCCATGTTGAAGACTCATGATTCCATTGACGATACCGGCCTTCTTCGTGTCGTCTTCAACAACTATGGCGGGTCCAGCCTGGACATCGCGATCGTCTGCATGAGCCAGCCTGGCGCAAGTCTTGGAGAAGCGGCAGCCCTCAAACAAGAGCTGATGATGAAGACCGGCGAGATCGTATCCAAGCACGGAGCCGACTTCGCCTTCCCGACCCAGACCATCGATTTGCCTGGACCCGTTGAAGTAAAAAGCGTCTCATGATCCCTCGTTGCTCACGACCGGCCGACTGAGTATGGGCTGAAGAACTTCGATGAAGGCATCTGCCTGTTGGCGGAAACCGAGATCTGTCGGATGAGAACCGTCAACGGTCGATTCACCATCCGGAGCAAGCAATCGATCTCCCTCAAGATAGTAGATGTCACTCAGACCCTCTTCATGCAATGTATGCATCGCCTCCTGCAAAGCAGCCCTGCTCTTTGCGTTTCGGGTGGCACGCCCCTTGTTGACATGTGCATCGGAATAGGTCCGATCCTCCACAAGAAGAATGGGCGTATCTGGCCGAAGTGAACGCAACCGTTTGACGAATGGAACCGCCCGTTCACGAACACGATCGGCCTGAAGGTTGGGCAGGCAGTCGATCACGTAGATGGCAGCATCAATTTCCGCCATCAAGTCGGCGATTTCAATATCCATGGTCCCATTCCCGGAAAACCCAAGATTGATGACCTCACGATTCAGGGTCCGGCCCACGATGGCCACGTGACACATGCCGGGTCTTGATGCGCATCCCCCCTGTGTTATGGATGTCCCATAGAACAAGATGGGCAACTCACCTGCGGGCCGATCGGGCATTGGCTCGATGACTGATCCATCAGGCACTCCAATCGATATCGATTCGACACCGTTGTACAAAGGCAGGTAAAGCATCCAGTCTCGCATGACCGGATCGATACCTCTTACCAGTCTGGTTTCGTTTACTTTTTCAGATGGCTTGGGCGTATGGGCCCAACGCCAACGAGTTCCATCATGGACATAAAGATCCACGCTGCTGACTCCCGTAGCCGGCATGTGAGGCAGGGCAAGACGATCCGAGGTCAATGTCCATCTGGCATGCACCTCTGCTGCATCCGTCTTGAACTTCAGAAGAATTCCGGCTGATTGGCGAGAGAGGTTCCAGACATGATCACGAACAACGCCCTCTGCTTTGGAGGGAAATCGATCCCAGGGACTCTTGGTGTCCGACCAGGCCTGGCCCTCCACCTGCAACTGATGCCCATCAGTCCATGTGATCTGAGACTTGGTGTCCTGCACTCCAACAACCATCGCGATCACTGCGGCTTCGAAGATCATGTTCATTGGCTCCTGCCGAAATCGGCTGCTACTGTTCTACCGGCACGGCCCCGACAGGCTCATCAATCGAAACTGGATCCGTTGTAGCCCACTCCAACCCTGTGATCAGAAGATCATTCAATCCCGTCGTCTGCTCTGGATGCGGACTGAACAGGATCACTCGACCAGATCCGAAGGGCGCCGCCACAATGGCCGGGGTATCAACCATCGTCTCTGGATCGGCCCCGTTCTTGCCGATCCCGGTTCGATACCAGGCCAGCACTTCAAGCTCCGGGTGGGAGGCTGTTTCACTGGGCCTCATCAACGGCCCCTGGGCGAACTTGATCTCAAGTTCATCTTCAGTTCGTCCCAACAGCGATTGCCCCTGCGGCGTCAACTCAATCTGGACCATGCCACTGCCCCGCCGCCAGTGTTCACGGTCAAAGCTGTCCAGGCCGACGAGATCCACGCCCCAATCGTAATTGTGCAAAGCCAGGTAGGCCCCAGCACAGACACCGACATACGCTCCACCATCATCAACGAATTCACGGACGGCAGCACGACCAGTCGGGCCGATCGTCTTGCCCTGACTGCTGGCACTCCCTCCCGGGAAAATTACGGCCATGAACTGATCAAGACATCCTTCACGGATATCCACTGCACCGACTCGTTCTATCCGATGTTCTGTCAGGATCCGCTCGAAGCGTCGTGACTGGCTTGATGAACTGGATCCTTTACCGTCGTACAACGCGATCAAGATGCGAGGCTCATCCGGTCGAACCAACCAATGGATGCTCTCATCGGCCATGGCCAGGTGGCCAAGCAACGCCGCAACCATGCGTCGATGCTGGCGAACTCGAGTCGATACCGATTGATCCTTCTTCGTTGTCTCAAGAATGTGCGCATCGATATCAAGTTGATCCGCAGCTGCGGCAACGAGGCTGCCCTTGACTGCTGTA
>JAQWTL010000014.1 GCA_029242715.1 Phycisphaerales bacterium
GGTTGCTTCGGTAATAGACAAGTCGTAGGAACCATTGGATACGACGTGCGCATCGACGCATTCGTCATTCAAGGGAGGAATCGTGCAGTCGACGGAACTGCAGTTCGTGCCTGGTCCTGAGTAATCGCCTCCGGCATTTTCTTACGTGTTGGGCAACAGCACCTGGCAGGAGTCATCTTCCAGACAGCACGCGCCCAGTTGCGGGCAGGCGACGTAGTCGCAGAAGGTGCCTGATTCATTCCAGGTTCCGCCGGCATCCTGGCATCCGACCGCATCGGTGGCGGCACAGTTGCCATCAGGCAGGCAGCAGGCGCCTGGCGGGTCACAACTTGAACCCCAGCGGTTGATGACGGCGAGGACATCGTTCACGTTGACGGATCCGTCCCCGGTAATGTCTTCATTGCATGGAGGCGGGCAGAAGTTGCCATACATTCCCAGTATCGCAAGGAGATCATTGACCCCTACAGACTCATCGCCATCAACATCGCCTTCGCAGGGAATCACAGGTTCTTCGTAGGTGAGTTCCAGAGTCGGACCCGAACTGGAATCGTTGAGCAGGGTGACCGAACTGTCCGTACCGTTGTAGGCGATGACCATCAATCGACCACCCGCTGGCAGGTTGAACAACGAGCCGGGAATGGCATGGTTGAAGGTCGTACCACCCGACCAGTAGTTGGATGTTGAGGCATCTGGTGAATAGAGAGTGTCATAGGCGCTGTCCAGGGAAAGCGACTCGTCACCGATCCATCTGTACATGACGTTTCCCCAGGCGCCGGCGCCGGCTTCTCGATTACCGGTGAACCGGATTGAGGAGAAGGTCGTTTCCGGATGCAGTTGTGGGATCTCGAAGACCCATCCGCCGACATGCTGATTCCCCATGCAGTAGCCGCCCTGCACATTGCATCGGCGAATGAGGATGACATCCGATTCCGCGGTCATGGTTTCGGGCGAGCAGCAGTAGAAACCTGATCCTGAGAATCGGGCCGAGGTGTTTGCGGTGACCGACAGGCTCTGTTCTTCAGCAATCGTCTGCGTAGCGCAGGCCGTCAAGAGAATCGCGGATATGTAATTGAAGGGACGCATTGAGATGCCTTTGAGTTCTGATGATTCACTTTGTTGTTTTGATCAAACGCAGCCTGGGGCGCACATTCTTCAATCGCTGCTTGCGCATTCAATGAGCAAAGTGCCGGTACCCGCGCTGTTGGCATCCCAACCACCGAGGCGGATCAGATAACTGTTGCCAGACGTGATTGGAGTCTCCAGAAAGGAGGTGTACCCGGTACAGGTCGAGTCGCCATTGCAGGCAATCTGGGTCATCTCATCACACGTTCCTTCGTAGACCACGAGGTCCGTGTCGAAGGTGACGGTATCGCAGGTACTCACGGTGAGCGTTCCGTTGCAGGTCGACTCGTATGAGAACCAGATATCGGCGTTCATTTGCCCCAGATAGGTACCGGTGCACGTAGCATCTGTGTAGAGATCCGCGCTCGTTGTGGCCTTCAGCGTTGAGACCGAGATCGTTCCATTGTTGACGGGCATCGCGTCCTGACACTCATCGTTGTACTCGGCGATGGTGCAGTTGGTCGTGTCGCAATCTGAATCCTGTCCACGGAAGTTGCCGCCTGCGGCTTTGCACGCATCGGAGAGCATGACCGTACAGGTGTAGTCTTCCCAGCAGCAGGCACCATATTCCGGGCAGTCGACGAAGGAGCAATAGGTGCCGGGGCCGTTCCAGGTTCCGCCTGCATACTCGCAGCCTGCGGTGTCGGTGGATTCACAGGTTCCGTCAGGCAGACAGCAGGCGCCGGGGGATTCACAATTCGAGTCCCAGTGTTCAAGCACCATCATGATGTCATTGACGTTGTACGGGTTGTTCCAGTTGCCGATGACATGAAGGACGTCGTTGGTGTCAACGATGTCATCATCATTGACATCACCTGCGTATGTGTCATCGGG
Organism: Phycisphaerales bacterium; assembly: GCA_029242715.1. Classification (GTDB taxonomy): domain Bacteria; phylum Planctomycetota; class Phycisphaerae; order Phycisphaerales; family SM1A02; genus UBA1668. The sequence continues at coordinate 1,957 of JAQWTL010000014.1, forward strand.
GATATCGACGACAAATCGGAGTTTCGGAGCCAGGGTTCCACTGTTGTAGAAGGACAGGCCGGAACCCTGGTAGCCGGTCAGAATAAGGTAGTTATCCGTGAACTGGCCGCCAAGGAGATCGATGTTGAGCGGAGCGGAGAAGTAGCCGCCGTTAGAACTGGCGGTGCCGACGAAGTCAGAGGAGTTCCAGGCATTCATCGCCTGGCTGTAGCCCAGACTGGAATCCGAGGCCCACTCACCTCGGTAATAGACCTGAGTGCTGCCGGCATTGTGGCGGCCATCGAAGGACGCTGACAGGAGTACCGCATTTTCCGGGAACAAAGGAAGTTCGAAATTCCACAAGGCCACCTTCTTGCCAGCGACGCAGTAGCCGCCCAACGTTTCACAGGTGCCGACATAGATCGTCGATTCACCGTTTGAGACCGAATCAAGATCGCAGCAGTCCTGGAACGTGTAGTCGGCGTACAGCCTGATCGATGAGGTCGCCTCGACCTCGACGATCATCTCTTCAGCCTGTGCTCCTGCTGACAGGAATGAACAGGCAGCGATTGTCGTTGCAATTGTGAATAGTTTTACAGACCTGTTTTGTCGTCTCCCCCCGATCAGACTTGAATCGGGTCAATCATGGTTCGCTGGGCGAACGTGAAGTGAATGCACAAGACTGTTTGGGGTCTTGTTGACGCGTGGTGCCAGTCAGCCATTGACGGGCGTTGTCATGGTTCCCATTGCGGGAACATCGCGAAGGCCGGTTCAACCGATCCAAGGCTTTTTACCCTTGGGCCCTCACTCCTGGAGGACTTCGGTCAACCGACACTCCTATTTGACACAGAGTGATGTGTCATGTCAACAAACAAGTATCAACGCTTTTGGAAAAAGCCTGAACGGGACAGGAGCATCCAGATGAGGGTGATTTGAGAAAAGGGGGGTGGGAACGCCCTGCTCAGTATCGGATCAGGATTGAGCTTGCCGCTGAGTCAGTTGAGCCCAGGCGGCGTAGCCTCCGGCGATATTGACCGACTTGTAGCCCAGTCGATCGAGATAGCTGACCGCCATGGCTGAACGCAATCCGCCTTGGCAATGAACCAGGAGAGGTTCGTCATTGATCGGGGGCAGTTTGTCCAGATGGAGTGCCAGTCGCGTGTAGGGCACATGAGTTGTGCCCGGAATGCAGCCACGTTCATATTCGTCAGCTCCACGGACATCGATCACCCGTGTGCATCCGGATTCAATAGCCTGCTGGAGTTCCGTGGGATCCATCTCAAGTGCTTCGCAGGTGTCCATTGATTCGGAGGCCTGGTCGAAGACCTCGGGTGTGATCACACCCTGGACATGGTCGTAGCCAAGTCGGTAGAGCAGACGGAGGTAGACCTCTGCCTGCCCTGGATCGGCCAGCAGCACCAGTGGTTGATCCGGCTTGAGATAGGAACCGACCGAGGCCGGGAACCAGTTGCCTGGTGCGGACCAATGCGAGTTCCTGGCATGACAGGCTTTGAAATGCGGCCAGGGCCGCAGGTCCACGACCGTGACCTTGTCAAGATCCAGTTCCTGGCATTGATTTGGTGGGAGGAATTCCACGAGATCGACTTCGAGCGGTGGAACACCATCGCGATTGGTTGTCTTCATGCGTGAGAAGTAAGCCGGTGGTTCTGGCTGCCCGGACAGGATGTCCTTGACGAAGACGTTTTCATCCTCTGCCATTTTGAGAGAGGGATTGGCGCGACGTTCGTAACCGACAGTGGATTGCGGGACGGCCCCGAGGGCCTTGCCGCAGGCGCTGCCGGATCCATGTGCGGGCCAGATCTGGAGGAAGTCGGGCAAGTTCATGAAACGTTGTGCGGAATCATGCAGTTCACGTGCGCTGGTTTCTCTTGCGCCCTTGACGCCCATCGCCGACTCAAGGAGATCGGGTCTGCCCATGGCGCCAACAAACATGAAGTCACCTGTGAGCAGTCCGAGCGGGTCTTCACTCGCCGGTCGGTCCGTGACCTCGAAGATCATGTGCTCGGGCGTGTGCCCAGGTGTATGTAATGCACGGAACCGGAGGCCGCCCAGATCAAAGACATCGCCATCCTTGAGAACCGTATGGGAAAACTCTTTTACCCAGTTTGATTGCCAGTCAGGACCACCTTCGCCGGAGATGTACACATGTGCGCCGCACTGGCGTGCCAGTTCTGCACAGCCAGACAGGAAGTCCGCATGGATATGAGTTTCCGTCGTGGCGGTAATTCGCATCCCATGTGCGCCAGCCAGGTTCATGTACTGGTCAACGTCGCGAGCGGGGTCGACAATGATGGCTTCGCCTGTCTGCTGGCATCCCAGCAGGTAGGACGCATGCGCAAGGGCTTCGTCATAGATCAGGCGAAACAGCATTGGTGTATCTCCATTGTGCCCCTTTGGGGGCATTGATGGATCTGGAATGGCGAGACCCGGACTTGAACCGGGGACACCGGCATTTTCAATGCCGTGCTCTACCAACTGAGCTACCTCGCCTCAGGCGACCAGAGTACATCAATGGCCGGTACCCCTTCAAGCCGTCAGTGCCGGACAACTTCAATGGAGCCCAATAACTCGGGCTGGATGTCATCCAGGCAGCCAAACTCGGCTCTCCATTTCCTCACGGATTCAGGATCGACCTCTGCTGAGATGATTTCATCTCGTTCTCCTGCCCTGGCGAGTACCTCTCCGGTGGGTGTAACGATGAGAGAGCCGCCTGTATAGCTGAGATGTGGATCCTGGCCACTCCTGTTGACAGCTATGACCCATGCCTGGTTCTCGATGGCCCGGGCAATTGCCAGATCACGCCAGTGGGCAGAACGCTTTGCGGGCCAACTTGCACAGATCGTGAAAAGTTCAGCACCTGCCATCGTTGCCAATCGCCAGAGTTCCGGGAATCGCAAGTCGTAACAGACCAGAGGGCACATCAGGATTCCGCCGACTTCGACCAGGTGAATTGCAGAGCCGGGTTGGTAAGCCCGGTCTTCACGGCCAGGAGAAAAGAGGAATATCTTCTGGTAGCGGGCCGCTACCGAGCCGTCCGGTCGGAGGATGGCCGCGACGTTCTGGCCACGGGCTTCTCCCTCACTTCGTTCGATCCAGTTGTGCTGGACCCAGCAGTCATAACGTCGTGCGGTCTCTGCTGCCCAGATCATGGATTGGTCATCAACAAGAGAGTCGATGTTGAGGGTGAAGCCGACATCCCCAAGTTCCGGGGTGACCACCAGGCTTCCGGGTGATGGAGGGGAAGCGGCAAGCATGGCGTCCATGGACGCCTGGCTGGCGGCCTTGTCCTCCCAACTGATGTCATATTGCAGTCCAAGCACCTGCATGTTGGCAGTGTACCCGTGGAGAGCTCAAAGCAGTCCATCCGATAGCAGAGGCAGGTGAAGCCATTCAATAAGACAGGCAGTTGGATACTCATCGGGTTGGTCACGATTCTCTGGATACTCGTGACCACGATCGTTGGTTATGTGGCTGTCGTGGCAATATGCAGTGAATACAGTGGAAATTCAGGCTGGTTCGATACCGTGTACAGCAACTGCCTGGATGGGCTTGCCAAGAAGGACGTGTGGACGCTCTTGATCGTCAATGGTCTTGTCGTGTTCATCTCACAGATACTGTTTCTCCTTCCAGTTTTTCGGTTCAACCCTGAAGTCGGTGGACAGAAATCCATGCGTACAAGCATGGTGATTGCTGCATTTTGGGCAGCAATCCTGACAACGTCACTGTTGATGGGAGTTGTTGCAATCGTGCAGTTGCTGACAGGCACTCTGGATGAGTATCCAGTGACCCTCTACGTCGATTCAGAAGCATTGGTGATCGGCGAAGATCTTTTGATGACCATCAAGGACGAGTTCACCTGGATCTTCGTCCTCTCATTGGTGACTTTGCTGACCAGTTGGCTGTTGTGGTCAATCGTGCTGTTTGCGTTCATTGCTCGCCGCAGCATGCCCCGGGCCATCCGACGAGTCACAGGCCTTCTGGTCGCCGGAACCCTGCTGGAGATCCTGCTTGTTCTGCCACTGGAAGCCATCATCAGGAGGCGAGCAGAATGCTATTGCGGTACAGGTTCTTTTCAGATGCTGCTCGGATCAGTCATGGCAGCCACCTGGTTGCTGGGGCCCGGGCTGTTCCTTCTGCTGGTCTTCCGGCGTCCGGCCTACTGGGGCCGATTTTGTCCGGATTGTGGATATGACAAGGGACCCCCTTCAAGCCAGCCTGAGAACTGTCCGGAGTGCGGACGGGCCTGGAAGAAGGAGCGGGATCCACGGCCTGAGAAGGGGCCTCGTTGACCGGGGTGTCCAGCGGCGGGTACGCTCAGGCATTCTTCGGCGACCGTAGCTCAGTTGGTAGAGCACCTGGTTGTGATCCAGGACGTCGCGGGTTCGAGTCCCGTCGGTCGCCCTTTTTTCGATTTGACGCCCAGCAGGGCCCTCCCGATGGCGGTCTCCAGCCAGGAGGGGCCCGGCCTTCTGGAAGCCATTCTCCAAACAGCCGCCTTTCCGGTCGGCCTTGCGGGGAATCCGCCCGTATCGCCGATGACCCGTAGTCGAATGCGGGTTGCGACGATAAACTGCGGGGCTCGGGCCTACGAGGCCCATACCTGTCCCCACCACGGAGGCATCGGACATGGCCATTGCTGCAGGACGCCACGGCATCGATTTCCAGACAACTGTCCACCGCAACTGTTCTGCTGCGCACCTCATTGAAGAGGCCATCAGGCGCGGCGAAGGTGAACTCGCTTCCAACGGCGCCTTGTGCTGCCTTACCGGTGAACGCACTGGTCGAAGCCCCAAGGACAAGTTCCTTGAAGATACGCCGGGTATTCATGACAACATTGATTGGGGTTCGGTGAACCAGCCCATTTCTCCAGAGCACTTCAATGCATTGGAGGAGCGTGCTCGTGCACATCTCGACTCCTGCAAGGAGCTCTACAGATTCGATGGTTATTGCGGTGCCGATCCCCGGCATCGTCTCAAGGTATCTGTAGTCACCCAGAAGGCCTGGCATAATCTCTTCGCGAAGACTCTGTTCATCGAGTCCGACCCTTCCGAGCATGGGGCATGGGATCCTGATTGGATCGTGCTCAATGCCTGTGATCTGCAGTTGGAAGATCCCGCGGCCTACGGGCTCCATGGTCCCATCGGTATCGTTCAGTCTCTTGAGCAGAAGAAAGTCATCATCGTCGGCACCCAGTATGCGGGTGAGATGAAGAAGTCGATCTTCTTCGCCATGAACTACGACATGCCCGACGTGGATGTCTTCCCGATGCATTGCTCGGCAAACGTTGCTGCAGATGATGATTCCAACGTTGCTCTGTTCTTCGGTCTTTCAGGGACGGGCAAGACCACGCTTTCCGCGGATCCCAACCGACCGCTGATTGGTGATGATGAGCACGGCTGGTCAGATCATGGAGTGTTTAATTTCGAGGGAGGCTGCTATGCCAAGTGCATCCGGCTTTCCCAGGAAGGCGAACCTCAGATCTGGGACGCCATTCGATTCGGCTCAGTGCTTGAGAACGTCGTACTCGACGAGGCGACTCGCCAGCCGGACTACGATTCAGATCAATTCACCGAGAACACACGAGTGACCTATCCCGTGGATTTCATTCCCGGTGCAGTCATCCCATCAACCGGCCAGCATCCGAAGAATGTCGTTTTCCTTGCCGCTGACGCCTTTGGCGTGCTTCCGCCAGTTGCCAGGCTCACGCCGGAGCAGGCGATGTACTACTTCATCAACGGATACACCTCGAAACTGGCTGGGACCGAGGCCGGTGTCACGGAACCAACTCCGAATTTCAGCCCCTGCTTTGGCGGTCCATTCCTTCCGCGGCCACCAATGGTCTATGCCCAATGGCTGGCCCGTCGCATCAAGGAACAAGGGGCCAATGTCTGGCTTCTGAATACCGGATGGACCGGTGGTCCCTATGGAGAAGGAAGCCGTTTCAAGCTTGCTTATACCCGTGCCTTCGTAACAGCCATTCTGGATGGATCCCTGGCGTCCTGCAGTTACCAGCAGGAGCCTGCATTCGGTCTCTCGGTGCCCACCGAGGTGTCAGGGGTGCCCTCGGAGATTCTGCTGCCCCGCAGCACCTGGGCTGATCCTGCTGCCTACGACGCAAAAGCCAGCATGCTTGCCGGTCTCTTCCGTAAGAATGATGGCAAGTACGACATCAGCGATGAGGTCAGGGCTGCCGGTCCTGCCGGCTAGAAGGCCCGAGTTCCTGTCACAAACGGAATAAACGGAACGATGCCAAGTCCTCCCAAAGGGGGAATAGTGGCCGTTGGTCCGATAACAACCTTCAAAATGGGTTTTTATTTTGTCGTATGAGCACTTTCTGGCAGATGCGCGAAATATTCCGGTGCTGAACTGGACTGTCCTCTTGAACGACCCGATTTCAAACTTGGTCCGGGGTCAGGTCCCCGGTACTCGCGTCGGTTCCCTCTTTGGTCCCAAGGCATGAGGTGCTACAAGCCATGAAGTTTCTCGATAAAGACGTATTGACCACCGGAGAGGTCGCCAAGATCTGCAATGTTGCTGCCCGAACGGTCAGCAAGTGGTTCGATTCAGGGCAGATCCAGGGTTACAGGATTCCCGGTTCCAAAGACCGGCGGATTCCAGTTGCCAATCTCATGAAGTTCATGAAGGAACACAACATCCCCTTCGATGGGTTGATGTCGGGTTCCACTCGTGTCCTGATTGTCGATTGCGACACCGAGGTCTGCTCGACCCTGCAGCGCATCCTCTCCGAAGAAGCTAATTACGATGTACACGTTGCGAACTCGACATTCTGTGCAGGCATGGAGTGCGAACGTTTCCGTCCACATGTCATGCTCATCGACGTGCACATGGAAGACTTCGATCCCCAGAGCCTGTGCAACTGGCTCCGTGGCAACGAAGATCTCGCCGGAACCAGGGTTGTCGCCATGAGCGGAACTCTGACAGACGGCCAGAGCGCCGCCCTGATGCAACAGGGTTATGACGCCACGCTCCACAAGCCCTTCACAGTCCGTCAGCTCATTGACTGCATTGAGATGACGCACGCAGTGGCCTGTTGAAGCTGAAAACACTCTCTCCTCCTGTTGTTGTCTGACAGGGATCCATGACGCCACCGCCAACAACGCGGTGGCTGTCATTTTTGAGCCATGCCAGGCTTCAAGAGTGCACGTGACCGGCAGGGGGGCTATCGTCCACAGTGAATGCAAGTCGTCCTGCCAAATCTTGATAGTCGCATCGGTGACGTAGAGGGCAATGCCCGTTTGATCGGGGAGCTGGCCGGTGAATGGGGGCACTGTGAGGTGCTGCTCACGCCGGAGCTGGCGATTTGTGGCTATCCCCCGCGCGACCTCCTGTTCCGGGAAGGTTTCGTGGCACGATGTGAGCAGGCGCTCGAATCGCTGGCTGCCTCGCTCCCTCCAGAGATGCTGGTGATCGTGGGGTGCCCTCGGTCACATGATTCAGATGGCGGGCGTTGTTACAACGGGCTGGCCATTTGTCGAGGTGGACGGGTCGAGGGATGGGCCTGCAAGCAACTGCTTCCGGGTTACGACGTCTTTGATGATGATCGTTATTTCAGGCCCGGTGTTGGCGGGCATTGGATCGAACATGCGGGCCATCGCATCGGCCTTCTGGTGTGTGAAGATCTCTGGCAGGCAGGGGATGTTCGTGAGCAGACGGCGTACGAGGTTGATCCTGTGGCTGATCTTGTCCAGGCTGGTTGTGATCTGATCATGGCATCCAGTGCCAGTCCGTTCATGACGGGTAAACATCTCCGTCAGGTCGATACGGTTTCTCGTTTGGCCAGCCGTCATGGTGTTGGCATCATCTCACTTAATCGTGCGGGTGCTGAGGACGATCTTGTATTTGACGGCGGTGCCATCGTGGCCGATTCAACAGGAGAGGTTCTCCGACGCAGGCAATTTCCATCGCAATCGGATTCGCCACTGGTCGTGTCCATCGACTCGATGACAGAGGTCCGGCAAACCCCCTGCATGGATGAGAATGAACAGCGATTCCAGGCCCTGGTCAACTGCGTTCGTGGATACGTTCACAAGACGGGGAACAAACAGGCGATTGTCGGCCTGAGCGGGGGGATTGATTCCGCAGTTACAGCAGCCATCGCAGCAGCCTCGCTTGGCCCGGAAAATGTCACTGGTGTCATGATGCCTTCACGGCACTCCTCGGCACATTCTCTGGAAGACGCCCGGGCATTGGCAGAAGCCCTCGGGCTGGCCTCTTGTGTGGAAGTGCCCATCGAACGAATCCATGAGGCCACTCGATCGACTCTTCTCGAAGTCGATCACGGAAGTTCTCTGGAAGAAGGTTCATTGGCTGATCAGAACATTCAGGCAAGGGCCCGTGGATTGATCCTGATGGCCATCTCCAATGCAGTTGGTGGCCTGGTGCTTTCGACTGGAAACAAATCAGAACTCGCTGTTGGTTATGCAACGTTGTATGGGGACATGTGTGGTGCCATGGCGGTATTGGGTGATGTGCTCAAAATGGACGTCTACGCCCTTGCTCAATGGATGAATGAACATCCGCGAGAAGCCGGTTTCAGTCAGCCACCTATTCCGGTATCCACGATGACAAAGCCACCCTCAGCAGAACTCCGTCCAGATCAGGTCGATCAGGATTCCCTGCCACCCTATGAGTTGCTTGACGAGATCGTCCGCCGCTGGGTTGAAGAGGAGCAGTCTGCTGGGCGGATCATTGATGAGACCGGTGCCGATGCACAACTGGTTTCCAGGATCCTGGGGATGATTGATGCAGCCCAGTTCAAGCGTGATCAGGCGGCCGTGATTCCGAAGATTTCCAGGCGAGCTTTCGGGCGTGGGCGTCCATGGCCCATCATCGGCCGGCCTGGGGCTGCTCCAGTGTGGATACCTGCTGCAACCAGTGCCTGATCCCAGTCCGGTACCCGGGCCGCCTATACTCCGCGCCATGCCCATTCGTCGATTGTCGCCATTGCTGGTGAACCAGATTGCTGCAGGTGAGGTTGTTGAGCGACCAGCCAGCGTCGTGAAGGAACTCGTGGAGAATGCCATCGATGCGGAAGCAACTCGCATTCGCATCGAGATCGATCGTGGTGGGCATGAACGCATCGAGGTTGTTGACGACGGTAATGGCATAGATCGAGAAGAACTGCCCCTTGCTCTGGAGTCGCATGCCACCAGCAAGATCGTGGAGCCATCAGATCTTGATGGTGTATCCACCATGGGTTTCCGTGGTGAGGCCCTGGCATCCATAGCATCGGTTTCACGGGTGGTTATCCGAAGCCGCGCTCGCAATGCCGATGAAGCGTCCCTGATCGAGGGGGAGGGTGATCGACGGGAGGGGCCACGTCCCGCTGCTGGACCAGTGGGAACGTCCGTTGCCGTGCATCAGTTGTTCGGTCGCGTGCCTGCTCGTCGCAAGTTTCTGAAGTCAGAAGCCGCTGAAATGCGTCGGATCTCGCGGATCGTGCAACGCCTGTCCATGTCGCATCCTGACATTGCTTTCACGCTGGTCTCAAACGGTCGAACAACACTGGAACTCCAGGCAAGGTCCAGTACTCGCAAGAGAGTTCTGGATGTCATGGGGCCCGAACTGGATGAGCAGATGCTGGATCTGGATGTCTCACGTGACGGGGTTCGGCTCTGGGGCCTGGTCGGGCTGCCGGAAGTAGCTCGCCCAACGAGCCAGCACCAGCAGATCTACTTGAATGGACGACCAATCAGTGATCGCTCCATCTCCCATGCACTGCGTGAGGCCTATCGTGGCCTGATTGAACCTTCGCGTCATCCCACCGCCGTCCTGTTTCTTCAGGTGGAACCGACCAGGGTGGATGTCAATGTTCATCCAGCCAAGACGGAGGTTCGTTTTCGCGACGATCGACTGGTCCATTCGGTTGTTCGCCGGGGCATCCTCGAGTGTCTTGAGGCGGCAGACCTGACACCAAATCTTGGCGTATCGCCTCAAGTGGAAACACCGGGAAGCCGTCGGCTCTTCGGTGCCGGAGGAAGCGGTGCGGCCGGTCGTGGCGGTTCAGGCCACGTGTCCAACACCTTTGATCGTTCCGAGGGCAGGGGGCCCAGGGGATTTGAAATGGACGAGGCTCGTCGTGTCGCTCAAGACATGGCCCAGGTTCCTCCAGCCATTCCATCTCCCGTCCCGAGTGCGCCGGTGCTTCAGGTTCACAAGACATTCCTTGTGACTGAAGATGAAAGAGGTCTGGTCATCATTGATCAGCACGCACTTCATGAACGCGTCATGTTTGAGCGTCTGTTGGCCAGAGTTGAATCTGGGCCATTGCCTTCACAGCGGCTCCTCGTGCCGGAAGTGATCGATGCGGACACCAGTCACTTCGAAGGTCTCGACAGGCTTGAGCCTCTGATGGCTCGTCTTGGTCTTGAAGCAACGCCATCTGGTCCACGGACCATCGCTCTGCATGCGGTGCCAGTGCTCCTCTTTGAGCGAGGTGTTTCGGGAGCAGCGTTTTTCAGGGATCTCCTGGAGCGTGCGGGGGAAGGTGATCTGCTGATCGCAGATCAGGAAGAAGCCTTGCGTGAAGTTCTGGACATGATGGCCTGCAAGGCCGCCGTGAAAGCCGGAGATCAACTGACGGCTCGTGAACTGGCGGATCTCATCGAGATGCGAGAGTCCATTGAGCGATCCAGTAATTGTCCCCATGGTCGACCGACCTCGCTGCGATTGAGCATGGAAGACCTTGAGCGGCAATTCGGTCGAAGATAGAAGTTGCTTCAGCCTCCGCTGACGGGCGGTAACAGGGAAAGCTGGTCGCCGTCCTGCAGGATTGCATGCCGCGGCACCAATTGGTCATTGCACGCAAATGCAATCGTGTCTTCCAGCGGCCCAAGCCCTGGACATGTCTCAAGCAAGTTGTTCCATGCATCCTGAACGGTGGCATTCATTGCCAGTTCGCGGATTTCATGACGAGTTGCCATGGCATCAGCAGCAGCTGCAAACGCTTGAATTTCAATCTTGATCATTTGGTTCGTCATGGCCAGGGCAACCAGTCGACTTCAGTGCCTTTGGCAACAGGTCCTTCTCCCGCAGCGATATCAACAAGTCCGATCGTGCCGGTTGCGTGTGACAGATCGCCTGAGCCTTGCCAGTGAGGCACGACCAGTTGGCCTTGTTCATTTCTTGTCACAGGTCTGAATCGTCGGCGAGATGGATGGGGGGTGGCCTTTTGTGCAAGAAGTCCCTTGGTCCATGGCAGTCCTGGACCGGCTCCCTGCAGCATCCGGATCAGCGGCCAGGCAAACAGGCATGCTGTAGCCAGGGCCGACACAGGGTTGCCTGGCAGGGAGATCAGTGGGCGGTGGTCGCCGATTGTCGCAACTTGGATGGGACGGCCAGGTTGGATACTGGCACCTTTCAGGAGGATGGTCGTGTCCAAGTCATTGATGGCATCACGGAAAGCGTCACGGTCGCCTGCACTGATACCCCCGATGGTAATGATCATGTCGGCATCGGATCCGGTGAGGGTTTCGCGTGTCAAGGAAACATCATCAGGAAGCCACTGTTGCTCGATGACATCGGCCCCCATTCGTGTCAAGAGGCCTTGAATCATCGACAGATTGCTGTTGCGTATCTGGTTGGGCTCAGGAGTGGACTCGATCGGAACGACTTCGTCTCCTGAGGAGAGCAGCATGACGGAAGGTCTTTTGTGAACAGGAATGCTCATCTGCCCAATGGTTGCGGCCAGGCCGATTTCAACCGCACTCAGTCGCGTGCCTGCTGGAACCAGTTCATCTCCCTGCTTTGCGTCACTACCACGTCGGTGGATGGAGTGACCCGCTTGTGGTTTTCGATCAAAGCAGACAGGTGACCCACGGTTGGTCCATTCGTGGGGAACGACGGCATCAAGCTCGCAAGGAACAGCAGCGCCAGTTGCAATTCCGATGCAATAGCCAGGCGGGATGTCTGGGCAGTTCGGATCACCAGCTGCGATGAAGCCTGCAGATGGAAGGCTGTCGGCTTCAGCAAGGTCTTCGGTTCGCAGAGCGTAGCCGTCCATCGCGGAACGATCGAAAGGAGGCAGATCACGATCGGCACAAAGTCCTTCGCCGAGCACGCGGCCAGATGCTTCTGCAATCTTGACTGACTCAATTGAAGAGGCCGCCCATGGACCTGCCAGGATGCGTTCCAATGCTTCGGGATAATCCGGGTGGGTTCCCATCAGGATCGCACCCTATCCGTTTCAAGGATCAACGTGGGTCATAACGGGAAGCGTCTTCTGAAAGGAAGCCATTCCGTGGCCAGTCCATCAGACCCGTCAGTGAATCGGGGAGTGCATCGAAGTGCTCTCCTTGGCAAGGTGCACTGGCAATTTCCACGTGCCCGTCAATGCAGGCGAAGTGAGTCTTTCCGCCGTAGTGAAATCCCTGAGTGCCCGCATAGGCAAGCCCCATGTCCTGAGGAGAGGCGTTGACAGGTGACCTCATGAATTTGTTGGCGCCACCACTCCAGCCGCCGACTCCGAAAATCGCAGTTGTTCCAGTGCGGCGGCATTGGGATAGCGAAAGCGCATAGTCGCCATCCAGGTTGTCTTTCTCAACGAGAAAGTCCTGGCTGCCACCAGGTTGCCCCCAGGGTTGCCTGCCTTCTGCCGCGATGAAGGCCGTGTTGTAGTTGTAGCCAGTGAAGGGATCATCTTCCCAGTTGGAAGCGCCTGTGAACCCCGGGCATTGCAGGACCTCTCCAGGATGATCTGTGTATGACCAGAGCAAGCCCGGGACAACGGTTCCGTCGGGCTTTCGCCAGTAGTCCCAGGCACGTACATCTCCCGAGTTCGCATTGCTATCAAGTCCATAGAGCAAGGCGGGTGGGAAATCACCTTTATGTTCGATTGCGTGAAGCATTGCGGCCTTGGCCATGACTCTCAGGTTGCTCAGACATTTCACGCCTTGAGATTGAACGCCAATGCGATCTACCGCTGGAACCAGAAGGCCAACTAAAGTTGCGAGGATGACAATGATCACCATCAACTCGACGAGGGTGAAGCCTCTGTGGGTTCGATCATGAGTCACGGAGTCCAGCCTTTCAGGAGCAGAAGCAGATCCGTAACGTCCACGAAACCGTTGTTGTCCAAGTCCGCTGTGTGGCCTGTTTCAACGGGTCCCCAGAATTCCAATAGCAGGAGCAGATCGGTCACACTGACTTCGCCATCGCCATCAAGATCAGCAGGTTCATGTGGTGGCACATCTACGATGGCGTCGATTTCCGGGGAGAGAAAAGCCGAAGCGGGATTCTCAATGCGAATAAAGCGAACGCGTTCCAGGCCAACGTCTTCCAGATCAATGCCAACGCCTCCAGCTGACTGGCCATAGGCGAGAAGGACGTCTTCCCATCCCGATCCGACCAGGTCCTCCCAATTCTTTTCAGGATCCATTGGCAGAAGATGATTGGCTGGAAGCACTCCAGGTGATTCGTCATAGGGCTGGGCGTCTAGCCAACCAAGTGTTGGCCAGGCGTCATCAGCCAGACATCCAGGTACGGGATGCCAGTTGATGCCATCATCACTCAGCGACAAGTCGCCTCCGTCAGCGCCGAAGAGGCCATTGACGATTCCCATGGGGTAGGCCGCATCAATGAAACCGGTATTTCCAAAGATGATCAGATCAATTCCATGGAGATTTTTGGGGTCATTCTCAATCCACTCCTCAAATGAAAGCACAAGGATTCCACCGGCACCAAGGGAAACCATTTCATTGGGAGTCCATGCCGGTTGGAAGGGGGACACCACGCCGGGATCAATGCCTTCGCCGGAATAATTTTCAGGAGGCCCAAGTGCTGTTTCAGGATTGTCATAACCAGGCACACCGCCAACTCCGGGATCCCATTCGATCACGGCATCAGCCCATGGGTTGCTGGCGATGGCGAGGCTTGGCAGGCAGCACATCCACAGCCATGAGAGGTGATTTTTGAACAAGGCAACTACCTTCCTTGTCCTGGATCGCGCAGGACCACTCCCAGGGCGTGCCTGTCAGTCACGGGAGGGTGGGCGGCTACCACTTGCCGGGAGTATGGCAAGTGTGCTTGGCCCGATGCCCGAAGTTGACCGCGCAGGCTCGGACGAATCTGGCGAGGGCAGGTTTTCCGGCTCCGGGCTTCGCGTCTGCCTTCCCATCCCGAGTTTTTCGGGACAGTGGCATATTCGACACGAATTGGAGTCATCCCAGGGGGCGACTCCGATTTGCCCGTTACGGCGGCGCGTCCGCGGCGGCTTTTCACCGCCTTCCCTTCAGAGGTGGTCTCAGGTGGCCCCAGATAAGGGGATTCACCAGTCGACACCCTCGCCGAGGAGGAGTATACCGGACCGGCCTTTCGGCCCCAGCGAGGCGGATTCTGTGCCCTGAAGGGTCCCTTTTCGTTGACACTGTGAGTGGCTACGGGATAGCATCGCCCGACTCCCCGTTGGGACGCCTACTTTGGCGGCACCCATCATCTTATGGACATCGATTTTTGAAGGCTTGAGGAGCGTTCCGGATGAGCATCATCTCTCCGAATTGGAAACGGCTACGACATGGATCCTGCTTGCTTGTTGCCATGGTGATGGCCACTAGCCTGGCCTGGGGCCAGCAGGCTTCGGATTCGGAAACGAATCTGGATGACTTCATCCACTATGCCCTGGTTGCCAACGCCAAGATGGCAGAGGCTCATGCGCAGGCGCTACTCAGCAATGTGACTGATGAGCAGTTGGCCGAGTTGGTTGATGAAGACACGAAGGCAGCCAAGGAACGCCGCCAAAGACTGAAGCGCGCGATCGACTGGTCTCGTCGCGTGCCCGAACTCGAAGCAACAGTGAGTGAGTTGGCCAAGCGAATCGAAGCAGGGCGACTGGCCATGGGGCACGACCCCCAGCGCATCAAAGAAGCGGTTGCCATGCTCGCGGGTACTCGTCGAGAACAATTGCTTGCTCGCAATCGACTGGTTGCTGCAGGTGAATACGCAGTTCCAGCGTTGGTCGATGTCATTACTGATGACCGGGTGGATGAAAGTGTGCGATGGAATGCTGAGCAGATCCTGGTCGAGATCGGCCGAAAGGCTGTTACTCCGATGTCCGTCGCATTGCACAACGTGCCTGCGGAAGATCAAAAGCGATTGATCATGATTCTTGATGAAATCAGGTATCTCCACGCAGCACCTGCTCTGGCTGAAATCGCTTCTTCGGAAAAGACATCGGGCGAAGTCCGTACGGCAGCACAGAATGCACTGGATAGCCTTGGTGTGTCACCAGAAGCATCTCCAGGCGAACTCTATTCTGAACTAGCCGGCATGTATTTCGAGGAACGAGATGAGTTGATTGCTTATCCGAATGCTTCGGTCAACAACATCTGGTCCTGGAATGAGCAAATCGGACTGATGTCCAAGTCCGTGCCAACCAGAATCTATGCTCCGATCATGGCCATGAAGTCTGCTGAGGCGGCCATGGCTTATGAGCCTTCCGATCAGTCCGCTCTGGCAATCTACGTTGCTTCAAACCTTCGTCGTGAAAACAGACTCAATGGCAAAGAGGATCCGTACTACGGTGTACAGGATTACTCTCCTCAGTTCCATGCGACCTACTATGGCCCTGGAATCGGGCAGGAAGTCCTTGTGCTTGGTCTGGACAGTTCCGATACCGCACTTGTTCGAGACGCCTTGGTGGGACTTGCAGACACATCAGGCCAGGGAAACCTGTTTGGTCGATACGCCGATCGGGAACCATTGGTTGATGCATTGCAGTATCCGGATCGACGTGTTCAGTTCGAGTCCGCGCTTGTCCTGGCAAGGGCGCTTCCAGACCAGAGTTTCCCGGCATCCAATCGCGTGATTCCACTCCTTGCTTCCGCCATTCGAACTGGTGGAGAGGAGTATGCGGTCATCGTGGCAGATACTGTTGAGGATCAACAGGCCATGCAGTCCCGTCTTCAGTCACTGGGCTTTACGGTCGTTGGTTCAGATCGAAGTGTTGCCAGATTGGCCGATGCAATCAGCCAGTCTCCTGGTATCGATCTGGCAGTCGTCTTGCCCATTACTCTGGATGGCGGCAAAGACAGCCTCAAGGGACTTCGCCAAACAGCGGGTACCATCAATACCCCGGTTCTGTTCTCGATTCCAACGGGTGATCTGCCTGCGTATCACAATCAATTCGACCACGACCGAAAAGTCGGATTGATTCGTTCTGGCGCATCAGAGAGTGCTTTTAATGCCGGTGTCGAATCACTGCTTGAGGATGCTTCAGGCGGCCGTATGACCGAGATCGATGCGGACATCTATGCGATCGAATCACTTGATGCACTGAAATCCGTCTCGATGGTCAGGCCACGGGCATACAACATGGCCGATGCCGAGCCAACCCTGATTCTGGCACTTGAAGAACGCAAGGATGCCACACGAATGATGGTTGCCGAGATCCTCTCGAACATGGATTCGCCGGATGCTCAGCGGGCGCTTCTTGATGCGGCGTTGACTCCTGATGCAGGTAGCGATCGGATTCCACTTTTGAACTATGCCGCGGCTTCCATTCGACGATATGGCGACCATGCTACGGACGCCGAGGTTGCCGAACTCAATCAGTTGATCAAGGGCTCCAAGGGTGCCGAGGCAGATGCGGCAGCAAATGTCCGTGGCGCACTTAATCGTGACTCAACTGGTCGATTGGTTGCTGGGCAGGGAACCTGATCGTTCCAGTTTTTCATTTCGCCACCCTAGCTCAGTTGGCAGAGCGGAGCTTTCGTAAAGCTCAGGTCAGCGGTTCGAGTCCGCTGGGTGGCTATTGTCTTGCAAGACAAGACACTTGAGGAATGCTTGAGATGGCCTTCTCATGAAGGGCAGTTTGGGCAGGTCTCTGCTCATTCAGGTACAGTGCCGCCGCTCCCCATGAATACTTTGAAGGTTTGGGGAGTGTAGGGGTTTCACTCATGCAGATCCTTGAATATGTGCTCTGGTTCCTCAGTGCTATTGGTATTTGTGTTGTGGCTGCCAAGATCATGGCCTTGATCGCAGATCGTTTCCTCAGGGCCTCTGGTGAGACTGATGGCGAGACCACTGTGGATGGAAGGCCGAGTTGGTGGCCCCTCTGGTGGTGGGAGACTCGGGTGGATGTCATGATCATCATCATGTGCATCATCATGGTTGTGGTTGCACAGTTTGTTCTCTGAAATCTCAGAGTCAGACCTCGCATGACTTGCCCGGGCTAGAATCTCAACCCATGTCCCAACTCAATCGTCCATACTTGAAATGGCTCATGATCATGGGCATCATCGAGGGCATCTCCACCCTGGTGTTGTTTTTCGTGGCCATGCCCTTGAAGCATGTTTGGGGTCATGACATGGCAGTGACTGTGGCAGGCGGTTTGCATGGGATCCTCTTCCTGATATTGATCGGGATGTTCATCGTGGGAAAAGCCATGGTGCCTTTATCCACGCGGCTCGTGTGGTGGGGCATCATCGGGGCCATCGTGCCATTCGGGCCTTTCATTGTGGATGTCATGCTCTATCGCTTGTACACGGGAAATTCTCGTGAGGATCAACAGGCTTGACCGTAGTCAGCGAGCAGGATCAGTATGTCGTTTGTACCGACGGTGCCATCCTGATCAAGATCTCCCGGTCCTGCTTGCCCCCAGGCATCCAGCATCATCAGCACATCGATCACGTCTACAACGCCACTGTTGTCCAGATCTGAAGGACAGCCTGGCTGTGTTTCACCATCTTCTTGAAAGATGGGATCTGCAAACGGATAGGCCACATAGGCAAGCAGTTCTTCTCGTTCGATGGCGTTCATCGCAAGGACCACGTTGCGTGATGCCTCTGCTTCGCCACCATGCCAGAGTATGGCTTCCATAAGGCTTCGAGCTCGCCCATCGTGAAGGAAGTTGGGCGTCGTCCCTCCTGAGTTGGGGTCCTCGCATGTTTCCGGCAGTCCCAGAGCGTGTCGCACATGTGTAAGTGCCCAGAGTGGAGGTGTACGCCATTCGTTTTCTCCAGCCTCGAAGTGGGGACGTCCATCGGCCAGTTCGGGTCCCATGTCGTGCAGAAGCAAATCAGTGAATGGCTCGATTGCAATGTCATGAAAGGCCGGAATGGGATGGCTGCTACCTGTTTGCAGCACCGGTGTATGGCAACCATGGCAATTGGCTTTCTTGAAGAGGTGCATGCCAGAGATGGCCATGGGATCTTCGTAATTATGTCGTGGTGGCAACGTAAGCCCCCGGAGGTAGGCGGTCACGAGATCCAGTTCATCGTGCTGGAGTTCAGGAAGCCCATCACCTGTTTCGCAATCGGGTTGCTGTGCTCCGCAATCCTCCTGGGTATTGAGTGGTGTAGTAATGCCCAGATCCATTCGGAAGGCATCTGATGCTTGTTGTTCAAGATTGGGCTGGTTGGCTTTCCAGCCGAATCGACCAACTACCGTCTTCTGTGCTTGTTGATCCCAGACCCTGTTGGCTCTTCCGGAGATGCCATCGCCATTTGAATCATTTGGATCTTCGCCAGCCAGGATGGTGTCCTCACTGATTGCTTCCAGCATTCCAAGCCCGGGCAGAATCGGGGCGATACGAGGCGAGAATTCGGCAATGCCGGGATAGCCCTGACTTCCTTCCTGATCAGGCAGATTGGTTCCAAGAGCGCCGTATGCAAGATTCATGAACCGGTACGCAGGTTTCCGGAGAACGTACGGTGTTCCATCATCAAATGTACCGTTGATCTCCTCATACTCGACCTGCATCCGTCCTTCGATGGCCGTTCCATCTTCTGCGAGGACATCAAGTTGATTCCCATAGAACGGATGTGGAAGGGGTTCCCCGAACGCGCCCTGGCCGGGGATGCTGACTTGTGCAACGAGTCCGAAAAGATCCTGGTTTGGATATGGGGTTGGGCCACGTCCATCCATGGAATGACATTGAATGCAGGAGGCTGCTGCATAGCGAGGCCCGATGACGCCGGGTTTGAAGGCCGGGCTCTCTACGATGTTCTGGCCAAGTGGCCCGGCACAACAGGTGAAGTGTGTTCCAAGATTGAGAAGGTCGGCATTTTCATAATCGGTTTCAAAAAAGACCTTGCCATCCATGAAGGCCTTCAGCTCATCAAGCGCCAGCGTTGAAGCATGTTGAGCGAAGCCGAAGCGAGGGCTGTAGACATGTGATTCGGTGGCGGGGCCCACGGGTGTCATCCGAGGATTCGATTTGTGAGGACCGAAGTGTCCTTGGCCAACCCTGTAATAGAAGAATTCCGAGTAGTACTGGAGGCCGGGCGTTGGAAGATCAATGAAGGTCAGATCAAAATCAATGATTGTGCCAGGTGTGACGTCCTCAACGAGGTGGGTGAAGTGATTCTGGCTCCCAGTCATGATCTGGTTGATCAATGTCTCTGGACGATTGCAGTAATCGGAGAACGGATCGTTCCAAGCGAAGTAGCGAAAATCCACTCGGTTGACGGGCAGGTCCTCATCGATTGCGAGTTCAATTTCGACACGCTGTCCCCAATCAGTGAATATCATTTCAAACGTTTTTCCAACCCCATAATCCTCGACGTAATTGTCGAACCGCCATTCATTGGGATGGCGATGTCTGAAGCGTCCGGATCGTTTTGTGATCACCGGCCAATCAGGTTCGCTGTTTGCCTGACCAAGTATTGCCTTCAGGAGTGCGGTGTCCTGAGGCTGCGAGCCTAGTTGTTGAGAAAACCAGTAGGTCAGTGACTGGCCTGCTTCGGCTCCTGGCAGCACAGCTTCCCATTTGCCAGGATCGCCTTCTTGCATTTCGATTGTCGCCAATGGTCCTTGATCGATTCTGTAGTTCATGCGAACACTGGTTGTATCCCCGAGATACGTTCCATTGGCTCCGGATTCAAACTGGATCGTGGCACCTGTTTCGCTCAGCGTGATCACGTGTCTGAAGCCGCGTGGTGGTGGAGGGGTCACGTCATCGCGTTCAAATGCAGTGCAGTCTTCGCCCACCATGAAGTCGTGCGATGGGAAGACATATTGCACAGGATTCTGTATCAACAGGTTGAAGGACAAATCATCACCGGGAGACAGGCCAGGTATGAGATGAGTGAATCGTCCAGGTGCTTCTTCCGTCATGGTCCAGCCGCCACCTGGAGGTGTTGGATAGACGAGCATCAGAGTCGTATCTTCTGCAACTTCAACTTCCAGCAGGACGCCGCCTTCCATGGGGCAGGCAGTTCCTTGGTAGTCAGGAGTGGCTGCTTCGGTAATCGAGGGCATTGAGAATAGAAGTGCGAACGAGTACATCCGGTGCATGAAGCGACTCCTTGACTTCGGAATGCAATGCCTGCTTCTATGAGAGGCAAAGGCAATTTTCATGTACCACTTCTGGAGCGAGTGGTCATTGAAGATGGAAGCAGGTCATACGGTGGGAGGTCTCAAGAACTTGAATGAGACTAGTCTGGTATTGAGATGACGCCGACTATTTAGCCCTCTTTCTGACGTTTCAATACTGATTAGTGAACATATTCTTTGAAGCGATGAAATGAATTGATAGGATGCCCCCTCAAATTCGCCTATTCACTTCCTAGATAGGAATCCATTCAATGTTGGCATCAACAGCTATGTTCATGACAGTTTTTCTTGCAGGCTCAATGGCACTTCAGCCATCTCCGCCGTCAGATTCAGAGAAACCAGAAAGTGCTGATCCTGAAGTGGCTCACACTATTGCGCCTGATGCCAAAATAATCGTGAATCGTTACATCGAAGCCACCGGAGGGCGGGATGCCTGGTCAAGCATCAAGAGCATCCAGGGAAATGGCACGATCAGTATTCCTGCAGCGAGCATCAGTGGCACGGCAGAGTACGCCATCACAAGTGATCTTTACCGCAACACGTTCATGATGAGCGGTGGTGCGGTGGAGGGAGCAGCGATCATTACCGGTCGTAATGGTGACGTTATCTGGCAGTTGAGTGGCGAAAAAGAACGTTACAACGGGAAACTTATTGAAGGCGCCGAGCGTCTTCGCAGCCTCAGGCAATATCAATTCAATCAGTTGCTGAATTTGGAGAAGAACTTTCTCAGTGCCGAGATCGTTGACATGGAAGAGATTAAAGGTTCCATGGCTATCAAAATTCTCATGGTTCCCAAGGAATCTCCTGCTTCCAAGGAGTATCGTTTCTTTGACCAATCGAGCAATTTAATTGTGAAGACGATCATTGAGAGTCCTGGCGGTCCGCTTCAGGCCGCTTTTTTCGGGGCTTACCAGCAGGCCGGTCCAATCAAATTACATACCGAAACCAAGAGGATGGCTGGTGATCAGGTGCTCATGCTGATCAGTACTCCCAACATCGTGGTGAACAAGCCATTGCCAGCTTCCTACAGTGAATTGCCACTGGAAATCCGCGTTCTGCTTGGTGAAGAGAAAATCGCTCCTCCAGCAATCAAGGCCGAATGAAAAGCCCGGTCATTTGCCTGCATGGTTGGTGCTGTGACGCATGTCATTTTGATCAACAGGTTGATTACTTCTCTGGATCCAGGGAGATTGTCTCGATCCCCTGGCAGTCAATCCTGGTTGATCACCCAGGTCCTGTAGATCTTGAGTTGGCAGCACGTGTCGTTGAATCAGCATGTCAGGCTGAAGATCTGTCTGATCCGCCCATTCTCGTGGGTCACAGCATGGGCGGAATGCTTGCGGCAATGGTTGCCAAAGCCAGAAGACTCGAGATCAAGGGAATCGTGGTCATCGATGCCACCTGGCCTCTTGATCAAGCGGCTGCGGAGTTCTTCGGATCTTTCATCGCCCAATTGGAAGTGGACTTTCCGGGTGCTATCCGTGATTTCTTCACTACACGCCTTCTCTCTCCTGATGACGACCCAGGCATCAATGCTGATGTGATTGAACGAGTGGTTCAATCTGATCCAGTTGTAGGTCTTGCTGTATTTCGAGACCTTCAGACACCTGGTCGTTTGCCACGCGTTGAGGATGTGGCTGTACCCATCATGGGAATCAGTTCCACATTGAAATTCCTTGATCGGGACAATCTGCTGAAGCATGCGCCCGATGCCTGGTACGGGCAGATCGTAGGAAGCGGCCATTTTCTGATGCAGCAGGCTCCTGATCAACTCAATGCCATGCTTGAACGATTCTTCTGCCACATCTGAATCTGATCTCGCGGGGCATTGACAGGCATCCATTGAAAAACCCCTCCCCCCGAAGGGGGAGGGGTGGAATCAAACCATTCAAGATCTCATGTCAAGACCGCATGCCTCAGCAATCACCGAAGTAGCTGAGCAGTAGCAGGATGTCATCGACATTGCAGACGCCGTCGCCTGTGAGATCTCCGTCGCCATTGGTGCTACCGAAGGCCGAGAGCAAGTTGAGGACGTCATCGACGTCAGCATCGCCATCGCCATCGGCATCACCTGGGCAGGAATCATCGCACTCGTCCGGGATACCGTTGCCGTTGGCATCTTCACTGGTGCCGTTGGCGATATCACAGGTATCGGGTACCAGGTTCCCGTTGCAGTCCTCGGTTGTTGTGTAACCGAAGTAGGTCGACACGCTTTCGGAGTAGACATTTCCTTCGGTATCGCGGCCCTGCACAATGCCCTCGAAACCGATTTCGCCGTCATCACCAAGCACGGTCAGGCGGCCAAGGTGTACGCCGTACTGCATGGAGCAGTCCTGAGCGACGAACATCCGTGCCTCACCGGCAACATCATCTGGAAGGTGGAACCAGAGTCCATTACCTACCGAGAGATCGCCGCCATTCTCGAAGTTGGTCCAGTCGATACCGATGTTCTGGAGGTTGTTCGCAGGGAACGGGTTACCAGTACTGTCGATGCAACCGATGCTGACTCGAGAATCCCATTCAAGATCAGGATCAAACTCATAGAAGGCTGGATTGATCTCGACTGAAGTCGGTCCACCATTGCCGTTCTGGAAGAAACTCGTAGAGCAGGTGAGCATCTTCTGCTGGTCAGGTGTACCGGCAACCGCGTCAAGACGCTGGTTGGCGGACATCGTTACAAACAGATCAACGGTCCAGTTGGGCTCATCGATGGACAGCAGGTCCTTGCCGATGATGGAGTGCATCACGGTGATGTCCCCGCCGTTCAATCCACAGGGGTCATCGGAACAATCCGTATCATCGCCCTGATATTCACCATCGATGGTGATGCATGCAACAATTGTGGTGACTGCACATGAGTTGTCATAGCAGCATGCACCAGTCACGTTGCCGCCGCCGCAATCGACATCGGCACAGTTGGTGTTATCACCCTGGTAGGAACCGTCAGCATTGCCGCAATCATCGGCTGTGGCCGAGAAGCAGCTGTTGTCGACGCAGCAAGCACCTACTGCCGGAGGATCTTCACAGGTGATGTTTGCACATGTGGTGCCATCTCCATAGAAGTCGCCGCCGTTGCTGGAGCACTGATCGGAAGTGACCTCGAGGCATTCGCTGCCGATGCAGCAGGCGCCGACGCCAGCACATGGGTTGTCGGAACAATTAGTTCCATCGCCCAGATAATCTCCGCCTTGCTCCACGCAGCCAAGTTGCGTCTGGATCGAGCAACTGAAGTTGACACAGCAGGCACCAGTGGGATCGCCACCACCACCGCCGTTGTAGACGATGTAGATGCTGCCACCAGTCCAAGTGGAATCAACAACACCTTCGGCGTCGTCATAGGTCTCGAAGAACTCGACCTGGACTTGGCCATCGGCATCAGTGAAGTTGTAATCAAGGGACAGATCATCAAAGCCATCAGCTGGACCGTAGTCGCCGGGGGCTTCATCATCCGGGAAGATGGAGATGTACCCTGCGAAGGGTTCGCCATCGTTCTCCCAGTAGAACATGATCGCGGCTTCCGAGCCCCAGGAGGGATCGTAGGCACTGAGTGTGACGTTCTCCCAGCCGACACCAGTAATGCTGGCGCCTGCGGGGATGGTTACGGTTCGGACTTCATTGTTGGCTGAGCCGCTGAGATCCCAGCTGTCAATGCCAGCAATGTCGAGGTAAGCCTCTCCACCATCGCCGCCACCGCCACAGGGGTCGCCAGCACACGAGGTGTTGTCACCGAGGTAACTGCCACTAAAGTCGTTGCATTCGTCAGCAGTCAGAATGGAGCAACTGTTCGTGATACAGCATGCACCGGTGGGATCACCGCCGCCGCCACAGGGATCATTGTCACAGTTGGAGTCATCACCGAGATAGTTGCCACCTGCTGCAGAGCAATCAGCAGCAGTGACAACGGAGCAATTGTCGTCTACACAACAAGCACCCAGTGGATCGCCACCGAACTCTCCATCGATCGTCAGCGTACCGGCGCCGGTTGCACCCTGCCATCCACCGATGCGGATGAAGTACGTCTGGCCACCAACCACTTCGTAGCTGATCTCGGAGTAGAACGACTGGCAGTTGCCGTCGCCACCAGCCGAGTCGCCATTGCAGGCTACCTGGTTGAGGTTGTTGCAGTCCGAGCCCTGGTAGAGCACCAGGGAGGTGTCATAGGAACTGGCGTCGCATGTACTGAAGTTTGCAGTGCCAGTACCAGGAGCACTCCACCTCATCCAGAAGTCAGCGCTGCCCTGCCAGTCAAGGTAGGTGCCTGAGCACTGGCTGTCATCTGGTTCGCCATAGCCACTGTCTGTGGCACTTGAGGTATCGAATGGATTCGCGCCAACCGAAGCGTCAACTGCGTTGCCACAGTTGTCGCCATCATCGCCGCCACCACCACCGCAGGGTTCGCCAGCACAGGAGCTGCCGTCACCAAGGTAGTCGCCGCCTGCGGTGCCGCATTCAGCAGCAGTGACTACGGAACAATTGTTGCCTACACAGCAGGCACCAGTGGGATCGCCACCGCCGTTGTCACAGCTCTCCGGTGGGCAGTCGCCACCGTCGCAGTCGAAGGTATCGCAGTTGAGATAGATGTCTACGCTATTGTGTTGGTAGCTCCCATCATCGCAGTAGCCATCGCCGACCCAGTTAGCTGGGCAGCAGTTGCCGTTGCAGTCTTCGATTTCGCCGACAGGGCATCCGCCTGGTGGATCATCGCCATTGCAGACGATGCCACGAACCTGGACGAAGCCTGCCAAGTCGATCCTTGTGCCATAATTCTCGCAGTTGGTGCTGCAATGGGTCACGACACCAATGATCTCGCCATTGGCAATGATGGATGAGCCCGAGTTACCGAAAGTCACGTCGACGTCGTAGTAGATCGCACTGGCATCGGTGTTATTGATCGGGCCACTGTGGTACTGCTGGGTCTGGGAACGAGTCGGGTCGTTTTCATCGACTCCGTAACCACGGATGTCGATATTGCCTGAGCCCGGGACAGAGCTCGCCAGTGGCATGAATGAGCCATAAGCGTCGTAGGGCTTGTCGCCGTTGCCATTGGTTCCGATGAAGAGGGCGCCGTAATCAGCACCAACACCGCTGTTCACGCCCTGTTCGGCCTGAACGGGGAACTGGTCGTTGACTCCCGGGTTGTTTGTTGAACCGTCGCTGTTTGATGCGGGGACGTTGAACTGAACTACGCCACCACTGCCAAGGCAGTGTCCAGCAGTCACCATGCAACTGTCCTCGTTATAGAGGGTGGCACTACAGCCAACAGGCATGAGTCGGGCAAAGTTGTTGTCGCTGGAAGGTACGCGATCATCGTTGCCGCAGATTCCGCAGCCGCCACGATCGGCAACACCGATTTCGTATGCGTACTGATTGATCCTAATCTGGTTATCAAGGGTCCAGGGGGCGCCGACCAGTTCGATCTTCACGGCATTGCCGTTGAAGTAGGCCGTACTGTTGCTCCACATGTTCATTGTGGAGGCATCCAGTTCCTGGACTTGTCCGTCAAGCAGTGAGGTCACGCGGATGAAACTGTCACCCTCGAGATGGACCTCTGAAAAGTAGAGGCGAAGCCATGCAACATTGTTGACCCGAAGGACGTCTTCCCAGACGACCTTGGGCTTTGCAGACATGTTGATGCTGCGGGGGCTTGCAATGTCTATGTCTTGGAAGTCACCTGAAGGAAAATCCAGAGTTGAACCAACCAGGTTGGGATTCTTCTGGAGGGCCTTTGGTGGAGGACCTGGGATCAGGTTCTGGGCAAGGGCCGATGTGCCTAAAAGGGCGGTTGCGATTCCGGCGATGCCCAAGGTGGACAACAACCGATTGCGGCTGCGCAAGTACATGCTCTCTCTCCTCTTGCACCATCTAGGGGTGCTATTCTTGATGACAAGAGGGGCCTCTCTCCACGTGTAGAATGGAATTCCCCTCTCTCATTCCTTTGAATGTAACAGCCTTGTCCGGCTGAACAAGGGATTTGGTTGCTTCAAATCTTCTTGAACCATCTGGAAGCCATCTCTTGGCCATCTGGAGGCCTTTGGGGCGTCCTTTTCGGGCCGTTGGTGGCAGTTTGGCTTCTGGGGGGGCTGGGGGGGGTCAGCAGGGGCCGAAGGTGGAAATGATCTGGAGGAGGTCATCCACGTCCACGACGCCATCCTGATCCAGGTCATAGAGGTCGTTGGACGTTCCAAAGTTGCCGATGACCGCCAGCAGATCATCCACGTCGATGGCTCCATTCAGATTGAAATCGCCTGGGCATGGGGCTGTACAGGTGGCGGTATCACATGAAATCCCATCACCCAGGTAATCACCGCCCTGAAGGTCGCACTCACTTTGAGTGACTTCCTGGCAGTTTTCACCATCGCAGCAGGCTCCCCGGGGATCTGAAATCGGACATGGATTGGGTAAGCAGGCGGTTCCAGTTCCTGCAAAGTCACCAGAGACATCATCGCATTCTGTCTGGGTCAGTTGTTCGCAGGTCATGCCGAGGCCGGTGCAGCACGCACCTGTGATCGGGGTGTTGCACGGATTTACCGTGCAGTCACTGCCCGAACCAAGGTACGTGCCGCCGGCATCGGAACATTCCAACTCAGGTGTTTCATAGCAGGTCACACCGAGGCAGCACGCGCCCGTCGCGGGGGCAGGGACGTGGTCGATCCACAGCGTGCCGGGCCCGGTACTGGCCTGCCAGCCACCAAGTCGGAAGTAGTAAGTTGAAAGAGGGGAGACCTCCAGGTCAGTAATTGCCGAGTAGTAGGACTGGCAATCGTCCTCGTCAGTTGCATCGCCATTACAGGCAACCTGTATCAGGTTGCTGCAGTCAGCACCCTGGTAGACAACCAATGAGGTGTCGTAGGAATCCTCATCGCAGGTGCTCAGTGACACCGTGCCACTGGAAGGTGGTTGCCAGACCATCCAGACATCCGGGCTTTCATCCCAGTCAAGGTAGGTGTCGGGACACAGGGAATCATCAGGATCACCGAAGCCCGAGTCGATGGCCCCTTCCGTGGAAAACGAGTTGCCGCCGATTGCGGCGGGTACAGCCACTTCACAGGTGTTTCCAAGGACGCCAAAGAGTATTTCCCGGGCAGCCACGAAAGCAGGATGGTCGATACGGGTCGCGGTATTCGGGCATGGGCAGTGGGTGGCGAGCCCCAGAATGCGATTATTGCCAGCATGCATCACGGGAGACCCGGAGCTTCCATAGGTGACATCTGCTTCAAATTTCAGGGAGGTGGAGGCTATCTGGACCAGCGGCCCTTCACTCTGCTGAAGAGTGTCTGCCTTCGTGCATTCCTCAAGGTCATCTCCATAGCCTGTGACCGTGATGGGCGTGTTGTTGCTAGGCATGCTGGTGGCCATCTCGTGATAAACACCGTAGCGGTCGTAGGGACGGTCTCCATCCCCATTGGATCCGATGACCACCGCGGCCCAGTCTTCGCCGATCCCTGCAATTGAGCAATACCAGGTGATCACGGGGAACTGATCTTGAACGGGAGGGTGGTTGATCGTGCAATCCAGGTTGGAATCTGGAACACCGAACTGGCAGACCAGATTGGTCCCATCTTCCATGCAGTGGCCTGCAGTGATCATGTGGCTCTCTTCATCCACAATGACACCGGTACAGGTGTAAGCGGTTCCGAGCATGCGGCAGATGGCATAATCCACGTGTGGTTCACGATCATCTTCTTCGCAGTAGCCACAGTAGGGTTCACCGCCTCGTGCTCCCTGGGCTTCATCCCAGGAGATCTGATCCACGATCAGGCGGTTCATCGTTCCTGGTTCGGCAATCAACTCAACGATCACGCTGCTGCCATTGAAGTAGGCCGATGTCCAGCCCCATTGCTGGATGCCGGTCTGGTCAAGTGTTTGTACTTCCCCGTCACGGATGGACTGAATCCTGATGGAAGTGCCATCGCCGAGAATGGAACCTGCCAGGGACAGTCGTATCCAAGCGGCTTCTGGCTGGTGAATGACATCGGTGTAGATCACCATGCGCTCATCAGTATCATTCCGGAGCAGGCCTGAA
Source organism: Phycisphaerales bacterium (assembly GCA_029242715.1). Lineage (GTDB taxonomy): Bacteria > Planctomycetota > Phycisphaerae > Phycisphaerales > SM1A02 > UBA1668. The sequence continues at coordinate 30,269 of JAQWTL010000014.1, forward strand.
TCTGAATACAACTGCGCAGTAAGACCATTCGGGCTACGCATCTGCTCGTTTCCAAGCGATGCGGCACTGGTCAATATGAGCAGCATGGCCACAATTGTGGCAAACCCACCGCTCCCGCGAATGCATTCAATACCCATCAAATCTATTGTCCCTGCTTGGGGCTGGAGCCTCCCTTGGCCTCTTCTACATCAAACTCCCGCGACGGAGTACCGGTACTAGGCCCGGTACTTGAGACTACCACTCTCTGGCGTCGCGGCAAGTTGTACCTGCGTAATGGCAGTTTACGTCTTTTTTTTTCGGATTTATTTGCCTCCTCGAGGCCTCATTTAGACGTTTTTTGCAGGGATATTGTTCAATTGAATCGAAATGATGAACTGGAGGAAGCCAGGGGCAAATGGCCCTCTTCGACAGATCTGTGTATCTGGGCATTTCCGAGCTGAGTGGGTCTACGTATGATCCACACCATGCTGCTGTGCTTCATGGATTCCATGACCTTGTTGGCCTCGTCCGAGATTCCTCCTTACTGGAGATTCTTTGGACGTCTGCACCCCCTCGTTCTTCATTTTCCTATAGCGATGCTCATGGCCGCTGCGGCCGTTGAACTGGTGCTCTGCTGGCGAAGAGATGCCCGTCCAAATGTCGTGGCTTCATTCTGCCTCTGGGTAGGGATGGCCTTTGCGGTTCTGGCTGCATGGACAGGGTGGGAGATGGCTGCCAATGAAGGAATTGAAGGCAATCCAGTCAAGGCCGCTCTCCTTGTTTGGCATCGCTGGACAGGCGTGGTGCTTGCTGGATTGACGGTCGCACTTTGTGTGTCCTGGTTGATCGAGCGAATGTCCCGTACCCGCTGGTCATTCCATGTCTATCGATATGGCCTGTGGGCAGCCGGGGTCCTGGTGTGTTTCGTTGGCCACTTCGGTGCCGAGATGAAGTGGGGGCAGGACTACCTCTTTTCAGTTCTGAGGTCATCTGAGGCCGCCCCGGCGTCAACGCCTGCACCAGAGGAAGAGAAGCCAGACAAGGCAGATGCTTCTGAAGCAGTGGTTGTGGGCGTGAGTTGGTCTGACGAGATCGAGCCGATCTTCCAGGAACAATGTTCAGATTGCCATGGTCCTGAGAAGCAGAAAGGCAAGCTGCAATTGGTGCCCTGGGAGGCTTTTGAGTCCCATCGATCCTTGATCGATGTGGCCAATCCTGTAGCAAGCATACTTGTGCACAGGATCAGCCTGCCCTCCAGCGATCCGGATGCGATGCCACCTGAAGGGCCGAAGCTTTCGGATGAACAGATTGATCTGATCATGAAGTGGATTGGTGAGGGAGCCATTGGAGCGGCAACGGCTGACTCGTCATCAGGCGGAGATCAGGAAGGGGCCTCTGCTCCTGCGAGCAGGACTGATCCGGCTACCCGGCGTCCATCTCCGTTCGATGCGGCAAAGCAGCTCATGGCAGTGAATGCCATTCGTGAACTGGGTGGGCATGCTGTACCGATCAGTGAAGACTCGCCATGGATTGATGTGAATCTCTCGCTGGTGCGGCCGCCAGTCACGGATGAACAGATTGCCATTCTTGGAGAGCTGAAAAAAACCTTGATCTGGTTGAATCTTGGTGCGACATCAATCACAGACAAGGGGCTGCAGCAGACGGTATCCAAGCTGACGGCGTTGCATCGCCTGAGACTTGATCGCACGTCGATTGGGAACCCGGGAGTAGCATCGCTTGGTTCCTTGCAGGCCCTCGAGGTGCTCAACCTCTTCGGGACGAAGGTCACCGATGATTGCCTGCCCATGTTGGAATCCATGTCTTCACTCAAGGCTGTCTATCTCTGGGATACCGGTGTGACTCCATCTGGAATTCAAGGACTCAGGGATGCTCGCCCGGATATGGAGGTGGTTGGGGGACCGACGTCCTTGCCGCCTCCTGCAGTCGCAGAGCCTGCGGGGGCAGGGGATGAGGCCGCGGCAGGAGGTTGAATCCAGCCTGAGCGGCCTTGGATGTCTTCATTGAGCAGATTTGCGGGGTAGATCCCTGTGTTTTCTTGACGCCCATGGTGGACCTCGTCATGATGCGGCCTCGCCGGCTCTCAATAACACGCCGGCTCCACCGAGGAGATTTCATCATGTGGATTCGATACGCACTTGTTCTCAGCCTCTGCTTGTTTGGTTTCGCCTGCGAAAAGAAGGACGGCGGCTCAGACGCCAGTGGTGGCGGTAAAGATGATCAGGGCAAGATCACGGTCAACGAGGGCGGGAAAACCCAGCCTGGTACAGCCACGGTCATGGATGCAGATCCTAGCCAGCAGAAGGGTGTTCTTTCGACTCCCGGCGATAAGAAGAACGACAGCAAGTGATATTTGACTGGTGATCTCAGCCCTTCGTCGGCCTTTTAATGGCCTTCAGGGCGGATTTCCAACTTGCTTCGAAAAAATACTGCCCACCGCTGACAGAAATGCCTGCGGTGGGCAGATTCATTATGTCAGCGGAGTAAAAACCTGCTGGCCAACTCTCTAACTTTTCTCTCCGTTTCCTTCTCTCTCCTCCCCCCCCCCTCCCCCCCAAGGCACCGATTCGAGCCTGATCAAAGACAAATCGGATCGCGAAATCTGGAGCCCGTTTCGTGGACCCCGGCCCCTGGCATTGCCAGGGGCCGGGGTTCTTGTTGAAGTCCCTCATATTGGTCTGGGTGCAGGCTGTTGCCCTTGACGTGATGGCTATGGGCCGGGCATGATCTTGGACTTGTATCGCCAGCACAGGGAGGCTTGGACATGAAATGGATGTTGATGCAGCGTTTGGCAGGACTGCTCCTGGCAATATCCGTCACGGTATTACTTTCAGCCTGTGATGAATATGAGCGTGAACAGTTGAGGCAAGCCGGTGACGACCTGAATTCTGCTGGTCAACATGTCGGAGACGCTTCTGGTTCTGCAGTTGATCGTGCACGTAATGGCACAGGTGATGCCTTGCGAAACCTGGGTGACAAGATCGATGCGCATAACCAGCAGATCGAGGACGCTGCGGACACCAATTCAACGGACTGACGTATGCCCCTGCGACATGCAGTTTTTCAATCTAGTGGCGGGCTTCTGAGCATCTTTTTGATGTTGGTCATCTGTTTGCAGGGTTGTGATGATGCGCCTGCAGCTCCGCCGGCTGCGATACCCATTTCGGTAAGTTCAACAGCCGTCGCGAAGGAGACCATTCCCGAGACCATTCCGGGAGTCGGATCGATCAGAGCCATCGAGATTTCAACGATGGCTCCTGAAGTAGCGGGCAATGTCATTGGCCGTTACTTCGAAGATGGTCAGCGGGTGAACCGGGGGGACATTCTCTACACGCTTGACAGGCGTACCCAGGAAGCCCAGTTGGACTCGACCAAGGCTCAATTGGCTGAGCAGCAATGGATCTGGGAGCGGATGAAGATCCTGGCGGAGACTCAGGCGGCCAGTGACGCCGAAGTTGCCGAAACGGCGTACTCCATCGAATCTCTTACGGCTCAGGTTGCAGAACTGCAGTCGGTCGTGGACAAGCTCACCGTCCGAGCGCCTTATGACGGCCAGGTCGCGATTCACATGATTGACGTGGGGACCTACGCCAACGTGGGTGATGAACTCGTGAAGGTCGTCAATGATTCAGTGATGCTTGTCGATTACGATCTGGCGACCAGTTGGTTGCCGAAGCTCGAGGTGGGGCAGTCCATCACCCTGAGTACAGAGGCACAACCAGGCAGGGTTTATTCCGGTCGAGTCACGGCGATCAATCCCTTTGTGAACAACAGCACTCGATCTGTGCAGGTCCGTGCACAGGTTCCAAATCCTGATTTCTCGCTTCGCTCGGGATTGTTTGCCGACGTCATCCAGGTTGCTGGCGCCTACAAGGATGTTCTGGTCGTGCCACAGTCTTCGCTTGTCTACACAGGCAACGGTTCCATGGTCTTTGCGGTCAATTCAGGAATAGCCGTTCCGGTGCCAGTTGTTCTTGTGAAGAAAATTGGTAAGTCACGTGCCATCATCAAGCCGGCGCCTCAGCCGGCAAAGCAGGGTGAGCCGCAGGAGAAGACGGCTTCAAGTACCAGCGATACGTCATCTACTGGCAAGAGTGCTTCCAAGTCGGCACCGTTACCGAAGATCACACTGAAAGAAGGGCTTGAAATCGTTGTGGAGGGTTCTGCCAAGCTCAAGCCTGGTTCGAAGATCAATACAACTCCCTACAAGCCTGTTGATGTTTCGGTCGTGACAGGATTGCCCATCGCACAGCCAGCGAGCGGGGACTAAGCAGCTATGGCATTCCTCGAGATGCTGATTCGCAGGCCCATCGTGGCCTTCGTATTCAACATGCTTCTTGTTGTCATCGGCGTTGCAGCTTATTTTCAGCTGCCAGTTGCCCAGTATCCGGCTATTTCACTTCCGGAAATCACGATCACAACTACCTATCAAGGGGCAGACGCCCAGTTGATGGAAGCAGAAATCACGACTCCCATCGAGCAGGTCATGACCGGTGTCGAGGGTGTCATCTACTTCACATCAACAAGTACGCAGGGTGAATCCGTCATCACCGTGACGATGGAGATGGGATCGGATGTTGGTGTTGCTGCAAGCCTGATCCAGAACCGTGTTTCCCAGGCAACAAGCAATTTCCCGGCTGCCGCGCTTCCTCCGATTGTTGTGACTGCTGCGTCGACCCCGCAGATCTACATGTGCCTTGCAAGCAAGACAGCCTCCTTGCAGGAATTGACTGCTGTTTACAACCAGGGGCTCGTCAATACGCTCAACAATATTGACGGTGTCGATCAAATCATGACTTTCGACAACCCCTATGCGATTCGCATGTGGGTTGATCCGGCCAAGCTGGCAGCCCATGATCTGACGCCTGTTGAGTTGTCCCAGGCTGTTCAGGATCAGAGCGTCGCCCTTTCTGCAGGTGATCTGGTCAATGATGTTCGTCAATACGACATCAGTACTGATTTCAGATTGAACACGGCAGATGAGTGGAACGAGATGATCGTGGCCTACCGCGACGGTTTTCCGATTCGATTCAAGGATCTTGGCTATGCAGAGCTATCCGGCAACAACGTGCCGCCGAATGATCTGTTCTTAAAGGATGGAAGCATTGCTTTGGGCCTTGCTGTGGAGACGTTCGCATCTGCAAACGCAATCGACGTATCCAATTCGATTCGAAAACTGATTCCAGAGCTCAACCGCGTGCTTCCTGGAGACCTCGAACTCATCATCACCTATGACCGGACGGATTTCGTCAGAGACTCGATCGTCGAGATCGTGAAAGCCATGATCGAGGCGGTCATCTTCGTGATCATCGTGGTTTCACTGTTCCTGCTGTCATGGCGAGCTGTTCTGGTTCCGATCGTGACCATTCCACTTTCGCTTGCCGGGGCCATGGGGCTTCTGATGTTCCTTGGTTTCAGCATCAACACGATGACGCTGCTTGCCCTTGTTCTGGCAATCGGACTGGTGGTTGATGATGGGATTGTTGTTCTTGAAAACATCTTCAGGTACATGGAGAATGGCAACAAGCCGATGACCGCAGCCATTGAAGGTTTGCGTGACATTCTCTTTCCGCTCATTGCGACAACGACAACCCTTGCACTCGTGTTTGCCCCCGTCGGCCTCGTACCAGGTCAGATGGGGGCGCTCTTTGAACAATTCGCCTTTACCCTGGCCGGTACGGTCCTGATCTCGGGTTTCATCGCCATGACGCTCAGTCCCGTCATGTGTCGTCTGTTATTGCGCCCCTCCAAGAAAGCCAGAAAAGCGGCGGCTGACGGTGAGGTGCCTGCTGCGAACGAAGAAGGTCAGGACTGGATCAGCCGAAACTACGGAAAGATAATCTCCTTCACATTGCATCATCTGAGGCCGGTCGTGATTCTCATCGCGATCCTTGTGGCGATCTGCGCCTACATGGTTGGTCGAACGCTGCAGTCAGAACTGTTGCCTACTGAAGACCAGAGCGTGGTCATGGTCTTCTATGAGGGGCCGCAGTACGCCTCGTTTGCAGACATGAGACGGAACGCGGATGAGATTGATGCCATCTTGCAGAAGGTGCCAGAAGGCACCCTGAACATCAATCTTGTTGGGACACCTTCCCCGACCTACTACGAGGGCCTGGGAATTCTCACGCTGGTACCAGAGGGCCAGCGAAAGCGATCCCAGCAGGAAATCGTAAAATCCCTGCAGGAGCCAATATCAAAAGTACCGGGTGTGTTCGCCTTCCCTCTCAATATTCCGCCCTCGGTATTCGGTGGGGCCAGTCAGCAGGACGTGAACTACGTCTGGCAGACAATGGGTGGGTATGAAGAACTCTGGAAGTACTGGATTCAACTTCGGAGTGATCCTGATCTTCAGAAGTATCTTGAAGATATCCAGATTGATCTCAATCTCACCAACCCCCAGTACAGCGTCAAGATCGATCGGGATCTTGCTCGGGCTTCTGGTGTCTCTGTTGCGGATGCTGGTCAGACACTTGCTGCCACATTCGCGCCAGATCGACTCAACCAGTTTGTCCTGGATGGTCTCGCATACTGGGTGTACCTCGGAATTCATCCGGACAAGTTGTCTGACCTCAAGATTCTGGACGACATCTACGTTCGAGGAAATGAAGAAAAGTTGGTGCCGCTCTCAGCGTTGGTGAGCTTTGTACCTGAACAAGGGCTTCTCTACGCGAACCATTACATGGGGCAGAAGTCCCTGACGATCAATGCAAACGTGGCGAACGGCGCCGCTCTTGGCGGCTGCCTTCAGTTTCTCGAGGACTGGACCACCAAGAACACGGATGGAATCATCGGGTCTACGACCGGATATTCCTGGACGTATGAGCAGGGCCAGGGCAAGATCGGCATGACCTTCGGCCTGGGCATCCTGGTGGTGTATCTGGTTCTGTCCGCGATGTTCAACAGCATGGTTGATCCTTTGATTGTGCTACTTGTCGTGCCGCTCTCAATGCTGGGCGCTCTTGTTTGTCTGAAATTGAACGCTGACACGCTCAATATCTATTCAGAGATCGGATTGCTGACACTGGTAGGACTGATCTCCAAGCATGGCATTCTGATCGTCGAGGTCGCGAATCGCGCGCGGGCACAGGGCATGGAGGTGATGGATGCCGCCATTCATGCCGCACAGCTTCGTGTCAGACCTATTCTGATGACGACGGGTGCGATGGTGCTCGGTGCTGTTCCACTGATCGTGGAGGGTGGAGCCGGACATGAAACACGTCAGCCTGTCGGCTGGGTGCTGGTTGGTGGCATGCTGTTCGGAACATTGATGTCGCTCTTCGTCGTGCCAACGGTCTACTCTTACTTCTCTTCACTCCAGAAGAAGAGATTCCTGCCTCGGAATGCCGATGGCGAAATCATCGATGTGGATACCTCGACTGAGGGGTGATATGCCGATCACTTTGAACATACGTACCTCAGGAAAAGGTCTCTATGAGATCACCAGCGAGGTGCAGAGGGCGTTGGTGGATCTTGATGACTCGAGAAATCTGGATGGTGTCTGTACGGTTTTCGTGCAGCACACTTCAGCCAGTCTTGCCATTCAGGAAAACGCAGATCCCAGTGCTCGTTCAGACATAGAAGACTGGCTGGAACGCACTATTCCTGAAAATGACCCCAGTTACACGCATGTTGATGAAGGTCCTGATGACATGCCATCGCATATTCGTTCGATGCTGACCGGTGTTCATCTTGTCATACCTGTAGAAGCTGGGCGATTGATGCTCGGAACATGGCAGGGGATCTATCTCTGCGAACATCGAAGATCCCCGCATGCCAGACGGGTCATTGTTGCTGTTACTCCGGGCATTTGAAGGAATGCAGGCCTTCAGCTGCTCTGGAGTCGGGATTCCGGCGGTAGTTTAGGAAACCAATCGCCCGATGGCTATTGAGCCTGTAGTCTGGAATGGATGAAACAACTGATCATGAAAGTCATTGCGGTGATGTATCTGGCATCGCCTGTGCTTGGGACGACCATCTACGTGCCAGGGGACTTCTCCACGATCAGCGTTGCACTTTGGTATGCGGATGATGGAGATGAGATCATCGTAGGCCCTGGTGTCTATACCGATGAGATCGAGAACATGATCGACCTGGAAGGTCGAGCGATATGGGTGCACAGCAGTCATGGGCCTGAGGTCACGATCATTGATGGGGAGTACCAGCGTCGTGGCGTCATCTTCCAATCTGGTGAAGGAAATGGTTCGATCATCGAGGGGTTCACCTTTCGCGATTGTCAGGCGCCCTGGTATGACTGGAATGGCAATGGGCAGGAAGATTACTGGGAGTTTTTCGGTGGTGCTGTCTGGTGTCGCGATGGAAGCAGCCCCGTTATCAGATCATGCCACTTCGTCAACGGGATGGCTGAATATGGAGGTGGCATCTGTTGCTTTGATGAATCCTCCAGTGCGAATGAACCGCTTATTGAAAACTGCAGGTTCATCGACAATACGATTGGTTCAGGTGTAGGTGGCGCGATCTACAGCAATGCAGGCAGTCCGATCATCATCGGTTGTCAGTTCATCGGAAACTCCGCCAGTTATGGCGGCGGCATCCTGAACGTCGCGGGTAGTGACTCGACGATCACCAGTTGCCTCTTTGAAAACAATGTCGCCAGTCTGGATGCAGGCGCGATCTATAACGATTCGAGCATGCCGACTGTTTCTAATACATCCTTCTTCGGCAACAGTGCAGGAGATGATGGCGGAGCCGTATTCAATGCCGATCCGGCATCCACACAGAATGTTCCGGTCTTCATCAAGTGTGAATTCTCCAGTAATGCTGCTGAGGACGAAGGTGGTGCCATTGGCAACTTCTCGACAAGTCCCCAGATCATTGGATGTGTGATCAGTCAGAACAGCGCGGCTCAAGGCGGGGGGATGCACAGTTGGAATTCAAGCCAACCGTTGCTTTCGGGTACACAGGTTTGCGGGAATTCCCCTGAGCAAATCCATGGTTCATGGTTGGATGATGGGGGCAATGACGTTGTTGATGATTGCCCTGTTGATTGTCCAGATGCCACGGGTGATGGAGTCGTTGATGTCAATGACATTCTGGCGATCATCGGCGCCTATGAAACGAATGACCCTGATGCGGATGTCGACGGAAGTGGATTCGTCGATGCAAATGATATTCTGGCTGTACTGGCCGGATGGGGACTGTGTTGATAAACGAGAGCGGGGGTTCATTGAATGACTAAGGAATCATCGCTATGAAAAAAAGTAAATCAATCTTCACGAACACATCGGCTTTTTTGTTTTCAACATGCCTTCTCATATCCGGATGTACCACGGTTCAACCGAATATGGATTCATCGAAATCCAGTCAGATCAACCAATTCACAAGCAGCCAGCAGTCACATGTCACGGTCGGCGTGGATGGCCGGGATCGTGTTCTTGTTGCCTGGGACAGCAGACGCCAGCAGGAAGGTTGTTACGGGGTCTATGGCCGATGGATGGATCTTTCAGGCCAATTGATTGGTGAAGAGTTTTCCATCAATCAACATGTTGAGGGGCATCAGAAGCAACCGACCATTGCAGCGGATCCTCTGGGCGGGTTCTGGGTAGCCTGGACCAGTACGGGGCAGGACGGTCATGGCGGGGGTATTGTCGCTCGTAGAGTCGAGGCCGATTCCTGGCAATCTGAAGTAGCTGTGAATGAGATCCGTTCTGGTCATCAGTCGCAGCCAGCAGTCGCTGTAAATGATGATGGCCAGACGCTCTTTGCCTGGCTGACTCAGACGCCGGAAGGCTACCGAGTCGCTGTACGAGGATTCAATACGGATGGTTGCGCGACAGCGCAGGAGCGTCAACTTGAATCACCGGGGGAGGCATCATTGCCTCGCGTCGTATCGTTGCCGAGTGGTCAGTTCGCAGTCGTCTGGCAAGTGACGACCCATCAACCTGATGGGTTGGTGATGCAGGTCGTTGATTCAAGTGGCCATGGCGTTGGTTCTTCTTACCGGCTTGCCAAAGCAGGCAGCATCGAGGTCTCGCTCGATCGACTGTCCGACGGTGCCATCGTGGCCTGGCTGGCGCCCGCAGATGACCATTACACCATTTACACTCAGAAGATCGACGCCAATGGCCATCCAATGGGATCACCAGTGGAAATCATTGCGACTCGTGAAACAGATGCCTGGATCAGTGGTGCTCATGTGGCCGCACGTCCAGATGACACTTGGACAGTTGCCTGGAATGAAGATCGAACAGGCCAGGGCAAGCACCGCATTCGCATTCAGGAATTCAATGCAGAAGGGCATCCGACTGGTCAAGCAGACTGGCTTGATTCTTCACTGATTCCGGGGCATAAGCTTTCGGTAGCGGCAACGACACCGGCAATGATCACATCATCATCAGGCTGCCGGGTGATTGGGTTTTCCGGCGCGGGGACCGGGGATGATTCCTCTGCAGCGAATGTGATGGTCCTTGATCAAGAGACTGTCGAGGCGGTTGCCATGCCGATTCCGAAGGCGCTCACGAAGATGGTGGCGATGACGCCGAATCCACCGACCTTTGATCCTGATTTCGTGCCACTTGATCCGATGCCTCGAAGAGCTGGCGCAGAAGACCATGATTTCGAGGGCATCAGCAATACAGGATGGACTCCACCCGATCCGGATATCGCCGTTGGGCCCGATCATGTTGTACAGGTCGTGAATGGTGGTATTGCGGCATATACATACGAAGGTAATCAGTTATTCGAGACACCCATTGAAGGTGGTGGTGGTTTCTGGGGATCCGTCGGTGCTCCTGGATTCGTCTTTGATCCTGAAGTCATCTGGGATCCACATGCAAGTCGATTCGTGGCCATGGCGAATGCTCGTAATGGCTCGGATTCATATTTCCTGCTGGCAGTTTCAGCAACGGATCAGGCAGATGGCGCCTGGTACAAGTATCTGATCGATGTCTCCGACTTCGATTCGAATATCGATTCTCCGAATCTGTCTGTTGACGATCGCTTCATCTATGTTTCTGCAGACTTTTTCAGTCCAGACAAGTACTTGATCCTGTGCATCAAGAAGGATCCTGCATTGGTTGGTGGTCCACTGTCATGGAAGCAGTTGTCATTGAGTGGTGCAGGGAATCAGTCTCTGGGCATGCCCGTGACCTGGGATCCCGGTGCCCCTCAGTATCTGATCCAGTCATCCGAGGGTACCAGCAACGGTGTCGGGTTCAACGAGATCCGTATCCATGCGATTGCAAATCCGGATCTTGATCCAGTTCTGCAGTCCATTGACATTCCGGTGGCAGCCTATTCCTATCCAACGCAACCACCTCAGCAGGGTACGAGCGATCGTCCTTTCCTCTTCGAGCCCAGATTCTGGTCGTGTATCCAGCGTGATGGTTCCATCTGGGCAGTTCATCATGTGAACAATGATCGAGTACGAGTGCGGTGGTATCAGATCAATTTGAACGACTGGCCAAATGCCTTTGCTACTCCAACGGTTGCGCAATGGGGAGAGATCGACGCTGGGCAGGGCATCCATACCTATTTTCCGGCGATCACGGTTGATGCATTGGGCAATGCTGCCGTGACATTCGCCCGCTCGTCAGCCAATGAATACATCAGTATGTACAGCGCCATTCGTGAGGCGAGTGATCCGCTTGGTACGTTCCAGCCAATGCAACTTGTCAGAGCCTCCACGGCACCCGATACCAGTGGGCGTTGGGGTGATTATGCGGGGGCGTCTCCAAACCCTGATGAACAAGGCAAGCTCTGGCTTGCCCACGAGTGGACCACGGGAGTGGGTTGGCGAACGTGGATTACCGAGGTGGAGTTTGATGTCTGCCTGGGTGATGTCAACGGGGATAACGTCGTGAATGTCAACGATATCCTGAACGCCATTGCTGCCTTTGGTGCCTGTCCAGGTTGTCCAGAAGACATCAATGGCGATGGGTTTGTGGATGTTACAGATCTGCTCACGATTCTTGACACATGGGGGTCATGCTGATCAGTGGGTTGGCTGCAGCAGCCACTTGCTCATTCCTTCCACTTGATGTTGCAACCAAGGCTCGGTTTCTGATCCTGGCCTACTGGTTCTCCGGCGATCATCGCATCCATGGCTGACCGGAGATCTCTTCCATCAACAGGAATTCCAGAGTTCGGGCGGCTGTCATCGAGTTGTCCACGGTATGTCAGTTTGTCATCAGCATCGAAGAGGAAGAAGTCCGGGGTGCACGCGGCTTCATATGCCTTGGCGACTTCTTGTGATTCGTCATAGATGTAGGGAAATGAAAGATCCCATTCACGTGCGGTTTCGGCCATCTTTTCTGGAGCATCCTGTGGATAGTTCTCGACGTCATTGCTGCTGATGGCCACGATGCCAATTCCTTTGGACTGGTAATCATGCCCTAGCCTTGCGAGTTCTTCAGCGACATGCACCACGAAAGGGCAGTGGTTGCATATGAAGATGACGAGGGTGCCTTTGTCGCCACGCACGCTGTCCAGTGAATGCCTTGCCCCTTCTCCATCTGGAAGTGAAAAGGCTGGTGCTGAAGTGCCGAGGGGCTGCATGGTGGATGGGGTGCGAGCCATGGTCTTCTCTCCTGGTCAACTGTCGTTCTGATGAATTGTTTTTCTCATTGTTTTTCGGCAGGAAAAAGATCGGGTGTTCCAGTGGGTCATACCCTGCCTGCCTGTCAGTTGGTTTGCATGATACGAAGTCATGGCCAGTTGGCTCTCTCAATCAATGAGCAAGGAGGCTCTTCATCATGCTCAGTACCATTTCGCAATTCTTATGTGCCAATGTCATGCTCATTGGGACATCGCTCCAGGCGTCGCCTGTGGCTTGCTGGAACTTCGATGAGTTTGACGGGAACTCAAATCGCATGAAGGCCAGCCATGGCAATGGCATGGTGGTGATCGGTGATGCCTGGACCGAGTCGGCGATCTCCAGTCCCGGAGGCACCAATCTGAACGCCATTGACGAACAGCCTGCAGGGAATGCCATGGGACTCTCGGGCATGGCCCGTAATGGCCGCTTCTTCGAGGTGACGATACCGGGGGCCGGCTCGGGTGAACTCCATGTCTCTTCAGCAACACGTCGTAGTGGTTCGGGGTACACCGCCGTCATCCTTTCGGCTTCAGTTGATGGAGGGAATTCCTTTCAGGAGATTGATGCCTGGGCACCTGCTGAAAAATGGACAGTTCACAGTACGAGCCTTCCGACGGCCGTCTCCGGGGAGAATCTGATCATTCGTTTCACCCTGGATGGAGCGACAGCTGCTCGTGGCAACATTCGATTTGACAACCTCGTTATTGCCCGGAAGGCAATGCCGAAGTCAGTCGAGGGACGTTTGGCTGACCAACCGGGCTGAATGGGATCAACGTGGTTGATTTGAAGAGGGCTGCCCCTCGGTGGGTGCATGGGGCCCACCGAGGGGGGGGCAGGTCCTGCTACCATGCCCGCCACATCACCGGGAAGGAAGCAGACCATGAAGATCCACGAGTATCAGGCCCGACAACTTCTTGCTGAGGCCGGCATCCCCGTCCCTGAGGGACAGGTCGCTGAAACCGTCGAGCAAGCGGTCGAGGCTGCCAAGAACATCTTTGCTGAGGGCCACAAGCAAGTCGTGGTCAAGGCTCAGGTTCATGCTGGTGGACGTGGCAAGGCTGGATTTGTGAAGGTGGTGGATTCGGTGGAGGCCGTCAAGGAATCGGCCACATTCATGTTGACCAACAAGATGGTTTCGGTACAGACCGGTCCCGAAGGTCTTGAAGTCAAGCGGCTTCTGGTAGCGGCGGCAGTCGACATTGATCGAGAGCTGTATCTGGCGATCACCATGGATCGGGCCCATCGAACCAATACGCTTATTGCTTCTGCAGAAGGTGGCGTCGAAATTGAAACGGTTGCACATGAACGACCGGATGCCATCATCAAGATGCCGACTCATCCACTGGATGGTCTTGAAGCCTGGCAGGCTCGCCAGATCGCCTTTGCTCTTGGACTCAAGGGCAAGCAGATCGGTCAAGCCGCCAAGATCATGATGCAGTTGTCCAAATTGCAGGTCCGCACGGACGCCTCATTGGTCGAAATCAATCCTCTGATCATCACGCCTGCCTGTGAGCAGCATCCTGATGGTCAGGTCATGGCCATCGATGCCAAGTTCAACTTTGATGACAACGCCTTGTACCGGCAGAAGCAGGTTCAGGGTTTCTATGATCCCACCGAAGAAGACCCCGATGAGCTTCGTGCATCCAAGGCAGGTCTCAACTTCGTCGCGTTGGACGGCAATATCGGCTGCCTGGTCAATGGTGCAGGATTGGCAATGAGCACCATGGACATCATCAAGCTCAATGGTGGTGATCCTGCCAACTTCCTGGATGTCGGTGGAGACGCTTCTCAGGAAGCGGTCACTGAGGCATTCCGGATCATTCTTGGCGAAAAGAAGGTTCAGGGTGTCCTGGTCAATATCTTCGGCGGCATCATGCAATGTGATCGCATCGCCAACGCCATCGTTTCGGCAGCAGAGGAAGTCGGATTCAACGTGCCACTGGTCGTGCGACTGGAAGGCACCAATGTCGAGGCGGCCCGAGCCATCCTTGAAGAAGCCCAGTCCAGGCTGCCAACCATGCAGACCGCAGATGATCTCGGTGATGCGGCTCGCAAGGTTACGGCTACTGTGTCAGCAGCCTGAGCATGTCTGAGACCCTGATCCTTTTCGATATTGATGGCACACTACTGCGTACCAACGGTGCTGGCATTGGTGGTTTCGTAGAGGCCGGTGTCCGCGTATTCGGTAAGGATTTTTCACTCGATGGCCTGTTGGTCGGGGGACAACTTGATCCGCTAATCCTGGATCGTGCCCTGGGACAACTCGGCATGGCTCCTGATGAAGTGAATCTTCGAGCCTTCCGGCATCACTACCACGAGTGCCTGGGCCGATTGTTCAAGTCCGGTGAGCGTGAATCGATCGCCATGCCCGGTGTTCAGAAACTTCTTGATCAGTTGGAAGCACTGGCTCACGTGGATATTGGTCTGCTCACTGGCAATCTCGCAGAAACCGGTCAGCTCAAACTGGGGGCAGCGGGCATCAAGATCGAACAATTCTGTGTCCATGCCTGGGGTGATGACGGGGAGACCCGGGACCACCTGCCGCCTGTCGCCCTGGAACGTTGGCTTGAACACCGTGGTATTGAGCGAGACTTCGAGCACACCGTAATCATCGGTGACACCATCTATGACGTGCAGTGCGCCAAGGCCAATGGATGTCGAGTGCTGGCCGTCTGTACAGGTGTGGATGATCGGGAAACCCTTGAGGCAGCCGGGGCGGATTGGGTAGTCGATGACCTCTCAGATACAGAGGCAGTGCTTGAGTGGCTGTTGCAGTCATGATGTCCACGGCTACTTTGCCAAAGCAGCGAAATCAGACCATAGATGTCATCCGTGGGGTGGCGCTTCTGGGCATCCTCGTGATGAACATCCGGATTTTCGCGATGCCCTACGAGGCCTATTCCAATCCCACTTCATGGGGGAGTCTTGAAGGTCTCAACTATGCGGTCTGGTTCATGGGCGGTTTGTTGGCAGATCAGAAATTCATGTCCATCTTTTCAATGCTCTTTGGTGCAGGCATGCTCCTGCTGATTGAGCGTTTGCAATCGACAGATCGACCAGCGATTTCAGTGCATTATCGACGAATGGCCTGGTTGTTCGTATTCGGTCTGATTCATGCGTATGGCATATGGCATGGTGACATTCTTGTCAGTTATGCCCTCTGTGGAATGTGGGTTGTCTGGCTCCGGAAACTACCAGCTATTTGGCTGATGTTGATTGGCTTCTGTCTGATTAGTGTCGTGTCGGTTTTGATGGGAGGCTTTGGCGCATTTCTTCTGATGATTCCATTAGAAGAAGCTTCAAAGTTATTGTCAGGCGGGATGCAGTTTGGGGGCAGTCAAGCAGATGAAATTGAAGCATTTCGTGGCAACTGGTCGGATCACTTCAGTTACAGGTTTCCATTTGCTCTGATGATGCAGACTGAGGTGTTCTTTTTCTACAGTTTCTGGAGGGTGTCCGGTCTGATGCTGGTTGGCATGGCGCTCTATCGCTGGGGCGTATTCACGGGCCGATGTCGTACGAGTGTCTATGCGATTCTGCTTGGTCTGGGAATACTTGTTGGCATTCCGATTGTCTGGGCAGGCATCGAAATGAATTGGGCATACGACTGGGAATTGATCCGAAAAGAATTTCTGTTTTTCCAATTCAATTACTGGGGCAGTATTCCAGTGGCCCTTGGCTGGGTTGCATTGGTTGCGCTGTTTGTTCGTTCAGGGATGCTGGGCTGGTTCCGCCATGCCCTGGCCTGTGTTGGACGTATGGCACTCAGTAACTACCTGCTGCAGAGCTTCGTATGCACATTGATCTTCTATGGCCATGGGCTGGGCCACTTTGCGGGTCTGGAGCGGGTCGACCAGTTCCTGGTCGTGTTTGCTGTCAGCATTGCTCAACTGGTCTGGTCGCCACTCTGGCTGGGGGCTTTCCAGTTCGGCCCCTTCGAGTGGCTCTGGCGATGCCTGGCCTACTGGTCGATCCAGCCAATGCGCCGTCGTCCCCCGGTTGTCCCCGGCGGCTGATTCCCTTTCGGGGTTCGATTCGCCAGCCCGCTACACTGCTCGCCCCGCATGACCATTCCGATTGCGGCAGAGAGCTTTCACATGACCACAGATCTTGGCACCCTCTGCAGCGATTTCTATGTCAACCAGCGGATGTCATTGACGATGGATCTTCCCTCGGGTCGTGAGACCGTGCTGGACATGTTTGATCGTGTGCGGCGTGAACTTCCGGGAATGAAGCGATTCCGTCGTTATGACGGTGAACTGGCGCTGGAATCTCCCGATCAGGAAGGGCGGTACTGCTGGGTCGGCCTGCGGAGAACCTCGGTTCGAAGTGGGTGGGTAAACCCCCAGACGCTGGAAGAGGCCTATCGCCTGCACAGGATGCTTCTGGAGACAGCACCTTATTTCCTGTCGATCACTCCTTTGGACGTGGAAGCCATTGAACTGGTTTTCGGTTTTGATCTCCACGCTCAGCGAAATCGAAATGAGGTTGTTTTCGATGCCTTGTTATCGAATTCACCTTTGGCGGCTCTCGTGGAATCAGGCCGGGAGGAGATGCTGGACGTTCAGCCATTCCTTGGCTTGGCTCTGGATGAGTCGGCACGTCTGCAGGCAAGCCTGGAGGTGAAGACACGTGTCGGCCCAGCGGAACTGCAGTCGAAGCGGTGGGAGGATGAGCCCATCAGTGTCTACCTTACGGTTCGACGTGAAGGCCCCTTCGAGGAGATTGAGCAGTTCAAGGAAACCTTCGGCATCCTGGCGGGTCATCTGGAACGGTTGGCAGAGGAACGAGTGATTCCGGGAATCATTGTTCCGCTGCACAATGCGATCCTCTAGCCGGGCAGTCTGCCTGCTTCTGCTTGACTGATCACACTCTGTATTTCATGTCAGAATCGCTGCAGCATCTTCGCGATGCGTCCAGGATCCTCAACCTGGCCGGTGACGCAACTGAGGCGGACTGCTTCACATAGACACAATGTGTCCAGGGTCGGGTCGACTTCGTCGACAGGCTCCCTTTGCAGTGCGATTCGCTTGAGATGGTGGGCTGCCACTTCGCCGGCAGAGGGGATATCCGTGGTCTGGCCTCTGCCAGCGTCCAGGATCTCACCTTCCGAGGAGAGCCATTCCACACCATCATCCGAGACGATCAGGCGTCCGCCTTCTCCAAGGAGTGCGGCACGCCGTGACCATTTGCCACCACCTTCAGCAATCGAGATCGCGGCTGCTGAGCAGTTTGGATATCGGAGGGACACGACGAGGTGACCGGTCAGCGGAATCTTGGCATCTCTTGGTGGAGCACCTTCTCCTGCACGAGCGGCAAAGAGATTGTCAGGCATGCCGAAGAGGCCATGAACGAGATCCATTGCGTCAAACAACAGTGATGCGGATGTGACACCATCGCCACCTGCAATCATCTCGATGTGGGCACTCTGGAGTACGCCGAAGCTTTCAAGAATCTGTTCGGCGCCCCGGAATGGTCGTCCATGTCGCATCAGTGGGATGAAGCGAGCTGACTTCGATCCAGCGTCTTCGGCAACAATGTCCTGAACGGCATCTGCTGGAGGCGTTGAGGTGGCAACCGGTCGCGGGATTTCCCGGATGACCCTTCGGATATCAGCATCCAGGCAGCCCGGGGCCAGTAACCAGGCCACATCCCAGTCGTCACGGAGCAGGGCGGCTCGGAGATCATCAATCCGCTCTGCTCCAAGTGATTCAGACAGTTGCCGTGAATCCTCTGGAGAGGGCCCTCCGGCCAGGTGAATATTCAGATCCTCCACCTCGCTGGCAGCCTTCAACAAGGCCGTTTGGCGAGCCGTTCCCCATGCTAGGCATCTTGATGCGTCGCTCATGATGAAGATTGTAAGGGGACAGCCTGTCTTGAGGCTTCCACCCGTATAATGGGGCTGTGGATAGGTGACCGCTGCTGATTCCCGGCTTGCCGGGTTGAGGTGGAGGAAAGTCCGAACACGACAGGACACGGTGGTGGATAACGTCCACCGGCCTTTGATCGTCAGGCCAGGGACAGTGCCACAGAAAGCAAACCGCCGGCTTCCGTCATGGAGGTCGGTAAGGGTGAAAGGGTGCGGTAAGAGCGCACCGCCCGGTCGGTGACGGCCGGGGCAGGGTAAACCCCACCGCGTGCAAGCGCAAGCAGTCCTCGGTGACCGGTTCTCCGGTCACGTCCGTAGTCCGCGGATGAGGGCGGGTAGCGTGCTCGAGGCCATCGGCAACGGTGGTCCCAGATGAATGGTCACCGCCCCGGGACCTCGTCGGTGACTGGGCTCCGGGGGACAGGATTCGGCTTATTTCCACGGGCGATCACGAACGCGGGGCGGACCGAAAGGTCCGCCCCGCGGCTTTTTCATGATGTGTACTTTCGAGGGGTCTACTCGTCGATGCCTTGCAGTGTCACGGAAAGCTTGCTGGTTTCACCATCTCGGAGGACGGTGACCTCGATGGTGTCTCCGGGGGAGGACTCTCTGAGCAATTGCATCAGTTCCCCTGGTCCCTTGAGGTCTTTGTCGTTCCATCCAACCATGATGTCACCAGTTTTCAAGCCAGCCTTGGCAGCAGCTGTGTTTTTACTGACACCATCAACCATGACACCAGTTTCAATCTCAGCGGCGTAGCCGGGCATGATGCCAAGACGCACCCGACTTCCGGTCCCTCTTCGCGGGCTGCTCGAATCGGAGGCACGGTAGGTGAGGATATCGTCGCGAACAATGATCTCCTCGGCGATCCCGGTAGCGAGATTGATGATCTCAACGGCTCCCTGGGGATTTACTGTCCAGGCGTAATCTTCCGGGGTGTGGTACTCGTCTGTGATGCCAGAAAAGAAGAACATGACCGGGATGTCCTTGCGGTAGAAAGTGGAGTGATCAGAGGGCCCTGTTCCCGAAGGTGTGGCATGGACCACCAATGGGCTTTCCGCAACGTGTCGCGGGAGCATCTCATCGAATTCTTCCGCAGTACCTGTGCCCAGGACTTGGACACCTTTCTCACTGACCCGGCCCATCATGTCGAAGTTGAGCATGCAGGAGACCTTGTCGAGATCCATGGAGGGATTATCAACGAAGAATTTCGAGCCATGAAGGCCAGCTTCCTCGGCACCAAACCCGATGACCATGACGCTTCGTCGATCTCCATCATTCTTCTCGGAAGCTGTGGAAAGGCGATCTGCCACTACGAGCAGTGATGCGATGCCTGAAGCATTGTCATCTGCGCCGTTGTGGTACTTGTTGCTGTTTCGCTGGCGTGAACCAACGTAGCCAGTGCCGATGTGATCGTAATGACCTCCGATGATCAGCCATTCATCAGCGAGGTCTCCTCGCCCGGGAATGACGCCGGCAACGTTACGCGTTTTGATGCCAGGATCTTCCAGTTGAGTCTGGATGGTGATTGTCCAATCATCAGGCAAGTCGTAGGTGTCCATCCGATCTCTGTCAGCCGCTTTTCGCAACTCGGCAAGCCCCAGACCCTTTGGGTGTGCAGAGGAGAGCAACGTGTCGGCCTGATCTGAAGAAAGGTGGATCACCGGTACTTCTGCACGAGGGCGATACCCACGGGAGGATCGGAGTGTTTCCAGGCCTCGGCGACCATCCAGTGCTTTGGGAGGAGTCACCATGATCACTCCAGCAGCATTTCGGTCCAGCAATGCCTGCATTTTCTGTGTAATTCCGGAGTGCCCCGAGAAGTTTTCGTCTGCCCAACGACTGATCCCGGTTGCATCAAGTGGCTCGTAGCGAAGCATGACCGCGATGCGGCCACTGAGGTCATCATCCTCACCGAAACTGTCATAACCATCCTCGCCATCCTCAATCGAGTAACCGACGAATGTCAGTGGGGCGGTGATGCTGCCATTGCCAGAATTGGCAAGCACGGTGTAATCCTCGCTGTGGACCATGGTGCTGCCGTCTATGAGTACATTCGAACTAACCAGAGTGGGAGATTGTCGCCCCAGCTGAAAGGAAAAGGGCTGCTTCCATGACGGGTTGCCTTCTTCATCGGTAAAGGCGGGGGACAGACCGGCATGCTCCAGATGGAACTCGATGTATTCAGTAGCAAGATCGTCACCACGCGTACCTGGCTGACGGCCTTCCATCCAGGGGTTGGCCAGCGTGTTGACGTGCTGGTACCAGGTCGCAACATCTGAGTGCTGGTTTCTGAAGTAATCAGCAAGATCGACGTCCGAGTAGCCTGTCCCATTCGACGTGAAGTCACGGACGGACTCATTGAATTCGACAATGGTTCCTGGTTCCTGTGCACAAAGGCTGGCAGGGAGAATCAGGGTGATGAGAAGTTTGTCGATGGTCGCCATGGCAGGAATGCTCCATTCCGGTAGGGCCCATTGTCCAGTGGAAAATTGAGACAGCACCAGATGGTAAGGCAGTCGCTCAGGCAATGAGTACTAATGCAGGAATCCAGCAGGCACCAGCGGCAAGAACCCCTGCGAGGAGGTCATCAACGAGCACGCCCCATCCAGCAGGCAATTCCTGCAGTTTTCCGATTGGTCCAGGTTTGAAGATATCCAGCAGTCGGAAGGCAATGAAGGCCGCGCCACAGGCAATGGCAAGCCAACTGATCGAGGGGAGAATCCAAGGCCATGGAATCAGCAGAAGGGTCAGAGCCTGCCCAGCAACCTCGTCAATCACGACTTCTCCAGGGTCTTTCCTGCCCCATCTTTGCTCTGCCCAGGGGCCAAATGCGATACAGGTAATACTGGCAAATATGACAAGGACTGCCATGCCCAGTTGGATGGCCCAGGCTTCACCGGTCAGTCCCAACAAGAATGCAATCGCGACTGGAGGCAGTGAACCCCAGGTTCCAGGGGCCGGTTTCAGTAATCCGGTGCCCCCAGCAGTCATCACCAAGAGTCGGGTGTGGCTCAATGGTCTTTCCTGATGTTGCTGTCCGGTGATGCGTCTACAAGGGCCAGGCCCTTCAGGTACGGCGCCCAGGAAGCCAATGTGACAGCAACAGTCAGCCATGCGATCACGGCGCAGGTCCATCCAGACCATGCATACTCGGTAGCGGGCAAGTTGACTGCCAACGCCAGGATGATGGGTACCGAGAATGACTGAAAGACCATCTTCATTTTGCCAAGATTCTTGGCACCAAAGGCGATCCCGGATCCCTCTGCAACAGCCCGGACGGTTGTAACAAAGAGCTCACGGGCCAGGATGACCACGACCATCCAGGTAGAGACTCCAGTTGCCATTTCAAATGGAGCCGAAGTGTCCATGTAGTCCGGAATCACAAATCGAGGACCGGCCAGGTACACAAAGGCACCCAGGACCAGGAGCTTGTCACAGAGCGGATCCATGATCCGACCGAAACTGGAGACCACTTTCCATTTTCGAGCCAGGTGCCCATCCAGGGCATCCGTGGCAGCGGCCAGGATGAACAGTGCTATGGCGATGTTGGCAATCTGGACCCCAGTTCCCGGGAACCTGTAGAACTCCAGGAGAATGAAGAAAGCCACGGCCATGGCTGCCCTGAGAATAGTCAGGAAGTTGGGGATCGAGGCTCGTTCTGGCCATGGGGCCTTTGAAGTCATTAGGGGCATCCTAAAGCCAGGTGAGGATTCCTGGAAAGTGGCCTGGCCGAACAGAGGTTTCAAGTGGCTGGCAAGTGCCTCTGAGGGGGAGTGACCATATCAAAGTAGTCTTGGAAGCCCAAGACGGTTGCGGCACCTCTCATGCGGGTTTATCTTGCCGATCACCACCCAGCCCTGGGACGCCTCCAGTCTCAGGGAGGCCCCAGAACAAGGAGGTGGCCTGGAGGCCCTAGGACTCCCCGATGGATGGGATCTTGCCCTACATCGAGTGCTTCGCAGCCCTCGTGGCCCTGTACCTGATACTGGGTCGTGGTGGCCGCATGACCAAGGTGCTTGGCATCCTTGGCGGGTTTGCTGCCCTTGCCTGGATGTATGTCATGGCGGGGACAGAGATCATTGGTGGAGAAGGCGTCGGCCGTGAAGTGCTCTTCCTGATCTTCGGAGCCATCGCAATTTCAGCGGCGGTTCGGATGATCACTCATTCACGTCCGGTGTACTCGGCCATCAACTTCGTATTCGTGGTGCTTTCTTCGGCAGGTCTTTTCCTGTTGCTCGAAGCCGAGTTCATGGCATTCGCTCTGGTCATTGTCTATGCCGGGGCAGTCCTGATCACTTACATGTTCGTTCTGATGCTCGCCCAGCAGGCCTCTTCGCCGGACAAGATCACTGAGGTCCCGGAATACGATCGCGTAGCTCGTGAGCCTGCAGCTGCTGTCACAGTTGGTTTCATTTTCCTGTCGACGATATTCGGTGCCGTGTACCAAGGAATTCCATCCATGCCGCCACCGGCGGGTGAGATCGAGCGGAACATGGTTCGGGCCGAGGTGCTCCAGGGCCTGCCCAAACAATTGAAGTCCGAGGTTGAGAAAATTGATCCCAGCTTCCAGTGGCCACCGGACATCGACGGCAACAAGAACATGGTGCATGCAGACGCAACTGGCATCTTCGTTCTGGGAACAACGGAAGCAGGCAAACATCAACCTGTACGCCTGCCTGAATCTGCCGGGCCACGAAATACCCAGTTTGTAGGCTGGGATCTCGTCGCACGTTTTCCGGCCAGTCTGGAATTGGCCGGGGTGATTCTCCTGCTTGCGATGTTTGGGGCCGTCATCCTGGCCCGACGACAGATCGAGCACGGGGAGGACGAACTGCGTGAAGCCGTCGGACTTACCCGAATCCATGACTGGGACGATGATCCGGCTGTGACCGAGGAGGGATCAAGCGCATGATTCTCCTCGCCTCTGCATTTGGCCAACTTGCCCTGGCCCATTATCTGCTGTTGAGCGGAGTTCTCTTCGTGATTGGCCTGGTGGGCTTCCTCTCGCGACGAAACCTCATCGTGATGTTCCTGTGCACGGAATTGATGTTCCAGGCTGCGGCCATTGCATTCGTTGCAGTGGGGCGGTACTACTACGATTTCTCCGGCCAGGTCTTCGTGATTTTCATCCTCACGGTTGCTGCCGCAGAGGCGGCGCTCGCTCTGGCACTGGTCGTGCTTCTCTTCCGCCGAAAGCCGACTCTGAATGCTGAGGACTGGAGGGATCTGAGCGAATGATCCTTTCATCCATCATTCAAAGAATCGTCTTGGCAACTGTTGAATCAGGTGGACTGGCGCAGCCAGAAACTGAGCCAGTCATTTCCAGTGATGTTGTAGTCGCGACTCACCATTGGTGGGCCGGTTTCATCCTGTATCTCCCGCTGATCTCCTTGATCCTTTGTGGTCTTTGTGCGGCCATGAAGGTCAAGTCCAAGCTTCCGGCATGGATCACGACCGTGTGCCTGCTTGGCTCATTCGTCCTGTCCTTGCTGCTGTATTTCGATTACGGCGGATCTCCCGAGCTGATTCCGCTCCTTTCCTGGATCAACCTTGCTGATCCAGGCGGGAATTTCTCCGGTTTGTCGGCCAATTTCACCTTTTACATCGATTCGCTCTCGCTGCTCTGGATCATGTTCGTCACGGGCCTGGGCACCTTGATCACCTTCTATGCCAGTGAGTACATGGAGAGTGATCTTGGAAAGGGTTACACCCGATTCTTTGCAGGTGTGAGCGTCTTCCTCTTTGCCATGGTCGCGCTCGTGCTCGCAGACAACCTTCTGATGCTCTATCTGGGCTGGGAGGGTGTGGGCTTCGCGTCCTATTGGCTCATCGGCTACTACTACCAGCGTCCTGCTGCAGTAGCGGCTGCGAAGAAGGCCTTCATCATGAACCGCATCGGCGACCTCGGGTTGGCCCTTGCGATTTATCTCATCTGGACGACATTTGGCACCATCCAGTACGACGAGTTGATGGACGTCATCCAAAGCGGTTCCTGGAAGGAGTCGTATGACGGATGGACGATCGATGCGATTCCATGGTTCCTGATGCTGGCGGCATTCGGTAAATCAGCGCAGATACCGTTGTATGTCTGGCTTCCAGATGCCATGGAAGGCCCGACGCCCGTATCGGCACTCATCCATGCGGCGACCATGGTCACCGCAGGGATCTACCTTGTTGCACGAACGTATGAATTCTTCCTGCTGTCTCCGGAATCACTGCACGTGGTTGCCTGGGTAGGTGGGGTAACAGCCTTGCTGGCGGCCACCATCGGGCTGGCCCAGCACGACATCAAACGGATCATGGCCTACTCGACTGTCTCGCAGTTGGGATACATGTTCCTCGGGTTGGGTGTGCTGTCGACCTACGGGGCCGCCTATCACGTATTTACCCATGCCTTTTTCAAGGCAGTTCTCTTCCTGACATGTGGTGCAATCATGCACGGCTTTGCCGGTCAGCTGGATCTGCGGAAGCTGTCGGGATTGATTCGAATACCTGGATGGCGAATCACGTCCATTGCGATGTTGATTGGCTGTCTTGCGCTGGCGGGCTTCCCTTTGACCTCCGGGTATTTCTCGAAGGATGCCATCCTGGCTGAGGCGTTCATCACTCAGGGGCCCGGTTTCGAGGCACTTGGGTGGATGGCGATCTTCACAGCTTTCCTGACTGCCTACTACACCTTCAGGGTGTGGTTCCGTGTCTGTGCGGGCAAGGTCGAGTACGAACCGGGTGACGAGCATCATGGTGACGATGATCATGGTCATCACAGCGAGGCTTTTCATCCACACGCGCCTCGATTTGCAATGAATTTCGTCATGGCGGTCATCGCCATTGGTGCCTTGGCAGCGTCTGTTCCATACTTCATGGATACGAAGGCTGATGAAGCGCTGGCTGGTGGCTGGGTGGCGGACATGGTGCATGATTCGACAGCCCAGGGTGGACTGCCCGGTCTCGATCGTCATGGACAGTCCATGGGTGACATCGTCGAGCATGGACATGCTGGTCACCAGGGCGAGGGTGACCACGCCCATCCAACGCTCTTCGGCATGGATGTGCATACAGCCATGTACGTGATCTCCGGTGTCGTTGGCGGGCTGGGCTTGCTTCTGGCAGCCTGGTTGCATCTCTTCCGCCGACAGGATGCCGATCGTCTGAAGGCCTTCTTGCAGCGACACTGGTGGATCGCCTGGTTGCCTCGTGCCATGGAGCACAAGTGGTACGTGGACGAGATCTACCAGGGCCTCATCAGGGCGCCACTGTGGATTGCCAGCCACTTGATGTATGCATTTGATCGTTTCCTCATTGATGGTCTTCTCGTCGATGGCATTGCTCGCATCCCCAGGATGGTGGCCCGCTGGTTCCAGCCGTTGCATAACGGCATCGTCCAGTCCTATGCGGTCACCATGGCTGGTGGGGTGGCCCTCATCGCGTTGCTGATGATCCTCTTCCTGCAGTTCTGGAAAATCGGAGGTGGCGGATGATCTGGGGCTGGATTCTCCTGTTGCTTCCGATTGCGGGCGGCCTGGTCGTCGTGGGATCGTCTGCGCGAGCAGCCAAGTCAATCGCATTGCTCACGACCCTGGCGACTTTCGGGGCAAGCATTGCAGCAGCCATTGAATTCGACGTCTGGGGAACAGGTGACTTCGGTCTGGTTTCCAGTATTCCGTGGTTGCCGGAAGTAGGGATCAACCTGTCCATTGGAGCCGACTCGGTTGCAATGATGCTGGTCCTGTTGACCACGTTGTTGATGCCACTGGCGGTACTTGGCTCATGGACCGCTGTCGGTGAACGGCTCAAGGAATACTACGGATGGCTGCTCCTCATCGAGTCCGCCATGATCGGAGTGTTCCTCGCACGAGACCTGGTCTTCTTCTACATCTGCTTCGAATTCACTCTCGTGCCGATGTACTTCCTGATCGCGATCTACGGTGGATCAGGACGTGCCAGGGCCTGTGTGAAGTTCTTCCTCTATACCTTCACCGGTTCCTTGATCGCATTGGTCGGTTTCCTCTTCGTCGCCTGGAGTTATGCGGAAACAACCGGCAGCTGGAGTTTCCAGATTGCAACACTCTGCGAGTATGCCTCGGAGAGCCTCACGCTTCGGGAGCAGGTCTGGGTACTCACGGCATTGGTGATCGGTTTTGCAGTCAAGATTCCATTGTTCCCGGTGCACACCTGGCTGCCATTGGCACATACCGAAGCGCCCACCGCAGGATCGGTGATCCTTGCTGGTGTGCTGCTCAAGCTCGGTACTTATGGAATCTTCAGATTCGTACTGCCCATGACTCCCGAGGCTGTCGTCGAATGGGCGCCGGTCCTTGGCATTCTTGCCATCATCGGAATTCTCTACGCAGGCCTGATCTGCTGGGTGCAGACTGACGTCAAGAAACTGGTTGCCTACTCATCCGTCAGTCACCTGGGATTCTGTGTCCTGGGCCTCTTTGCCTTGAATCCCATGGGGCTTCAGGGAGCCGTGCTGTACATGATCAATCACGGACTTTCCACCGGTGCATTGTTCTTCCTTGTGGGAATGATGTACGAGCGATATCACACCCGTGACATGAATGCGATCGGTGGTCTGGCCAAGCGAATGCCTGTCTGGGCTTTCTTCATGGTGTTCTTCGTTCTGGCCTCCGTTGGTCTTCCTGGACTCAACGGATTCGTCAGTGAGTTTCTCTGTTTGATCGGCACGTTTGCCGCAGGTGATTCTGGAAGTTATCCAGGTGTGATGGGGCCATGGTTCGCGGCCTTTGCAGCACTTGGAATGGTCATTGCGGCCATGTATCTGTTGATCATGGTCGGCAAGATCGTCTTTGGTTCACTCAAGGAACCAGCAACCGATGATCACCATGGTCTTCCGGCAGATCTCTCGGCTCGTGAGATCACAGTGCTGGTTCCACTGGCTGTTCTCTGTGTACTCCTTGGTGTGCAGCCCTGGATTGCCATGGACGCAATGGTGGGCTCGGTCAACGAGACACTCGCGGCGTATCCCGAGATCGTCAAGGACGCCATGCAGCAGGTGGCTGATGCAGGATCATCCGTACTGTCGGGAGGCGTCAACCCATGACCAGTAATCATCTCTGGTTCCTGATTCCGGAAGCCATCCTGCTGGTAGGGGTCGTATTCACTGCGATCACGGGCCTCGTCCGATCCACTTCAATCCGGCAATCAACGCCTGTCATTGCAGCGATCTTCGTTGTGGCATCCGGTGTGGCCTCTGTCTTCGTGTTCTCGCCTGATCACCTGGATACCACAGCATTCCTCATGCCGGCCCTTGGGCGGTGGGTAGGAGTCATCACGGCAGCAGTAGGGCTTGTCCTGATTCTGAACTCCATTGGTCGTGTTGATCGTCGGTTGGAGCAGGCTATTGCCGCTGGAAGACTTCGCTTCGATCCTCTTCGAGCAGGTAGAGGCGAGTACTACGCCTTCATGCTCCTGAGCCTGGCAGGCCTCATGCTTGTATGTACGGCCAATGACTTGATCTGGCTGTTCCTGGCGTTGGAGTTGACCTCATTACCCACCTATGTGCTGGTCGCAATGAGTCGCACCAATCGACTTGCCCAAGAAGCGGCCATGAAATACTTCTTCCTTGGGGCCATGTCCGCTGCGATATTCCTCTACGGCTTTGCCTTGCTGTATGCAGCGACGGGAACCATCGAGTTTGATCGCATGCGATATGAACTCCAGTCGCAGGCAGCGAATGGTGGCCTGGGTGCTCTGGCGATCGGTGGCCTTCTACTGTCTCTGTTTGGCATTGGTTACA
Organism: Phycisphaerales bacterium; assembly: GCA_029242715.1. Taxonomy (GTDB): domain Bacteria; phylum Planctomycetota; class Phycisphaerae; order Phycisphaerales; family SM1A02; genus UBA1668. The sequence continues at coordinate 58,454 of JAQWTL010000014.1, forward strand.
AGCTGGCAGCGGCTCCGCTGCATCTCTATGCAGCCGATGTGTACGAAGGGGCATCAGCGCCGGTGACTGCATTCCTGGGATTCGTTCCGAAAGCTGCCGGAGTTCTGGCGATCATGGTTCTTCTGGTTGCCACTGGGCTCAGTGAACTCATGTCTTCTCTGCCGTATCCAATCCTGATCATGCTCTGGGTTGTGGCCGTTCTTACGATGACTCTGGGCAACATCGGCGCCTTGTTGCAGCGTTCAGTCAAACGGATGCTGGCGTACAGTTCGATTGCCCACAGTGGTTACCTGCTGATCGGAATCATTGCAGGTCCTGGGCTGGGCTATACCGCGGTGCTGTTCTATCTTCTTGCCTACGGCGTGGGCAATACGGCTGCCTTCAGTGTCCTCAGCAGTCTGGAACGTCGTGGTGAAGAGCTGACATCTCTTGAAGATCTTGCAGGATTGCGTCAGCGGCATCCGCTGATGGCCAGTGTGCTGGCCATCTCCTCAGGTTCGCTCCTGGGCTTCCCGCCATTACTCGGCTTCTGGGGCAAGCTGTTGCTGTTCATCGCAGGTATTCAAACGGGGCATCTCGTTCTGGTGATCATCGCTGCTGTGAACAGCGCCATCAGTGGCTGGTACTACCTCAAGCTTGTTGCCGTTCCAATCATGGCGTCCCCAACAGCTCGTAGTGAATCCGTGGAACGTGGCCCAAGCAACTGGCCTCGCTTTGCCGGCGTCATCATGGTCATCGCCTGTCTGGTACTTCCCGTTTTCCTGGGATGGCTGGTTGCCGAATCCCGTGACTCGGCTCGGACGGCACAGGCGGTTCGAGCGGACAGTGCTCAGGCAGAGGCCGATGCGGTACAACCATCTGATGACTCAGGTCTCTTCACTGCTTTGCCGCCCTTGAAGACTGCGTTGCAGAGCCCAGCCAAACGCTGAGAGTGCAGTCCAGGCGATCATCATCGCCACACTGGATTGCCAGGGGCCATCTCTGGCATTGCCGCCTGCCAGCCCTATGCCACTGATCAGAACCAGTAATCCGCCCCAACTGCAGGTCATCAACAGCAGGGCGGTTCGATGAAAGAACAGTCCGCTCAGAAGCCCAAGAGCCAAACCAGCCGCGGCAGCCAGGCCAATGACCAGGTGGTAGACGGGGGGAATGGCGGCCCATGTCTCCTGAGCTTCTTTCCATGACGTCACCAGGGATTCATGCAAGGCGATGCCAGCGTGCTCCGGATCCATTTCATCACTGCCGTGATCACTGTCCGGGTCTTGATCGAGTGAAATGGCAGAAGCCATCCAGGTCGGTAATGGTCTGATGGGCGATTCCAACTTGGGATCGAAAACAGTCCACGTCAGTACCAGACCAATGAGCCAGATTGCCAGGATCATCCCGAGCATCAGGGCTGTGACGAAACGAGCCAGCAGCAGGGCGAAGCACAGGAACACAATGGCACCGAGGGCCATCATGAGCCAGCTGGGCACGGGAATCTCCAGACTTGCCCAGATCATCCACCCTGCAAGCGTGCCCAAGACCAGGCCGGTCAGTGCAACTCCCATCCTGATCACCGCTCCACCAACCAGCAGCAGGAGGATGCCGCAGAGCCCGCTCAGGATGAGCCAGGCCTGTGATTCAGTTGTCAGGGCCGTCAGGGATGAGAGGGGCATCAGCATTCTCTATCGGCATTTGGTCCTCACAGGTCCTGCCGGTAGCATGCCGCGATGAGTTTCCATTCCAATCAACGCATGTTTCGCCACCTGATCTTTCCAGTGCTGATGGTGAATTCTGCCATATTCAGTGTTTCCAGTGAGGCCGCCATGAGCCCCGAAGCGACCAGTGGCGATATTCGCCAGGCCAATCGACTGATTGATGAGACCAGTCCATACCTTCTGCAGCATGCCTACAACCCGGTGGACTGGTATCCATGGGGGGAGGAGGCCTTCGAGCGAGCTCGCTTGGAGAACAAGCCTATTTTCCTGAGCGTGGGCTATTCCACCTGTTACTGGTGCCACGTCATGGAACGGGAATCATTCGAGAATCCCAAGGTTGCTGAATACATGAACGAACATTTCATCAACATCAAGGTTGATCGCGAAGAGCGGCCTGATGTTGATGATGTCTACATGACGGCCGTTCAGATGATGACCGGTCGCGGTGGATGGCCCATGTCAGTCTTCATGGAGCCCGATACGCTCAAACCTTTCTATGGAGGAACCTACTTTCCTCCAGAGGACAGTGGAGGGCGTCCCGGCTTCGTGACCTTGGCATCCAAGTTGAGTGAGGCCTGGAATGTCCAGGAGGAGCCCATCCGCATGCAGGCGGACAAGATTGCCGAAGCAATCTCGGCCCAGATGGCGGATCGTCCAGCAGCGGTTGCCGTCGGACGTGAAGAGGTCGACCGTTCTATCTCCCAACTTCTTTCACGCTATGACGAGCAAAATGCCGGCTATGGAGCCGCGCCCAAGTTCCCCATGCCGGTGACGCTTGATCTTCTGATGGAGGCGGGGTGGGACATCCCCAGTGTCCGAGCGTCTCTACTGCACACGCTGGATCGAATGGCCATGGGGGGGATGTACGACCAGATCGGTGGCGGATTCCACAGATACAGCACAGATGCCAAGTGGCTGGTGCCGCATTTCGAAAAGATGCTCTATGACAACGGCATGCTCGCTTCGGTCTATGCCAAGGCATGTGAGCGTACAGGGGATGATTTCTACTGTGAGGTAGCCAAGGAAATCCTGGAATACACCCTGAGAGAAATGGTCGCAGAGGGCGGCGCTTTTCTGTCTGCTCAGGATGCCGAGTCCAATGCACGTGAGGGAGAGTCCTATCTCTGGACACCAGAGGAGATGAGGGAAGTCCTGATGGCCGGAGGCATGGATGAAACTGACATCACAATGGCTCTCCAGGTCTACGGCCTCGACAAAGGGCCAAATTTTCAGGATCCTCACCATCGCGATGAACCGGCTACCAATGTGGTCTATCTCGTTGATCGTCCAGAGAAACTGGCGGTCAAGCATGGGCGGGAAACCGCCGCTTTCAATGAAACATTGTCCAAGGCCAACAGCCTGTTGCTGACACGTCGCGATACCCGGGATCAGCCCATCACGGATGACAAGATCATCGTCGGTTGGAATGGTCTGATGATCGGGGGCATGGCAGATACCGGTCGGCTTCTGAAAGAACCCCGGTTTACCCAGGCAGCTACTGAAGCCGCCACATGGATCCGGGCAAACATGTGGTCGAAAGAAGATGGATTGATGCGAACCGCCAGAGGTGAACGCGTCAAGATCGAGGCCTTCCTTGAGGACTATGCACTCCTGGTTCGAGGCCTGTTGTCACTCTACGAGGCCACGGATGACAAGCAGTGGCTGGAATTTGCCGAGATGCTTGTCGCCCAGGCCCAGGATCGTTTCTGGGATGCGTCTACGGGAGGCTGGTATGACACTCAGGATGGGCAGGCTGACCTGTTTGTCCGAGGTCGCAGTCTCTATGACGGGGCGTTGCCCTCCGGCAGCGGAACGATGCTGATGGATCTGGTGAGATTGCGTGATATGACCGGTGATGATCGTTGGGGTGATGAGATTCAGGCCGCTGTTGATTCAGCCAGCTCAACGATGAAGCAGTCTCCAACCAGCGCGGCCAAGTCAACCCAGGCGCTGGCCCGAATCCTGCGTGATCATCCACACGTTCTGGCGAAAAAGACGGCGACGAAAATCGTGGAAACCGGCCGGGTGAAGATGTCCGTCGTGCCATCCGGAATCTCGATTGGAACCGGGCAGTCAGCCAAGGCAGAAATCGTGATCATCATCGAGAAGGGGTGGCATCTGACTGCTCCCAAGCAAGTTGATCCCTTCGCCATTGGCATGTCCATTGCCTCCCTTGATGCAAGTGTTGAAGTTCAGGCGAAGTGGCCCGAGGCCCATCCCTTCGAAGGACCAGATGGGCCAGTGACAGCCTATGAAGGCACGATTCGCATACCCATCACGATTACAGCAATTGGTCCTGTGTCTGAGGATCCACGGATCATGTTGAGTTGGCAGGCCTGCAATGATCGGGTCTGTGATCGGCCTCAGAGTGAGCGAATCCCTCTGGCATTCAGCGAGGTCAAGGCAGAATGACAACAGGTGGAGAGCATGTCGAAAAACTTGACATATCGATACTCTCAACCGGAGGCACGATTGAGAAGACTTATGACGCACATCAGGGCAAACTGCATAATCAAGAGAGTGTTCTTGATCATATCCTTGCAGAGCTTGTCATAGAGAACATCGATGTCAACAGGTTGCATGTCATGTCCAAGGACAGCCTGGACATGACCGAGGAAGATCAACAACAGATTGCACAGATTGCTCTTGAGGAATCAGGGCGTCGTGATGGAGTCATCATCGTTCATGGAACAGATCGACTTGCAGAGACAGGCGAGATCATTCAGGCTGCAGGCCCGGCGAAATCACCAATTGTTCTGACTGGGGCCATGAGACCATGGGTCATGCGGAACAGTGATGCCTATCAGAACATCACGGAATCTCTTCTTGCTGTTCAATTGTTGAAGCCCGGGGTCTATGTCTGCATGCACAGCCGAGTGCTCGAGTTTCCGGGTGTGATGAAGGACCGGGCACATCTGCGTTTCATGAGTTCCACCGAAGTTGCTCGTACGAAAAACACTTGATCATTCCAGGGGCATCGGATGACTGCACAAAATTCGTCTGGCAAAGAACAGTCTCCGCATATTCCAGCGGCAACAAATCTTCCTGAACTGACGATCAAGGCCCTGTTGCTGGGCATCATTCTCTCGGTCATTCTGAGTGCCGCCAATGCCTATCTGGGGCTCCTCGCCGGCATGACCGTTTCGGCATCCATTCCGGCTGCCGTGATCTCTCTGGCGATACTTCGCTTCTTCAGAAAACGGAACATCCTTGAGAACAACATGGTCCAGACATGCGCTTCTGCCGGTGAATCACTGGCGGCAGGTGTGATCTTCACCTTTCCGGCATTGATCCTGATGGGAGCATGGACAAGCTTTGACTGGGTACAGACGACAGTCATCGCGGGCGTGGGCGGGATCCTGGGAGTTCTCTTCACGATCCCACTTCGCAGAGCACTTGTGGTCGATTCAGAACTGAAGTTTCCGGAGGGTGTCGCCACGGCGGAACTGCTCAAGGCCGGGGAGCAGGGGGCCAAGGGGGCCATTGGTGCGATCGTTTTCGGTGGTGCGCTGGGTGCCCTGTTCAAGATCGGCGATACGGGATTCAAGATCTGGACAGGTGTTATCGAGGGAGCGCGTCGCGCTGGTGACTCGATCGTCTACTTCGGATCGAACCTGTCCCCGGCACTTCTGGGCGTGGGCTACATCGTCGGTTTGAATATCGCGATACTCGTCTTCATTGGTGGAGCACTCAACTGGTACGTTGCCATCCCGATCATCTCGGGTGTGGAGGGGTGGCCTGTCTATGAACATGTCGAGGGGCCCGCTGCCTGGAACCAGTTCGTCGTACCAGCGGATTCCTCGAAAATCGGTCTTCCTGTCGAGGCTGAGAACTGGGCGTACACCATCTGGAGCAAACAGACTCGTTACCTCGGCGTGGGAGCGATGGTGGTCGGTGGCGTCTGGGCTCTGATCAGATTGTTCCCAAGCCTGATACGCGGGATCTCTGCTGGCTTCATTGCTTACCGGCAGCGTCGTTCAGGCCAGGTTGGTATTGAGCGAACTGAGATCGATGTTCCCATGCAGTGGGTTGGAACAGCGCTCATGCTCTCGACGGTACCCCTGTTTCTGATCTTCGGGTGGGTGACATCACTCTGGTGGATTGCTGCGTTCATGTCAGTCATCATGCTGATTGCAGGATTCCTGTTCTCGGCAGTGGCCGGCTACATGGCGGGGCTGGTCGGATCTTCCAACAACCCGATCTCGGGTGTGACGATTGCAACCCTGCTGGCCAGTTCCTTTCTTCTGCTGGCTGTCGGCATGGTGGCGCCTGAAGGACCTGTGGCCGCCATCCTGATTGGCGCTGTTGTCTGCTGTGCAGCGGCCATTGGTGGTGACAATCTTCAGGATCTGAAATCCGGTCACATCCTGGGTGCGACCCCCTGGAAGATGCAGATCATGCAGGTCGTTGGTGTGGTTGCGGCTGCTGTCGTCATGGCACCGGTTCTGACGCTGCTCCTGAAGGCCTACGGAATCGGTTCGATTGCGGTTGAAGGACAGACCCCATTGGAAGCGCCACAGGCATCCTTGATGGCTTCGGTCGCCGAAGGTGTTTTCGGTAAAGGCCTGCCCTGGGGAATCGTATTCATCGGCATGGTGGTTGCCGGTCTGGTGATCATCCTGGATCTGGTGCTTGAAGCCCGTCGTTGCAATTTCAGGACGCCTGTCCTGGCAGTGGCTGTCGGGATCTATCTTCCATTGGAACTCGCTGGGCCGATCCTCATCGGTGGTGTGATCCACTGGCTGATCCATGGACGGCACAAGAACCGTGAGCAGATGGAAGAGGAATATTCAGCGGATATGAGAGATCTTCGACTCGGCAGTGAGCGAAATGGCCTGCTCATGGCGGCCGGCCTGATCACGGGTGAAGCCATCCTGGGCATTCTGCTGGCGATTCCCCTGGTCTTTGCCCAGGGCAAGAATCCAATGGCTCTAGACGGGGGTGGAGGCGGCTATCTCCCCGCGCCCTGGATTGGTGCGGTACTCTTTGCCATCGTCTGCATGGCATTGGCATGGAAAGCAATGCCTCGCAGAGAATCGACCTGAGTTCGTAGACAACGAATAGTTCCTGAAAGGTTCATATGGCACGCTCCAAGTACCGAACAGCTCCGCTGGCAACGGAGAAGTTGCCATCAGGTTTACCATTCATTGTTGGCAACGAGGCGGCAGAACGCCTGAGTTACTACGGGATGAAGGCACTTTTGCCGGTCTTCCTGACCAGTTACCTCATGACGGCTGCGGGAACTGATGATCAGATGACCCGAACGGAGATGATCTCACTGGTCAGTTTGTTCGGGGCCGGTGTGTATGTCTTTCCGATCCTTGGTGCCATCATTGCAGATGCCGTTCTGGGCAAGTACCTGACCATCATGTCACTCTCGATGGTGTACGTTGCGGGGCATGCTTGCCTCGCTCTCATGGACATGCCCCAAGCGGCCCTTGAGGCGACGATGGGACCTCGTGGCTGGCTCTACCTGGGCCTCATACTGATAGCGATCGGATCGGGAGGCATCAAGCCGTGCGTCACTGCGCACGTGGGTGATCAGTTCGGCAAGACCAATGCGCACCTGTTGGAGCGTGTGTATGCCTGGTTCTACTTCTCGATCAACTTCGGTAGTTTCTTCGCATACGCATTCCTGCCTGAAGTGATGCGTTCACTGGGGCCTGGCTGGGCATTCGGCATTCCGGGCATTGCGATGGCGGTAGCGACTCTGGTGTTCTGGCTGGGGCGTCGCCGTTATGCCCATGTTCAGCCCAGAGGCATGGAATTCGTGCGTGAATCCTTCACGGGAGAAGGATTGAACGCTCTTCTTCGCCTGTTGCCCATCTACGTATTCGTTGCGATCTTCTGGTCGCTTTATGACCAGAGTGCCACGACCTGGGTGGATCAGTCCCGGTCCATGGACCGAACTGTCATGGGGATCTATCTGCATCCCGACTCGATTGGCATGGTCAACCCGCTGTTGATCATGATCTTCATACCGATCTTCGCCTATGTGATCTATCCGGGGATCCAGAAGATCTGGAAGCTCACGGCCATTCGGAAGATTGGCCTGGGCTTCGTGCTCACGGCCTTTGCTTTTGCCGTGTCAGCGCTTGCGGAGCACGAAATTACGAATGCTCGTGAAGCCTTTGCAGAGCGAATCAGCGAAGTTCAGTCTGAAGGAAAAGCAGATCTGGTTAACACGGCGGTGTTGATGCGTGAGGGCGAGGTCAAGGTTGGGGACAAGACCTATACGATCCCCGACAAACGACCTGAGCTCGCCTCGATGATCGATAAATTTCTGCAGGAAGGCGAGCAGGCGGATCTACCTGCGATCGATCTTGCCAAATGCGGCATTCTGCTGACAACCGACGGGGTGTCGGATGAGGCGGATTGGCCCTCGGTCTGGTGGACGCTCTTTGCATACGTGCTCCTGACCGCAGGGGAAGTGATGGTCTCCATCACGTGTCTGGAGTTCTCCTATACCCAGGCGCCTCGTGCAATGAAGTCATTCATCATGGGCCTCTATCTTTTGAGTGTCTCACTTGGCAACGTCATCACCTGGGGAGTGAACCAGGTCACGATGGATGCAGAGGGTAACTCTTCCCTGGAGGGTGCCACCTACTACTGGTTCTTTACCGGCTTGATGGTTGTGGCTGGAATCGTCTATGCCTGCATAGCACCGTTCTTCAAGACGCGGACATACATGCAGGAAGAACAGCCTGCTGAGGCTGCGTAGTCTTCAGGGAGTCTCGTTCCTGGGACCAGTCGGATCAACCTACCGAGTTGTCATTTGGGATGCTTGGAGCAGGTATCGACTTCTGCTGCATCATGACCCGGACTTCAACCTGGCCTGAACCAGGAACAAAGAGGAGGTACGGGGCGACCTGTGATGTGGTCACGCGTGGAATGGTGGTTCCGTAGCGAACCCGTACAAACCCGTTTCGGTCATCCGGATCCTGCCATCGCAGGTCACCATTGGTGGCAACAAGGTAGCCCCGAGACAGGGGGTCCTTGGTCGCTACGATCGAATCCGTCGACAATCCGAATGGAGGCTTCTTCAGCAAGTTGGTCGGCAACCATACGTAGATGGACTGGGTGACAGGGTGATAGAAGATCACTTCCTCCAAGGGAGGTGGAGGTGTTCCCTGGATAACAGGTTGACCGCTGCGTGCGTGCAGCACATCGAGCCGTCTGCTGCCTGTCATGATGTCATATCGGCGAGGTGGGTCGGTGATCATCCTGGGCGTCTGAGCATTCATGGAGAGCAGTGAGAGCACGCCATCATCCGAGAGGAAGAAGACCGAGAGTCGGCTGCTCCGGGTGCTCCAGGAAGGCATGAGCCATTCGCCGCCGTTGGGTCCAATTCCGACTTCTTCACCGTCACTGAAGCGAATGGCAAGTGAGAATTCGCGAACGGCCAGGGGCCGTGTGCACCACGCCAGTTCGCCTTCAGGCCCCAGCGACCCGAATGTGTTGAGGGCATTGTCCTGTACCAGCCAGTTGATCTCACCAGTGGTCCAGTCAGCCTTTCCGATCCATCGACTTCCGTTAGATCGAGGCGATTCGACAAGGAAACCATTTTGGTCTGCTGATTGGCCCAGCAGCAGAGGTGCTGGGAGACGCGTGTGCTTTGTGAGCGTTGCTGAGGAAGCATCGAGCTTCCAGATTTCGACGGTGTTTGCTGTTGGAATGGGAGCGTCGGGAATCCCCAGCAATGTTGAAGAATTCACAGGTGGACCGGTTTCAACCGCAAGCCATTGTCCATCTGGGCTGTTCAACGGAAGGGCCCGGTCGCTTGAGGGTATTTCACCTAGTGACCAGTCCATCGCGGAGAAAGTCTGTTCCTTGGAATCCCGTGTCTCGATATTCGCTTTGCTGATTTCATAGAGAGCTTTGGCGGTTTCAGGCCGCAGGCTCGGTCGCGAACTGCAACCCTGGGAAGCCAGAATCCCAGTCAGCCCGATGCCAGACAGGGCGGCGATAGCAACAGCGCACCTGTTCATGACTCGTCTTCCTTCTTGCCCTTCTCGTCCGGCTTTGGTTCGCCGGGGTACCGAAGTGTTTCAGGATCGAACTCATCGATGTCGATCTGGATGGGCGCATCGTCGAGGGAACCTTCTGGCAACTGTGGCTGGAGTTCACGGGGCTGATACTCCTTTTTTCCAGGCGCGTTGTTATCGACATGTGATTGGATACGGTTGTACACGTCCAGGTTGATAGCCTGCTCCGCCTCGTTGAGTTGATCGGCAAGAGGTCGAGCAACAGACTTGAGGCGTTCCAGGTCCTCGACGTTGAAGTTCGAGTAGTTGTCTTCAGGTCGGTGTACCACAGTTGGCGTAATGAATGCGATGAGTTCCTTGCGTTCAAGTCTCTGATCAGTGAATGTAAAGATCGGACCGATCAGTGGAATCTCCGAGAGGAAGGGGATGGCATACTTCGTGATCTGCTCGGCTTCTCGAAGGAGGCCGCCAATGACGAGCGTCTGTCCATCCAGCAGAATGACGTGTGAGTTCACCTGCTTTCGGTTGAACTCGGCACTGGTCGATGTTCCGACCAGGACGTCTGGTCCGACATCGGAAAGCTCGAGTGCCACGCTGAGATCCACGGCACCTTCTTCGGTGATTCGAGGGCGCACGTTCAGAAAGACACCGACATTGCGGTAGTTGATGTTTGTCAAGGTATTGAGACCACCGGAAGCCGCATCCGTCTGACTGGAGGCCACGGGGTATTCCTTGCCACTGAAGAAGACGGCTTCCTCGTTGTCTGCTGTGAAGACGCGTGGTTCCTGGATGATCCGAGCATTGGTCAGGGTTGCCAGTGCTTCAACAATCACTGAAACCGAATAGGGGCCAAGGTTCAGGGTGGAATCGGTTGTCGCAGCACCGCTTCCGAGGATGTTGCTGAGGAAGCCAGTGGCGACTGCAGTAAAATCGGCATTGCCACCAATGAATGGCCCTTCATTTGACCAGCCGTTGCCCACCTTGATACCCAGAGCGAGATCATCTTGGATCTCGATTTCAACGATGGTTGCGGCAATCTGTACCTGTCGACGTGGTTGATCCAGGCCTCGGATGAGATCTCGCATCGAATCCAGGTAGGCAGGGGGAGACATGATCGCCAGCGCATTCTGGCGAATGATTGGAACGACACGGACTTTGCCGATGAGGGCTGATTCGGGAGCTTGTTCATCAGCATTGCCACCGGTCTGCCATGGGAACTGGAGGTCGCCGCCACCGCCTTCGCCACCGGAGGGGCCTTCGACCCCGGCGCCGCCCTCGCCGCTGTCGGCGAAGCCTTCAGCGGTCAGTCCTGTAGCGGGCCGTGGGAGATTGACTCTCGCGCCAGCCTTTGCCAGAAGCACATTGATTTCCTCAGAGAGTTCTACAGCATCGGCATACTTCAATGAGATGATTTCCGGGAGGCCTACGGAACTGGGTTGATCAAGATCTTCGATGATGCTTTCAATGAAACCAAAGCTCTCGACAGTTCTTGCCAGTACCAGCAGCGCATTCTTGTCTTCGTAAGCATCAATGCGGTAAACCCCGCTGATACCCGAGGTGGCACTGCCACGTTGGTTGGAATTGCCGCCGGCGCCTCGGTTTGCTCCAGACGTCGTGCTTGAACCGGTGCCGAGAACCTCTTCCAGAAGGCTCTGGACCTTGAGAGGGTCTGTGTACTTGAGAAAGAAGAGTCTTGAGGTGCCCTCTGGTCGCGGGATATCCCACTCGGTCACGATCAGGGTGGCAATCTCTTCCATCACGTCAGGCTCGGCCTGGACGGTAAGCGTGTTCTGCTGAACATTGACCGTGACCCGGAAGTCAACGTCGTCCGATCCGCCTGCAGTGGGCCGCCTGGCGGCAGTTCGATTCTGGGTATTTCTGTTGCCGCCTGTAGCAGGCCTTGAAGCACTGCCACCAGTGCTTCCACTGGCCTGGAAAAGTTCCCAGACGTTGTCTGCGATTTCGCCCGCATCAGCCCACTTGAGTCTGAAGGTGTGCATTCGCTGGTTGACCCATTTCTGGTCCAACTGCTCGATGATGACCTCGAATTGCTGACAGAGTCCGACATCGCCCAGAACCATGATCTGGTTGGAAAGGCCATCGACGGCATACTTGCCGTAATCAGGTACGAATTCCTGGATGTTGTTGAGGATGTTGTCCGCATTGGCCTGCTCGACCTGGAAGATCTTGATGACGAGCGTGCCCCGATCGATGCGACCCATGACGGATTCATTCGCGTTGACAACCTCGATCTCGCCCATTTCCTTGGTCATGGTTCCAAGATCACCAATCAAGATGACGTCATCACGTTCGATGATGCCTACACCGTTGAGGCGTAGATAGGTGAACAGCATGTCCAACGCTTCTTTGCGAGGAATGAAGTCGTCCATGATGATCGTGAACTTCTTGCTCTGGATCTGCTGGGCGTTGATTGGCATGACTGCCTTGCCCGTCTGGGTTGCGATCCATTCATAGAGTTCCTTGACGGAAACATCCTTGAGTCCGAGTTTGACTTCGCCTTCTGGCACAGGCCGACGGTCGCCTCGATGTCGCCGGACCTGGGAGTTGTCGGGCAACACGATTTCAATGACCTCGGTATCACCTTCAGTTGGTTCAACGACGACAGTTGTTTCATCGCTGACTGGGGTTTCATTCAGGACGGAGTTGTTCGCAGGGGGGTCCTGAGGCGCAGGCCGGTCACTGTTTGGGTTACTTGCTGGAGGTGGAGGGGACTGGGGGTCAGGCCGATCCTGAGCTTGAACAGCCACAGTCAGAACCATTGAAAACAGCACCGTTGCGAGTCGCAGGACGTTTGGCATCGTGTTCACGAATCGGGCTCCTTGGCCTGGGTTTCCAGACGGGGCATGGGGCTCGTGCAGTGGGGCAGTGGTGGTGTCGTATTCCATGGGGATCTCATTCGGTTCCGGGAGCATCAGTGTCCGGTTTATCTTCGGTTGTGCCATCGGGCGCCTCGTCTGGTTCTTCGGAATCAGTTGCTGAGGCTTCATTGGCAGAACTGTTGTCGTTGGCAGTCAACGTGCTGTTTGCATTGTCAACTTCAGCCATTGGTTCGCTGGAGTTGTCATTGCCTGGCAGCATCGTTGCATTGGCATTGAAGGCAGGTGTTTCGGTGGCATTGGTGTTGCCTGCAAGCTGGTCGCTTGCGTTGCTGTTTGTGGCATTCGCCTCTTCAGCCTCTTCCTCTTCAATAACTGGCTCAGGTTTCGGCGGACGGGGTTTCAGATTCTGTACAGACAGGACATCGGCCTTGAATATCTCGATCGGTGTCTCATTGTCTTCGACGCTTACAACAAGCCATGCTCGATTGGCTCGAGTCAGCATGCCGGTGATGGACGCCTCGTAAGGCCCCTGGCGGTAGCGGATTTGGACAGGATCACCCGCCACTGTCCCTGCTGGCCAGCCGGACAGGCCTTCAAGAAGAGGAATGTCATCGGGAGTGTCTCTGGCCTCCGCGATAATGTCTGTCTCCGATGTTGATAAGTCGACTCCCTTGTTGAGAAAATCAGGCTCTTTCATTTCGAAGAGTGTGACGTTGTACGGGCCGCCCTTCTTGTACTTGACCTCAATGTCATGAGGGGCATTGGCACTGAGCAGTTCGATGTCCTGTTCAGTTTCCCCGACATTGATGATCAGCAGTTGGCCACCTGATGCACGGAAGAAGGCCGTGGGGCCAACGATGGCTTGCAGATCAGGACCGGTGTAGGTCTTGGGGTACGTCGGCTCGACAGGCTTGGGGTCGACCTTGACCGGAGGTGGCAGGACTTTTACTTCCTTCTTTGGCGGGGTTACGACCTTGGGCTTGGGCCTTGACGGAGACGGTGGTCGAAAGAAGAAGGAGCGGCCATTGAATCGTTCAAGATCAGTGGTCATGGCCAACTTGTGAGAATCGACCAGGTGCGTCACCTTGTTTGGCTCGGGCGCACTTGAACTTGCAGCTGTTCCAGTCGAGGACACCAGTGGTGGCAGTTCTATGACTACGAGGATCACGATCAGCAGGATTGCCAGAAGGCTTACGCCAAGTGGTCCCATCAGAGGGCTGGAGGTTTTCATCGTCCGCGACCTCCTCTGCCTGCTCGTACCCAGGACTCGAGTGTCAGGCGGACTCTGAGGACGCCTTTTCCTTCTCGGTCGAGCTTGACTGAAGAGATGGCTTCGATGGCAGGATCACTCTCCAGTTCAGCGATGATGTCTACTGCCACCTGGGGCTTCGACTGGAAGTCCAGATCCACTTTCAGTCTTTCCAGTTTCTCATTGCCTGGAGTCAGTCCGGCGGATTTCGAGGAGTTGATCGGTGTTGGACGGTGCATCGTGAATGAATCATTCTTGATGCCCCTGTCTTCCAGAAGTTCCTGAACATGTTGGGCGAGTTGGAGCGATCCCTGTTGTTTGCGGTCTGGGAGTTTGAGGTCGCCAAATCCGATCGCGGCGTTCCTGATGTCAGAGGGGACTTCGGCATCTGATTTCAATCGTTGAAGATCGAGTTCAATACGATCGGCATTGTCCGCCCATCCCTGGGCAGTTGGCTGAACCAATTTTGCCCAGAGAAGAAATGCAATCAGGAATATTGCGGCCAAGGCAACCCACTGCATGACACGAGGGAGTTCCTGGAAGCGATCAAGATGTTCCCGGGCATTACTCATGGATTGTTCTTGCTCTTGAGGCCTTCCATCAGAAGGTTGAATTGGTCGGTGAGTTGTTTCGTCAACTCCTCGTTATTCCTCGCATACTTTCTGGCTCGAGATACTTCTACGAGTTGTTCTCGGATTTCTGGAGCGGTCATCGCTTCGATCTGATCCTGAGAGAGCATCTCTGGTATGCGACCAGTCATGGCGGAATTGCTGTTGCCTCCTCGGCTGTCCGAGTCTGCGCGTGTGGCACCATCGCCACTGGATCGGCCCTGTGGTCGCCTGGCGTTGTTGCCCCGGCGTTCGTCGGCTGCATTGGTTACCGGTGCCTGTGCCGTTGCATTTTCCGGCACTGCGGAAGTTGTTTCGGGCGGTGTGGAAACGGCAGGAGTTGATGCGACCGGAGTCGAGGGCGTGTTGGGTGTTGTGCTTGAAGGAGGTGTGTAGGAAGGGTCGCCTGATGCGAGGACCGATTCGCCGGCAGCAACGGCTTCCTTGCCATACAGCCTCTCGGCCAGGGTGTAGGTGCCGAAGTCACGGGCCTCCTCATAACGTGGCCGATACAGAGGGCGTGCCACTCGGGCGTCAATTGAGAATGTGCGGGGGCCGTAGGTATCCATGTCATCCCATCGCAGGGTGACATCATCAAAGATGCCCATGGACTCCAGCTGGTCCTTCATGTCAGTGACAAGCCGTGCAGCATCCGTTCCGGCCGGTGGTGTTGCTGTGCCGCTGATTTTGAGTGGTTCGCCGTGTCCCAAACGGATTGTTTCGATCTTGATTCCTTCTGGCGTGCTGTTGCTGATGTCCGCCAGGAGCTTTGTCATGGGCCAGGCCTCGGACTGCAGGGCCCTGTACATGGCGAACTGCCTTTGCTGGCGTTCGCTTTGTTGGACCATGTAGTCAAGTGAAGGGTGTGAGACCTTCAGGAGACCAAGGCGAATACCGCTGATGGCCAGGGGAGCAAAGACCAGCAATATGACGGCTGCAACCATGAGCCATGCCGCAATCCGAATGCTCGAAAGCTGCTCTGTCGTAGCTTCGACGAGGCTTGGTTGAATGGCCGGCAGATCCCTCTGGAACATGGTCAAGGCAATGAGATCATCACTCATTGCAAGTAACGCACCCAGAGCGATGCCGTACTGGTTCATCCATGCATCATCGATGACGTGTTCGTATTCGGTACGTTGCTTGACGGATTCAATCACCATGTCTGAGAGCATTAACTGCTGAGCGGAGCCATCTGCAGCACTTGTCATGGCATCTGCCATGGCCTCAACGCGATCCATGGGCAGGTCGGCCTGCAGGGCGGTCTCGACTACGGCAGACTTGATTGTCTGGGTATTGTCACCGTGCTCAAGGTCTTCCCGCAATGCGCGGACTTGCACCCCTTGCATGTGTGAAATGGCTATGGCCAGGCTGTTGTTGCTCGCATCAATCCAGAGAAGGGGATTGGCTGGCCTGTTGACTCCAAGAAGGGAAGCCAATGCTGCAACATCCGGCGTGTAGAGCGGCGTTATGTCCAGTGCCGGTGTTGACCACGGAGAAGTTTCTGGCCAGGCCAGGATGAGGCCTGTACGCATCGCATCTGTTCCGGATGAGGGCAGCATCGCAACGGCCAGTCGATGTGGCGGCGCTGTTCCAAGCAGCTGTGTCTCTGCCTGCAGACGCAACGCTTCTTCAAGCGATTCATTTTCCCCATCCGGGAGACTGCACGTACGGCAGATGATTTCTGATGAGGGGAGAATGGCTCGAACAGTTTGAGCGTTAACGCGATCAATCCACGCTTGGAGTTCCGCATCGGTGTCTACGACTTGCACGTCGACAACCTTGACCCTTGAAGCATCCAAGGGCTGCCCGGCCAGGCAGGACCAGCGGCCACCTTGCCGGTGAATGACGGCCACGATGTTGGTTTGAGGGGACTCGAATGAACTCATGGCTGCTTGTGGCTCAACGGTGGCAGGATAGTCGATCTGGGGGGCGTATACCGGCTTTTTGCCCCTTCAAAGCGGTCTTTAGATACGTCAATCTTCCCGGTATTCAATGATCTGGACCGGTATTGTTGAACGATCAACCACCGTGATGATTTCCACTTCTTGGCCGGTTCCTTTGCTCTTGCCACGAGAAATGATCGTGAACACGTTGCTTTGGGTCGTAAAGAGGCTTAGAAGGCGCTCCATGGAGGTTTCATCCATGTTGGGCAACTCCCAGAGGTCCATCAGGCTGGTGATCCCTTCGACCCTGTTCTGCCTCATGGCCAGCAGATCATCCACGAATCGTTCCTGATCCTGGAACATCTCATAGAGCAGTTTGGCGGGGACCGTATTGATGTTGATCTTGCCCCAGCGGGGCCGGTGAGGGGGGGTGAGGGAGGTCTCATTCAGGATCCGATCCACCTCTTCTGGGAAGAACGTCACCGTATTGCTGGAGCTCTCCTGGTCGTTGTCGTCCAGGCTTCCAAACCGATTTGATTCCTGTAGTTCAGCGGGCTTGTTTTCCAGAACAAGATCTGTGAGTTGAAACTGCTCGTCCTGTGCACGGCTGACCAGGCTCTGGGCCTGCTCAAGTGTGAGTTCAAGCCGCTCCTGGAGTTCAAGCGGATCTGCAGCCTTCAGCCACAATCGCGGAAGTCCGGAGGATGTTGGGCCGCCACCTCGTGTCCGTGTTGTCAGGAACTCGGACCATCCGGCCTCCAGAACATGGTCGGGTTCGTCGATTGGCAGCGTGGATTCACCGTCATCTTCACTGAGATCCATCCAGTGATTCAGGTTCCAGTCTTCCCCACGGATATCTTCAGGTTCCACGCCTGCAATGAGTTCCATTTCAGCAATGTGCCAGAGTGGACCGTTGCGAGGCTCGTAGCGTGCATCCAGACTCAGGTACCAGTCCCTTTCCACACCAAGGCTGCTTGGCTCGTCGTCCTCGTCAATCCAGTCTGTAATGGAGTCATAGACGCCAAAGGCAAGGGGGTAGAAGAGAATGTTGAGATAGGGGCGTACTTGCTCATCATTGACATTCAGTTTGGAGTGTTCATCCATTGGACCTCGCCATTCGATTCCGTCTGCTGAGTGCCGAATGAGCCACTCCCCATTCTCGGTTTCTCCCTGGGCGATGCCATCAGTCTCCATCTCCAGGTAGAGAAGCAAGGCATCCTCCTCCTCGGGGAAGGAAGAGATCTCCGCCATCTTGGCGATGGTCGATTCGATTCCGGCTCTGGCAGCCCACCTTGCTGTGATGCGGTCCTGGACCTCGGTGCCAAGCATGCTTTGGCGGCTTGAAAAGACCAGGAGAGAGGCGGTGACCAGACCTGCAATCGCGATCGCCCAGATGACCACAACCATGGCTAATCCTCTGGTTCTGTTCATCGTCCACCTCCTGCGCCTGCTGGGCTGCCTCCAGGGGCGGAAGGTCGTCCAGTTGGGAGTCCCGCTGGAACACCGGAGACTCTTCCCTGGGATTGTCCAGGCGTCCCCATTCCCGTCAGGCCTTCGTCTTCGCTGTTTCCTGAAGTCACTGTCAGAGGCAGGCTTGTGCCATTGGCAATGGCATCTGCAATGTCTTCAATTTGTTCAGGTGGGAGGTTTCGATCAAGGGCGATCTGCTCTGCAAGCTTCCAGTCAAGAACATCCTGTGGGTGTGGAGACCGGTCAAGAGGGGCGATGGTTCGCAGGGTGACAAGCGGCGCATTCAGTTGACCTTCTTCGCCGGGTTTGGCGCCGGTTGCAGTGACCGTGATTCGGAATCCTCGGGGGATTCCGTCGTAGTCAGAATCCCATTCGGAGAGCCATTGCTCGCCATCCCATGCCTCGATGTTCAATTCGACGATTCCTTCGACCACCGGATTGATCAAGCCACCTGCGCGTGGGTACGTGTCAGGCAGCGCATCTCTTCTCTGCCAGAGCACCGGGCCGTCGTCATCATCAAGCACCTGCCATGAAGACTCGTATTCGATACCCTCGCCGTTGTAATCAATGGTCCGAATAGCGCGGAGGTGGTTGTTGAATACGACGATCCAGTCCCGGGCGAGTTCGATGTTGTCGATTTCCTGTGAATCATCCTCAAGGAGGACCCATGTCTGGAAGAGGTCCTGTCTGCGAAGGACTGAAAGAAGATCGGCTTGGATGCTGCGTAACGCCATGTCCGCCCGGATGTACGCGTCCATTCTCTCTCGACTCGTATTTTTGGCAGAGGTGATCTGCCCCAGCGAGACAGCGATGGCACCGAAGAGCATGGCCATGATCACGCCTGCGACGATGATTTCGACCAGCGTGAAGCCTCGAGAAACGCGTTGACTTGCCGTGCCGGGCATGTTCATTCCACGTTCTCCTCGTAGTAAATGGCTTCTCGGTCAACAAATTCCAGTGGCCTTCGGTCGTCGTATTCTTCTGGTTCTCCCTGACGTGGAGAGATCTTGGACTGAAGTATGAAATCACGCTCGTCGCCATCCCACCGGATGATCACTGTGACGAGATAGGGCTGCCAGTCGCCCACATGCTGGACTTCGACTTCGTAGTTGTACGCATCGAAGGGAGGTGGATAATCACCACTGGTCGGCTGTGTTCGCAGGAACTGCTGCGGGCCTTCCATGACGACAAGTCCCATCTGCTCATCAGCGAGCCATGCAGCCACCATGTTTTTTTCGCCAAGACCTTGTTGGGCCAGGGCCTGTGCGGCAAGTGACAGCGCAATCGAGAGACCGATTCCAAGGAGGATCGCTGCAAGGATGACCTCAAAGAGTGCGACGCCCCGTCGACATTTTCGGGCGGTAACGGACCACATCACCAGTCCTCCTGCCAGCGACCAGTTTGGTCAAGGTCTACCGGGTCACGGGGGGTCACCTCCGAGTTGGTTATCCCCGAATCGTGGCGAGTGGCATACAGACTGTGAGGGGAGAGTTGCAGAGAAATCACTCGGCCATCGAAGTTCAGATTGATCTCGATTGCTGGCCTGTTCTCACCCGGCATCGCCACCAGCGGCCATTCGACGATATCGATCCAATTCCCATCAGCAAGGACTTCGATGTCTTCCGGAACCATGAATTCAGGCAGATTGACCCAGGGCACCACAGGGTCTCGGTTCCACTGGCTTTCGCCGCCTTCGTAGGCAGCAGGTTCGCGTCGGACAAGCCCGATGATCATGTTGTTGGAATCCATTGAAATGGCAACAGGTTCCGGGGCATGCTCGCTTCGAATGGCGTACATCATCAGCATGTCACGCAGTTGGTCTACCGTGACGGAGACCTGCTGGTCGCGGGTCCCTGAGATTCGCATGGCGACCATGGATACCAGAAGGGCCATGATCGTGACTGCGACAATCACCTCTACCAGAGTGAATCCTCGGGCTACTGGATGGACGCGTGCAGTCGACATGAGCTACGCAGATTCCTATTGATGGATGTCTTGCTCGGGGCCCGTGCCACCAATCTGGCTAGACTCTCCGTAGGACACGACATCAAAGTCGAAGTTCTTCTCACCGGGGACCAGCACGACATAAAAGGAATCCCATGGATCCTTGAGATGGTCTGCGGAGTTCAGGTAGGGGCCATTTCGGCCGCCACCGTCTTCTTCTCGAAGTGTCAGGACTTCGAGGTCAAAGTCGTTCGCGGGCTTGGAGAGTCCCTGGTCCACAAGGTATTGCTGGACGGCTGTTCGGATTCGGTTGGCGCCGATCCTTGCGGCTTGCGCCTTGCCTTCCGCGCCTTGTTGGATCATGGTGGTCGCAACAACAGCCCCGAGGATGGCGACGATTGTGACCATCACAATGACTTCTACCAATGTGAAGCCGCGTCGTGCGGGGCGTGTACGTGTTTTATGGAATCTGTTCATCAGTTTCTCCTGTTCACGGTGATGACTTTTGTCATGTGGCCATGGACTGCATTTGGAGCATTGGTAGGAGGATCGCTGCAAGAACGAATCCGCCAATGCCAGCCATCAATACGATTAGCAAGGGTGGGAATGCCTTCGTGAAGAGCTTGAGCGAAATGGCTACCTGCCGATCAAAGGCACTCGCGGCATGCTGGAGCATGTTCTCCAGGCGTCCTGAGCGTTCTCCCAGGTGTACGACCTGCACAAGCAACGGGGGAAAGAGCCCACTGCGTTCCAGGGGCTCGGCGAGAGGACGTCCAGCTGTGACCTGATCCTGAACCTCATCGATTGCCTGCATCATGGCGGCATTCCCCAGGGTATCGCGTGTGATTCGCAGGCAATCCAGAATGGGAAGCCCTGCGGCAGCAAGTGTTCCAAGAGTACGCGTGAAGCGGGCAACGGAAATGTCTCGTAACAATCGGCCCAGTACAGGGATTCGAAGTTTCATTCGATCGAACTTGAATCGGTTTTCAGGGCTGGCGATCCAGACTCGGAAGCCGACGATGCTGACCACGATGACTCCAATCACAAGGAACCACCAGTTCATGGCGAAATCCGAGAGACCCAGGACGACACGTGTCGGGAAGGGGAGGACGGCATCAGGATCCGATGCGATGATCGGCCCAAGCAGTTTGGGAATCAGGTAGACGACAAGAACGCCTGCACTGGCCACGATGAGGGCTGCGACGATCATTGGATAGAAGGCGGCGCTGAGAAGTTCCCGCCGCAGTTCAACGCCTCGTTCCAGAAGGTCGGCGAGTTGATGGAGGATCTCATCGGAACGACCAGAAGCATCAGCAGCCTTGAGCATGCCGATGATCAGATTATTGAACGGCCTGCCGTATTCGCTGGCAGCCTTGTGCATGGTGTCGCCGGCCTCGACTCGCTCGATGAAGAAATCAAGAATGGCGGGCGCAGCTCTTCCGGTGGCCTGCCTTCGAATTGTCTTGAGAGACTGCATCAAAGGGAGGCCGGCTTCAAGAGCAGTTGCCAATTCCCGTATCAATGTCGCCATCTCGCCGCGGCCCATGCTCGGTCGACTGGTTCGCATGCTTGGCAGGGCGCTTGCGCGCTTTCCCTTACTGTCGCCGCTTGAAGCAGCTTCCAGTTGAGTGGCGGTTTCTCCACGTTGCATCAATTGCCGTACGGCGTCTGCGCGGCTGGCGGCTGTCAGCGTGCCCGCGCGGTTTTGTCCGCCTGCCGTCATGCTTTGGTAACGAAACGTAGGCATGGCCTCAGGTCGTCTCCTCGTCGACATCCTGGGTCGCACGAAGTACTTCAGCAATGGTAGTGAGGCCTTCGGCGGCACGATCCATGCCGTCTTGCCTCATCGTTTGCATGTCTTCGGCAATGATTTTCTTGAAATCTGCGACAGGAATATTGTCCGCGATTGCCTTGCGACTCCGGGCATTGACTTTCAGAATCTCGTAGTAGCCGATTCGTCCTCGGTAGCCAGATTGATTGCATTTGTCACAGCCGGCGCCTTCCCAGACCTGTCCTTTGAACAGGTCTCTTTCATGTTCGCCAATGCGACTGGATGTGTCTTCATCCATTGGTATCTGTCGCTTGCAATTCTGGCAGATCCGCCGTCCGAGCCGCTGGGCAAGCAGGCCTTCCAGCACGGATGCGATCAGATAAGGTTCGGCGCCCATGTCCACGAGACGTCCAACTGAACTCGGGGCATCATTTGTATGCAGGGTGGACAGGATCAGGTGGCCCGTCAAAGCTGAGCGGATGGCGATGTCTGCTGTTTCACCATCGCGGATTTCACCGACCAGGACGATGTCGGGGTCCTGTCTCAAGATATGCCGAAGGCCTGCTGCGAAGTCGAGGCCTCGCTTCGGATTCACGGGAATCTGGTTGATGCCTTCCAGTTCGTACTCAACAGGATCTTCAACAGTGATGATTTTCTTCTGCGGATCGTAGATGCGTTTCAATGACGCATAGAGCGTGGTGGTCTTGCCGGAACCGGTTGGTCCAGTGACCAGCACCATGCCGTGTGGCTTTGAGAGAAGTGAGTCCAGAGTGTTCTGGATAAGCGGCTTCATTCCCAGAGCATCAAGTTCAAGGGCCAGTGAACTCTTGTCGAGAATTCTCATGACCACGGACTCTCCGTAGAGCGTCGGTACCGTTGAAACACGGATGTCTACTTTTCGGCCTTCGAATCGCAGCGAGATCTTGCCATCCTGAGGGATGTATCGTTCGGCGATATTCATGCCTGACATGATCTTGATTCGACCGATCAGTGCAGGCTGCAAGTGCTTTGGAGGAGGGTCCTGAACTTGTAGTACGCCATCGACGCGATAACGGACGGTCAATTGGTTTTCAAAGGGCTCTACATGAACATCGGACGCTCTTTGCTGGATAGCCTCAAGAAGAATGAGGTTCACCAGATTGATGAGCGTGGGTTCCTCCGCCATCCGGTGGATGTCGTCGGCTTCGATGGCATCCAGATTGTGCTCGATGTCATCGGCATCCGCATCCGCTTCTCCGGCCAGGGCATCAGCCATCTTCGAGGCTGTGGTGCCATAGTGGGTCCGCATGAGGTCCATGAATACAGGCCGATCCATGCCCTCCCGGCGTACGGTCATTCCGGTGAGTGTGGCGACTTCGTCAGCTGACTCGATGTCCAGAGGATCCAGCATCATGATGAAGAGTCGCCCCTTCTCGATGCGAAGTGGAACAACACCCAGACGTACGGCCTCATCGGCTCGCAGGCAATCAATCGCAGTTGGTTCTGCAGGGACGGTTCGCTCATGCCACTGAATACCAAGCAGGCGGCAACGAGCCTGCATGGCCTCGTTGTCCGTGTTGGATGAGGGTGTCTGCTCAGTCGTGCTTGTCGGCGTTGCGCCGTTGTCGCTCATCACGTGTTCCTTCAGATCGGCCGAGTGCTTGTCTCATTCGGGGTCGATCTCACTCGTCCCGGCTTGCTCCGGTGCCCCGTCCAAGGCCCGATCCACCTTTCATTCCCTTTGCGGGTGCATCGGGTCGTTTGTCAGGTTTTTCGAACTTTGGATTTGGTCGCTCCAGTTGGAGCAAACGTTCACCTTTGTCCCCAGGTATCTGCTCGTTGCGGTTGAATTCTGCTGGTGGAACATAACGACGGGCGCCATTCAGTTCCACGAATTGCTCATCGCCAAGCATCGCTCTGAGTTTGTCAATGTATTCACGTTCCAGTTCACGTTTCTTCTGCTGAAGTGCTTTGACGGGATCCGTGGGGCGGAGGATCTCCTCGCCACGTGTCCTTCGAAGAGAATTTTCCAGCCGTGCCAGTTCCAACTGGGGTTCACTTTCACGAGTCGTGATATAGATCTCGTCGTTCAAGGCTGAAAGCTTGGTCAGAAATTCAGCATAGAGAGACCAGATGGCGTCATAGGTAGCCTGATCAGCCTTCTCGCTTTCGCTTGCGGGGTTGTATACAGCCAAGGCATCATCGAAGACGCGTTCGGCGTTCGTTCCCCTGAAAATCTTGGGATAAGAGCGACGGAGCGCTTCTTCTTGGAAGGCGACTGCCTGCTCTCCAGAAAGGGTGGCTGCAATGTCTCCTCGGTACCTGTCGTTGACGTTGCGTACCTGGACCCTGAGATCAATGATCTTCTTCTTCGTGTCCATGTCGAAATTTGGATCGGTGCTGCGGTTCTGAAGGGCGTTGAGAAGATCCTTCTGGTTGCCTTCCAGAAGTCGCTGGCGTGCATGAAGAACTTGGTCGAGTTCTGTGTCATAGTTCAGCAAGGCCGCTTCCAGTGCTTCCGGCCCTCGCACGATGCCCGTGTCGCGGACGATCACGAACAGATCGGTTCGCTCGCCGGAGAAGCGGCCATCATCAAGCTTCTTTTCCCGGTAGAGGCGACGATTGAATTCTGTCCAGAGATACTGCTGCTCAGGAACAAGAATGATTCGGACATTTTCAATGAGCCGCTCATTAAGTTCCTCTCTGCGGATCATCCACGCCTGAATCGGGCTGACGACCAGTTCGAGGATCTTGTCTTGATCAGCGGTGCCTCTCATTGATTTGAGTTCTTCAGTGAGACCCTCGATCTCCATTTCCATCTGCAACTTGCCTTGATCGAACTGCTGTTCGTAATCGTCAAAGATGGCTTCTGCAATCACGGATTGAGTGTCATCTAGATCCAGACCCTCGATAAAGATCAGCAGATCCCGAGTGAAAAACTCGGGCTCCATTGCCTGGGCTACGGCATTCAGCTGTCCGTGTGCAGGTGCCGAAGGCAAGAGGATGCTGCCAGCAACGAGCATGAGGCTCAGGAATACGGTTGATCTTGCCAATAAACGGGGCGGGCACGAATACATGCGTCCTTCTCCACTGAAGCGGGTCCGATTCGGAGTCATCGGAGCCAGGTTTGGATTCTTGGAACGAACCAAGGGCGATCCTAATGGCGGAAAACACCAACTCCATGCCACTTGTCTGTGGCAAGCAGGCTCGATTCTACCCCAGTAAGCGGTTTAGAGCCCGCCAAGAGTGAATCTGGGGGTGTTTCTCAGGGCAGGCCATCAGGCTCGATTGGGCCATTTTCAGAGGTCTGCCATGGGGTAGGGGCTCATCAGGAAGGGTTGTTGACGGTTCGTTGCTCGATCCGTTTCTCGGATTCGGTCATAACGATCCTGTCAACGAAGATCCCAGGGGTGTGAACCTGGTCCGGGTCAAGGGCTCCCAGGGGCACTATCTCCTCGACTTCGGCGATTGTCATCTGTCCACACATGGCAACCAGAGGGTTGAAATTACGGGCTGTTCGCCTGAAGACCAGATTGCCAGAGGGGTCGGCTTTCCAGGCCTTGACCAGGGAGATGTCTGCGACGATGCCCCGCTCCATGACGAAGGTGCTGCCATCAAAGTCCATGTGTGGCTTGCCTTCTGCCACGATTGTTCCGACCCCTGTACGCGTGTAGAACCCCGGGATGCCGGAACCTCCTGCACGCATGCGTTCTGCCAGGGTGCCTTGTGGGGTGAACTCAAGTTCGAGTTCTCCGGAAATGAACTGGCGTTCAAATTCCGCATTTTCGCCAACATAGGAACTGACCATTCTCTTGATCTGGCGGGACTGAAGAAGCAGGCCGAGCCCCCAGTCGTCAACACCCGCATTATTTGAAACAGCAGTGAGGTTGGTGACTCCGGAATCACGGAGCGCAATGATGAGTTGCTCTGGTATGCCGCAAAGGCCAAAGCCGCCTACAGCAACGGTCATTCCATCTTGAGCAAGGCCTTGAAGCGCCTCTTTGGGAGTTGTGAACACCTTGTCTGACATGATATTGTCCGAGGTTGGTTGAAAATCGGGTTGCCGGAATGGTTCCGCTTGTTGTTGTTGATATGGAGATGGCACAGAGGCCATGGATCAGCTTGCTCAGCATAGCGTGATGTGCCAGCGGAGTGCCGATACTCTGGTTTTCCGGGGGCGGAGCATCTTTGTTCCAGTGAGTACAAAATGAAAGCCTCAGGCAAGCGAACATTGGCGATCACCCTGCTTATAGGGCTGGCAACATTGCCTGACGGCATGGTGCCAATTGCTCTGAACGCCGCAGTGGTTGAGCGATGGGATGTCTCGATCGAGAGCGCTCATTGGTTTACGGCTGCGGCATTACTCGGGGCGCTTGTTCTCTTTCCATCCCTGGGCCTGATTCAAAGGCGATGGAATTCAGGGGCATCGATCGCAGTGGCCTCCTTGATCAATGCCGCCCTGCTATGTGCTTTGGCAAGTCCGATTCCATTTTGGTTGGCAATGATTTTAAGAGTGGGAACAGGCGGCATGGACATGATCACGCTGGCAATCCTTTTAGGACTGCTAGAAAGTGGTGATCTGGGTCGTTCGGGCCATCGATTTGGGCCTGCCACACTGGCCATCATGCTGGGACTTGCTATTGGATTCACGGCGGGTGGAATCCTGAGCCAGTTCTTGAGAGAGAGCATCTTTCTCGTTGGCGCGGCATTCTCGATCTTGCTTGCTGTTTCCGCCGGCTGTTCCGGGGGCGTGATTCGAGACGAGCCGATGGACTTGAAGCCATCTGTGGAGAGTGTTCGCTACTGGCCCACCTTGCTGTTCAGTTTTGGCGACCGTGCACTGTCTGCTGTGGTTACTGTTTCGGTGACTTTGTATTTGGTAACAGAGATTTCATTAACGGAAACATTAGTCGGCCCGATCATGGCAATGATTATTTTGTTGCTCGCAATTGGTGCGTGGCCTGCCGGAATTTTGGCGGATCACATCGGTCCTTTACCGGTACGCATTACGGCTGTTGTCGGGTATGCCGCTGGCTTTGCCATGCTCGCGGCAGCCCCTTGGTTACCCCTTTGGCTCATCATTTTCAGTTTGGGTGTGATGGGTTTCTTTGGTGCGGGTCTCGCTCCATCGATGTATATGTTGGCAGCCCGCCGCGGTCGTGGCGCAATCGATATGGGTGGAATTCATGCAGCAGGAAACGCGGGCTACCTGGCCGGTCTTCTGGCGGCAGGGGGCCTTCTGGTTCTCAGTGATGAAATGCCTGCGTTGAGGGCATATCAGCTGATTTTCTTGATATTCACCACGCTGTATTTGTTGATGAATCTGCCGGCTATTGCCGCTATGGCGGGTTGGCGTGTGCCCAGGCCCATCATCGATAACTGATCCATTTCATCATCTGGATCGGGTTCGGTGGCTTGCCTTGCATCAGAACTCCGACACGGAAGATTCTGGAAGCCAGCCAGATCAGGCCCAGCGCGCAGAGGAACCCCCAGGCAAGACTCAGCCAGATCTCAATGGCAGGTACGGGTTCTGTTGCAACCAGCCGCAGAACCATGATGAACGGAGTCAGAGGGGGGATGTAGCTGGTAACGATGGCAACGATTCCATTGGGTTCCTCGGCGACGACTGGTGAGAGGAAGAGTGGAATCATTACAGCAAAGCTGACTGGGCCAAGGAGTGTCTGGGCATCTCGCATGTCACTGACCGCGCTGCCGATCCCAGCCATGATCGCAGCGACCATGAGGTAGGCCATCACCAGATAGATGCACAGGAGAATGATCTGCATGGGGGTGATCAGGTCGAGTACGGAGGCCATTATGAGAAAGGCGATTGCGAGGCTTGAGAACATGGCCACCATCACCGCCGTGACCATTGCGTAACCGATGATCTTGCCGGTCATCAGTTGCATGGGACTCACGGCGCTGAGAAGAACTTCCATGACACGATTCGATTTCTCCTCGATGGTCGATGTCAACAGGTAGTTGCCACTGATGAATGTCGTAAGCCAGATGATGATCATGAAAGCCATCGGCAGGAATCGCCGCAGATCGCCGATCTCGGTTTTCTCATCGCCACCTTCAATGAGTCGCACGGTGTCAGCCCAGGGGGTGGCCGTGAGTCGCTGCACGATGGTCGGGTCCATGCCTTCCTGTATGACGCGTGCTTCAATCAGGGCGGTGCGGGCGGCATCCTCGAGCAGTTCGGTATGACTGGGGGGGGAATCGGGGGAGACGTAGACCTTGACTCTGTTGGCCTTTCTGTCATCAGCGGGATCATTATTCAGATCAAGAGCGGAGGCTTCCGCAATCACGAGAGCGGTCCATGTGCCCTCCCGAATTCCATCCTTGACGGCATCGACATCCTCTGGCTTCACCGAACGTACGGTCAGATCGATTTTTTCGGGCAAAGCAGTGTTCGGGGGAGACGCCATGGCGCCTTCCATCAACATTGCCGAGGCATCACTAGGGGTCAGGGCATCGATCTTGATCTTCGGAGAGTTGCTGGTTTCCTTGAGCGCCTGCTGCAATGGGGCCTGGAGTGCATTGCCGGGACTTACTACGCCAACGTCTCCTACAAGCGGTCGTGCTTCTGGTTTCAAGAAGACTGAAATGGCGATTAAAACGGCCAGGAAGACCATGGGGGCTACGATCACACCGAAGAAAAACGCCTTCGTCAAGACGGTGTGCCGGAATTCTCGCCAGGCTACTGACCAGGTCTTGTTCATGGTGATTCAGTTCCCTTGACCAGTTCCACGAAGATGTCATTCAGTGTTGGTCGACGCAGTTCAAGTGATCGAATTTCCAGGTTCGACGTCAACCAGTTCATGATTGGTTGAATTTTGGCATCCTGATCAAGGTGGAATTCATGTGTGGTGCCTTTGCGAGTCATGTTCCGGACCCCGTGAATCATTGGGACTTCGATGTCGCGTGGAGCGATCAATTCCATGGAGAGAACCCTTGGGTTGTATCGATCATGTACGACATCCATCGGGTCGTCCAGCAGTTTGATTCCGTGGTTGATCAGAAACACTCTGTCGCAGAGTTCCTCGGCCTGGTGAAGAACATGCGTGGAGAAGATGATCGTGCGTCCGTTCTCATTCAATTCCTTGATGATTGTTCCGAGGAGTGCGGCATTGACTGGGTCGAGCCCTGAGAAAGGTTCGTCCAGGATGATCAGTTCAGGATCATGTACCACTGCTGTAATGAACTGCAGTTTCTGCTGCTGTCCCTTTGAGAGCTCTTCGCAGCGACGTCCAAGCACATCAGGCAGTTCCAGTCGCTCAAGCCACCAGGCGATCTTGTGATCCGCATCCTTTCGGGAGAGCCCCTTGAGACGTGCGATATATCGCAGGAACTGGGCGATCTTCATCTTTCTGTAGAGCCCACGTTCCTCCGGCAGATAGCCGATTTGATCCTTGGACTGCAGCGCGTTGGCTCCCAGTACGGCAATGGTTCCGGCATCCGGGTAGATGATCGACATGATCATCCTGATGGTGGTGCTTTTTCCTGCGCCATTGGGCCCGAGAAAGCCGACCAGTGCGCCGCGGGGAACATTCAGATCGAGATTCTGGACCGCCCGAACGTTTCCGTAATTCTTGTCAACGTTCTGAATAGTGACTGCCAGGTCACTCATGGCCCCGAATCCTGAGGAGTTTCTTCGGCGGGAGTTCTGGATGATTCGTTCCCGGGTATTGAACGAAGTAATTCCTGGATGGAGTCTGGAGGCTGGAAGATGTTGGGTGAAACCGTATCCAGAGAGATCTGATCGAAATCAATGACAAGTTCAATCCCATCACGTGCCATGATCAGTTCATGGAATAGCAGTAGATCGCCGACGGACTTCCAGTTTCGAAAAGAAAGCGATACTTCGTGCTCTTCAGCCATGCCGGTTTCGATCATGCGTATACCACGCAGCAGGTGATTCTGGCGATCAATGAAGATGCGTTCTTCTGATCCATCACGGGCGATCTTCTGTATTTCCCAGCATGGATGGCCGTCGTATTCGGCGGGGGCAACTGTTCGGAATGAGCGTGCGCCATCAGTCAATCGAAGGGCCAGTTCAAACCAGTTCAAGTCGCGGCGGCGTCGTTGTGCATCCACCAACGGAATGATTTCAGCCTGTTTGATGCCATCAGATGTGAGGATTTCCCAGGCACTGCTTCCATCCGATCCAACTTCGCTTGAGCCCAGGCTGGCAAGGTCGAGTTGGATACGCATGAGATTGGGTCGCCTGAAGGCGAGATCCAGTTGCCCCTCGGCCTGGCCTCCTTTAAAGGACAGCTTGGCATGGGCTTTGAATGACTCGAGTTGCCATAGTGCTACGCGTCCGCCGATGGCCTGCACATACCTGTTCATCAGTCCTCGGGCCAGTGGCAGCACAATCGGCTTTGCTGCAGCAACTGACTGTGCTGGAGCAGGTTGTGCAGTCGGTGGAGACTGGGCAGCAGTGCTGAAGCACAGAAAGAGGATTGTCAGAAGGGGGAGGTGCATGAGGGAATATTGCTTTCGGGGTACGGCATGGTAGTCAAGCCCCGCGGTATCGGTATTCAGAGGCTCTCAGACCCCTACATCCATTCATCCGGATAGACGGTTGAAAGATCCAGTTTCTTCTCTCTACAATGCGGACATGACAAGCCCCCTCCTTCGGGCCCTTGAAAAACGAGTTGTGGTGCTCGATGGCGCAATGGGATCAACTCTCCAGTCGATGCCGCTGTCCACCGAGCAGGACTACATGGGCCATGAGAATTGTGTGGATCTGCTGGTTCGATCACGGCCTGAACTCGTTCAGGAAATCCACGAATCCTTTCTTGGTGTTGGTTGCGATGCGGTGGAGACCAATACATTTGGTGCCAACCCGCTGGTGCTCTCTGAATTTGATTCTGAGATTGCCTCATGGGCTCGAGGATTGAACAAGGAAGCAGCCGAAGTGGCTCGTGCAGCATGCGATGCGCATGCGACATCTGATCAGCCACGTTTCGTTTTCGGTTCCATGGGGCCCGGAACCAAGTTGATAACGTTGGGCCAGGTCAATTGGGACACGATGCTCAACTCGTATGGCACCCAGGCATCAGGCCTGATCGATGGTGGTGTGGATGCGCTGCTTATTGAAACCTGCCAGGATCTCCTGCAGGTCAAGTGTGCGGTCAATGGTTGCTTGAAGGCGATAGAAGAGGCGGGCAAAGACGCATCCGAGATTCCGATTTTTGTCAATGTGACTATTGAAACCACAGGAACGATGCTGCTTGGAACAGAGATTTCTGCTGTTATTGCGGCCTTGTCCAGATATCCCATTGCTTCACTCGGTCTGAATTGTGCAACAGGTCCAATAGAGATGTCCTCTCATCTTGAGGCGATCGCCAGAAACTGGCCAAATCGAATTGCGTGCATTCCCAATGCAGGTTTGCCGGTTCTTGTTGATGGGCAAAGTCATTTTCCACTGAACCCACAGCCTATGGCTGAAAGCCTGGGAGGCTTCATCGACAAGTTTGGAATCGATCTGGTTGGCGGTTGCTGTGGAACAAGCCCTGCCCACCTTGAGGCGATTGCATCAAAGGTCTTGGAATCGAGGCGGTCGGATCGAAGCAGATCAGGCTGGATGCCGGGCTGCACTTCGCTGTACAGCCAGGTTCCTTACAGGCAGGAAAGTTCCTTCTTCATCGTTGGGGAACGAATGAATGCATCAGGAAGCCGCGCATTCAAACGGCTGCTTGAATCCGAAGACTGGGATGAAATGATCTCTTTGGCCCGTGGCCAGATTCGTGAAGGGGCCAACTGTCTCGACATCAATGTTGATTATGCCGGTCGGGACAATGCCTCAGATATGGCTGAAGTTGTTTCCAGGGTGGTTCGCCAGGTGGATTCCCCGTTAATGCTGGATTCGACTCAGGTGTCCACGATCGAAGCGGGGCTGCGTCATGCGCCTGGCAAGTGCATCATCAACTCTGCCAATTTCGAAGATGGTGAGGCCAAGTTCGATCAGATGTGCTCCCTGGCGGTGGAATTCGGTGCTGGTCTTGTGATCGGAACGATCGACGAGGACCCAGAGGCTGCCATGGCAAGGACGGCAGACCGCAAGTTCTCAATTGCCAGCCGTGCCATTGAACGCGCGACGAGTATCGGAGGCCTGGCGACCGAGGACATCTTCATCGATCCTCTGGTCCTGCCTGTTTCAACTGGTATGGATGCCGATCGCCACAGTGCCCTGGAGCTCATCGAGGGCACTCGCCTGATCCGCGAGGCTTACCCGGAAGTTCAGGTCACCTGTGGTCTCTCCAACTGTTCATTTGGCCTCAAACCTGCGGCCCGACAGGTGCTCAACTCGGTGCTCATGCATGAACTGCTCGAAGCAGGCATGACCAGCGCAATCGTACATGCCTCCAAGATCATTCCGCTGAACAGGATTGATCAGTCTCGCATCGATGCAGCAATGCATCTGATCTATGACAGGCGTACCCAGGCTCATGGTGGCACGGGTCTGCCATCAGGTGTCAGTGAAGAATCATTTGATCCGCTTCAGTCATTCATCGACCTGTTTACAGAAGATGAGGAATCCGTGGCTGAAGAAGATCTTGAGTCCCGATCCCTTGAAGAGTGGCTGCGTGCTCACATTATCGATGGAGAAAAACAGGGACTCGGTGACCGACTGGACGAGGCGATGAAGGTCTATTCGCCACTGGAAATCATCAATGAACATCTCCTTTCAGGCATGAAATCCGTTGGTGAATTGTTCGCCCGTGGAGACATGCAGTTGCCTTTCGTTCTTCAGTCGGCAGAAGTCATGAAGATGGCCGTGGGGCACCTGGAGCCTCACATGGAGAAGCTTGAAGGCACGTCACGCGGCAGAGTCGTACTGGCTACGGTCAAGGGCGATGTTCATGACATCGGAAAAAATCTTGTTGACATCATCCTGAGCAACAATGGCTGGACGGTGGACAACATTGGTATCAAGCAGTCCATTGAGAACATTGCCCAGGCATGGCGAGAATCAGGTGCCAACGCAATCGGGATGTCCGGACTTCTGGTCAAGAGCGTTGTCGTGATGGAAGAGAATCTTCGCAAGCTCAACGAGATGAATATTGATGTGCCCGTATTGCTTGGTGGTGCTGCACTTTCCCGCCATTATTGCGAGTCCCATCTGCGCGAGGTCTACAACGGTCGCGTCTACTATGGCAAGGATGCATTTGAAGGATTGGCTTTATGCGAAGTCATCATCGAGGGGGAGCATCGAAAGCTTGATGCTGAAATCGATCGGCGGCTTGCAAGCCGCGAAGCCGTCAAGACCAGAATTGGGGATATTCATACCGAGGACTCGGATGCCGAGTCGGCAACGGCTGTCATGGATGGCACGATCGTACAAAGCAATGTGGCGAGGGATATCGAGATACCATCACCTCCATTCTGGGGTAATCGAGTTATCACGGATATTCCACTCAAAGAGATCTTTCCGTATATCAATACGGTAGCGCTCTTCCGGGGCCAGTGGGGATTCAAACGGGGCAGGCGATCAAAGGCTGAGTTCGAACAATCCATTGAAGAGGAAGCTCGCCCAGTATTCAAGAGCCTTCAGGAATCTCTCATTCAGGACAAGGTTCTTGAGCCAAGTCTTGTTTATGGGTGGTATCCATGTGGCAGTGACGGCAACGATCTTGTTGTCTTTGATCCCGAGGATCATGACAGGGAAATTGAGCGATTCAGTTTTCCTCGTCAGCGCAATCGCCGGCACTTGTGCATCAGTGATTACTTCCGTGACGTTTCGGCCGGTGAGCGGGATGTACTGGGCCTGAGTTGTGTCACGGTAGGCCAGGGGATCAGTGAACTGGCTCAGCGTCTCTTTGCCAATGATGAATACACCCAGTACCTGTATGTCCATGGAATGGGTGTGGAATGCGCAGAAGCGCTGGCCGAACTCTGGCATAAACGAATGCGTCAGGAAATGGGTATTGATGGAGATGATCATCCCAACATCAGATACCTGTTCCAGCAGAAGTATCGTGGAAGCCGATTCTCCTTCGGCTATCCGGCCTGTCCGGACATGAGTGATCAACAGAAGCTCTTCCGGCTCCTGGAGCCAGAGCGAATTGGTTGTGTGCTCACGGAAAACGATCAAATCGAACCGGAACAGAGCACCAGTGCGATCGTCGTTCACCATCCCGAGGCGAAGTACTTCAATGTCTAGTATCTGCTGATCTGGTTCCTGTCCGCAGATCTGTCGTGGAAAAGTGGCAAGGGATTTCTCGGGCTAAGTGGCTGTCAATAAAAGAATCATGATCCGATCTGATCGGATCAGAGAATCCGGCCATCAACATCTCCGTCTCGAAGCAACGGGCCGCAACGTTTAGTCAGTAGCATGTGTTTGAGTTTCATCCCGCTCTGTTCTTTGAGTGGGTGAGTCTGCAATACGATTTTTCAAATCAAAGGGGGCGTGATCATGTTCCAGATCCTGGCAAATACAAGTGGACAAGCAGCTGCAGAGAGTGCTGTCGCGGTTGGTTTCATGGCTGCGCTTGGTGCTGCTGCTTGTTACCTGGCAATTGTAGTCGGGGTCTTGGTCGTTGTTATCTGGCTGATCTATGACGCAGCCAAGGCAGCTGATCCCAAGCACCGAAACATGGAACCCGGCCTTGTCTGGCTTCTGATCATTCCGATATTCAATGTCTTCTGGAACTTCAGGGCTTTGCCGGCGGTTGCTGATTCACTTGCCGCAACGTTGCGAGATCATGGCAAGGATGAGGGTGATTGCGGACGGTTCTTTGGTTATATCTGGTCCCTCTTGATGATCGCTTGGTGGATCCTGCTCATCGTTGGTATTGCGGGTGGCAATGCAATGGCATTTGCAGGAGGCAATGCTGCCTCCGTATCCGTAGCGGCCCTTGGCCTCATTGGCATATTGAAACTCATCGCCGACTTGGCGATCCTTGTTTGTGTGATCCTCTACATCGTGAAGGTGCAAACCGCCAAGTCGAAAATCAGGTCTGCTGGCAAGGCACCTGTTTCACCGGGTTGAACTGTTCAGGATTGATTCTTTTCTGATGAAATCACATCGTGCACGTGGGTACGTTTGCCAGCCCAGTCACTGAGGATCTCAACAGCTACTTGGGCCCCGATGCCTGCAGCAATTGCAAACTGGCTTGAGCCTCCTGCTAGGAGGCCTGCCACATGGAGGTCTGGCTCTACGAGGTAGATTCCATTGTGTTCAAGCATGATGCGATTGCTCTTGCCGCCTCTTGGATGACGTACGGGGTCATTCGACAATCCTTCGACTTCCCATCGCTTGTAGCCAGTGGCCAGGACCAGGGCCTCGCATCGTGGGGTTGTTCCATCATCGAGGGCGACCTCGAATCCGCTGTCAGGATGACGCCGAATCCGCAAGGCCCGTGATTCCAGAACGGACGCTACGGAGAACTGTTCCAGTTGGGTACGAAGTTCTTGAAGGAGTTCAGTGCCGGTTGTGCCTGGACTGACACCCGGGGCGTTGTAAAGAATGGCCTGGTTCAAGTCGCTACGATCATCGTCTACGACGAGGATTCGCCGGTCACCAAACCAGGGCTTGCGGTGAGCTGATGCCAGGGTGATGGCACAGGAGAGCCCACTGGCGCCACCTCCGA
Source organism: Phycisphaerales bacterium (assembly GCA_029242715.1). Taxonomy (GTDB): domain Bacteria; phylum Planctomycetota; class Phycisphaerae; order Phycisphaerales; family SM1A02; genus UBA1668. The sequence goes on from JAQWTL010000014.1 coordinate 93,487, forward strand.
TGATGATCAGGTCGATTATTGCCATTCCGTTAAATGGTAGGCCTCTTGGGCGATCTGGTCAGCCATCCATGCTCACATGTTCAATAAGACCGAGGAGGCCTTCGCATAGAGCGGCAAAGGGTGAAGAGTGTCATTAGGGCTCGTTGCACGTGATGGCCAAACTCCGTTTAGTGCCTACGCTGTTGTATTGGCGAGAAAATGCCTACAGGCCATGTATTGACAGAGTTTTAGAGTTATTGAAATGAAAATGGGCCGGTATGAAGCTTTTCATACCGGCCCCTTGTTTTCTTTGCCCCTCATTCATGAGGCCCCATTTCCTGAAGTCAGGAGCCATCCCCGGGGGGGCAATCAATGGGCACGTTGCGAGCCGAAATCCAATGCTCGCACCCCGTCGCTGCCTGCTATTAGAGATGCGTCAAATCTCGTAGGTGATGACCGGAAGACCATCTAATTTAGAGAAAAAACATTCTGCCTCGGCGGAGCTATTCGGCAGATTCTGCTGTGGAAAGTAATCTTGCTCGAATCTCGTCATCGGAGGGGAGGTTCTTGGCCCCGCGCTTTGATGCCGCATTTTTGCTTGTGAGAATGATGTTCACATGCTCTTCTTTCGGGTTGAAGGCCTTGAGCATGTCGATGATCTTGTTGGCGTCTTCTTCTCGCCCGATGATGAAGAGTACTTCGATGTCACGCCCATGGTTTCTGAAATCGTAATCAAGCATTTCAATGGGGGCATCTGGTTGGCGGTAACGATTTGCCGCATTGTCGATCTGGTACTTCAATGACTTCAGGTTGATCGTCTTCGCGAGCTCTTCAAACCGGTTGGCGTCATACAGCTCATCTTGGAGGAAGAAAATCATGCCGTTGTAGGATTCCCCTTGTTGGCTGGCCATGATCTTGTCATAGAAAGCCAATCGCTCACTGGCCGGGCCACCAAGAGTGGTGTGGAGTGCAGCATAATCCCCGGCATCTAATTTCATGGCCTTGCCGGATTCGAGCCTGTCCTGTGTTTCTGCCAGCCATGTCTCGAGTAAAGACTGAGCGGGCTTGTGGCGTTTGGCAAGCCGCTCGAGGTTGTTCAGAAGGTAGGACCGGCGTACTCCACCAAAGCCAGGCTCATCAACACCTTCAATCCAGCACCACTTGAAATGCTCAAGTGCCTTGTCGTAAGTTCCAGCGGCAGCGAGTTGTTGGCCTAGGTCGTAATGTGTATTTGTTGATTCAGGTTCGTTTGCGAAGGCCATTTGCGCACGCTTCAATGGCGTCATTCCAATGAGGGCGTCCTTTGCTTCACTGAGAAACTTCTTGGCGTCCCTGTATCCAACGAGTCGCCCACCCATGGCACCATCAGGATGAATGAAGACCATTGTCGGATAGCCTCGGATTTTCAATTTCCGGGCCAGATCCTTCTGTTTTTCAGCGTCGATTTTCAGCGGGATCGTGTTCTCCAGCAGCCAAGCCTGAACAGCCTTGTCCTTCCATGTTGTTCGATCCAACATCTTGCAGGGGCCACACCAGGTGGTATAGAAATCGATGAAAACCTGTTTCTTCTCCTCGCCTGCTTTCTTGATGGCTTCCGGATAAGTCAGGTCAAGAAATGGTGGTTCGCCCAGAACGAGACTTGATGTCAGGCTAAGTCCAATGATCACCATCAGGCAGCGGAGAATCATGAGTTGGCTCCATGTAGTTGGGTTCATGCTTGAGAGCAAGCATCATAGCCGTCGAGGTCGGCTTGTTGAATCAAACCGACAGTGATTGGACCGCCAGGCATCATCAAACGAATCAAGAAAGGTTTCTGCGGGAGCAATCAACGGTGCTCCGGGGTCAGCACAGTCGTTCGGCCAGCCAGTTTTCAACCTGATCGATTGCAATGCGATCCTGTGAAAGGGAGTCACGATCACGCACGGTGACCGCCTGATCAGTGAGCGTGTCTGAGTCAACCGTAAAGCACCAGGGGCATCCTGCTTCGTCCATACGTGCATATCGTTTGCCGATCGACTGTTTGGCGTCGTACTGAACAGGCCATCGTTGTCGAAGTTGCTCGTAGAGCTTGCCGGCAACTTCCGGCAAGCCATCCTTGTTCACCAGCGGGAACACGGCAGCCTTGATGGGTGCCACCCGTGGCTGGAACTTCATGTACACCTTGCTTGCACGTTCTTCATCAGGTGTGAAGGCTTCGCACAGAATGGCCAGTGTTCCCCGGCTGAGCCCAGCAGAAGGTTCGATCACATGGGGGAGATATCGTTCATTGCGAGGCTGGTCGAAGTACTCCAGTTTCTTCTTGCTGAACTCCTGGTGACGACTGAGGTCGTAGTTGCCACGATGGGCAACCCCCTCGAGTTCGCCGAAGTCAGGTGAGGTGAACGGGAAGCGGTACTCGATGTCGAATGTTCCGCAGCCTTCCTTGGCATAGTGCGCCAGTTCATCTGCGTCATGGCGACGCATCTGGACGTTGTCACTGGTGAGCCCAAGTGATTCCCACCATTTGCGGCGGGTGTCGCACCAGAAATCGAACCATCTAGCGGCATCTGATTCATGGCAGAACCACTCGATTTCCATCTGCTCGAACTCGCGAGAACGGAAGATGTAGTTGCGTGGCGTCACCTCGTTGCGGAAGGCCTTGCCGACCTGTGCAATACCAAAGGGAACCTTGACCCGCATGGTGTCGACGACATTGTTGAAGTTGAGGAAGATGCCTTGGGCGGTCTCTGGTCGCAGATAGGCAGCGGTGTCTTCGGATTGAAGGGCGCCGACAAACGTCTTGAACATCAGATTGAACTGACGCGGTTCCGTAAGCGTGCCGGGTTCTTTGGTATTTGGGCCGACAATGCGATCAAGTGCCTGATTCGGCAGACTGACCAGTGGTTGATCTGTCCAGTCGGAATCTTCCGGTTTGTTCTTCTCGTACTTTCCAAGGAGTTTGATGGCGCGATCTCGTCCTTCATCATCGCCTGCGAGATAGGCATAAAGGCGTCGATCACTCGCGTCCACTGCACCAAGCACCATGAGATGGTCGGCGCGGTACCGCGACTTCGATTCGCGGCAATCGACCATGGGGTCATTGAAGCCGTCGACATGCCCGGAAGCTTCCCACACAAGTGGGTTCTGGATGATGGAGGAATCCAGTCCCACGATGGAGATGGGGTCACCATCAGGACCCATTGGCGGGCAGCGGACCATGTCATTCCACCAGGCATCACGGATGTTGTTCTTCAGCTCTGTGCCCAGTGGGCCGTAGTCCCAGAAGCCGTTGATGCCACCATAGATTTCGGACGCGGGGTAGATGAAACCTCGTCGCTTGCAGAGTGCAACCAGTTCATCCATCGTGAATGTCTTCGTGCTTGTCATGAGGCGGGCATGGTAGCTGCCATGGAAGCCAGCGCGTACCGGCTGAGCCCTGGAAATGGTCAGGGCCGGGGGATGGCCTGGTTCAGATCCGCTGTCCGGAACCGTCAGGGAGTCTTCCCTGGGCCCTGGTGTGATGGGCCAGCTGGATGGCCAGATCGATGGCAGCCTGCATGGAGCTGGCATCCGCATGGTTCTTTCCCGCGATGTTGAAAGCGGTGCCGTGGTCTGGGCTGGTCCTGACCATGGGGGGACCGATGGTCCAGTTGGTTGCCTGTCCACGTTCAAGAAGCTTCAGTGGGATGAGTCCCTGATCGTGGTACATGGCAACCACCAGATCAAATTTGCCTGCTAATGCTTCTGAAAAGATCGTGTCCGCGGGCCAGGGGCCACTGGCATTGATTCCGGCACGTTTCGCCATGTCTACAGCCGGGCCGATGATCCTGATTTCTTCATCGCCCAACAGGCCACCTTCCCCTGCATGGGGATTGAGTCCACAGACTGCAATACGCGGAGATTCGATTCCCAGTGCCTGGCAGGCTTGGTTGCCCAGGTCGATCGGGTCGAAGACCTTTCCGATCGTGAGCACATTGCGAATATCCATCAGTGGCATGTGAACAGTGGCGAGTACGACTTTCAATCGAGGTGCATCAAACATCATGCAACAACGACGACAGCGTGTGCGATGGGCAACCAGTTCGGTATGCCCGGGCCAGTTGTAGCCGGCCAGTTTCCAGGCCTGTTTGCTGATGGGAGCCGTGACAATTGCATCGATACGACGAGCTGGTGAGGCTTCGGGGCCTGCATCCAGAATGGCCTCTTCAACAAACCGTTTGGAGGCATTGCCACCATGCTTGTTCGGAGTGGGGGGCAATCTCAGCAAGTCACCGAACTCGATGTAGTCACGCACAACCACTGGTTCGTTAATCGGGGCAGTCAGTCTCGATGAGTCTGCGGGGACGCGATACCAGAAGGGATCGATGCCCGCATGATCTGCTGCAAGAGTCAATGGCCCATTGGCACCGTAGACGACGAATTTGGCGCGGGCTCTCATTGCCGGGTCAGCGATGCTCTTCACGACGACCTCTGGGCCGATCCCGGAAGGATCGCCCATTGAGATGCCAATGATCGGCTTGTTGTCACTGCTCGAGGAGTGCATGCTTGTATCGTAGTCTGGCTTCACTTCAGTGAGCGTCAACTTGTCATGACACAATCCCAGGATCAAATTGCCCGCCGTGCTGCAGAACTACTGCGAGATGGACTTGCTGGAGACATCCAGGAAGCGGTTGATCAGGCACGTAGAGCTGCAGGTGGCCTGACCGGGCCGCCTCCAGGTCGGGATCAAGTGCGACGTCATCTGGAGGCCATGCAGATGTCAAGAGCAGGCTGGACTGGCTGGCATGCAGATCGCCTGGAACGCCTCCAGGAGTTGGAACAGTTTCTCGCCACGATGGAACACTTCCTGGATCCTCTTGAGATCCGTGTAGCTGGTCGGGCAGCGAAGGGCGAGCTCGATGAAGGCGATCGTATTCACATTCGAATCTGGATCGATGGAGATCTGTCCGAACTGGCTTCAGTTCTGGAGACGGCTGGCCTGGGGCCATCAGTGGCGGGTAGTCGTCCAGTCAAACGAACCAAGGCAAATGGTCTTTCGCGTCTGGCTACGTTGGATTTCGACATGGAACATCTTCAAGTACAGCTGAGCCTCTGCCCTCCCAGAGAGCTTGTGACGCTTGAATGCAATCTGGTGAGTGGTGGCCCCATCGAACTGGCCTCACCAGGTGATATCAGAAAGCTCATTGAGCAGGTCCCGCGGGATTCCGATCACGCGGGTTAGTGCATCTGCGAGGGCTGCTTTACAAGAGATGGAAGTCCATGCCATGGGCCATTGCTGCGGCATGGCGGGCTGGTGTCATCATCAAGAGGCTTCGGGAGAGGAGGCGTCGTGGGGAGGAACCGGTTCATACTGGTGTTGATGTTGGTGCACTTGGTCATGTTGACCGGGCCGTTGTGTGCTGGCGTGCGCGTTCTGAATGATCAGGGCCAGGATGTCCCTTCGGGTGCCTGGACACTGGAGCAGGGGAACGCAGCAGATGGATGGATCATTCGACTTACCGATCTCTGGAATCCTTGGGGCAATACGTGGTTCCGAGTGCAGGTCGATCCCGGAGAATCCATTGCATCGTTGGATATTGCGGTTGATGGTCCGCCGGCAGGTTCGCCTGTCACGGTGACTGTTGGAGAGGCCGGTTTTCCGGTATCCCGTGTCGATGAGATCAAGCAGACTGGCAGTGCAGAAGTCATTCTGCATCAACTCAACGTGGTGGAATCACTTGGTCGAGTCGAGGTTCAGGCGATCAACTTCATTGATGTCGGTGGTCATGTTCATGGTCCGATCATCACGACGGATTCCGCCAGCGAATCCAGGGGCATACGCAGTCTTGATGTTGCAGGTGATGTACTCGGTGATGTCCTTGTTCCAGATGGAACAATTCGTCTCATCAAGGTTCTTGGTGATGTTGGTACCGCCTCAAGTCCGGTCAGAATCGAGGTGGGCCATGGGCTCTGGACTGTTGATGTACGAGGTGATGTCTGGGCAGATATCGATCTCTGTTCATCGGGGCATGCCGGTTTTCTTTATCGATTTGAGGCAGATGAGTTTCATGGTTCTCTGCGGGTCGACCGGCTGGATCGACCGGCAGGGGAAACATTGCCTCCCATGATGATGCTGGATGGCTGGCTCAGTGGCCTCTGGACATTCAATGGGCCCTTGCAGGATCCAGAGGCGAGCGTGCATTTGCCGCCTCAAGGTCTCAGGGGGCAGGTTGTCATCAATGCACAAGCTGCAGCAGATGCTGATTGGACGACTCCCGTCATGATTGCAGCAGGTGAAGGCATGCCGTCAATCACGCTCAACAACCCGGTCTATGAACAGATTCCTGACGTGCTGGGTGGTGGTTCGGTTGGGCTGGTGCCGTATCGCCTTCATGCCACGGGAAGCTCGCCTCCGTCTGGGACAATCCTGCCAGTTGGAGAGGATGACCTTGCAGTCACCTTGCGTTTCTATGGTCCAGTTGAACTGGCATGGGGTGCTCCATTGACATTTGAGCGACGACCACTTGATTCGTTGGAGCCTTATCAGTCGGTTTCCGCATCAGACTTCTGTGTTGAGATGGCAGAAGATGATTCGCGATCCATTCGCCTTTCAGCGGCCGGGCCCTGGGGTGGATTTCAGCCAGGCTGGACTTATCGAGTTCAACCGACATCATCACTGCTGTGCGCAATGACATCACCTGTTCCGGTATCAAATGAAATCAAGTACATCATCGAACTGGCGGCCTCGGAATGTGAGGCCGACGTGGATGAATCCGGTGAAGTTGACATCGTGGACGTGCTGCTGGTGCTGGCGCTCTGGGGGCAGGGAGAGACTCCAGCGGGTGAGGCAGCGGATGTGGATGGGGATGGGATTGTTGGTGTTGACGACTTGCTGGTCATCATCGGGCAGTGGGGCGATTGCTCGAACTAGCCAATCCCACCTTTCAGTGGGCCATCACCCCATTTGGCCTTGAGCTTCTTGATCATGGGGTCTTCGCCACGATCCAACGTCGGGCCACCATCTTCCCCCTGGGCCTGTTTCATGGACAACGCGATTCGCTTGCGTTCCGCATCGACCTTGAGGACTTTGACAGATACGACTTGGCCGACCTTGACGATCTGTGAAACACGGCCAACACGCTCGTTGGCCAACTCCGAGATATGGATCAGGCCTTCAAGGCCCGAAGCGAGCTCGACGAATGCTCCAAATTCAGCCAGTCGCGTCACGGTTCCATTAATCACTTCGCCTTCGGTAACAGCACCCACGGATGCTGTGAAGGGATCCGTGGTCAACTGCTTCATTCCCAGCCCGATTCGTGGAGGATCGTTTTCAAGATCCATCTTGATGATCTGGACCATGATCTGATCACCGGGCTTGACCAGTGATTCAGGTGAACTGATTCGCTCCCAGGCCATGTCGGAAACATGGATGAGGCCTTCTACGCCACCGATGTCTGCAAAGGCGCCATAACTCTGAACAGAAGTAACGAGGCCTGTATGAGTCTGTCCAATCTCGAGAGACCCCATGAGCGCTTCGCGATTCCGTTTACGTTCTTCCTGAAGGACATCTCGACGGCTGAGAACAAGCCGATTGGCTCGCTTGTCCAGTTCAATGACGCGGCAGGCGAACTTCTGTCCAACCATGACCGTCAGATCCGGCACATGATGGATATCGACTTGGCCAGCAGGCATGAAGGCCGAGTGGCCGGCGACGTCCATCTCCAGTCCGCCCTTGTTTGTTCCCGTGCAGGTGGACTCGATGACCTGGCCTTCTTCGAGATGATCCCAGGATGCTCTTTGAACACCACCAGGGCGTGAAAGCACAAGCATGCCATCACTTCGGTCGCGTCGTTCAATAAGAAATTCCGCCTGACTTCCAGGAACCGGTGGTTCGGTGAACTGGGAGAGCGAGCAGACGCCCTGCATCTTTGGCCCAAATTCCACGTAGACCTCTTCACCACGAACGTGAACGATCGTTCCCGTTCGTTCCGGTCGACCGGAACTCTCCAGTGGATCATCTTCCAGAAGATCCTCGATGCTTCGATCGCCTAGTGCTGAACGGATTTCCTCATCGAGGTTGTCGTGCTGATCGTCTGGTTTGTTGGATTCGCTCACGGGCAGGTCTCAAGAGGCTTGGAGTTGTCGAACAGGATCGGAAGACTGACAGGTTCTTCCATGATCGTAGCGAGCGTGCATGATCCGTCGAGTCTATCGACCACTACGTCGACCATTTGGCCGCGGAAAGCGGGTCCAGTCATCGAGAGCAGCTCATAATGATCACACCGCCCGGTCCAGCGGCCAGGTCGTTCGCGATCGGGCTGTTCCACGATCGCCCGGAGTCGACGGCCAACCAGTTGCTTGCGAAAACGCACCGCGAGCCCATTCTCGGGCTCATTTTCCAGGTCAATCAGGGCCTGTACACGGTCGCGGATTTCTACGGGATCGACGAATCGATCTTTCCATCGGGCAGCAGCGGTGCCTGCTCGTGGGCTGAATGGGAAGACGTGCATGTGCAGGTAGCCCACTTGCTGAGCCACCTTGCAGGTGGCCTTGAAGTCCTCAGGTGTTTCTCCGGGAAAGCCGCAGATGATGTCGGTCGTGATGGCTGGAGGAAGCCCGTCGGTGCCCAGGGCTGACTGAACGCGTTGGATCATTTCGAGGTATTCGCCAACACGATATTGCCGGTTCATTCGCCTGAGGATGTTGTCTGAACCGCTCTGAAGAGGCAGGTGCAGGTGGGGCACGACGACTCTTCGATTGGCCAACATGGCATCAAGGAGATCCTCGGTCACGTCCATGGGTTCCATGGAAGAAATCCGGAGCCTCTCAACACCATCCAGGTGTGCCAAGGCGTCAACAAGATCAGAAAGACGTGCGGATGGAGAGGGTGCTTGCCGTCGCCTCAACGCAGTCGAGTGGCCGTAGGCGCCGATAAAAATACCGGTCAGGACGATTTCCTTGTGCCCAAGGTCAACGAGGCGACGGGCTTCGCTCTCGACATCACCTAGAGATTTGGAACGCAAGGTTGGTCGCAGTGTGGGAATGATGCAGAAGGTGCAGTGGGCGTCGCAGCCGTCCTGGATACGGATTTCAGCACGAGCATGTCGGGCGGGACGAGTTGGCAATTCGATGATCGGTAGCGCATGCAGGGGCTTGCATACGGGGCTTGGAGTGGGTTCAGGGGAGATCCCGAGCCATTCATCGATTTCCAGTGCGAAGCGTTGAATCATCGTGAGGCTCTGCTCATCGGCATGCCCCAGAGTGGTTCCCGGTTGAGCCCCTTCGCCTGAGGCCAGTCTGCCAGCCGTCTGCTGGTCCGTTCCTACATAGCACCCTGTGACCACGACCTTGGGCGGGCGGAGGTGGCCTCCTCTCTTGCGGGCAGCTCGGCGAATGGCCTGTCTGGACTTGGCAGCGGCCCTCGAGGTGACCGAGCAGGTATGAACGACCTCGAGATGGGCGGTTTCCTCCTGCTCTGCGGCTCGGAACCCACGTGCATGCAGGACAGCTTCCATCTCACGCTCCTCAGCGTGGTTGGCTCGGCAGCCAAGGGTGGTCATTCTGTAGGTATGGGGCTGGGTCTTCATCGTGGCAGCCTGTCCGGGGCCTTATCCGGCCCTGCCATGCTAGCAGGGCAGCTATCACAGCCATGGCATGCCTGCCAAAGCATCAGGAAAAGGCCATGAAGCAGTGGGGCGTGTATTATTCTCCTGCTCGGCTTTGATTCGGGCTGGGGCGCTGTTGTGTCCCCAATTTGGCCCATTTACGAATTCATTTACCGCTTGATCCGACGACACAAATACGTGTTCTCGGCCAAGAAAACAGCAGAAGGCAAACCGGCATGGCACAAGGCAAGGCAGCGTGGGGCATCGAGGTTGGTGCCTACGAGATCAAGGCCATTCGATTGCAGGACGGTGGAGCCACTGGTGTCGAGGTCACGGACTTTGCCGTGATTCAGCACAAGAAGGTTCTTACTGAACCGGACATCGATCAGAACGAGGTCATTCGCCTCAGCCTTGGCCAGTTGATCAGTCAAAAGGAACTTGAGGGTGAAAACCTGGTGATGTCTGTCCCCGGGCACTCGGCTTTCGCGAGGTTTGCCAAGCTTCCCCCAGTGGAGCCCAAGAAAGTACCGGACATCGTCAAGTTTGAAGCCGTTCAACAGATTCCCTTCCCGATCGAGGAAGTGGAATGGGATTACGAGACATTCATGTCGGATGACTCGCCTGAGATTGAGGTCGGCATCTTTGCGATCACCCGTGAACGCGTGCAGGAACGACTGGACATGTATTCCGAAGTCGGCCTGAGCCCTGAGATGCTTACGCTTTCTCCTGTAGCCTTTTTCAATGCGGTTTCCTATGACCATGAGCTGACGGATCATGAAAATCCGGTCGTTTACATCGATATTGGAACGATGGCTACGGATGTGATCATTGCAGACCAGGGGCGATGCTGGATCCGTACGTTCCCGATCGGTGGCACTCACTTCACCGAAGCAATCGCGGAGCATTTCAAACTCAGTTATGCGAAGGCTGAAAAGCTCAAGATGGAAACATCCACGAGCAAGTACGCACGCAACATCATGGGTGCCATGCGTCCGGTTTTCTCCAACTTGCTTCAGGAGTTGCAGCGTTCTCTGGATTATTTCCGCAGCAGTCATCCCAACCGGGAGTTGGGCAACATGATCGGTGCGGGATCCACCTTCAAGATCCCCGGCCTTCGAAAATTCATCGGTCAGCAATTGCAGGTAGAAGTCAACAGGCTGGATGAGTTCCGCCGAATCTCGGTGCCTGGCCGTGAGGCGGCTACTTTCTCAGAGCACAACGTCAGCATGGCGACGGCCTATGGGCTGGCCATGCAGGGCATCAACCTGTCGCCTATCGATATCAATCTCGTGCCTACCACTGTCCTGCGGGAACAGATGTGGCATAGCAAGACACGTTGGTTTATTGCTGCTGCAGTCTTGGCAATCATTGCCGGCGGGATCACTTTCATTCGCCCGATTCTGGATCAGCAGGCTCTGGATGCCAATCCTGATCCACGAACGGTGCAGAGTGTCAAGGGAACCGCCAAGAGGAACAAGACCGATCTGGACAAGGCCATTTCGGACATGAGCCTGAGCACGGATGCCAATCACCTGGCAGCGCTGTTCGACTATCGCTCTGTCTGGCCACACGTGGTCAACGATGCCGCAATGGCTACTTTGGCTGCGGAGCCCAAGAGCAAGGAGATGGATCCCAACGAAGCGATCGTTCGGGAGATCGTCCCCGATGAACGTCGCATGGTGTCTGTCAACAAATTGGCCGGTGAATACCTCGGGCCCAGCAATGGCGGCCCTCTGGTAGAGGTCACCATGAATATCAGTTTGACCCATGAAGAGCCGGTCGCATTCGTGAACAGCACGGTTGCCAAGTGGCTGCGTGACAACAGTGCAAAGCGTGATGGTGTTCCTTACATCATCAGGGATGTTGTGCTGCACGGAACCGAGATCGCTCGGGAGACCATCGGAGAAGATGGAAAGCTCAGCAAGAGTGCCCCGAGCAGTGACGACGGCGGCTCCAGTCGTAGAACTCCAGGTGGAGGCGGCAGCAGCAAGCGTACACCTGGCGGAGGCGGTGCCGGAGGCGGCAACAAGCGTACGCCTGGCGGCGGCGGCGGCAACAAGCGTTCTCCGGGAGGCGGAGGTGCCGGTGGTGGTAGTCGTTCTCCCGGTGGCGGAGGCGTAGGTGGTGGCAGTGGCCGTTCACCTGGTGGTGGCGGTAGCGGTCGTTCACCCGGTGGAGGCGGCGGTGGTAGCGGTCGCTCACCTGGCGGCGGCGGTGGTCCTGGACTTGGCGCACCGGGTACTGGTCTTGGGGCACCTGGACTTGGTACTCCTGGACTTGGTACTCCTGGAGCAGGTGGTGGCTCAAGTAGTTCTGGCGGTGGTTCCCAAGGACACCAGGGGCAAAGCAGTCGCAATCAGGGGCTCGATGGTGATCTGGAAGAGATCGCACCTCTTCCGCCAAAGCCTCGGATCTACACGCCTGGAACAGTTGTCTACATTCTGCCCATCACCTTCACGTTGCAGATACAAGAAGAGACGGATGAAACGTCCGCTCATGCTGGATCCGGTCAGGGATCAGGAGGTGTTTCGTGAACCTTGATTCCAAGAAGATCATGGCGGCTATTCGTTCCAATCTTGTCATCACCATCTGTGTTGTCGTGATCATCGGGGCCTTGGTCGGGCTGCCGTATGTCTCCAAGGGCTTCCAGGAGGAAGTGGCCAAGGCTGTCGACAAGAAGAACAAGAGTTACAACGATTTGAAGAAGATCCGTGATGGGAAGGTCACCATTCCGGGTGCTTCTCCCGTTGGGGTCGTTGTCAATAGACCGATCATTGATCGTGTCCAGAGCATTGCCAATCTTCGCAAGGACCAGTCGACCAGTGTCCTTGCCGAGGCCAAGTCCCAGAACCGTGGCGGTCATGTCAATCTGGATGACAGGCTCTTCCCTGGCCTTGAGCTTCCTGAATACGAGTTGCTGGTCGAGGCACCGCGTTTTCAGAAGCGAATCCTCGAGGAATACAAGTTGCTCCTTGAGGACATCAATGCGGGAATGCCACCATCACTTCAAACGGTGATGAAGAGTCTGGAGCAAGTCCAGCAGCAGTTCCTTGATCGGGATCTCAAGAAGGATTCCGTTGATGAACTTGAGCCAGAAGAAGTTGAGCTGATCAGGGCGGATCTTGCTGATCGTCGTCTTGATCTGTATCTGCGTGAAGCTGAGAGCACTGGCATCTATGTCGATCTTGAAATGTTGTCGCCGCCTACCTATGACGAGAGGCGGAAGTATTCACTCCGCGAACTCTTCAGGTGGCAGTGGCGTTTCTGGGTGATCTCGGAAGTTCTTGAAGCCTTCAAGGAAGTGAATGGTGAGAAGGCATCGGTCCTGTCCGCGCCCATCAAGCGAGTGGTCGCTATCAATGTCCGGGACCTGATGAACGTCAGCGAGGCAGCGTCGTCTTCCTCTTCATCGTCTTCTTCATCGTCCCCCGGTCCATCTGCACCAATCGGCCCCATGGGAAGCCAGGGCGCATCAGCGCCTGTCGGTCCAATGGGTAGTCAGGGTGGTGGTGGAAGCAAGCGTTCGCCTGGTGGCGGAGGCGCGGGTGGAGGCAAGCCCCGCGGTGGCTTTGGCGGCGGAGGCGAATCATCTGCTGGAGGCGACAAGAAAGATGTTGAAGAGTATGTTGTTGCTTCCATTCCTGAGTCAGGTGCTACCAACTTCGATGTTGGCATTACCGGCAGGATCAGTAACGCTCTTTATGACGTCGTCCTTGTCGACGTGACACTGATCATCGATAAGGACAATCTGGCTGACACGCTCCAATCACTGGTGTCTGGGCGATTCTTGTCCATTCGTGATCTGTCAATTGAACGGGCTGCGGTTTATGAAGACCTCTCTCAAGGCTTCCTTTACGGTGAATCGCCTGTTATCAAGATGGATCTGACGATCGAGACCGTCTGGCTTCGATCCTGGACAGATCAATACATGCCAAATTCAGTCAGGGCTGCTCTGGGCATTGAGACACTTAAGATCGAGTCTTCTGAAGATGACGAGGACGAAGAGGAAGATTATTCCTGATCCGTCTGCAGTTTGGTATTCGAATTTTCATCACTTGTGCGTGCCCGCTGAGAACATGACCCGAGATCGCTGTTACCAAGGACAATTGCAATGAAGACCAAGGGAATCACAATCTGGGAGCAGCGAGCCGAGTTCTTCGTGATCGGTATCGTTCTGGTCGTACTCGTGGTGTACCTCGTTGGCCAACTGTCATCTCCCAATATCAAGCAGGTGGGAAGTGATCAGGTTGGGCCGGGTGAGTGGCATGAGAAACTCAGTGATTCGGCTACCGATATCAAGCGGAAGCAGGATTCAAAGGACATTCACCCATCAGTCGCTCAAGCCATAGAAAAAGGTCAGCAGTCTTCATCTGTTGATCTCCAGAATTTCAGAGGCAGATTGCTTGCCAAGGTCGGACCAGAAGATCCAACATTGCTTCCTGGTTATCGCGTTGTTCCGCAGATTTCTGGTGCTAGCGGTGACTTCGCTGCAAATGGAAAATTCGTCGAGCCCGAACTTCCCGCGCCAAGCAAGCCGGTTGTCTACCAGACCTTTGACCTCTTGGCTGAGGGCGTCGTGGATCAGACAGAAGGTCTTGAAGAGTTCGTCGCTCAGCAACCACATGATCTGACATGGTTGACTGTTGCCACGGAATTCAATGTTGCTGAAGCGATCAAGCGTTTCAGCGAAAGCGGTCCCGATGGCGAACAGCCATTGCCCAGTCGCTGGCATGGTGACAGAATTGATCTTCTTGATGTTCGCCTTGAACGCTCTGAACTCGTGAATGGAACATGGGCGGATCCAGAGGTCGTTGCGGTAATGCCTGGTCAGATCAGTTTCCGCGACCGTCTTGTTGGTCATGAGGAAATGGATGCGTCTGATCGGGATGAGATCCTTGCGTCCATCATTGACCCGATGATCAGCCGGCAGATCTATCAGCCGGACTTCTATCAGACGTCGTCAGGGAACTGGATTCTCCCGGATGATTTCATCGAATTGGATTCTGCGGCGGATGAAGTGCCGGGTTCTGAGGCTGACAAGGGCAGCTCTCGACGGCGATTTCTGCTCAGAAGGCTTAAAAGGCTTGAACGCGAACGCGATGATCTGAAGGAGAAGATGAACTCCGGAGGTGGCGGCGGCCTTTCAGGTGGCGGTGGCCTTGGATCAGGTGGCAGCGGCGGCGGCGGTGGCAGCGGCGGCAAGGGGCCCGGTGGTGGCGGTGGCGGCGGCCGAGGTCCTGGCGGTGGCGGTCCTGGTGATGGTGGCGGTCTGGGTGGAGTTGGCGGCGGCGCTGGTTCAGGCAACAGCCTTCAAGCCCGTATCGAACGACTGGAAAAACAGATTATCGAGATCCAAATGGAACTGGACAAGTTGCAAGAGCAGGCCGCTCCAGAAGAGAGCGATCAGGCTTCAGAAGAGAACTTGACCGAGGAGGCACAGGAGGAAGGTCCTGGCACAAGTTGGATCTGGGGCTATGACATCACGGCAAATCCAGGTAGCACATATCGCTATCGGGTGAATCTGGTGGTGTACAACCCACTCTTTGCTCGCAAGCTCAGCCTTGTAGAAGAGCAGCAACACCTTGCCGAGTCACTGCTCATGATTGTGGATTCCAGTGAATGGTCTGAGCCGATCACCATGGAGCCGCCTCTTCAGATCATGGCCGTTCGAGCGGTGCCTTCTGGCCAAGCGGAAAATTCCGGTCGACTGGGCTTTGGTGAAGCGACTGCGGAGGTTTGGCGATTCCATGCTGGGCGTTGGTGGCCTCGTAGATTCTCCCTTCAGCCAGGGGACGTTATTGGTGGTCTTGAAATGCCCGAGCTTGATTACGCAGTGGAGGGGATGGAACCGCTGGATTTCTCCACGCAGTGGTACGTCGTGGATGTGGTGCCCCGGATGGGAGCTACCCGTTCAGATACCAGGCTGGGTAAAGGGGCCATGGTCCTGATTCAGAAGGTCAATGGCACCGAGATCATCAGGATTGATCCGGACGTGGATACCCTCAAGCCAAGGCCAGATCAGGCGATGTTCTAGGACCCTCTGGGGGCCAGGTAATCAAGGGGGGCACCTTATCTGGCCAGTCGGGGTGGTCGGGCTGTCGCCTCCTCATTTACGGATAGCGGATCGGGATCCGAGCAGGGGCTGTGGCCTCCTGGGCCGAGCTCGAACTCATAGGTAAATTTGAGTGTAGAAGTCAGCGGATTCCGGGTTCAATACCCCTGGAGCCGTTGACAGGAGGCGAGAGAATGGTATCCTCACGACTTGCGCCTCGGGTGGGACAGACACCTGGGGCGTGATGCTCGTCGGGTCCGACTCGCGAGTAGTTAGGCTCTTTGACAAGTGGTGATTCGTTCGATCGTCTGACATTTCCCTTCCCGGGGAGACATGTCAGACGTGACCGAGAATCGAGACAAATCGAGGCCGGTGACTGGTCAACGTGTTTGCTTAGCGCGTTGAGTTGCTTCGTCCAGGTCGATGTTCCATTTGGGATGTCGTCGGGGTCGGGGTGATGTGACCAGATCACCAAGGGCACACGGTGGATGTCTTGGCGTTAGAAGGCGATGAAGGACGTGGGTACCTGCGATAAGCGTTGGGAAGCCGGGAACCAGGCAATGATCCAACGATTTCCGAATGGGGAAACCCGGCCCTCCGGGGTCACCTGCACCTGAATGCATAGGGTGTAGGAGTTAACCTGGTGAACTGAAACATCTCAGTAACCAGAGGAAAAGAAAGCAAACGCGATTCCGTAAGTAGCGGCGAGCGAAAGCGGAGTAGTCCAAACCGGGTTTCGGCCCGGGGTTTGGGCACCGATATGGCGAAGCATGAGACGTTTGAAGCGTCTGGAAAGTCGTACCAAAGAAGGTGATAGTCCTGTACGACGTTGATTGCCAGCCTAGGTGTTCCAGAGTAGTACGGAGCTCGT
>JAQWTL010000023.1 GCA_029242715.1 Phycisphaerales bacterium
ACAAAGCGTGCCATGCGCTCGACCGTCATGCCCTGGATGAGAATGGAACCGATCACGACCATCATCGTCACCACCATCACCTGGGATCTCAGGTCCTTGCCCGTATCCATCGTCATGATGGCCGCAGGCACCGCCAGTGCCATCGCAATCGAAACCCCGCCCCGAATTCCACACCAGGTCATCAATACGACACCCCAGATCGACATCTCCGTATGACCCAGACTCTTCGCCACCAACCATGGGATCACCAACGCGATCAATCTCGCGACAAGAAGCAGTGGCCACACCGCCAGACTCCACAGCACCGGTGACCAGGACAGATCCACCACCAGCAACTCCAGTCCAATCATCAGGAACAGAATCGCGGTCAGAGAGCTTTCGATCAGACCCCAGAAACCGATTACCAGACCATTGCCTCCATCGGCTTTCAAAGTCGGCGATCGGCCCATCACCAACCCCGCTACAACCGAAGCTACCGGGCAGGAAACGAACAGCCTTGGCGCGATGGCACCAAGAAGCAGCACGACCGAGATCGTCAAGAGGACGATGACGGAACTGCGCTTGACTCGATGCATGAAGAACAACCCGATATAACCCATCACGATTCCAAGAATGATGGCGCCACCAGCCTCCACCACAAATGCCAGCAACCAGTGATTCCCGAAATGAGTATCAAAGCTCTTATGATGCCCACTCATGATCTGTGCTGTCAGGAACAACACCAGTACGATCGAGACTCCGTCATTGAACAGCGACTCTCCGGCAACAACCTCTCGGATCCGCTTAGGAGCAGATGTTCTTTGAAGGAGACCGATCGCGGCCACGGCATCCGTCGGAGCCAGGATCGCACCCACCAGCAACAGATTCCAGAACAACCACTGCTTCCCCGCCACCTCGAACATCAAAGCCAGACCGCCAGCGGTCACCACGGCCGTGAGGATGACACCGATCGTCGCCATCCAGGTGATCAGGCCGATACGCCGCGTGAAACTCTTGGTTTCCAACTGCAGCGCAGCTGCAAAGAGAAGAACACCCAGCAGGATGCCCTCGCCGACGGCTTCCTCGCCCTGTCCGCCAACAAGCAACTTCTCGAAGTGAAGAGATTTCACCAGTTCAACGGCACTTGTGTCATTGAACTGACCAATCAACAGATTGCAGAGCAGCAGACCCCCAGCAACCAGAAGCCCCGCCAGCATGACACCAATCGAAACGGGCAACTTGAAGAAACGATCATTCGCCCAACCGGAAATGGCCGTGAATGCCAGCAGGATCGCGATGACGGTATAAGGATCCAATGATCAGTCCTCCGCCCTTGCAGGATGCAACCGCTTGTGCCTGGCCAGCGCCGCTGCAACCAACTGCCGCGTGAAACCTTCGTGACCTTCTGGATCAAGAGCCAGACAGATGTCCGCACTGCCATAATCCTTCGGGGGATAATACACGCCACAGTTGGCATTGATCTCAAGCATGTAGGGCGTGCCGGTCTTGTCCACCCGTAGATCACAGCGGCCAAAGCTTGCCGCCTTGAGTTCCACGAAGAAACGTGCACATTCGTCTCGCAAGCGAGCTGCCAATACCGGGTCTTCTACCGGGCAGGATGACAATCCCTCATAGTCGACCCACTTCAAGTCCGAATGCTTGAATGTCTCACCCTTGGGAAACTTGTACTGGGCTGGCATGTAGGTCTTGGGACTGTTCGGGTCGTCAGGATTTTCCGCCACCAGCACCGTGCACTCGGTCCCAGCGATGTACTCCTCGATCAAGGCCGCACCATGACGCGACATGATCTTCCTGGCCTGGATCCGCAAGCCCTCTGGCGTGCGCACCCGCGAACGCCTGCTCAGATCCACACTGGCATAACTGCTGTAATGCTTCACGAAGAGCGGAAACTTCAATTCACTGGCGGCACGCGCTACGTCTTCATCATTCCGGGCAATGATGTAGTTGGGCGTGGCAATGCCCAGGCGGTAGCAGGCTTCCTTCATTTCCACGCGGGTCGGCTCATAGCATTCCGAAGATGCACCTGCGAAAGGAACACCACGCTCCTCGAGCTTCTGAATCACCTCGATACCCGGAATGTCCTGATCGGCAGCCCCATCACAGAGATTGAAGAACAAGTCAAAGCGATCTTCATCGATCAAGGCCTCAACCTGCTTGACCGAGTTCTCCTTACCTACCAGTACAGCCACATGCCAATCCGCCTCCGGCATGAAAGGCCGAGGGTCACACGGCCAATCATCCTCAGGGAATGGATCCAGATCGAGATCCTGGGTTGTCAGTAGGCAGATGCGCAGGGTCGAAGCCTCCGGCACATAAGTGCATATGGCTACTGTAGCAACTGTGGTCCATGCTTGAGCCACGAGATCTCCATGCAAGGCGTGACTGGTATGATCTCGCGATGGACTGGACCTTCCAGTCACAAGGAGCACCCACCACGATGACACCCGCTGGATTCCTAGTCGAGTTCAACAAGCGACTCACCAGCGGACCATGCGTGCTGGCAACCGTAGTGCACTGCACTGGTTCAACGCCACGAGCACCCGGAGCCCAGATGGCCTGTGGTGAGAACTGGCTGCTGGGGACCATTGGTGGCGGTGCCGCTGAATCCAAGATCATCGATGCCGCTCGCCAGACAATTGGAACCAGTTCCCCCACTCAAGTCACCATCGACCTCAGGGGAACACCGGAATCCATCAAGGACGGGATCTGTGGCGGCACCATGCTCGTCAGACTGGACCCGCTGGATCAGTCCTCCAAGACGAACCTGACTGAGGCCAACAAACACCTGACCACCGGGCACATGATTCGCCAACACTTCCCTTCAGATGCCTGCTGGTATCTGGAGATGCTTGATCCTGATACCACACTCGATCCCGATCAAGAATGGGTCGTAACACCAGACCCGATGTTGCTGATCATCGGCGGTGGCCATTGTGGCGTCGCTCTGGCTCACGCAGCCACTCCTCTTGGGTTCCGAATCGTCATCCAGGATGACAGGCAGGACATGGCCCTGGATTCACAACTGCCTGCAGAGGCCATCCGAACCCATCTTTCGGTAGACGAGGTATTGGATTCGACTTCATCGCATGGGCAGATCTACGTCGCTCTGGTTACTCGCAGCTACAAGCATGACGTCGAGGCCATCAAGCACCTGACCACGAGACCACTGGCCTATGCAGGCCTCATGGGCAGCCAGCGGCGACTGATTCAGGTCATGAAAATGCTGCGAGAACACGACGTCCCGGAATCCTTCATCGATTTCCTGGATGCCCCCATCGGCATCGACCTGCCCGCCGAGACACCTGAGGAAATTGCCATCAGCATCTGCGCGCGACTGATCCACATCAGACATGCCACAACTGCTGGAACTGCTCCTGCATCCCTTGATGCCACCAGCAGCCTGGCAGATGCACGCTAGCTGACCAGTTGTGATGCCTCGGCCAGATCCTGGGGCGTATCGATGTCCATCAGCACCGATGGATCATCAACCTCAATGAACTGCCGCCGAGAGTCGTCCGCTCGGAACCACTCCGCCAGGCCTTCAGGCAGACCACTCTCGATGATCTCCCCTGCAAGCCGCTTTGGAATCGCAATGGGATGCCCATGCCGGCCCTGGTACTGGGGCCCGACTGCACTGTCCAGAGATCGGGCCGACTCGATGATGGTGTCCAGGGTTGCTGGCGCGACCTGGGGATGATCTCCCAACTGAAGAAGGATGCAATCGACATCCTCGACCCTCAACGCAAACTCCACACCCGCCAAAATGGAATGTGACATGTCCGCATCCGCATCAGCATGAATCGTGGCGTAGACACGTGGCCGAAGGACATCTTCGATTTCGACCTGACGATGCCCGAGCACCACGATGATCTCATCACAAGCAACCGAGATGTGGTCGAAGGCACTGGCAACCAGCGGTCGGGTGCCATGCACGGATGGCCAAGGTGACAATTGCTTGTTCCCTCCCAGGCGACGCCCACGCCCCGCTGCCAATAACACCCCGATCACACTCATTTGGAGTTACCCGCATGATCCTGGATGCCCTTGAGAACAGTATGAGGCATCAAGGGCATTTCCTTGAATCGCACACCAGTAGCGGCATGGACCGCATTGGCAACCGCCGGGGCAACGCAATGAATACCGATTTCGCCGATGGACTTGGCCCCCATGGTGCCGTGCTTGTCATGAGTCTTGACGAATTCGATCTCCATTGGTGGCATGTCGGCTAATGCAGGCAGCCGGTAGTGACGGATCGCATCATTGAGAATCTTTCCATCCTCATCTTCCAGGACGCGTTCAGTGAGGATCCAGCCCAACCCTTGTGTCACAGCACCTTCGATCTGGCCGCGACACACCATGGGATTGATCAGATTCCCGACATCGATTATGGAGACCGATCGGAGGATGCGAATATGACCATCATGCCGATTGACTGCCAGTCGAATACATTGCGCCGCAAAGGCGACACTGCTGGGATCCGCCTGATGATTTCGAACTACTTGTAATGATCGTCCTTCTTCCTGAACATGGGCATACAGCTCAGGAAGTGGAATCGTCTTGCCTTGAGCATGCACGGATCCCTCGACAAGATGGCAATCTTCTACATCGCATCCTGCATATCGTGCAGTTTCCTCGCGAATCTTGTCGACTATGGCATGGCCAGCACGCACAGCAGCGCCGCCAGCAACAAAGGTGGTGGCGCCGGCAAAGGTGCCCGTATCAAAGGCATCACCGTCTGTATCACCTGCATGTATATGAAGTTGCTCGGTTGAAATCTGCATTGTCTCAGCGAGGATCTGAGGAAGCGTGGTATCCGTACTGTTGCCCATGTCGGCACTACCGGTGAAATAATCGAACTTCCCGTCGGCTCGCAGTTCAACTCTGGCCTTTGAGCGATGGACAGTTGGCGGCGTACAGGCCTGGATCGCAATCGCATATCCATTGCCACATGTCCAGCCTTCATCCTCTGGCGGATCAGGCAAGCCACCATCCTTGGACATGATCTCCTCGAGACGGTCAATACACTCTTCCAAACCGTAGCTGCCGATTTCATGAGTCCCATGATCTCCAGAAAACGCATTCAGCTCGTCACCTGGTCGAATCATGTTCAGTCGCCTCAGGGCAAGTGGATTGATATCCACTTTGGCAGCCACTTCATCCAGGTGAGTCTCCAAGGCATGTGCCGTCTGCGTCGCGCCGTAACCTCGGAAGCCACCACTGGGCACGTTATTGGTGTAAACGGTAAAACCCTCGATGTCCTTGTTACGACAGCGATAGAGGGATATTGGTTCATGGCAGGCGCAAAACATCGTCTCGCCACCATGATTGCCATAGGCACCCGTATCGGAAACGACTCGCATCTGCAGTGCCGTCATCGTGCCATCTGACTTATGGCCCGTCTTGACCTTGACCTTCATCGGATGCCTGAAAGAGGCCCCTATGAATTCTTCCTGACGAGTGAAGTCGAACTTGCATGGTCGACCCGTCTTCATGGCTGCAAGGAGGGCAAGGTCTTCGGTAATCACCTCCTGCTTGCCGCCGAATCCGCCACCAATGTGGTCCTTGTAGACCCGGACTGAAGGCATGTTCAGCCCGAAGATGTGCGACAGTTTTTCGCGGGCAATATAAGGCGCCTGTGAACTTGCCCGAATAGTGACCTGGTCGCCTTCAATCATGGCAATCGCACAATGAGGCTCCAGGTGAGCATGTTGAGCACGTGACGTCTGCATCGTGCTCTCATGGATCAGGTCGGCGTCCTCGAAACCAGCGTCGATATCTCCGACACCGCCACGAAGATCGAGAAGTACGTTTGATTTGGGACGAAGAAGAACTGATTCTGAAGCCTGGCCATGAACTTTCTGGGCCCCCTCCTTCATGGCTTCCTCCGGATCATGCACTGAGAGGATCGGTTCATAGTCGACCTTGATGAGGTGACAACCTTCCTGCGCAATCGAATCCGTTTCGGCAACGACGGCTGCGACACGCTGACCGACAAATCGAACCACGTTATCCAGAACCAACATGTCATCTGCGTCGACACGATAATCATCATGCACAGCGGTCGAGAAGCGTCGCTTGGGAGAATCCTCCCATGTGAGAACTGCATGAACCCCCTTCAAAGCTCTTGCAGCATCTGCATCAATCGACTTGATTCTTCCGTGTGGAATAGGTGAACGAACTACATGTACATGAAGCATGCCTTCCGGCTCGACATCGCCGGTGTATTTGGCCGCCCCGGTGACGATGTCATGAGAGCTATCCAATGCCTTGGCACAGCCAACGCCACCATGTCCAGGCTTCTTGTCGATATTGCAGACACCGTTCAAGGCATCATGAATCGATCTGTATCCAGTACAACGACACAAGTTGCCTCTGAGCTTCTGTGGCAATTCGCTTTCATCACAATCTCCCAGCGTTGCCGCAGTCATGATCATGCCTGATGTACAGAAGCCACATTGAAAACCCTGAGCATCAAAGAAAGCCTGCTGGATGTCTGACAACTCGCCGTTGTCCGCAAGACCCTCAATCGTGGTGATCTTCCGGCCAACACACCGAGGCGCGGGAACCAGACAACTGTGCACCGGCTCGCCATCGAGCCACACAGTGCATGCACCACAATCACCCTGATCACATCCTCGCCGAACACCCGTAAAACCCGAACGCTTCAGGTAGGAACGAAGACATTCACCTGCCTCAGGTACGCCTTGAACGCTCTTTCCATTGACTGTCATGTTCATGGAACCAGTCATGATCAGCTCGCTCCGTTTTCAAATGAGGATCGTAATTTCTCAGCGAGAAAAACCGTCATGGCTCGCCGGTAAAACACATCGCCGTGCTGATCATCAAAATAGGCCTGCTCAGGAATACCATCCTGGATGGCATCCTTGAGCTCAGCTGTCGTGGGGACTGACTGGAATGTGAATTGATATGGCCTGGTCACCGAAGCGCTGACAGAAAATTCGACCTGCCCATCATCACTGTCCCGAGTTGCGATCACAAGCGCTGCTGAACGCCCGATATGGGTCAACGACCGAAGATCCATGATGGCCTCTCGCCTGAGCCATTTACCCGGCAAACGTATGCTGCGAAGGATGTCACCTGGGTTCAGTTTGTTGTCAAGGATGCCTGTATGAAACTCATTGGCAGGAATCGTGAACGCTTCACCACCGTGAGGCCAGATCGTGTATTCAGCATGAAGCGCATGCACAAGGCTGATCATGCCACCAGCGGGCAATGACATGCAGATGTTGCCGCCGATCGTTGCTTCGTTGTAGATCTTGAAGGATGCGGAGAGCGCCTCGGCACACTTTCTGAAAAGCCCGCTGGCCTTCCACTCGGAAGGTGACTGGAAGTTCAGAAGATCACGAATACGACAGGTGGCTGCAATTTCGAGGCCGTCATCAATGACCTCAAGAGGCGTCCACCCCAGTGACATGAGGTCAATGATCGTATCGATGCCCTGAGCATCATCACACCCAGCCTGCCCAGGCGTGATTCGGCCTGACATCTGCTGCTCGGAATACAGCCACGTACCACCAGCCACGAAGGAAGATCCCGGCTTCCATTGCCGAGCCTCCTCATCTTTGGATGGAGACTTGTATTCCCGCACACCCGCAATATTCATGGACGCCCTCCCGAAATCAAAGCCAGATTCATCTGAAGCCCATCAAATACTACTGGGCAATCAAAGGGCCTGCAGCGGCTCAGAAGCCCCTTAGCACGTTGATATGAGGGTTATTCAAATTGCTGTAGGATTCTGGTCATCTTGAATGAGATCTGGCTTTCGAGCAGCGATTCCAGTCTTCAAGTATCCCTGAAGAATGACATGGAGTACTGAAATGTCAGCCAACACCTCTATCCAAACTCCACGACTGCCCAATGGAGCCTCCTGGATCAACTGGGGACTGGGCGTTCTCTTCCTGATGTCCTGTGTCTTCAGCGTTGTTTCTTTCGCCGTATTGGCTCCATCAATTGCCAAAGAAACCAATCTGTCCAGTGCAACCTTGAGTGCGCTGACCAGTGTCTTCTTCTTCACCTATTCCATTGCACAATTGGCTGCTGGACTGCTTATCGATCGCATTGGATGCCGCTGGCTGCTGGGCGTGACCACACTGATCGCATCGGTGGGCGGTTTGATTTTCATCTCATCAGACAATCTCTTCATGATGTACCTGTCTCGCGCCATGATGGCGATCGGGTTGTCATCAGCATTTGTTGGCGGCCTGTATCTAGCAAGCAAATGGTTCCCCGCTTCACGATTCGGCGTCATGAGCGGCGTCACCAACATGGCTGCGAACCTGGCCGGTGCCATTGGATCATGGCTGGTCGCCGGCATGTCCTATCAGCCCGTGGTGCTGTGGTGGGCCGTGATCAACGCTGGAATTGCCGTATTCATCCTGGTTCTGGTGAAGAGCCGAGTGCCCCAGCAAGACCCCGCACCTGTCGATACAGAAGATCGCCTTGGCACCGTGGAGATCTTCAAACTCCTCTTTCGTTCCAAGCAGGTCTGGTTTGCTTCGATCTTCTTTACAGGCACCTTTGGCACCTTCCTGTCATATGCCGACTTCTGGAATATCCAGATTCAACAGGCCTACGGCCTGGATATCAGTAAAGCCGCCTCATTCAATGCGTTGCTCCCGATCGGACTGGCAGTCGGATCCGTCCTCTTTGGCCTGTTCTCGGACAAGATCCGAAAAGTTGCGTTTCCATGCAGAATCTGTGCGATCTCTTCAATCATCTCCATGGCCGCCCTGCTTTACTTGCCCTATTCACCCATCTGGCTGGTGCTGTGCCTGCTGTTCATCAGCGGCTTCTGTATTGGCGGCGCAACTCTGGCCTTCCCTGCTGCCGTTCAGCATTGCCGAGCAAGCATGCAAGGTGCAGCCATCGGATTGGTAACGACTTGTGGCTACATCGGCGCAGGTGTATTGAATCTCATCGTGCCGGCCATTGTTGGACCCATGAAGGAAAGCACCACCATCTCAGCCTTCACAATGATGAAATCAATCAAGCTCACTGATGATCAACTTGCGACAGTTGGCGCATTCAAGGAAGGCATGATTCCACTGATGGTGTCACTCGCCCTGGCGGCGATTGCATCATTCATGCTTAAAGATGCCAAGCGTTCTTAGCGAACGAGCGAAGCTG
This sequence comes from Phycisphaerales bacterium, assembly GCA_029242715.1. Taxonomy (GTDB): domain Bacteria; phylum Planctomycetota; class Phycisphaerae; order Phycisphaerales; family SM1A02; genus UBA1668. The sequence goes on from JAQWTL010000023.1 coordinate 9,148, forward strand.
GACTAGCCCGCACTGATTGTCAGATCCGGCATGGAGTTGGTCGGAGCAGCCTGCATCTGAACCATCTGGCCTAACAGCACGAAGGTTGTCTTCGAAGCAAGATCATCCTTGGAAATGTAATACCAGTATCCCTCGTACTCGATCTCGATTGCAGAGTCCTGAGGTCGATCGCGAGAGTACTTGACATCAAGAATGCCACTGTACACCTCGTCCAGATCCTGCGTGGAACCATCATTATTCTGCAGTACGTAGACCCAACCCTTGTCTTCGTACATAGGCGGAACATCAACAGCAAATGACAGATACCAGAGCATCTGATGAAATGATCTTGTTTGAATCTTCAAACTCGGAATTGGCACTGGAAAAGCTGAACTTGATAACAGCAACGTGACTCGATCTGGATACATGTCGTTGCTGCTTTCAAGGCTGTCCGGCTTGACTTGCAATATCGAAAGAAGCTCCATGAAAGCTTCATGATCAGAATCCGATGGCTCCATCAATGATTTGGAGAGATTGAGTGCCAGTGGCATTTGCGAACTCGATTGAAACTGATATTCCGTGACCTTGTTGCCCTCTAGTGACCATTTTGTCGTGGGCCATTGATTGCCTGCAAGCGTGGAAAGGGCCAGCTTGTCTTCAAGTTGCAGCGCCGTCAAAATCGACATGATCCGGCGAAATTTCGTGACATTCAACGAATGCTGCCCCGTCGCCTGAGGATTACTGAGAAGTCCATTTGATTCAGGACCTATCCGCTGGACTACCACGTTGAACACATCACCCACTGTCCAACCTGCTGATAGAAAAAGCAACAGTGTCTTGAGCCTGATCGGAGCCATGATCTGGGTCACATACTGATTTCCAGTGAGTGGAACGTAGGTGATAGTCGGCTGTTCACTGTAGGACACCGAAGGCGTAACTCCACTGGCACCTTCTGACATCCAACTCCCTGATATGCCTGCATCCCACTTCAATTGAGAGTTGATGCCGGAGATATTGAGATAACTGGGGCCGTGTACAAATCGAGTCTGCACCAGTGCGAGCAGAATCTGTTTCTCGGTCGTGTACTGGATCGCATCATTGAGCCGGATACGACTCTGACGGATATCACTACTGGCAACGATACTTCCACATCCTGCACCAACCATGCAGAAAACCAGCAAGAGAAGAAATGTCAGATACGCTAAAAACTTCATCAGATCACTCCGAAGATTGTCCAACAGCCATTTGCAGAAGAGCATGCCCTGATAACAGTCATGTCCCGTTTGTCATTTAACACGAGTGTAATACCTCTGTCACGGATCTGCCTACTTCTCATTCGGCATCTTGTGTTCTTCGTAGGGCATCCACTCGTTTTTCATGGCAGGATAGATCGGACAGGCGGCTTCCTCAGTTGCTTTGCGCGCCGCTTCACCCATCAATTCAACATCCATTCGGAAAGTCTCATCAAAGACCAGAATTGACAGCACTCGATCATTTACGACCCGGCCAAGAAGCATCAACAGATCATCTTCAGTGACATCATTGATAGCTTCAGCCATGATCAATCGGTCATTGACCGTATCCTGGCCCATCATCTGCGCCATGATTTGAAAATGCACGTTCTGACGCCTCATTGCCCAGGCAGAGTTGACTACGGCATACAGACGAGACCATTCCTCTTCGCCCATTTCCTTTCGCCACTGCTTGACAACTTCTTCGAAGTGATCAACTTGAAGCTTGCCCGCCAGGGTGACATTCTTCATGACCGTTGGAAGAAGTGGCTTGGCATAGTTGGAATAATCATCAGCAGTGAATTTACCTGACTTCAGAACTTGATCCATGAAGGCAATTCCACCTTCGAGAATGATTCGGCAGTTGTTCTCGAATTCAGCCGGCATGCCAGTGTTGCCAAGCGTTGCCAAAGCTTCTTTCATGTAATCGTTGTATTCAGAGAGGTCCGTACGCCAGTTCCCTGATTCAGAGTATTCAAAGTATGGCGAAACGATCTCGAAAATTCCCACAAGTGTGTGGGATACCGATTTGATCTTCTTGTAGATCGGCGGGACAGGCTCGACTGCAACCTGCTTGCCATTTCTCCGCAAGATGTATTTGCCACCACTGCCATTAAACAGTGCCAGTATTACAGGTGATTGCATTTGACCGACTTCGTACTGGGTCTTTGCATAATTTTCCTGCATGACAGAGTCAAGCTTGTAAAGGCGATCTGAAGATTCACTCACCTGGTCAACCTGGACTTGCTGAATAATCTTTTTCTGCTCAGGAGAAGGCTGCACGGCATTGGCCGTGCTTGCGCCAAACCCAATGGCGAGCAATGAAGACATCAACAGAATATTTCGCTTGTAGTTCATTGGAACAATCCCCTCCAAGTAATTTTTCGATAGGCGAATGGCTTGCCGACCTCCAATTGACCGAAACCGCCTTCGTGAGTCGGTCAGTATATGAAAAACCAGATGCCCGCCATTCATTGCCGGTCAGGCCTGCTATGACTGATTAAACAGATCTGGTCCTGCCTACATTTTTCGCAGTTTGATATGTGACACCACCGGCTTCTTGCCACTTTGAATCAGGAAGACACTGATCTCATTGTCACTGATAAAGCGGCCATGAATGATGCCATTTTCTTCTGTTTCGACAAGGTAGAAGGTGCCAGCATCCGGCTCGAAGGCTCCAATGATCTGCTCAGTGTGAGAGTCAACAACCTGATCACCATCATGACCACCAGCACCATCCATCAATTGCCAGCTTGTCGTCCCCGTGATGCCCCCGTGTTCATCAACCTCGAATACCCATGTCTTACTTGTTTCAACAGGCCCCAGATAGTTGAGGCAACGATCCGTTCCTGTCCAGGTTCCATCAAGGGCCTGCGGCTTGTAATTCTTCGCGCATCCGGCAACCACCATGACTATCAAACCAAGTCCGACTGCCGGCCATTTGAACATGCGGCGATTCACATTAGATCTCCCTGAAAAAATCGGATACTCACAGTGCAATAATGACAGTGTACTGAACACGTTTTTTCCAGAGCAGCTTCTTGATATGACAGATCTCAAGTTCATTCTGTTGTATTCATTCCTGAAACGATGACAACAGCTGCCTCTTCCATTCGGCATTGATTCTGTTGACTTCATCAAGACATCGCTTGATCTGGCCTGAGAGCCCCGTGTACCCATGGATCAGATCCGGCGCAACGACAAGAGTGGTCGGCACGCCGGCCTTCTCGAGAAGATCGGCATACTCCAGCCCTTCATCAAAAAGTGGATCATGAGAAGCCAGGGCCACAATTGTCGGGGGAAGCCCCTCGAATGAGTCTGCCTTGATGGGACAAGCTCGCCAGTCCTGCCTCATGGACACCTCAGGACAATAGTGATCCCAGAACCATTGCATGCCCTCACGCTCAAGAAGCTTGCCTTTCGCGTGAGCCAACATGCTCGCTCGTTCGAAGTTTGCATCTGTAACGGGATAGATCAGGAACTGACAGGACAACTTGGGGTGATCCTGGCCACGCAACGCCAGCGCACAGGCCGCTGCAAGATTACCCCCGGCACTGTCTCCACCAATTGCCAATGGGGCATGAACGGCCCCTCCCAATTCGGCAGCATGTCTGGCAGCCCAATGAACAGCCGCCATGCAATCATCAAATGGAACAGGAAATGGATTTTCAGGAGCCAGTCGATAGCCAACAGAAACAACTACACATTGGCAATCCCTTGACAGTCGTCTTACATATGGATCAGCACCATCAAGATCACCAAGCACCCATCCTCCACCATGTATGTAAACCATGACGGGAAGTGCCTGAGAAGGGCATGGGTCATACACACGACAAGTAATCGAGCCACGATCGACTTCAACCTGATGATCTCGAATGGAATCGATCTCAACAGGAGACTGCTCTGCACTGAAGAGCGAGGCGCACCAATCACGTGCCTCTTGTGGAGCCATGTCTACCAGCCTCGGCTGCCCAGGCGCATTGGCCTCTTCAAGCAGCGACTGCAGTTCCTTATCAATTGGCTGGATCGGTGGTATCTGGAACCCCATTACCTGATCTCCATTGTCATAAATATGCTTTTAACAAACCAATAAAAGCCATCCCATTGACGACTTCGGTTTATTCACTATTTGTGTAGTCAGGTGCTATCCATATATATAAGATCGTTGCTGATCTTGTGGGGAGGGGGAACAGACACAAATTCTGTTTCATTTGGGACCTGGTGCATCGTTTGCCCCTGGGATGATCCCGAACCCCGTTTAACGAGTTCGGATGTTTCATCTCAAAGGGGAAATGAAGAATGAATACGAAGAAGACGTCATGGATCAATATCCTGGCCGCACCCATCATCGTGGCAGGCTTTGGCCTGGCTGGCTCAACAACGGTTGCAGATCACTGCTATCCGACAGACGTCAATGAGAGTGGCCAAGTCAACATCGATGACCTGCTACTGGTCATTGAAGACTGGGGCGAAGAGTGCGATTTGGACGAGCATGATCTGCTTCCTTCTGATCTGGAATGGTCACTGACCGAGTGGGTATCAAATAACCCGGATCTTCCAGGCAACCAACCATGCACTAATAACTGCCTTGGTCCTCAGTTCTGTCAGAGCAGTGATCACAGGACAGTCGGAATGCCAAATATGGGGGCAAGTTCCCCCGGCAACAATATGCATGTTATGCCGAAATATCTTTACCGCGGCCCCAGCCACGTTTCTGATCAACTCAAAATTGGAGTGACAGTAGACGTTAGATCAATGCGAAATAACGATAACAGTGTTTCTGCTACGCCAGCCTTGTTTCTTATTGGATACGGAGATGGAACTGGCTCTGCAACCATACCAAAGAATACGAACGCAGCAGGCGATACGTGGTACTACGCTGACAAGTATGACCCGGCAAAATGTGGTGATAACAAGAATAAAACGGCAGAGCTTGATCTCTTTGAGATGGGCTATGCAAATGTAAGCGACACCTACAATGGCGATGTTAACCTCATGCAAATCACGTCACACGGTTCGGGCGATACTGATCAAGGCGGGACATACATTGGCCTTCAACAATGGGATCTTAATGCCCTGGCTGGAGGGGACGGGTACTGTTCTACCAATAACTGCAATTCACAATTGGTGTATGCCACCAAGCCCGATGGCAGCACATCAAACGCTCTTGGCCTAGACATCAGTCAAACGTTCCATATGGAATACACCATCTTCCAGGGGGGTATGGACATTGTCATCACCCAGGAGGGCACTACCTTTGACGGACCTCAGACAGTCAAGTTCCGAGGTGAATCTGGCAGGGGCGTCGATAGTTTCCTCGATTACCAGTACTTTGGACTCGTTGTGAGTATTAACAACGGCTATAAACCTGCCAAATGGAACTGCTACCAGAATTGCGAGATAACACCTCATGCCGACCCTTCATATGACCCGGGCAATTACAAAGTTACCTTCGATACGATTGCCATGCTAGAGGGACAAGCAGACGATCCAGACTGGACTGCCTGCGAGGCGCTCACTGACTATGTTGGTGGAATTAATGATCCAAATTCCACTATCCCGACCCCTGACCACGGGCCCCCATATTCTATACCGGTCGGTTGCAACGCAGGATATCCATACCCAACTTGCGATTGATCAATACACTTCCATATTCGTGTTTGACAAAACCAACACAGCCCCGGCAGGTTTCCTGTCGGGGCTGTTCGTCTGGCATCGACAATCATCAACATGATGAAGACGTACTTCAGTCTGCAAGACGTCCGTACGCTTCGTTGCTGGTCAGGATCAGATCAAACTCGCTGACGATGTGTGCCTCACCCAGGCGGTCCATGGCTTCCTGCCGTACCCGGTCGATTTCAGCCACGCTGATCACGGCATCATCCTCGACCAATACATGGCACATCACGTAGAGCTCTTCGTGCGAGAACAGGATCCGACAAATGACCTCACGTGGATTCAGAGGCGCCATGATGGCCTCGATCTGATCGATCACCTGGCGACGTACCTCTTCGGATGGACCAATCAGCAGGAGCTCTCGAACACCATCTCGCATGACCCCCCATGGCCAGGGAAGCGCCAGCAGCAAAAGTACCAGAACGAGTACCGGATCGACGTAGCGGGCTTCCGTGTTCAGATCGAATGACTGGAAGATCAAGGCCACCACGAACGCAATCGTGACCACCAGGCTGAAGAAGCCATCGATGAGCCAAGAGTGGGAATCGACTCGAAGAAGTGGATTGCGGAGTTGCTTGGCCGCCCGGGCCATGATGAACCCGGTTATGAGACAACCCAATGCCGCCGAAGCGCCATAGATGATTCCCAAGCCCGCATCGGGCTCCTCCCCCCCATCGATGATCGAGACAATCGCCTGGAAACCGGCAAAGCCACAGACCACGAGAATCGTCAACCCTCGAATGGAATTCAGCAGTGGCACATAGGAACTGAAACCGAATGGATGACGTGCATCCGCGGGGCGTTCCTGCATGCGCATGACCGATCGCATGGCAACCGCCTGAATGACTCCGATCAAAGAGAAGAATCCATCCAGCAGAATGGCATCGGAGCGAGTCAATGCCGCAAAGGCAAACGACAGGATCACCATGACCACGTTCATGACCAGGGAAAAAAGGATCAGGCGATGCGTGCGTTGATTGATCATGAGTTGGGCAAACTGATCTGTATCCGCTTCAACAGCAGACAGACAATAAGCCAGCGGATCGATGGCCGCAGGGCCTATCCATGAAGAATCCTTACTGAGATGCTGGCAAGACCAAGACACGAAAATTTTCGTAATTTTCGTCCCGCCGAGATTGTGTTGACGAAATTTTTCGTCTAAGCTCTTGCCTCAATCCAAGGGAGCCCTGCATGCCTCGGAAATCTGCACAAGCTAAGCCCACTGATACCGAATGCACCATTCTGAGTGCCATTTGGGCCAGAGGCTCTGCCACCGTCCGAGAGGTCTTTGAAGACCTCAGCAGCCAACGTGAGATCGGCTACACCACCGTGCTCAAGTTCATGCAGATCATGACCGAAAAAGAACTCCTGACACGGGATACTTCGGTACGACCCCAGGTCTACTCGACTACTCAATCGGAACAGCAGACCCAGAAGAGGCTTGTTCGCGACCTGGTTGATCGTGCCTTCGCCGGGTCACCCGGAAATCTCGCCTTGCAGGCCCTCTCGCTGGCCAAGGTCTCCCCTGCTGAGCTGAAGCAGATTCGAAGTCTTCTGAATCAGCCTGAGGATCACAAGTGATGAGTTCTCTGCTTTCTGATCCATCAGTCGCATTGATGATCCTGGGTGAAGCGACGCTGCATTTTCTCTGGCAAGGGCTTGTGATCTGGGCTGTTGTCCTGATAGTGCTGAAGCAATTCAAATGTGCTGAAACAAGATATCTCTTCAGCATGCTTGGACTCCTCTCCTGTATTACCTGCTTCCTGATCACATTCGTGGTACTGGCCCAATCATCGACGATGATTGCCATTGATTACTCCATGGCAGGCTCAGCTATTAAGTCGAGCACGGTCAATAAGCACCAAGGACATCTGCTTTCCCTGCTCACAGATTCGGCCATGACCTGGCAGGCACTGGCCGCCTGGTTATGGATAACTGGCGTCATCCTGATGTCATGCCGACTCATCCGCCAATGGCTTGGTATCAGGCGACTACGACATCAACAGGTGAGCACACCATCTGATCAATGGAACGCGATAGTCAACAATCTCAAGAGACAGATGGGCATTCGCCAACAGGTTCAATTCCTGGAAAGCGGATTGGCCAAGGTGCCGATGGTCATCGGCTGGCTGAGGCCTGTCATACTGATTCCTTCCGCAGCTTTCATGAACCTGACCACTGCTGAACTACGACTGGTTCTGGCTCATGAGTTGTCACATATTCGCCGCCATGACCATCTCATCAATCTGGCTCAGGCCCTGGTAGAAGTGACATTGTTCTTCCACCCGGTCACATGGTGGCTTTCTCGTCAGATTCGTACAGAACGTGAAAACTGCTGTGATGACGCCTGTCTTGGCGTCACAGGGTCCCCTCGGGTATTCGCCGAGGCACTGCTGAAACTTGAACTGCTAAGATCTGAATCCCATTCAAAGCTCATGCTTACTGCCACTGGAGGCTCACTCATGAATCGCATCACACGCCTTGTCAGCCCAAGCGACAACTCTTCTATCTCATCAGGTTGGAAAGCCTTTTCAGCCTGCACAGCACTGGTACTTGCCTGCGGATTCGGTGCGACCACCATGGTGATGAGTAGTCCAGCTACCGCACAGGAACGCAGCGAGGAAGTCCGCGGCGCCGTGTTCCCTTCCACTGAAATCATGAAGGAAGGCCTCGCAAACGAGATCAGGCAAGACAATCTCAATCGAGAACAGGCCGACATGATCCTGCGGGTACATGCAAGACTGCTCAAGGGAATTGAGAGTGGCAAACTCACCACCGCCGAAGCACTCGAAATCATGGACGAACGCAGCATCGCCATCTACGAGGGTGAAGGCCGCAAGACAAAGGTAGATGCCAAGAGCCGCTACGACGAGGCTGTCGCCAAGATGACCGAAATGGTCAAGAACGGCGAAATGACCCGTGAACAGATGCAGCAACGACTCGATCGAATGAAGAAGGAGATGGGTCGGGAACGAACCATCACCCAGAAGGATTACGACGAGGCCGTCGCCAAGATGACCGACATGGTCAAAGAGCGGCAAATCACCCGCGAGCAGATGACGCAACGCCTCGACCGCATGAAGAAGATGATGGCCAAGACAAAGACCTTCACTCAGAAGGAATACGACGAGGCCGTCGCCAAGATGTCCAGAATGGTCAAGAATGGCGAGATCACCCGCGAGCAGATGACGCAACGCCTCGATCGCATGAAGAAGATGATGGCCAAGGACAAGACCATCACCCGTGAGGACATCGCGAAAGCCCAGGCTGAGATGAAGAAAATGGTCGAGGCCGGCAAGCTCACCGAGGAGCAGATGCGACAAAAGCTTGGTGAAATGCGCCGGATGATGAAAAAAGCCAAGACTGATCAGGCTGATCCACGAGCTGCGTATGAACGCATGCAACGCCGCCTCGATATGGCTGTGGATTCCGGAAAGATGACCCAGGAGGAAGCCGATCAGAAACTGCAGGAGTTTGGCCGTGAACTTCGCATGAAAGCGGCCGGCAACGCCAGGAACGATGGCAACGAGATGTCAGATGAATGCCGAGAACTTGGTGCAAAGCTTCGCCAGTCCGTCGCTGATGGCGAGATGACCGGCGAGGAAGCTCGAGCGGCATGGGAACTTGTATGCGGCAAGAACGACCGCTGATACGCCCCTGTACATGACCCAGTAAGCATCGCACCCCTGCTTCGGCAGGGGTGCGTTTTTTGTTTCCGGCCAGTCATGCATGCCGATCTTGTCCTTCGTGCCCCCATGCTATTGATCAAACATCTGATTTGATCCAGTATCTTCCTGGCAATGCAGTCATACACGCCATTTTCAAACGTGACCGACATCAACTACGGACCATTCAGAAAGAACACCTCATGATCGCAGCCGGCATCTTCATACTTCTGTTTCTCCTGCTTGCCTCGATGCTCAAACGTCGCGCGTGGATATCCGTAATCCTCTTCTTCATTTCAATGGCATTGACCATTCTTCTGTTCCTTCATCACGCCACCGAAACACTTGATCTCAATTTCTGATTTCATGAACTCAACGAAGGAACCAGCAATGATGGATTCTGCAGGACACCAACCAGGCCGCTTTCGCAAAGCGTGCTACCAGCAGTGGCTGAAGGTCGAACTCTTCATACAACACATCTGTGTACTGGGGATATGTGCCGTATTACTCGGAGCCTTCTGGATTCAGTTTGCACAGGGTGAATACCCCTGCCCACTGTGCCTGCTGCAACGCATGGCCATGGTGATGGCTGCCGTGGGATCCATTTTCATCATCACTCATCGTCATCATGAGCGAATCAATGGCTTCTCAGTAATCGGTCTTGGCTACGGGATGTCCATCCTGTCAGCAGTTCTGGGCGCCATCATTTCCACCAGACAGGTGCTGCTTCACATTGAACCAGGAGAACAGGGTTATGGCGCACCTGTCTTTGGATTACATCTCTACACATGGGCGCTGATCGTCTTTCTCTTCGTCATCCTCGTAAGTGGCATCATGCTCATCTTCGGAAGCGATGCGGCAAGTCACAAGAAAACCGATACACAGGAAAAAACCGACAACATCAGCAACCGAACCCTGTCGCGATTGCCCTGGTATTCAGCATGCACCTTCTGGATATTCGGAAGCATCATCCTGGTCAACGCTGCATCGGCATTCGCAGAAGCGGGCATCAACCTCTTCCTCCCCGACAACCCGACTTCCTATCGATTATTCGATGAAGACCAAGATCGAACCAAACACGAAGTCACCCCACCGCCTGAGACAACTGAATGAACATGATTCAGCTCATGAACCCGACTTCCTTTAGCCCGACTTCCTATAGATAGATAGAAGAGATGTGAACCAGGCGGGCCCCCTGTGCAGCCTGAGCAAAGCGGCATATCACCGCCTTATTGAGACGGTGTCTCAATTGCTTATTGCTGACTCCAAAGAAGACATTGATAACACCTCATTCCATGATGTTCATCGACATAAGCCTTTGGGAATACCTATATTCAGACTTCACCCGATGCGTGGATCGCCAATAACGGCTTTCCTGAGAACACGGGGGGGGAGACTGCTGATGTTCTATCGATCCGCGCGATGCCTGTATGTACAAGCGCTCTTGATCATTGCCATCGTGGCCATTGTGGTGCAACTGCCCACCAATGCTCAGGCAAACACATCTGGTACTACACCCCCATGGGGCGACACTGAACCGTGGATCATCCCACAGAGCTTGTTGGATACCGAGTACCCACCTGCAGCCGAAGACTGGCTTCGGTTTGGCTGGGATACGTTCATTGCCATGAACTGGCCCCATGATGAAGCCACCGGTACTCCTGGAGCACCGGACACAAACGGCGACATCATCACCAGCTACAACTCTCCTGCCAATTACCCTGCGACCGCCTGGTGGTCCTACAACGGAAAGTTCCAGCTGTTCTATAAAATGGATCCTGGAACACCCAACGCTGATCTCTACCCCGGCGAATGGGACAATCCTTTGAGCCCCAAGCCCATGCTCGAAGGCCACCAGATCATTGGGGATTTCGCAAAGGCGGGAAATCTCAACAATCGATTACGCGATCAACTCGACGAGGCATTCATCGACGCTCCATTGATTGACCGGTATGGGAACTTCGTTCTTTACCAGATCTTTGTCAACCAATCGTTCTGGGAATACACAATCAACACTGGCTACTACGACGGCACCACGCAGGCCGAAGCTGCCACTGCAACTCCTTCAACGTTCGTCCCCATGCCGAAGTATGGAGATCCCCGAGATCACTCAGCCACCGGGGCCCCTTGGTATGGCGACCTTCCTGATTATGCAAGGCAGGGCGCCATGTCAGTCAAAGTTGCTTGGAGACAGCTTAATCAAACCGAGGCTGACAGCGGCCGCTATTACACCCGCGAGGTCTACTACGAGAACAACACTCTCGACCCGCAAGACATCTGCTCTGGAGAGAATTCTGAACCGATTACAGTCGGCCTGGTAGGCATGCACATTCTCAGACTGACCCCCCTTACGGGCAGCACCTGGTTCTGGTCATCCTTTGAGCATGTTGACAACGTCCAGGGGGATCCCATCGCCGGAACTGTTCCCAGTTTCAACTGGAACTGTTCAACTGCATCAAGCGGGTACACACGCCGTGGTACATGCACTGATGCCGTCGCGATTATCGAATCTGAGCCTTGGCTGCCTGAGTACCCCCCAGCGAATGCCGATGATCCGAGCAATTATCCAGACGGTCTCTGCAATCCTCAGAACAGCGACTCCATCTCTCAGATCTACCGCATTGAGGAAACACAGGCGATCATGAACCAGAGTCCTGTCCAGACCGTCAATGCCGAATACCAGGCAGCACTCGCCGGCACCCCATGGCAGTACTACGAGCAGATCAACACGACTCAGCCCAGAAGCGCGACCAAGAACTCCAATTGCAACTGCTTTGTCGCACCTCACCCTGATAACAAAGTCAATACCTGCGACATGACCAATACCTCCATGGAGTCCTACTCGCAGTACAACTTCCTTTCGACTACCTCCCTTCAATCAGAACTCGCTCCGATTTCAAACTTCGACAACCGGCAGGCAATGAACTGCATCAACTGCCATGCCTTCTCAGCCCCCATTGGCGCACCCGTAGTAAGCAACCCTGCGGACCCAACCTGGCAATACCTGCCAGCTGACTCCAGCATGCAGGTCTTCACGTTCTTGCTAGGCGGCGCCACGTCTTCATGTCCGACTGATATCGATCTCAGCGGTACTGTTGATATAGAGGACATGCTGCTTACAATCGAAGGCTGGGGTGACTGCGAAGATGAATACTGCGATCATGACAGCAACGGGGATGGGACCACCAACATCGACGATCTTCTAGGTGTCCTTAATAACTGGGGCGGCTGCACCAACTGATACCTTTCAGCCCGACAGGCCTGCTAAGGCCTTTGGAATTGGGGGAACTGCGAAGGGTATTGCATTGCAGATGTCGATCAGGATGGTCATTACATAGATGTCAATGGCCTTTTACTGGTATTGAGAGATTGGGGTGCCTGCGAATAATTCTATGCTCTACCATTGCATGAGCGCAATGACGGACACCACCAGTAGAGGTGGGTCTACTGCACACATGGGGAGGGGAAACAAGAATGTCCTATCGATTTTCGCACTGGCCTTACTTGACCGCCATGTTCATCATGACTGTCTTCTTGACAATCGTGGCTCAACAACCAACAAATGTTTATGCAGACAACTCTGAGGAGGACCCATTTCTCAGTAGTGGGCGCTCCTTTGGCCCAATCATGCCTACCAATTTTTGCGAGGTTTGTGGTGATTGTTGCAGTGGTAGTAGTCACCAGGTGGATTCCAAAGCCTGGAACAACATGGCCTGGCAGACTTTCATTTCCTTGAATTGGCCCCATGAGCCCAACGGAAATCCCGGTCAACCCATGGGATGTACTAACAACCCGTGCGATCCTGATCCTGGTAATCAATGTCCAGATTTGCACAAGTGGCAGACTTACTCGTTTACTGAAATAATTGAACGCTTCAACAACAACTACACCGATCCTGACAACTATCCCGACACCGTCTGGTGGAGCTACAACAACAAGTTTCAGATGATCAGAAACGAACCAGGCTTAAGTAACAATCAATTAAATCCTGGTCCATGGAACTCGCCCAAAATACCAAAGCCCACATATCCACATACCAACCATCAGATCATAGGCGGTTTCTCCAAGTCCAATAATGCCACACGTCGTCTCGGTGAACTATTCGATGATGCCGTCATCAATCGGCCGCTGATTGACCGGAATGGTAAATTTACTCTCTATCAGATCTTTGTAAATCAGAGTTATTGGGAATGGGTGGAACACTCAGGCTACTTTGATAAAGCAAAGCAGATTGAAGACGTCCAGAACAGCAACCACAACAAATTCATACCACCACCAACGTATGGTACTTATGCTTCTTATAATGACTTTCCTGGAGGATTCCCAGGGTTTCCAGGCTACCCAGGCGACCCAGGCGATTCAGGCCATCCTGATGTTCCACATCTTCCTGTATATGCTCAGCAGGGCGCCTTATCTATCAAAGTGGCCTGGAGACAACTCAATGAAAATGACAACGCTTCACGCTATTACACCCGAAAGGTGTACTACCAAAACAACAACACAACCATAGATTATTGTGGCGGGGAGCCTGAGGGACCCATCACTGTCGGGATGGTAGGCATGCACATTTTTCGGTACACACCCGAAACAGGCCCATTTCCCAATGGTATAGATTACGAGTCTGGCACGCCCGGTTACACCACCACAGGGTTCTGGATGACATTTGAACACGTCGACAATGTCAAGGGGACTCCTTCAGAAGGCACTGTTGCCAGTTACAACTCAGACTGTCCACCTGCCTTGAGCGGTTACACATACCAGGGAAACTGTACGGATGCCGTACCCGATTTACAGGTAGCTTGGCCTCTCAATGGCCCTCCACCAAGTGTCGACGACGTAGACCACTATTTAGGAGGACTCTGCAGCCCACAGTCCCCCGACAAAATATCCCAGGTTTATCGAATCGCCCCATCCCAGGCGAACCTGAATCAAAGTTCTGTGGCTGGCGTTAATGCGGTCTTCCGAAAACGTCTAAGACCGCCCTTTCACTACTATCAACTGGTCAACACGATTCAACCTTTGGAGCTCACCACCGATTTTCCCCAAGATTTTTCCCAGACCAATGCCACATTTATCCCACCTATCAAAAACAATCGCACTGCCGTCAGTATTCCCTACCTGACCAACACCTCCCTGGAACCCTACACGCAGTACAACTTCCTCTCACCGAATCACGCTAATGAACTTGCTCCGGTTACATCCGAAATTGATCGACGTGCAATAAGTTGTATCAATTGCCATGCCTTTGCAGGCCCTGCTGGAGCACAGAACCTTAACAGTACTTCCGATTGCGGGGATAAGCCCTGCGATCCTTCCTGGTACGGTCTGCCGGACGTTTATCAAGACGGCAGGCAGATCATGTCGTTCCTTATTCAACAAGCCGGCACCTCATGCTCTCCTGACATCAACCTCGACTCTGATGTCGATACCGATGACCTCCTGCTTGTTGTAGAAGGCTGGGGTGACTGCGATGAAACCTATTGCG
>JAQWTL010000027.1 GCA_029242715.1 Phycisphaerales bacterium
AATCCATCCGAGCTCGATGGCTATGGCAGCGAGTACCTCCGAACCATTGGGATCAATTCGGCCGGCCAGGTCGCGTTCCGATGCACCATTGGAGTAGGTTTTGCCGCTAAAGATGCCATTCTGCTTTCAACCGGTGATGATCTTGAGGTCATCGTGGACACCGGTCTGCCCTACACATCCCAAGACCACACCGTCTGTGGTGATAAATGCACCGCTCGCGGCCCCACGCAGACTCGCTCCATGCTCCACCCCCTTCTCTCCGATACAGGCGAGGTCGCCTTCACTGGAGGTCTCGCGCATGAGGACCATGACGACGAGTTCATCGGCGTCAATAGGCGTACATCAAGCGGGGATTGGGAGGAAACGATCTTGGTCCGTGAACACGGTTTAATCAAGTTCAAGACGTGCCTCCAAGAGTTCCTCAACATTCCCGTGCTCCACCTGGGCGACTTGAGCACCAATGGCATGTTCTCAGAATATCTGCCCATGAGCGTGAGTGAATACGGAGATGTTGCCCTCTTATGTCGCCTGGAGCCGGATCTGGATTCTGGTGGCAGTATCGATGACCGCAACAACGATCTATTGCTCATCTTCGATCGGAATAACGAGGTCATAGCCTGGGTTCGCGAAGGCGAAGTGCATACGGAAGACAACACGAAGCTCATCGCCCACATGTGGAACGGTGAGAATTACGACACGGTTGAGATGTGTGATCCAAATACATCGACCACGTTTGACTGTGAACCGGGAATAACCTTTCCTGAAAAATGGGGGTTCAACGATGATCACAAGCACTGCTTTCTCTCAGTTCGAGCCACTGACACCTCCGACGGCATCCACCCTTATGGTGGCTCAATACACAAACTGGCTTCGCCATTCGGATTTGCCCGAGGGTCCGGGGGCAGTGACGGCCGAGCTCGTGCCTTTGGTGAGTACGGGGTGGCCGCAGACGATGAGGTTCCCGGCCGCACCTTTGTCTTCACCGGCCAGGTAGGTCTCAAGATGACTCTTGGTGATGGTGACGAACAGACCATCCACTACGACAAGTGCAAGTCGGGGGTCTTTACCTTACGTCTTCCCGGCACGGCAGATCTTGCCGAGCGTTGCCTCGGGGATATCAACGGTGATGGCGAAGTCGACGTGGATGATTTCTCATATATCCTGTTCGACTGGGGCAAGCATGGGTGCCGACCACCCGATCTCGATGGCGACGGCTGGGTTGGCCTTGACGACTTCTCGATCTTCCTGGTCCAATTTGGCAAGATATGCGAATAAGTAAGGACAACGCCCGGACCATCCTGGCAGACTTCAACTGAAGTGATCGCAAGGCAAAATGAGAGCAGCAGCCGCGAAACAGGCTCATAAGGGTGGATAAGGGCCTGTTTTAGGTTGACCCTGTTCTAAAATCCGCCATGATGGTGGAGGTTCCAATTACACAATTAAGGGAGGGGAGAACCATGAACAAGATGATTGCTATGACTGCCGCAGCTGGTCTGCTGCTGGCGGGGACCGCGATTGCAGGCACTGTCACTGTTCAGAGCACAGGACATACCTATACAACGATCCAAGATGCCATTGATAACGCAACGGCAAACGACACTATCTCAATTGGCGCTGGCACTTACCACGAATCAATTAACATGGACAAGCCTGGAACAGCATTCAATGGCCTGACCATTAAAGGGGATAGTTTCAGCACGACCATCATTGATGGATCCTTGACAAATCCCAATCCAGTCATTTCATTTGCACCATATGGAACTACTGATGTCAATAATGAAGTGGTTACCTTTGAAAACCTGACCATCCAACATGGTGCCGTAGCTGAGGCCTTTGGTGGCGGGCTTTACTCTACACAGACCTCACATATCACGATGAACAATTGCCACATCCTTTTCAATGAAGCATGTTTTGGTGGCGGCATATGCATGGACAGTGGGATGATGACATTGGTAGATTGTGTAGTGGAATCCAACCAGCTCAGCAACTTAGCTCCTAACTGCCTCTGCATGACACCTGGCACTAAGCATGGCGCGGGAATCTATAAGAGCGGTGGAACCTTGTCACTGAAGGGCACTACCGTCTGCAGCAACCAATGCGACGGCCATCAATTGAGTACTGAGGATCAAATTTCCTCTCCCTGGACTGACAACGGTGGCAACACCATAAGAATGTCATGTAATGGAGCCGATGTAAATCTGGATGGCGTTATTGATATTGAGGACGTCAGGATGGTCCAAGCTTCTGCAGGCCTCTGCTACACCGACAACAATGGTGATGGCGACATCGATATCGATGACCTGCTGAATGTGATTGAAGACTGGGGTCCGAACTGCTCACCGTAGCCCCCCCGTCTAAATCACGACATCTGAACCCCACCGCAGCCCCGGCAGAACATCTGTCGGGGCTGTTTCTTTGCTGAAGCAATCACAAGATCACACGCTCAGTTGTTCTTTCGATACCACTGCTCGATGATGCGGGCCGTAGTTGCCGGATCTGTACCGAATTGATCGGCCAGAGCCTGCTCCCAGGGCTTGCCAGCCTTGACGGCTCGCACCCAATCAACAAACCCCTTCTCATTCTGCCTGATCATCAGCTCGACCATGAGGTAACTGACCGCGTACCCGATCTCATCAGGACCTGCCCAACTTCCATCGGCGTAGTTCATCCGCATGATGTCCATCACACTCCCCCGCTGGCGGATGTAATTGATGGCTTCTGATCGATGATTTCGATCTGTTTTGGCACCCCGGAATGAATTGGCAGCGATGTACTCGGCGAATCCCTCGTTTGCCCAGGTCGGCAAGGACACCGGCGACAGAAACCGATGCATGATCGCATGCACGGTCTCATGCACCATGGTTTCGTAGAAACTGGAATGATCCCGGAAGAGGTTCACGAAGCATCGTGGGCCGATCGCGTGAAAATAACCACCTGCAGGCCGGTTGTTGTTGAACGCCAGGACCTCGATCTCCATGAATCTTTGCTCGTCACGACAGACGAGGATCCCGCACTTGCCCCAGAAAAGGTTGATTCCATCGGGAAGCTGCAGCATGCTGATGACCCGCTCGTACATGTTGTCCAGAGTCCGAGCGATCTCATTGGTGTCGCGTCGTGGAAGATCCGAATAGAAGAGGAAGTACTCCGTTTCTATTGGAACCACATCGGGATAACCCGCCTTGGTCAACCAGGCATCGATATCTCGCTTCATGGCAGCGGTTGCTTCTTTCTGCTGGGCATCAGAAAGTACGGGCCATGGCGCTGCCAGCCATTCAACACCTTCAGGCAAATCACCACCGAGCGATTCAACTACTTTCATTCGCTCGACTTCATCAGTGATCTTGAGATAGCTGATGACACGTTCACGGATCTGACTGATTTCCTGAGAAGAATCAGGGTCAAGGACTTCTGCTCTGGCAAACTCTGCTTCCGCCAGCTTGTTCGTAGATGGGTCTCCACGCCTGAGAAGAAGTTCGCCAAGAAGCATGAAGTCTGCCGCCGACTTGCGATCCATGATGCGTCGAAAGGTAGACCTCATTGATCTGGCTTCAAGGTCTTTCCACGCATGATTTTCGCCATCACCCGCAATTCCAGATCGATCCCATCGCTCGATCTTCATGCGAATCGGAGCCTTGGATCCCTCGAGTCGAATCGAGGCCATGACCGGCTTTTCCAAGATCCGTTGCGGAAGTGATTCCGATGAGTTCTCCTGAGCTGCACTGTCATACAGTGCGGCACTGGCCGCATCGCTGGCAGGCAGCAGCACCAGGGCTGTGATCAACATGACCAGGCTGCAGGTTTTGCAAGGAATCACGATTCAAATCTCCTGGCGAAATCGTACCCGGATTACACCGGACAGTTTCCCCAGTTGGCCATGATCGCCAGCAGGTCATCGATATCGACGATGCCATCAGCATTGAGGTCTTCCTCAGGGCAGTCCGTGCAACCCCACTTGGAGAGCAGGGCCAGGATGTCATCTATCGTCACTGCGCCATCACCATCGATATCAGAAAGACACTGGCACTCGTCGGGTAACCCATCTCCATTGATATCCACACAGGTATCGGCAAAGCAGTTGCCGCCAAGATCCTGCCAGGCCCATCCATCGATATGCGTTGGCAGGTTGTGACAGAAACTGGAGTGTGAAGCAGCAGGGTTGCATCCATTGGTGGAACTCCAGACCCCACCGCCATTCTGCTCCGCGGTGTTGTCTTCCAGCAAGCAGGCCACCATATGTGGTCGACTGAACTGAATGCACATGACACCACCACCGTTGACCGCCTGGTTACCCGATATCCGGCAGGCCTCCAGTATGGCATCGGCGTGATCCTCGCAATACACACCACCACCATTGACCGCCTCATTGCCTTCAATCGTGCAGGCCGCCAGTGAAGGATCGCATTCGTATATCCAGAGACCGCCACCAGCACCCGTCACCACGTTATCTGAGAGCATGCAGCCGGTCAGCATCGCGTGGCTGTTGTAACAGGCGATCGCACCACCGCGACCATTGCCACCTCCAACCGTGTTGTCGGTGATGATGCAATCAGTCAGAAATGGCTTGCACTCATAGGTATAGATCCCCCCACCATCAGCCCACCAACCGGTAGCAGCATTACCGGAAAACGTGCATCGCTCCAGGCTCGGTTCGACGAAGTGGCCACTCATGAAGAGGCCCGCGCCGTCACTGACGGCACTGTTCTGGGAAAGGACACAGTCCGCCATGGAGAATTCACATTGATCGGCCCAGATACCGCCACCGTTGGCACCGGAATGATTTGATGTAATCGTGCAATCCATAAAGGTGGCATGGCTGAAACTCATGAGGACACCGCCGCCACTGCCAGCGGAATGATTGCCCGTGATCGTGCATCGCTCGAAGAGTGCCGGGCAGTCGTTGAGCGCGATGCCAGCACCACTCGTGGTCGCATTGCAGTTTTCGATTCGACAATCACGAACCGTTGGGGCGCTGTTGATTCCCAGAAAGCCGGCTGCCTGTCCGGCCAGACCGTTGCGAATGGTGAACCCCTCGATAATCGTGGCCAGTGATTCCCCGCTGTCGCAGACGACGCCGCGGCGAGCAAATGAGCCGTCGATGATGGTTACATCAGCACCTTCTGTTGAACGAAGCGTGATGTCCTTGCCAAGCATGTCGACGACCTGATCACCGCTTCCAACGTAGGTGCCAGGCAATACATTGATGACATCCCCATCACTGGCTGCGGTGATGGCTGCCTGGATATTGTCGTAATCCGCCGGGCCATCATCATCAACGGTCCAGGTCGCCGCACCAGCCGATGATGCCGTCAATACGAAGAATGTCATGGCAAGCCGGTCATACATGGATCACTCCAATCTTTTACAACAACCAAGAGACATGATGAGGCAGGATGAGTCAATCAGAAAGTAGACCGTATCCTCGACTGTGCCTGCAACAAGGCCCTGGCAAGCCAGAAACAGGTCCATCTGAAGGAATACAGCAATAACTGATCAACCTGTTTGATGGAAGAAAACGCCTCATGACTTATGATGCCCAATGATGGATGATTCAACCGGAGCCCTCCATGCCCTCTTTGATGGTTGCCACTTTCTATCGATTTGCCACACTGGATGATCATGCCTTGATGCAGGAACCTCTCGAGGCCTGCTGCCTGGAGCATGATGTCCGTGGAATCATTCTTCTGGCAAACGAGGGAATCAACGCCACGATTGCAGGAAGCAATGAAGGCGTCAGGGCAGTCATCGATTCCATCCGCCAGGATCCAAGACTCTCTGAATTGACCTGGAAGGAATCTTCTGCCGAGACACAACCGTTTCGGAAGATGCGAGTCAGGCTCAAACAGGAAATCGTCAGGATGGGCGTGTCAGGTATTGATCCTGCACAGCTCGTCGGAACTTACGTCAAGCCTGAAGATTGGAATGCCCTGATCAGCGATCCAGATGTCATCGTGATCGATACCCGAAACGACTATGAGGTTGATATTGGCACTTTCCAGGGCGCCATCAACCCTGACATCCAGTCCTTTGGCCAACTCCCGGATTGGATTGATGAACAGCTCGATCTCACCAAGCAACCACGGGTCGCGATGTTCTGCACGGGTGGAATTCGCTGCGAAAAATCAACTGCACTGCTCAAGCAAGCCGGTGTTGATGAGGTCTACCACCTTGAGGGCGGGATCCTGAAATATCTTGAGGAAATCCCTGAGGACCAGAGCCTCTGGGAAGGCCAATGCTTTGTCTTTGATGAGCGTGTCTCACTGGGCCATGGACTCGAAACTGGAGAGTACGAACTCTGCCGAGCCTGCCGTTTTCCGATTCAGGAATCCGACAAGCAGTCAGAGCACTACCGTGAAGGTGTCAGTTGCCCGAAATGCCATGATCAGACCAGTGATGAACAGAAGACGCGGTTCGCCGAACGCCAGCAGCAGATTGAACTGGCTCGGCAAAGAGGCGAACAACACCTCTCAGACTGATCAGACAAATCCCTTTTTCTGATTGGAACACACATTCAGGAATCCACAAGGCAACTCGATATGCCTGCAATGATTCCGATTCCGTACCATTGAAAACGTGCGGAGACACACCAGATCACTGCTGTTCTGAACATTTGATTTGCCAGATGTCTGCGACTAGATGCCGCTGAGGACTATGGCGCGATCGAATCGCACACATGACCCCGTCCATGGCGGGTTCCGGTCTGCCCACTGGGCAATGACACTTGACAATATCCCTGAATTTGGATGATGCCTGATCAAGATCTGGTGATAAGCTCAATTGGCTGGAGGGAAGCCTAAATATCACTTCAGAATGTCCTTGATATCAGAAGGGTTATTCAAGATGATCTTACTTGATCACCGATTCTGATAATGCAAGAATCGACGATAATGAGGGCGACCAAAGATCCCTGGAACACCTCGGAATGACTGTCCGCAATGCTCGCCGCCACCCTGACCATCTTCAGCCTCGGCACCCCAGCCGAGGCTGTTTGTTTGTAAAATGAATGTGACTGATAATCCCAGTCTCTGGCACTGGCAACATAAATGTCATACCGACAGACATTCACAAATCTCGGAGAGCCACAAACCATGAACTACTTCAGCAATAGATCAAACAGCCGTCAGGCAGGGCCACGTCATATGATTCAAAGAATTGTGATCAGCACTATCACAGCAATCGCATGCATTGGAGCCATGACTTCTACTGCTTCTGCCCAGTCCGCTGACACCACTGAAACTGTTTCTGACACGGTTTCAGACTCTGTCGATCAGACTGCAGAAACTGCCACTACGACAACGGTCGATACCACTACAGCTGTCGAGACGGTTTACGACCCGTCTTACAGCGTTGACTACAGCCAACTGGGGTATGAGTATGCCTACCTCTGGGGCAACTACTACAGAAACATCATCGGCGCCTACTTTGGTTACCAAGCTTATGCCGACAGCGTTTCGGCGCTGGGCCCTGGTGGGCTGAATGCGATACACCCCGGATACGGCGTCCAAACTGATGCCACTTGGGCCCATGACTATTCCATGTTGATGGCGGGCCATGGCTACAACTCCATGTATTACTACAACCCATATGCATACGACGCGTCGCTCTACTCATGGATGGGACAGACACCGTATCACTATTACTACAACCCAGAATCCGTCGGTGGCTATCGGCCACAATTCTGATCATGAGTAATTCAAATACGAACATGTACTTGCCTTGATCAAATTCATGAATTGTTACCGAGCAAGTAGCACACCAAGAATCACGAAGGCCGCCCTGTCACGGGGCGGCCTTTTTTCATATGTGGTTGTCACAGCACTTTGCCAGAACTAACAAAATGCGATCCCATTTACATCCATGGCTTCAATCAACTCTTTCCTGAATGTATGGCTTCAAGTTCAACCCAACGAGCATACAAGACCTTCACCTTTTCCTGTGCCTTGGACAGTGATTCATAGCACTGTAAAGATTTGACATGGTCCTGAGCCAATTCAGGATCAGCAATCTGAGCTTCAAGTTGTTCAACTTCTACTTCTGCCTGAAGAATGTCCTCTTCCATGGAGTCGTATTCTCGCTTCTCCTTGTAACTGAGCTTTCTCTTTCTTACAGGTGAGCCTGAGACAGTCGGCTTCCGAGAAGATGTGCCATCAGATGAATTGGTTTTACGAGCGGATTTGCGTGCCGAATTCCATTTCTCATAGGTCTGAAATGTCTTGACGCCACCAACGTCATCCAGTCCGAGGTATTCAGTAGCAATACGTTCAAGCATGAAACGATCATGTGTAACCAGAACGATGGCACCAGGGAATTCAAGCAACGCCTGCTCAAGAACTTCCATCGATGGAATATCCAGATCATTAGTCGGCTCATCCAGAAGGAGAACATCGGCAGGCAACAACATCAGATTGGCAATCAGAAGCCTTGCTTGTTCACCGCCAGATAGATTTCCAACCGTAGTTGCCAACTGATCAGGCTCAAAGAGAAAACGCCTCGCCCAGCCGGTCACATGAATCATCTTCCCTCGATAATCAACCATGTCACCAACTGGACAAAGCGATTCCTGAAGCGTCTGATTCGCAACCAGAGTTGAACGGTGCTGACTGAAGGTCACTATTCTCAGATCTGTCGCCTTCTTGATGGTTCCGGAATCCGGCTCCAATTCACCATTCATCAAACGAATGAGTGTGGTTTTCCCCGAACCATTGACGCCCAGAAGACCAATTCGTTGGCCTGGCGAGAGCATCAGTTCAAGGTCATCAAAGAGCAACTTGTCCCCCATTGATTTCTTGACACTGTGCAGCCCAAGCAATTTATGTGTCTTGCGTTCGGTAGCCTGAAAATCAATCGTCGTGGTCTTGTCTGGTGCTGCATTTCGATCACGCGTCTGCTTCAGCTCATCACGACGTCGATCAGTCGCTTCAACCTGCGTCTTGTTTCGTGTCTGTCGACCTTGGATCCCCTGCCTGAGCCATGCCGTGTCACGACGAACCTTGTTTGCCAGTGCCGACTCTGCCGCTTCCTGAGCGTCAAGAAATGCTTCCTTCCGCCGAAGGAATTCCGTGTAATTACCTTCTGCCTTGAAGGTGCCTCCCGGATAGGCAGGCGACAATTCGATGATTCGACTGGCGGTGTTCTCAAGAAAGACTCGATCATGAGTAACGAAAACCAGGGCCATGGCAGCCTGCTGAACAAACGATTCCAGCCAAAGAACGCCTTCAAGATCCAGGTGATTGGTCGGCTCATCCAGCAGAAGCAGATCCGGATCCTTTGCGATTGCACACGCCAGCGAGAGTCGCTTCTTCCATCCACCGGAAAGCGAACTGACTGGCCTGTCAAAATCAACGAAACCAAGTTTCGACAGCGCAATAGCAGATCGCGTTTCATTGTCCAACTGGTCGCCAGAATCAGAATCCAACGATGCGATCACAGCAGATAAGGGAGTTGCTGTTTCACTGAATCGATCATCCTGTTCGATGTAGACGATTTTGGTGTTTTTACGACGTGTGACCTCCCCTTCATCGGGCAGTTCACTGCCAGCAAGTATCTTGAGAAGTGACGATTTGCCCGCACCGTTAGGACCGATCAAACCTACACGGTCTCCATCCTCGATATGAACGGCAACTCCCTCGAAGAGGGTGTTGGCTGGATATGCCTTGGATAGATCTTGTGCCGACAGAATAGTAGCCATGGCTTACTCTGATCAGTAGATGCCTGTTGGAAAGAATAGATGATACGCCAACCAGGCATCCATCTGCTGTCAGAGGCGGTATCCACTATTCCAATGCCAGTCACAAGAGTAATGTGATCATTCAAGGAATGATGGCGAGGTGATACTGATACAGAAGTCATCGTTGAGAGCCAAGGTGCCCACGGTTCTGAACCAGCCACTTCAGCAACTAAACACCAATGGGTAGTTGACCGTTTTTTATTACTTGCTTTATTTGAGAGTGCCACTTCAGATGCTACAGAAATATCCTGGTGTCGGTTCATACGAATTTGAGCCAGTCTTTGGAGTGAACGTTGTGGATATGTTCTACTTGCCTGCATCGTCATGATTGATGCCTCTGCACGCCTGCTTGACCATGCTGGCGAGACGGAAACCAGAAACCTCCACAACTACAAAGAGCACTCACAATGTACACCACCATTATCAGCTTCATGCTCCCTGCGATAGCCTGTGCAAACACCATCAACGTTCCGGCTGACCATGCAACTATCCAGGCCGCAATAGACGCCGCTGTCAATGGCGACGAGATCATCGTAGCCCCGGGAACCTATACCTCCACGCAAGATGGCCATGTCATTGACATGCAGGGCAAGGCTGTCACGTTAAGGGCAAGTGGAACACCGGCAGAGACCATTATCGATGGGCAGAACACTCGCCGTGGCATTGCCTGCTTCAATGGTGAGACGGATGCCACGATAATCGATGGATTCACGATTACCAATGGCCTGGGCGTGCACTACGACTACAACAGAAATGACGTAATGAACTTCTGGGAAGATTCCTGCGGCGGGATCTTGTGCTACGCCTCCAGCAGTCCCACCATCACCAATTGCACGATCACGGGCAACATGGCCAGCAACGGTGCAGGGATTTTCTGCTATTTCTCCTGCAATCCCACCATCATCAACTGCACGATCACGGACAACAACACGAACGATGAAGAGGACATTGGCGGCGGCGGTGGGATCTACTGCAGCGTCAGCGCCCCCACCATCACCAACTGCAGACTCTCGGGCAATACGACCGGCGGCAGTGGCGGCGGAATCTTTCTCGACACAAGCCACCCCACCATCACTGACTGCACGATATCGAGGGCAATACAGCCGACCGCGGCGGCGGGATCTGCTTCTCCTTCAGCAGCCCCACCATCACCGACTGCACGATCTCCAGCAACACGGCTGACGGCCACGGCGGCGGG
Organism: Phycisphaerales bacterium; assembly: GCA_029242715.1. Taxonomy (GTDB): domain Bacteria; phylum Planctomycetota; class Phycisphaerae; order Phycisphaerales; family SM1A02; genus UBA1668. The sequence continues at coordinate 10,923 of JAQWTL010000027.1, forward strand.
ATCTACCACACCTCCTCAACATCCAACAGCATCCTGTCCGACACCATCGTCTGCGGCAATGTTCCAGACCCCATCTACGGCGACTGGACAGACAACGGCTGGACACTCCTCTGGGACACCTGCGACGACTGCAATGCCAACGGTGTCCCCGACGAGCAAGACATACTCGATGGCACCTCCACCGATGTCGACAATGATGGCATCCCGGATGACTGCGAGTACGACTGCGACGGAGATGGAACGCCAGATCCCATCGAGATCTTCCTGGGTGACGCCGATGATGTCGACGGCGACACGCACCCGGACAACTGCGAGCCGGATTGCAACGAGAATGCCATTCCCGACGACTTTGAGATCGAACAAGGCTGGGCAGAGGATTGTAATGACAACCTCGTCCCGGACGATTGCGACCTAGTGGATCCGCTGCTGGACTGCGACGGTGATGGGACCCTCGACGCTTGCCAGGAACTGGACGAGACATCCGACTGTGACGGCAACGGCCTCCTGGACGCCTGCGAGCTCCTCGATGACCCATCCCTGGACTGCAACGACAACGGCACGCTCGATTCGTGCGACGTGGACAATGCCACCAGCGATGACATCAACGCCGACGGCATTCCTGATGAATGCCAGTGCCTGGCCGATGTCAACGGCAGCGGAGTCGTCGATGTTGATGATGTCCTGATTGTCATCAGTCAATTCGGCCTTGGCGGATCCGCCGACATGAACCTCGACGGCATCGTGGATGTATTTGAACTGCTCGCTGTACTGGAAGGCTGGGGGCCTTGCCCCGAGCCTTGACGTTCACTCATATAACTCCTTGATTACCCACGCACCCGTTCGTCGACGGAGCGCGGACCAAAGGTGTGCGAGTGGGATCGAGGGCAAGGACGGCGAGCGAGTCGACCCCGCAGTGGGTCGTCGAGCGAGTCGGACGCAGCCATCGGAACCAGTCGCACGCCGACGTCCCGCTCCGCTCGGCGAATGGGTGCGCAGCCGAACGCGGGTACCAGGATTCGAACCTGGAACCTTCGGTTTCGTAGACCGATGCGATGGTGATGCCAGAAGTGACGTAAGTGCAGACAAGCACGACAACAACAGCGATCAAGAGAAGTACACAACAGGGGCTGCGCGCACGTCTCTGCACACAATGGGGGACATGGATCCCCTGCTGGCCCAACTGGTGCGCCAATGGGACACGCTACCGGGACCAGTACGCAACGCCATAGCCGCCCTGCTGGAGTGTGATCAGTAACTGGGCACTTGGGCGCTTGGGCGCTTTGATTCAGATCTTTAACAAGAGCGGCCCTGGCATCGATGGTTGCCAAGGCCGCCCTGGAAGAGAGACTCCCCCAGTTGTACTGCCCCACCTGGCTGGCTCCCGTGATTCCTACCGACCCTCTTGCTGCTGCCAAAGGGCCAAGAGGCTGCCAAGAAGCCCCCAACCGGGCCAACTGAACGGTTCTCCCTTGATCCAGGCACCCGATCTGCCATGATGGAGGGATCACAACTCCACCTTGGGGAGGGAAAACCATGAATCGCATAACTGCTGTTGTTGCCGGTCTGTCACTGGCTTTCGTTGGAACATCCGCAACCATCGCTGGCACCATCAATGTGCCGGATGATCAGCCCACCATTGCGGCAGCAATCAGTGCGTCCGCCAATGGCG
>JAQWTL010000006.1 GCA_029242715.1 Phycisphaerales bacterium
CCGGTTTGCGGGTCCATGCACGCAACAGGGTTCACGTGAACCATGGATGTCTCCGTCGTAACCGTCATTCCAATGGTCCCGAAAAGCCGTGTGCCATCAGCATTGATCCATTGCATGCGTGCCATCAACGGTGAGGTGTCATACCAGCAGAGCACGGCACCCCCCGATGAGTCAGCGACGAACTCCGGATAGTTTCCAAACTGCAGTGAACCACCAGTGAAGACATCGATGGGCGACGCGCCCCATTGTGGATTCATGTCGAGGCCGAACTTCTGAGCCTTCAGTCGCTTGGCACCTGAAAAGTTGAGGTAGTGCACGAAGGAGACGATGAAGGATCCACCTCCAGATGCCTTCACATCCGATGGAATGAGCGTGCCACCGATATTGATCGTGATGGGCAATCCATCTGAAGCACCTGTGACCGCGAGGCGTTGCACGACACTGCTGTCATCCTCCGCCCAGGCGAGAATCGTAGCGCCCCCACCAAGGGCTGCCAATTGAGCCTGGCCAAGGAAGGCGCCACTTGATCCGAGTTCCTTTTCCCATGCGATCGTTCCATTCGTTTCAACACAGGCCACCTGAACCTTCGTGGCACCGATCCAGGCCAGGACCGGTCGTCCAAGACTGTCGACGATCAGTTCAAAGTCCTGGACCCAACTGACAGACTGCGCGCCAACCAGGATCGGCTCATCGAATTGAACTACGCCTGAAGAATCAATGTGTTGCAGGAGAACGTCGTACCCATTGGAAGCGTCATACCAACTGACCCAGCACCCGCCGTTGTCGTCTGATGCGATTTTCGTTACCGCTGGCGAGGAGCCTCCACCGGCAACAAGCTGGTTGACCGAAGGATCATCGGACCACTGCCCCATGGCAGTTCCAGTGAGGACCAAGAGGCAGATGGCAATACAAATGGATCGTCGATAGTGCATGCGGATATTTCTCCCTGGCATTCACAAATGCCATTGGACTGCATGTCTGATCAGACATCAAGATATTCCTCACCAAAGACCCGGTAGACGTGTATCAGGATCATTCCTGGCTGATCGAATCAATCAAATTTACAGTAAAGCGATTTGACGATCGATAGCCCTCAGGGATCATGGCCATGCTTATTGGCCTTCCGATCAACTAAGAACTGGCATTGTTCCAATAACACGGATGGGTCAATATCAGAACATTTGATGATCTTGGCAAAGTTGGCGGCATTGCTATGAAGTCATCATAGATGTATCGCCCCCCCTGATCAGGGGATCCATGACAATCCTGAATCACGTACTGATAGCGGCGATGCGCCTTGATTGCGTCAGAAAATTGAAAGCCAAACTGCTGATACAGCTTGGCAATCTTGCGACGAAACTCCATTCTCGTCTTGATTCTGAACTGACCAAGTCCATGAATCGTAAAGCTCTTTGGCGAAAATCCCAATGCATCTTCAAATGACTCGATTTCGCGTCGGAAATAGTCCAGAGGACTGTTATCAACGTAGCACTGGGTATGCAAACCCATCTCGATTCCCGACTCTCGATATTCAGATACAACCTCGCGGTGATCCGCCAGATGATAATACTCATCATGCACTAGGAAATATGCCGCGGTTCGGACACCGAGCTCAAGATTGATATCAAGCATCATCGACATATTGTCGACACATTGCTGCGTATCAATGTCGTGTCGTGCAAAGACATTGATCAAATTCGCAACCTTTTCCTGTGACATGTAATCATGGATTGAGTACAGGGAATCACCAGACATCGACTTCAGGAGATCCTGATAGATTCCCGCTGAAAACGGTGTACGGCTGTGAATCTGACGCCGTCGCTTGACGTAATCAAAGAAATCAGCCCCGTACGTCTGCCTGAGACGTAAATCAATGAGAGTTTTTTTTATTCTTCGCAACATAGAGAATTGCTGTGGCGTTGGTATTCCGGCCGATCATCTTCAGAAAGCTAAAAATCCAATACGTTGGAACAAACCAGTTTTTTGCAAGCACCTTCTTGCCTCGCAGATAACGAATAAACTGTTGCCATTCCAACAATTCGCCACCGTATCCAGTACTCATGTAACGACAACTCGATCTTTCAAATTGATTGCGAGCGATCATTTCATCCATTGAGTTCACATCATAAAAAACTGACTTCTCGTTACCAAATTGTATATTGATTGCTTTGATGTATTCATCAAATTCACTTGGCCATCTTTTCTTGAACAGGAATTTTAGCGCTTTCATCCGAATGGCTTGGCGATCATAGCAACGCCTGATGGAATCACGCCCTGTTCCATTGATCATGACGAGTCGGCCCCCAGGCTTCAAAAGCCTCCGCCATTCTTTCAAGAACACACCGGGATCCGGAACAACAGCAATGACTTCACTTGCAAGTATGACATCAAAGGTATTGTCTTCAAATGGCACGTCTGTACTGTCAATGACAACATACTGAAGCTTGTCTTTCAATGAATCCGGAACCTTGATCTCATTGACAAGTTTGTTGATGTCCAGACCAACAGCCAGCTTGGCCTTTTTAGCAATCTCAACGGTGAAATATCCGCGATATCCGCAGCCAAAATCAAGGACTGTTTGCTGTGGCTTCAGATCAAGCGCACGCATGATTTCTCTCGCCGTAAGCCGCTTGCTCAAGTTCGGATAACCAAACAACTTTCCGTAGAGGTCTCGAACAAAGTTGCCTCTTGGAATAAATCCAAAGTTACGATAATTGACTGATCGGCTTATCTTGAACATGTTGACTTCTTGGCCTTCAGATTACATTAAAAAATCCAGGCTCAACACTTGATTTCACGATCCTGCAAGGCGATCCAATCGCCCGGGATCATAAACCACTTCAATAAGCTTGGAATCCGCGTACAGACAATATGATGGCGTACTCCAATGTTGACGCTGGAATGGAATCGTACTCGATACCATCCGGTACGAAGGCTTAACCCACCAGCCTGATGTGCCATAATCGACCATTCGCTGCACCCAAAGAGGAATAGATCATGTATTCATCGTGACATGTGACAATGGTAACTTGCGTACTGACGGCACCCTCGAGGCCCCAAGTAACCAACCCACCATCAACGATGCAGACCTGGCTTGATGCTCCGAGCTAAACTGGTATTCCCATGAGTTCATCTGATCGAATCAACCTGGCGAACGCACTTGATTGTTTCGATGACCACTGGTCGCCCAGGATCATTGCTGAACTCAATGGCCAGCAGATCAAGCTTGCCAAGTTCATCGGCGCCTTCGACTGGCACTCCCATGCAGATGAAGATGAGATGTTCCTGGTACTGGAAGGCTCCTTCGTCATGGAGTTCCGTGACAAACGCGTTGAATTGAAAGCCGGCGAGATGCTGGTGGTTCCACGCGGCGTCGAACATCGGCCAGTTGCCGAAGAGGAATGCTCGGTCATGCTCGTTGAACCAGTTGGTCTCGTGAACACGGGTGATGCGGAGACCTCCGAGAAGACCACGACGGGCATCTGGCTGAAACTGGATTCCTGACTAATAAACACCCCGAGTCGGCTTTCATGAGTATCTATTGACTGGATTCAGTAGATTGCCTTGATTCTAATCGCCAGTCTGCGATGATGATTTTGATTTCAAATCACCTGTGGGAGGGAACCAATATGAAAACGATTGCGGCTGTCCTGACCAGTTGTCTACTGAGCTGTTTGGTGACCGCTGGTACGATCAATGTGCCTGATGATCAGCCCACCATCCAGGATGCCGTTACGGCAGCAGACGATGGCGACACCGTGCTGATTGCGCCAGGTACGATTGAAGGTGACGATGCGCTAAACATCAACCTTCAGGGTAAAGCGATCACCATCAGAGGCACCCGCAGTTCCGATGGCAGTTTTCTGACCACGATGAGTCCCGGAGTCTCTTATTCATTGACTGGGCCACCCGGAGAAATGTACGTGCAATGATCTTACGAAGGCCCCGTATTTGTCTGCAATTCCAATGAGAACGCCTCAACCATCATCAAGGATCTCGTATTCACTGATGCTGCAAATCCCACAGATGGCGGTGTCATTTCTATCAGTTCCAGCAGCCCAACGATCGACATCTGCAGCTTCAATGGTTGCGGAGAACAGCTGGTAGTAACCGGTGATGAAATACAAGTAGACGCCACCTATGGCGGCGCCATTAACTGCAATGGTGGCAATACTACAATCAGCAACTGCAGCTTCACGGATTGCGAAGCAGAAACTGGTGGCGCCATCTACAGCAACAGCAACCTCGTGACGATCACAGACTGCATGTTTTCAAACTGCACGAGCATGTACACCATTAGCAGTTGTGGAAACCTCCCAAATGTCGGGTCTTCAGTAGGCGGAGCAGTCTTTACAGTAGGTGACGCCATCATCACGAACTGTCAATTCACATCCAACACTGCCACCCCAAGCCAGAGCGAGGACGATATCGACTGCCTAGGCAGCACTAGCCAACGAGCAGTTGGATTCGGCGGAGCCCTCACATGCAACGGCAACCTGAACATGTCCAACTGTTATCTATATGGCAACAATTCTGCTAATGGTGGCGCCATGTTTATCGGGGGCAGCGGAGACTACGTCAGTCTCACCAACTGCGTATTCAAAGAAAATAAGTCCATAACCAGTGGATTTGGAAACTACGGCGGCGCCGTGAATGTGAGCACTAATAGATCAACGCCCATCACTTTTACCGGATGTCTCTTTGAATCCAATGCTGCTTCCCTTGGGGGTGCGATCCTCTGCCCGAATGAAAATCAGGATTCAACCATTGCCTGCCAGTTCGATGACTGCAGATTTTCAAACAACCAGGCCACCCAAAATAGCGGGCTACCTGATCTTGAACCATATGGCTATGGCGGCAGTGTCTGCCTGGCTGGACCGACAAACTTCATATTCACAGATTGCATCTTCGAAGGAAATGGGTCCTGGAACGATGGTGGCGCCATCAACGTCCAGTATTCGGGAAGCAACTTGACGATGGATGGATGCGAACTGCGAAGCAACTCCTGTGGAATTGGAATCAATGGTTATGGTGGTGCCATTCGATTTTATGACGAAGCGTCTGGATCTTTCTCCGACTGTGACATCTCGAACAACACCGCTAAACAGTACGGTGGTGGTATCTCCGTTCGCAACGGCAGCTATATTCAGATCTCCAACTGCACCCTGACCGAAAACACGGCTACCAATGATGATGGCGGTGGCATTTACTTTGACAGCGCAACAGGCACAGTGACTTATACAACTGTCTTTGGAAACAGCGCAGATGGCGATGGTGGCGGTATCCATATCCGGGATGCTGTGCCAGCAGCCATCATCGATTACTGCCACGTCACCAATAATACAACTGGCGATCACGGCGGCGGTATCTGGGCTTATTCTGAAAGTGATTTGAGCCTCACGAATACCACGGCCTGCAACAACACCTCTTCTGACGATGACAGTACCTCGCAGGTCGACCCTGACGACTACTACTGCTGCGGCAACACGATCCAGGACACGTGCTCAGCCACTTGTCCAGGCGATCTCAACTTTGATGGCATCATGGATGTCGCCGATCTGTTGATCCTGATCGCAGAATGGACTGCCAGCGATTCCATTCAGATCGACACGCTGCTCACCATCCTCAGCGAATTTGGCCAGCCATGTCCTGATTGATAATCGATCAGCCTGCAACTTTGGCAGCAACGAGCAGACCCGGGAACATTTCACCGAGGCCTCGTGCCATGTATTCCACACCGACACCGAGCATCAAGAGACCCATGATTCGGGTCACGACATTCATGCCGGTCTGGCCGAGCATCTTTGAAATAGTCGTAGCCGACTTCAGAAAAAGCCAGAGCAGCACGCAAACAAACAGCACGGCGATGATGATGGCGATCCGACCTTCGATCGGGTTCGGGTAGGACGCTGCCACAACCATGAGGCTGATCGCACCAGGACCCGCCGTCACCGGAATGGCCATCGGAATCACCGCGATCGATTCCAGGTTCGTTGCCTCTTCAGCTTCCTCACTGGTCTGCCGCGTACGACTGGTTCTAGCCTGCAACATCGACCAGCCCATCGATAGAATCACGATGCCCCCGGCGATGCGGAGAGCGGGAATGCTTACCGAGAACATCTGAAGGATCGTCTCACCTGCGATGAACGCGATCACCATGATCAGAAACGCTGCCGCGGCCGTCTTGAACGGAATACGTCGACGTGCTTCCGGGTCAAGGTCCGCCGTCAAGCCAAGGTATATCGGAACCGCCGCCAGCGGGTTCATCAAAGCGAACACCGAGACGATGAAGGCGAGGTAGGCGATCAGTTGTTCCTGGGTCATGGCAATTCCCGATCGATGCAGGCTGTTCGGACGGCATCCTACCCGAGTCAAGTGCATACGGATTCCTTGCTGCACTACACAAAGCCTGCCCTCCTGCCCCCTGGCAGGCCAGTGGGCCGTGATCTGGTCTCTATTTGATTGATGCCCCGGGCAATACTGCGGGGCTGAGTTGGTGTGCAACTAGTTAACCTGCCTTGCCGCCAACGATCAAATGGTGCTTTGGAGGAAACATGATGTGCGAAATCGAATGTCTCTGGGAATGCAATGATGGCCTTGGAGAGTCACCACTCTGGTGCGAAGAGGACTCCTCCCTGTACTGGTCCGATCACGCGGGACCGTCCATGGAACTGGCCGGCTCACGCGTGCCGTCGATGAAGCGCTTGAACATCGTGACCGGGAAGCAGGATGTCTGGCCCATGCCCCAGCAGGTAGGGTCATTCGGGTTCCGAAAATCCGGCGGATTGATCGCGGGCACGAACTCCGGCTTCTGCACCGTCGACCTGGACACCGGTACCTTTGAGCAGATCGTCGATCCCGAGGCTGACCTGCCACACAGTCGTCTGAACGATGGAAAGATTGATCGACGCGGACGCTACTGGTGCGGCAGCATGGATGGGCGACTGCAGGACTGTGCGTCGTACATCTATCGCCTCGATCCCGATCTGACATGCCACAGGTGCGCAGAGGACTTCTCCTTTGCCTGCAGCAACGGAATTGCCTTTTCTCCGGATGACACGCGGATGTATTTCGGCGACACGAAGGGCGCCGCGGTCCATGTCTTCGATCTTGATATCGACGAAGGCCGCATTGACAATCGCAGGGTCCTGCTATCGCTCGAAGATCGACAGCCGGGGATCATCGACGGTGCCACGGTCGATGCGGAGGGTTATTACTGGTTTGCCTTGAACATGGGAGGCAAGATCCTGCGTATCGATCCCAATGGCCGACTCGATCGCGAGATCGAGATGCCGATACCCAGCCCGACCTGCGTCACCTTTGGCGGAGCCGACTATGAAACGATGTTCGTCACGTCACAGCAATCCTTCGTCAGCCCGGAACAACTGGCACTGCATCCACGGCCTGGAAGTCTGTTTGCAATTCACGGACTCGGCGTCCGTGGCCTGCCCGAACCGAGGTTCGGCGACTGAACCCCCACTCCATCTATGGAACAAAACCACATCATTCAATCCAAGGCTGCTTGAAAGGATGCGATCGCTCGATCAGCCCCAGCCCCGCACGTGAAACCAATATTTTTGATCACTCTTCCATCTAATGGGGTTGCAACAATCAACAGCCCATTCCAACTTCGGCGCAAACGTTACATGCCATTTGAATGTTCTAAAGTGAATACTCAAACAAGCCTTTGAGCAAACGGCCTTTTGCCGAACAGTTGAATGAATTGTTAACTGTTCTATCTGAGACATTCAACTCGTTTCAGGCGCAAGCGATACACAAAAGATGCCTATCTCGCAAAAGCCGCATTGTGCGGCAAAGCTGTTCATCGCACGGGCATCCTGGAGATGTCGCCCGTCAATCTGTGCAGCCTCATTGATCACGGGGGTCGTTCTTAGTACCTCTTAGAGAAGGAGACATACATATGGAACATCGGAGCGTTATTAAACTGGCACTGTTCGCAGGACTTGTTGCCACAAGTTCAGCAGCCATCAGCAGCGAATGCTGCGTGGCGGACTTCACCGGAGATGAGCGAGTCACCGCTGATGAAGTTCTCGGGATCCTCGGTGGTTGGGGAGAGTGCCCCGACCAAAACGGGTCGTGCCCCATGGACCTCGATCAATCCGGCGATGTGGACGCCAACGACTTGCTGATCATCATTGATCGTTGGGGCGATTGCCCCCCTCCCAACGATGGACCACTCGATTCGGGAGGCGAATACCTGGACCTCACGATGTGGGGCCACTTCCATGGATCCAACAACAACTCACATCCATGGGAGATGGTGGATGGACGAATCGCCATCACGACCGAAGCCATGGAAGCCTATAACAATTTCCGTGCTTTCCTTGGGCTGTCTGCCTTGAGCTTCGAACAGGTCGGCCAGTGGGCCTTCAACGAATCCCTCACCAACAACAGTCAGTGGTGGGAAAATGATCTCAAGGGTGTCGGACTGTACTACGCCATGCAGGGTGCCAAAGTCGGCTGGATTACCGATGAAGCCTACGACCCGCAGATTATTGCTGATATCCAACAAACGGCACGAACCGTCTGCGATACCCTCGAGATGAAGATCCAAGTCATGGACATGGTCCGTGAGTACGGAATCGCAGGCTACGCGGACTATCTTGAACAGAACGGGATGGTCAACAACTTCATCAACACGATCAAGATGGAGCCACACTACGCTGGTTGGATGCACGGCAGGTGCCACGGGTTCCGTTCGGTTGAAGGTGTCGCAATCAATCACGACATCAACCACCTCACGGTTCTCAACTGGGCACAGACTCTGCCCTTCTACAACGATACGTTCGACTGGCCGCAATGGGATGCTCGTGATGTTTCGGATTCTGGTGTGATCGAATACTTCCAGAGCATGGTCATCCTCGGGGATCCAATGGGTAACAACATGTAGCTCAAAATTGGATGATGCGTACATGGCGGCGCATGACAACTTCGACGCCGGATGAACGCCAAGCAGGCCGCTCCTTTCCTCAAGGGGCGGTCTGTTTTTTTCTGAACTTCTGAAGCCCTCATATCGCCAGACGGTATCAGTGCCAGTACAGTGCCACCATGATTGAATGGTTGCTGATAACGCTGGTATCGATGTCCACGCATATCCTGATGCCGACAGACCTGGATACGTCCCCACCCAACATCATCTTCATTGTGTCGGACGATGCGGGTTACAGCGATTTCGGATTTCAGGGTTCAAATGATGTCGAAACGCCGAACCTCGATGCGCTCTGCGCTTCTGGTGTGCGGTTCGAGCGGGCCTATGTCACCGCGTCAGTGTGTTCGCCTAGCCGAGCCGGCTTGATCACCGGATGCTACCAACAGCGAATTGGGTACGAGCACAACATTCCCGTCGGAGGTTCTCATGGACTTCCAGGCGACACGATCACGATTGCCGATCGTTTGCAACAGGCCAGGTACACCACCTCGGCCATCGGCAAGTGGCACCTTGGATACAAACCCGAGATGCGACCACTTGAGCAGGGCTTTGACCGGTTTGATGGCCTGCTTGCAGGCAGCCGCCACTACAAGCCCTATGACAACGACACCAAGCGGGAGAACTATCGCGTGCGAATTGGCGATGAAGTTGTCGCTGACGAGTCGGCGACATTTACGTGGTTCACGGACTACCTCGGTGAAGTTGCCAGCGAGCAGATTCGGGAATTGGCCTCAAGCGGTCCATACTTCATGTACTTGTGTTTCACGGCCCCCCACACCCCCATGCAGGCTTCGCCCGAGGATCTGGCCGCCGTTGGCGGGGAGCCATCCAAACGTAAAACGTATCGCGCCATGCAGCGAGCACTTGATCGCGCAATCGGTGAGGTGGTCCGTGCTGTTGATGCTTCAGGAGAAGCCGACAACACCATCATCTGGTTTGTCAACGACAACGGTGGTGCCACAAACAATGGTTCGGACAACGGGCTACTTCGGGGCATGAAGGGCTCAAAGTTCGAGGGTGGCGTTCGAGTGCCCATGCTGCTGCGATGGCCGGGCGTGACGCAGCCGGGCCAGTCCTATCTTCCTGCGGTCAGTACGTTGGACATGACTGCCACGGTGCTTGGGGCTGCCAATGCCAACGCGACGGATATTGATGGTGTTGACTTGCGCCCGTTTCTTTTGGGGGAGGATCGATCCAACCCACACGAGTTTCTGTACTGGCGACGCGGCCCAGTCGCTTCGGTTCTACAGAATGGCCGGTGGAAGTTGATTCGCGTGGAGGATGATCAGTACATGCTCTTTGATATCCGCGATGATGTGTCTGAACGAATCAATCTGGCGCCACTGCATGCATCGCGGGTTGCTCGTATGCGAAAGGCACTTGAAGCGTGGGAATCACAGATGCAACCACCTGTTACTGATTCGGGTGAACGATGGCGATCCAATCAGATCAAGAAGCATCAAGCGGAAGTGGATTCTCGAGCAAAGGAACGTTCGCTTCCCTGACCCACTCGGCGTTCAGCGATCGACCGGCAAGACTACGTCGGCCATCAACACTCCCGTCTTCACGGGGTTGTTGCTGAAGGCAGTGACTGACCTGCGGGTGAGCTTGCTTATGAGCCGGCCTTCTCCTTGGCCGACAACATCTCTTGATACTTCTTCGCTTCCTCGGGCTTGCCCCAAAGCTCATAGAGAATGATTATCTGAGCAATCGCATCTTGCGTCTCAGATTTCCCGTAGTCAGAGTCAAGGTCTCCGAGCAAGGCGATTGCCTCGATGAAATGTGGCTCAGCCTCGTCATACTTGCCCTGTATTGCAAACGCAACGCCAAGGTTGTTACATAGTTCTCGGTGGATCTGCTGTTTGTACTGCAATGCATCGCCCGGGTGATCAAAGCCTGACTCCGTCAAGAGATCCTCACCAGAGCGAGCCAACGCCAATGCCTCGGTCCATTGCGTAATGGCTTGATCGTTCAGGCCAACCAAGTAGTAGCTGAAACCAATGGACCTGCGTAGATCAATCTCGTCAATACGCCGGGTCGAGACACCATTATGTGTGAAGTCAAATGAATCGCCAGCATGCGAGAGCAGCCATATCCAATGATCTCTGTCTTCTATCGGCTGGATCGGCCGTCCAAGCGCGAGTTCAAGTTGGATGAACACGGTGTACGATCCGAATACGGATTGGTTTGGTGCCAACAGTTCGTGAACATAGTTCTTGAGCGCATGAAATCGAATGTTGTCTATTTCAGCTCGGTCCGCTTGCCGGTCAGCCTCTACTGCGTAGACCGAGATCCCGACAACCGCGCCCACAAGCACCACGAAGATCGCAGCAATGGAAATCGCCGCGGCCTTGTGCTTTCGGGTAAATCGTTTGAGGTAATCAAATGCACTGGGTGCCTTGGCTGCGATGGGCTCGTCGGCGAGGTAGCGTCCAATGTCCTCCTGCATCGCCGTGGCCGACTGGTAGCGACGATCGCGGTCCTTCTCCAGGGCCTTGATGGTGATCGTCTCGATATCCCCACGCAAGTGACGATTGATGGTCGAGAGTTTCGTAGGCTCCTCCTCGCGCACCATCCGAACCGCTTCATGAATCGCGGCCTGCCGAACGTCGTAGGGCGGATTGCCCGTGAGCAGTTCATACAGGACGACGCCCAGCGCGTACACATCACTTCTGGCATCGATATCACTGGGGTCCGCCTCGACCTGCTCCGGGCTCATGTACTGCAGCGTGCCCACGAGTTGCCCAACGTCCGTCTGCAGCGTGGTCACGGCCAGGTCAGAGTCGGTGCTGCGTGCTACACCGAAGTCGATGATCTTCGGTTGCCCGGAAGAGTCCACGAGGATGTTGTCTGGCTTGAGATCACGGTGCACGACGCCCTTGAGGTGACCGTGCTGCACTGCGTCGCATACCCTGGCGAAGAGGGCAAGACGCTCACGCGTGCTGAACTTCTTCTCCTGAACGTACTGGGTCAGCGATCTGGCGCTGCTGATGTACTCCATGGCGAAGTACGGCACGCCCCCGGAACCATCGTCGTGCGTGCCTGCTTCATAGACCTGGGCGATGCCGGGGTGCCGAAGTCGGCCCAGTAGCTGCGACTCGAATTCAAACCGCCGCAGGGCTGACTTGGACGTAATGCCCCGTTTCATCATCTTCACCGCTACGCGGCGACGAGGCTGCTCCTGCATGGCCTCGTACACGGTGCCCATGCCCCCGGAACCGATGATGCGCTTGAGCGTGAAGGAACCGATCTTGGTACCGATGAGTGAAGACGCCACGAGTTCGGGGGCGTCGGTGATCAGCGGTGCGTCGGTGATCGGCAGGCCATCGCTGCTGATCGTTTCCTCGCCATCTGGTGAGGGCGTAGAGGAGTCAGGCTCGTTGGGGACATTGGACATAGTGGTTCAGATTACTCAAGGATGGACAACTGTGAGTTGTAACCCCCTGCACACACCAAAAACTCACGGGCGGCTCCCTGTCCATGGCTCCCATCTGAATAACGTTTCAAAACCCCACCGCAGCCCCGGCAGAGACCCTGTCGGGGCTGTTTCTTCCTCGCGTTCCTTTATATAGAAGCCACACCCTTGATCCAGGCACCCGATCTGCCATGATGGGGAATCACACATCCACCTTGGGAGGCAAAAACCATGAAACTCAATCGAATCATCTCTGCCGGTCTACTGCTGGCATCTTTCGCAACAACCCAGGCCATGGCTACCAATGACTGGTATGTCTCCACGACAGGCAATGACACTGCCGCCGGTTCTCAAGCAGCACCATGGCGAACAATCCAGCATGCCATCAACAACTCAAGCAACCATGACAACATCAACGTTGCTGCTGGTATATACCTGGAAAATCTTGTCGCCAGTGGCCACAGCCTGCAATTCTATGGCGCTATTGGCCAGAATCCCCCTTACGTAGAACTGGGCGTTACGGTTACCGCCCAGACCATCGTCCAGCCTCCTGCCGGAGGAAGCGTTGTTTCAACGGTTGGTTCCAACAATATCAATTTGACCTTTGATAACTTCGTCTTCAAGGGCGGAACTGGAACGAACGAAGGCACTGGCAATTTTGGCGGCGGAATCTATGTCAATGATAATTGCTCAATCAACTTGTACAACTGCCTGCTGGCAACGAATACAGCAACAGATGGAGGCGGCATATTCGTGGAAAACGGTTCCGGCGCCGGACTGAAGATGTGCATCATCGCGGGCTGTGGTGCTCCATATGCTCCTGCACTTCATAACTACCCACCAAATGATGCCAGTTATGTGATCCTGGATGATGTCGCAATCTGCGGTAACACGGGCGGCACGCCCCAGATTCTAGGCCCAGTAACGATTCAGGGACCTCATCATCAAGCCAATGTTTGTGACCATGCCGATGTCGATCAAGATGGTGATGTCGATACAGACGACCTGAATGCGCTTCATGACGAGCTTGGAATCGAACTCACAGACGTCAACAACAATGGTTGCGTTGACATCGATGACCTGCTGCTGGTGATTGAAGACTGGAACGAAGGCTGCACGCCATAACCCCCCATTCGCATCACGATTCATGAACCCACCGCAGCCCCGGCAGAGACCCTGTCGGGGCTGTTCCTTTATATAAGGAAGGCATCTTGTCAGTGAGGCATTGATCCCCCGCCTCAGAGTCGCCACACTGAGAATATTCGTATTCAGCTTGGAACGAATGGCCGGTTGCTAATCATTCACTGTTAACATTGGCTGATGTTCACATATTTGGCATCAGTGGTTCTGTCGGCACTTTCTGCGAGTGCAGTTGTTCCCGTTATTGATTCCGTTACACCAGTATCTGCAAACATTGGCAGTGAAGTGACGATTCATGGATCAGGATTCAGTTCAGATATCCAGGACAACCTTGTCTGCTTCGGTGAGATTGAAGCACAGATCTTGTCCGCTTCTGAAGAGCAACTAGTCGTACTCGTGCCTCATTCAGTTCAGTATGCGCCAATTACCTTGAGCACCAATGGCCTGATTTCACGATCATCGGATCGCTTCAATATCACGTTCAATGCAACGGAAGAGCTTCAGACTGAACACCTGCAGGAGCAACTGTTCAGCCCGTACCTTGGAAGCTCTGCAAAGAGCATCGCAATGGGCGATCTCAACCGTGATGGCGTTCCGGATATCGTGACTACAGAGCCCTACTGGCATGTTCGAATCTACGAGATGGCATTCGATGAAGATGGACTCATCACAATCGAACGGAGCCTTTCGTTGGATTATGGAACAGGTCCCTGGACCCAGGTCCATGATGTCTCATTGGGCGATCTCAACGGCGATGGCAGGTTGGACATCGTGGCATCGGAATACGGTGACATCACCGATGATTTCGATTCCCACACCTGTATCTTCATCAACACCGGTTCGAACGAGTCGTTTGCATTCGACCCGCCGATCATCCTCTCTGGTGACGGCTACGAGGGGTATGCCCAGCTGGAAGATATGAATGGCGATGGCAAACTCGATATCGTGACAACCCGAACAAATTGGCACCAGATGGGCGTGTATCTGAACACGACGCAGGGTTCGGCGGTGAGCTTTGCGCCCAAGGTGATCGTTGACGCATATGTCGACCCACGGCCGGAGTACGCCGACTTCAATGGAGATGGACTCATTGATGTTGTCTCATCTGGAGAGAATCGCGATGTTCACATCTACTTCAATGAGAGCACGGAGAACACGCTTGCTTTACAGCTTGCATTGACCGTGGAGGCTGGTGGTGTTGAAGATCCCCAATATGACTACTACTGGGCAACACAGGCACCTCGACTTGCAGACATTGATGGGGATGGACTGCTGGACATCATCACAAGAGGAGGCTGCTTTGGATGTTCGCCAAACGGAATATCAGTCCATCGGAGAACCAGTAATCGGGCAGAACTGAGCTTTGCATATGAGTTCGAGGACTACTACCTGTACGCTTCCCAGAGTGAGCCGCTGCGAATAGAAGTAGCCGATCTGAATGGGGACGGGAACGTCGACATCGTAACGACGGACTGGTTGGGCGGCCTTTCCATCATCATGAATGACAGCACGCCAGGTCACATCTCGCTGCAGGAGCAGATGATCATCGGCGTGGGCCAATTCCCACATCCATTGGTCATGTGTGATTTGAACATGGATTCAACCCCGGAACTTATCGTCGGTAATCGTGAAGTCGAAGGCATGCGTATCGTGCATAACTTCCTTCCGGTAGATTCCTGTGTTCTGGCTGGCGACATTACTGGCGACGGCCTGGTCGATGTACATGATGTGCTGAAAGTCATTTCAGGCTGGGGGGATCCCTATAGCTCCGATGATATTCTCACCGTCTTGGCCGAGTGGGGCATGGTATGCCCCTGAACACTCCCACGCCCTGACCACCGCAACCCCGGCAGATACCCTGCCGGGGCTGTTTCCTTATATATGGAAGACACACCCTTGATCCTGGCAGCCAAATCGCCATGATGGGGGATCACACATCCACCTTGGGAGGGGAAACCATGAATCGCTTCGTTGCTGTTGTTGCCAGTCTGTCGCTGGCTTTCGTTGGAGTATCTGCAGCCTTCGCTGGCACGATCAATGTGCCAGGCGACCAACCCACCATTCAGGGTGCAATCAATACATCAGTCAATGGTGACGTGATCAACATCGCCGCAGGTATCTATAACGAAACCTATGTCGACACAGATGGCAAGGCCATCACTATCCAAGGCACGCTCAACAGCAATGGCACGCCAGCGACGATCATTGACGCCCAGCAGAATGGCAGCGTATTAGTATTTCAATCAGGCGAGGGGCCCGGGACCGTGATCAAGGACCTGGTTCTTACCATGGGGTTTGAACCCCCTCCGCTTTCTGGCGGCGGAATCTACTGCTACGGCAGCAACCCCACCATCTCCGACTGCATCATCGTGGGTAACTTCGCAACCCACGGCGGTGGGATTTACTGTGATCACAGCAATCCCACAATCACTCGCTGTATCATTACTGACAATGGAGCCCTGCGTGGCGGCGGCATCTACTGCGCCAATAACAGCAGCCCCATTCACAGTGACTGCTATTTCTTTGAGAACCACCCCGACAACGTGTACGGTGACGCCGACTGGAACCCCCTCAGGGGTGAGGAAGGCCCAAGTATCATCACCCTTGAAAACTGCACACTCTGCGGCACTGGTGAGCATGTATCAGGTCTGATCGTACATGTCGGCGAAAACCACATCTCCGACTGCATCGATGACGGTGACCTCGACGGCGATGGTGATGTTGATACCGATGACCTGGATGCGCTTCATGACGCACTGGGAATCGAACTCACAGACGTCAACAACAATGGTTGCGTTGACATCGATGACCTGCTGTATGTGATTGAAGACTGGAACGAAGGCTGCACGCCATAGCACTCCTTCTGAATCACAATTCATAACCCCACCGCAGCCCCGGCAGAGACCCTGTCGGGGCTGTTTCTTATATATGGAAGGCGAAGGCTTGAACCTGTGGGCCAATCCGTCAGAATGGAGCCTGGACCTGTCGGGAGAGAAGATCCATGAGAGCTATCTGTGCAA
>JAQWTL010000016.1 GCA_029242715.1 Phycisphaerales bacterium
GATCATCGACGATCTCTGGATGAGTGCTGAGGAAGTTCAGCAGACCAGCATGAATAGCCGAAACGGTCTGCCCATATTCAACTTCAAGGACCCGAGTTCCATTCGAAGATGGAACATCGTTCTTGATGGTGTCATGGGGGGTTTGTCAACAGGCCGAATCTCGGAAGGTAACGACACTCTTCGTTTTACAGGCGAAACATCTCTTCGAAACAACGGAGGTTTCTCATCGATGCGTGCAGGCATTCCTGTTGGTTCACTGGCAGGTTACGACTCGCTTCGATTGAGAGTGAAAGGTGATGGTAGAAACTGGATTGTGGGTGCAAGGGCATCATCACAAATGGGTGGCGACAGTTTCTGGACGCGATTTGATACGAATAAGGGAGAGTGGATTGATCTACTTGTTCCCATTAGTCAAATGGAGCGTCACTTCTTCGGTCAGGCCATGAATGGAAGAATTCGCCCTGAGCAGATTGGTGGCTTGGAGTTCTACATCTATGACAAGAAAGCCGGCCCATTCAGCCTTGAGATCGAAAGTATTGAAGCGGTCAATACAAGTGAGATCTGAATCAGTTGAATTCACATCAATGCTATTTGCCTCGGATGAATCTTGTGATGATTCATCCGAGTAGGATCTGGTAATCAGAATTCAGATCTTCAAACAACGTACCGGTGGTATGGCTGTGGAAAGTTGAGCAGCAAAGGTCATTGGTCCCATGGTCTTGTTTAGGCCCAGAAGGATTCAATCTTTTTCGCCTCGGTCCTGGCTCGCTTTTTTCCAGACTCCAGGCCTGAGCCGATGTTCTTCGGATCCAGCAGATTGATATCCGGGGGATTGGCAATGATCCACATCGTCTGTGTTCCCGTAGCTTGCAGATCCTTGATGTTCTGGCCAATAGGGTGAGGAACACCTGTAAGAACAGGCGGCACCAGCCCATTGGTGAGACTGATTACAACTGCTCGCTTGGACCCGGCGACGATGTCCGTATGGCATGCGTTGGAGCAGATGCCTCCATCCATTGCATATCGCTCGCCAAGAACTGTTGGTCCCATGACACCAGGAAGAGAAGAGCTGGCGCCGGTTGCTCGAGCCAGAGGGATCTTGTTCTTCTGGGCGGCTTCCTTGCTCACGATCAGGCGTTCGCCGGTGTAGCAATCATTCGATGAGGTGTACAGGTTTTCAGCAGGCCAGTCCTTGGTGCTATCAGCTGTCAACGCGATGGCAAATCGTTCGGCGCCATCGCTATCGGCCTTGTTGTGAGCAGCCAGTGCTGAGCGGCCGATGGTCTGGATCGTCTCGGTGGTTCCATTCTTGGCAGCAGCACTTACTTTCATGGCGCGCTGCTGGCTGATGTTGGGATCGGTAAAAGGAGCAATCTTTCCAAACTGGTCAGGATTCTTTGCATAGAACTCCATCGTCTTGAGCATGTGTGTCATGTTCCCACATCGCATGGCGCTACCCATGTAGGCGCCTGCGGAAGTTCCCACAACCATCTCTGAGAGTTCATTCATATCGAGGCCAGCTTCTTCAAGGCCTTGAAAGAAGGCGATGTACCAGGCGATGTACCAGACTCCGCCACCACCCAGAACCAGAGATCGATCCACGCCTTCTGCCAGTTCACAAGGAGTTGGCTTGGAAGGGATCGGTCGAGCCAGGCCATCATTCTTGAAGAGTTCAAGTGAGATCTGGTTCGCTTCTTGTTGCAGGGTCTCTGATGAAGTGGCGGCCTTTTCAGATGTTGACAAAGCCATTGCTGTGCTGCTTGCCAGAGTCAGGCCCGCTGCCCCAGTAGCACCTGCTTTTAGGAAGGTGCGTCGATTGGTGTGTTTTTTATTCACAGTGTGTGTTCCTGTTGTTGCTATCGCAGGTGTCAATTACTTGGATTGACCATCTTCATTGGACACTTTGACTTGAAACGCCTTTTCAAGATTCATCGCTGTGAGGGATGGATTCTTGCGGGCAATATCCAGAGCGGTAAGTCCATTCTTGTTGGTGGAGTCAGGGCTTGCTCCAGCTTCAAGAAGAATGTGGATCATGTCATGGGTTCTCTTGGCCATATTCAGGTTGTCTGGTTTGAAGTTGATGCTTGCTGCGTACATCAATGCAGTATTGCCTGCAGGATTCACTTCATTGACATCAGCTCCGGCATCGAGCAGCAAGGCAAGTGTCTCTGGTGTCTGCAGTGATGTATTGAGGCATCCGGACATCAAAGGCGTTGTGCCAGGAATCAAGAGTGGATTGACATGGGTCAGATCCGGGTTTACCAGAGGTGTATCCGGTTCTGCTCCTCCTTCAAGCAGGGCGTTGATCATGGCAGGGTTCTTGTTGAGATATGAAAACAGGACCAGTGGAGAATCTCCATTCTGGTCATCGTTTGGATTCAAGCCTGCAGCTATCAATGCGTCAATCACACCAGGGTTGGTGTTGCTCACGGCGGATATGAGCATCGGGGCACCTTCTGACCCCTGAGTTATCACAGGAACTCCAGATGAGATGAGTGCCTTCATGATTCCAGGGTGCTCATTTGTTGCTGCTGCAAACTCGACTGCTGTCATGTTCTCGCTGTCCGTTGCATTCACATTGGCGCCTGCGACTACAAGAACTTCAAACATGCCTGGATACCTTGTATGCATGGCCGCATAAAGCAAGGCTGTCATGCCCTTCCTGGTAGTCGCGTTGACATTGGAGCCAGATTTGATGAGCAGATCGGCAATCTCTGGCGTATTGGAAATGGTGGCGAACATGAGGGGGGTGATGCCGCCGGGATTAGTGGGGGACAGGCTGGCCCCTTTATCCAGAAGTAACTGGATGATCTCCGGATTCGGATTATTGCCACAAGCGACATCGAATAGTGACATCCCGATGTTCTTGTCATCTGATTGGTCGAGGTTCGCGTGGGCTTGAGCATGAAGCCATTTGATGACCTCAAGTCTCTGATTGAACTGTACGGCAATAATCAGAAGGTCTTCATACTTGACGTGTGGTCCAGGCAGCAGAGCATTCAGCTCAATAATCTTCGCAATGACTTTGGGATCGGAGTTGTGCGATACCGCAGCTTTGACTTCTCTTCGGTTGGGTACTGCACCTGCATTGACAAGGAGTTGAATGATTTCTGGATCTCGCGTGTTCATCGCGGCGAGCTCAAGAGGCTGCTTGGCGCTCCACCCTATGGCCTCCCCTTGGCGAACTACTCTAATCCTGGAAGTGGCATTGATATTGGCGCCGTTACGTATCTCAGCTTCTACGGCATCTGATGCTGAATTTGGCTGCTTGCAAAGTTCAAGAAGGCGATTCGTGGCCGGGGAGTTGCCAGATCCGAGGCGGCCATCTGAACGGTCGTCTGGTTGCGCAAAGGCAGCAGGAGATGAAAGCAAGAGCAGCAGAGTAAGGATTGAGAGGACTGGCAAGTAACAACGTCCGAGTTGAGAATTGAATGGTTGTAGCCAAGGATCCTCATGCATCATAAACAACCCCTGCATGAGCAGGGGGTTGCCTGAAAACGTGCTAGTAATTTGATTTCAGTCATGCGGATATGTCATTCAGGCCATAGTTCCACGTGCTGGCATTGAACATGCCGCAGATTAAAAGGCTGACTGAGATCACACCATCCGCACAGGCCGTTTTCAATGAGCTGTGGGTGAGCAGCCCAGACCTCATAGGGTAAAAAAAAGGGATATGTGTGATCTGATCGAAAAAATCGATTCCAGAAGCCTGTTGAAATCCGTCGCTGGTTGCCATCAGTGCACCGGCGAAGATACGATCCATCAAATCTATGGCTTGCAGCCATGAATGAATGAACTGAAAGGATCGAGGACATGTCAGTCGAAGCGAGCGGGTGCCCGGTAATGGGCGGACAGATGCACAAGGCCATGACCAACAAGGATTGGTGGCCAGGACAGCTCAATCTTGGAATGCTTCGCCAGCATTCCGAGTTATCAAACCCGATGGGTTCAAAATTCAATTACATCGAGGCCTTCAACAGTCTTGATTTCAACGCCGTCAAGCAGGATCTGCATGCACTCATGACTGACTCCCAGGACTGGTGGCCAGCAGACTATGGTCATTACGGTCCGTTCTTCATTCGGATGGCCTGGCACAGTGCTGGTACCTATCGCATCTTTGATGGCCGCGGTGGTGCGTCTACTGGCACTCAGCGATTCGCTCCGCTCAACAGTTGGCCGGACAATGTGAGCCTCGACAAGGCTCGTCGTCTGCTCTGGCCAATCAAGCAGAAATACGGTCGGAAGCTCTCTTGGGCAGATCTGTTTATTCTCACCGGCAACTGTGCCCTGGAATCAATGGGACTCAAGACCTTCGGATTTGGCGGAGGTCGTGAGGATGTCTGGGAGCCAGAGCAGGACATCGACTGGGGAATCGAAGCCCAGTGGCTTGGTGACAAACGCTACGAAGGTGATCGTGTTCTGGAGAACCCGTATGGGGCTGTCCAGATGGGATTGATCTACGTCAACCCAGAGGGACCAAATGGTGAGCCTGATCCCGTGGCCGAGGGCCGCGACATCCGCGAGACCTTCGCCCGAATGGCGATGAATGATGAAGAGACCGTGGCCCTCACTGCGGGTGGCCACAGCTTTGGCAAGTGCCATGGTGCAGCGTCTCCAGACAAATATGTCGGCCGGGAACCTGCAGCGGCACCGATGGCTCAGCAGGGGCTTGGTTGGAAATGCACCTATGGCACCGGAGTGGGTGAAGATTCCATCGGCAGTGGTATTGAAGGCGCCTGGACACCAAATCCCACCAAATGGGATACCGGCTACTTCGACATGCTCTTCGGGTACGAGTGGGAACTGATCAAGGGTCCCGCTGGTGCATGGCAGTGGCAGGCCAAGGATGTTCCAGATGAGGACATGGTTCCTGGTGCCCAGGATGCAACCAAGAAGATCGCTCCGATGATGACTACGGCCGACATGGCCATGCGTATGGATCCGATCTATGAGCCAATCTCCCGTCGCTTCCATGAGCACCCGGAGGAACTGGCTGAAACCTTTGCCCGAGCATGGTTCAAGCTCACGCATCGAGACATGGGCCCGATTGCCCGCTACCTAGGTCCGGAAGTGCCCAGTGAAGAATTGATCTGGCAGGATCCCGTGCCAGCAGTTGACCATGAACTGATTGGCAAGGCAGAGATCACGGCCCTCAAGGCAAGTCTTCTTGCATCAGGACTTTCGATATCCCAGTTGGTTTCAACAGCCTGGTCCTCCGCGGCATCATTCCGTGGAAGTGACAAGCGAGGCGGCGCTAATGGTGCTCGTGTTCGGCTCTCGCCTCAGAAGGACTGGGATGTAAATGAGCCAGGTCAGTTGTCAAACGCTCTGGCGATGCTCGAGAAGGTGCAGAAGTCATTCAATGACGATGGTGGCAAGCAAGTATCTCTTGCTGATGTGATCGTATTGGGTGGTTGTGCAGCAGTTGAAGAGGCGGCACGCCAGGCTGGGAACCAGATAGAAGTTCCCTTCATGCCTGGAAGGACCGATGCCACTCAGGATCAGACAGATGCCCATTCCTTTGAACCACTTGAACTCAAGGCTGATGGCTTCCGAAATTACCTTACCAGTGGATTCAATCGTTCTGCAGAAGATCTGCTGGTAGATCGGGCCCAGCTCCTGACTTTGACGGCTCCTGAAATGACGGCTTTGGTCGGCGGACTGCGTGTACTCAATGCCAACCATGATCAGGCTTCCCATGGCGTGTTTACAGAATGTCCTGAAACACTCACGAATGACTTCTTCGTCAACCTGCTTGACATGGGAACCCAGTGGGAAGCCACCGATGATTCCCAATCTCTCTTTGAGGGTCGAGATCGTGCGACCGGAACGGTCAAGTGGACAGGTACCCGAGTCGATCTGGTGTTCGGATCCAATTCAGAACTCCGGGCACTGGCGGAGGTCTATGCAAGCGATGATGCGGCAGGCACATTCGTTGGCGACTTTGTGGCTGCATGGGATAAGGTCATGAACCTCGATCGGTTTGAGTGTGTCTAGCACTTGGCTCGCAGGACAATCGTGACATGGTTTGTGTTTGCTCAGATCCTGATCAGTCATACTGTGAGGCCTGGGCATTAGGATGACTCACATGCCTCACCAGGCCCTGACGGAAACTGATCTTGATCTGATTCGCATGCATGGTCATGTCGAGGTGTTGGATGGCATTACGGTTTCTCGCGTCCCTGACAACCCCGGATACCGTTGGGGCAACTGCCTGCACCTTCCAGGCCAGCCTGATATTGAGGATCTGGATCGCCTGATCCAGCTCGCCCGCGACACCTTTCTTGATCAGCCACTGAGCACGCATGTCATGCTTCGCTGGCATGGGGATCCCATCGAATCCCGCCTGGAGGAAGCTGCCAAGAATCACGGCATGCAGGTGGATGCTGGTCGAGTCATGCATGCCTTGAATCTTGTCGAGATCCAGGCAGATGGAGTCATGATTCGGCCACTTGACATCGAGCGTGACTGGCAAGAGATCGTTGCTTTGAATGTTGCGTGCGATCCTGAGGAGATTGACGGGGTTGCCGATTACATCGCCTTCAAGGAAGGGCAGCGTCTCGCCTGGCAAGCATGGGTTGCAACCGGTTCAGCCACCTGGTGGGGTGCTTACATTGATGGAGTTCTGGTAGGGCAGGCTGGAATGGTCCGTTGCCCGGGCCGTCGAGGCCGGTTCCAATCTGTCGAGAGTCATCCCGAGTTTCGTCGGCGGGGGGTGTGCTCCATGCTGGTATCCACCATGGGTCGGCACGCACTTGAGGAATTGGATTGCGACATGCTGTTGATGGGCGTCAATCCTGATGGAATGGCCTTGCACATCTACGCCAAGCTGGGCTTCATTCTGGGCAAGTGGCAGAACAGCCTGACGATTCTGCACAATACCTGTGTCGCAGGTCAATCGTGACCTGGTCTGTGAGGATGACGTGACAATACTGAGCGCTGTGTGCCTGATTGGTCTTACTTGTTCAGTCTCAACTCAGCCTGTGCTGATTGAGGCAGAGGCATTTGATGACACGGGCGGCTGGGTCATCGACCAGCAGTTCATGGACCTGATGGGTTCGCCCTATCTCCTTGCGCATGGCCTGGGTTCGCCCGTCGCTGATGCAGAACACACGCTCGCGACCGAGCCGGGGCAGGTACGGGTCTGGGTCCGTACACGCAACTGGATTGCGCCATGGAATACACCGGAAAAGACGCTTCCGCCGCCGGGGAAGTTCCAGGTGCTGATCAATGGCGATCCTCTGCAGAAGACATTCGGGACCTCTGGAGAACCATGGCAGTGGCATGATGGGGGTGTCGTTGAAGTCGGCGAAAGTACGACTCTGACGATTCGAGACCTCATGGGCTTTGATGGGCGTTGTGATGCGATCCTGTTGAGCTCTGATCTTTCCTGGGATCCACCAGATGATCCCAAGGCACTTGCCGCATTTCGGGATGCGTATCGACCTCCGCAAGAAGAACTGGATTCATTTGATCTCGTGGTTGTTGGCGGCGGTACCGCCGGTACATGTGCAGCGATCACGGCAGCCAGGTTGGGTCAATCTGTTGCGCTTGTCCAGAACCGTCCGGTCCTGGGTGGCAACTC
Organism: Phycisphaerales bacterium; assembly: GCA_029242715.1. Taxonomy (GTDB): domain Bacteria; phylum Planctomycetota; class Phycisphaerae; order Phycisphaerales; family SM1A02; genus UBA1668. The sequence continues at coordinate 7,586 of JAQWTL010000016.1, forward strand.
CAGCAGTGAAGTTCGGGTCTGGCCCCAGGGACACGTGCAGCTTGAGCCCTGGCCCAACATTGGTGATGTGGTCATGGAGGTGATTCCTGCCAAGGGCCCGCAATCTAAAAATGCCCAGAATGGAATCGTGTTTGATGACTCGCGAAAGCAGCGCCTTGTTGATTCTGAGAAGAACATTACTTTGCTTCTCAATCAGCACGTCAATGGTGTTGAAATGTCGGATGATGGCAAGCAGATCCTTGCGGTGATCGCTGAGAACATCAGAACGGGTGCCCGGACACGAATACCGGCGACTTTGGTTCTGGATAGCACTGGTGATGGATGTGTCGGTGTGCTGGCGGGGGCTGACTTCGATATCACCGAAACCGGTCACATGGGGGCAAGCAACCTCTGGAACATCCAGTGTCTCTGTCAGGATGAAGATCCACTTGCAGCAGATCTCAAGCAAGCCTGTGAGGATGCGACATTTCCTCGTTGCCCCTGGGCACTCGATCTCAGCGACAAGCCATTCCCAGGCAGAGATTGGGGATCAACTGAGGCAAAGACCGGTGAAGCAAATCCTGTTTCAATCGGCAACTGGTATTGGGAGAACGGATTTGATCGGGATTCACTGGCAGACATGGAGCGAATCCGAGATTACAACCTCCGGGCCATCTTCGGTGCATGGGATGCGATCAAGAATGTGGACGGTCGTTATCCAGCCCATCAACTGAATTGGGTTGCCTACATTGCGGGGAAGCGAGAATCTCGACGCCTTCTGGGTGATGTGGTTCTCAAAGCAGAAAATCTCAGGGATGGAACGTCATTTCCTGATGGCTGTGTTCCTTGTACCTGGGGCATCGATACACACTTTCCCCATTCCAGTTATTTAAAGGGCTTTGAGGATGAGCCGTTCATTGCTGATTACACGCGTGGGGAGGGATATGTCTATGACGGCCCATACTGGCTTCCCTATCGCTGTCTCTATTCCCGGTCCATCGACAATCTCTTCATGGCGGGTCGCAACATCTCGGTTACCCATGAAGCACTGGGGGCGGTTCGCGTGATGAAGACGACCGGCACCATGGGCGAGATCGTCGGCATGGCTGCTGCGATCTGTCGGGAGCAGGATTGCCTTCCTCGCGACGTCCATGGGGAACACCTCGAAAGATTGAAGGCCTTGATGAGCACGGGTGCTGGTAGAGTGGAGTCTCAATGAACCATGAGCAGCCACAACCAAGCCAGTTGGAAATAGGTCTGAGCCGACGGACTGTTCTTCATACGGCGACGGCCGCATCCTTGACACTGGCCCTGCCCCGCATGTCCTTTGCCGCTGCTGGGACACTGAAGAAGCCGGTACGAATCGGCGTGATTGCGGATCTCCATCATGACGTGATGCATGATGGCGCTGATCGACTGGATGTGTTCCTCGATCGCATGTCAGTCAACAAGCCGGATGCGATCCTGCAGCTGGGAGATTTCGCCTACCCGAAGGCCGGGAATGCCGAGATCATCAACCGGTTCAATCAAGCTCATAAGCAGTCGCTGCATGTCATTGGCAATCACGATACGGATGCAGGCTGTACCACCGACCAGTGCATCGAGATGTGGGGCATGCCTGGCCGGTATTACACCCAGGACATTGAAGGGCTTCAGTTGCTGGTCCTTGATGGCAATGATGCGGGGTCACCGACGCACAAGGGTGGGTACGCGTCCTATGTGGGCCCCGAACAGGTGGAGTGGTTGAAGGCACAGTTGAAAACCCTGGATGGGCCGATCATCGTTGCCTCGCATCAGCCGCTGGCCGGTGCCTATCCCGTCGACAACGCCGATGAGATCCAGGCCATTCTTGGAGACGCGGCAAACAAGGTCATTCTGGTCATCAATGGACATTCGCACATTGACGAGGTCGTTCGTGTCAAGAACGTGACCTACCTGCATGTCAACTCTGCCTCCTATAAATGGGTTGGCAGTGACAATCGGCATGAAAGCTATTCCGAGGACATCCACGAGAAACATCCCTGGATCTCGTGCACGTGTCCTTACCGCGATTCTCTCTATGCCATGCTCACGGTCGATCCTGAGAATTCCACGATTCGCGTCACGGGAACCAGCAGCAGTTGGGTGGGGAAGTCACCTGCAGAACTGGGCCTGGATCTGCATCCAGAGTTGACCAGCGGCGAAGAGATTGCACCCAGGATTCGAGATCGGGAGTTCATCCAGGTCAGGTCTTGAACGTAGCGATGCGACCATGGTGAGTACGCAGCTCCACCTGGTGATCGCTGGCGCGATTGTTTGACGATTTGTCGAACAACAAGCAGTCGCAAGTCATTGTTAAAACAACATTTGACAAAGTTTCAGGAGGATCTTCCTGAACTGATCAATTTCACAAATTCATCTGACAGATCGAAGCACTTCTCACCAGAGCAAAGCAGAGAGTCTGCGTAATTGAGAAGGAGTTTCATTCGTGCGCACACAAAATTTTTACCGTAATGGCGCCGCAAATTTGGCGGTTTGTTTCATCTCATTGACTTGTTGTTCAACATTGCTGGCATCCAGTGATGCTGCTGTAAACGAAGGGAGGGGAGGTTCTGAAGAATACGTTCTCATTGATCACGTACAGGTTCCGCCTCGATCATCGGGACAAGACGGGGCGAACGAGGCTCCTGGATACGGAACAGGTGCACACCATACTGCGTTCATCTATGCGCCCATGGCGTTTCTGTATACAGAGAATGGGGGTACGAGAGAGGACAGTGGAGAGGCCGATTACAGGAAGCATGTCACTTCAGTCGAAGGTCAGCGGTATGGCCTCGTGGAGATCATGAAAACGGAGACGACGTCACAAGTGTGCACGGTGGAGTCGTTCTATGATCTCATTCGCAACAACAGTGAGCGGTTTGGGACGCTGTTGATTACGGCCTCGGGAGGGGAGGGCTGGATTGGCGTTGAGCCCTATATGAACACGCCTGCTGGATTGCAGAAACGCGATGAACGATACTTCGAATTGCTTGGGACGGAGTTTGATGGCATAGAGTTGACCGACGAGCATATCACGCGAGAAAAAGATAATGAGGGGTACTACTTTGTCGCGGTAACGCCCTTGTTCGTTGCTCAATTTGGTGATATGCCTGGCTCACTCGTGTACATCTCATCGGACTTTGGTTCCAGTATGAACTTCTCATTCCTGGAGGCGAGAGCCCGGGTTGCAGTCGGTTACGTGGATGGCTCACTGCCGATACAGCGGCGTAACCTGGTCAGGAAGACATTCAGGAGAATGAACGGAATTGATGGAATAGAGAAGCGGCCCATCGGAAAGGCCATCGAGAAAATCAAGAAACTATCACTCCTTGGTAATGGTGCCACGACCTTGGCGCCAGCCGTCAAGGAACCCGTCGTACTTCCTTGTCCACTTGCAGTCGGTGACAAGGTCATCTTCACCTTCGATACCCACTGTGACACACTTGTCATTCCACAGGTTGTATCCAACCAGGCCAACTTCAATGCAACATGGATATCGTCCACTCAACTCCAGGCGAACTGTACTGCCGTAACGAACAGGCTCAACTACCAGGTCACGCTGAAGTGGGGGAATGTCAAGGCACGGATGAATGCTTCACGGCTCGACGGCAATACAAAACGGGCGCAAAAAAACGCCCATGGACCAGCTCATGATGACTACAAGAAACGGAGAAGATGTCAGGATCCGTGCGCGACCGATGTGAATGATGACCTGCTCACCGATGTGGCTGACATGCTTCTGGTGATTGCCGGCTGGGGTGATGCGGGCGCCGATAGCTCCGCTGACAGCAACCAGGATGGCATGATCGATATCCAGGATCTTCTGGCGGTGATCGGCGGCTGGGATGATCAGTGCGTCTATGGGAGTTGCTGTCTCGATGGTGCCTGCTTCCCGGAAACAACGCTGGAGCAATGCGACCAGATGGGAGGGCTGTATCTCGGTGACTGGGAGACCTGTGACAGCGGTCTCTGTCTCTGGGGTGGATGCTGCATCGAAGGCGTGGAGTGTCTCAATGGCTACAGCCCCGCTGACTGCGTAGACATGGGTGGAACGTACGCCGGTGACGGCACTCCCTGTGATGTTGTGGCCTGTGAAGTGCCTGTCAGCGCCTGCTGTCTCCAGGACGGTTCCTGCATCAACTTCGCAACGGAGGATGAATGCACCGACGTCGATGGGAACTTCGTAGGATTCGGCATTCCATGCAGCGATTGGGAGTGCACTCCTTGGGAAACCTATGGTGCGTGCTGCATCCTCGATCCGATCGATGGCACGATGATGTGCATCGAGACTACTGATGGAAGCGACTGCACCGACGGATGGGGTGGCACGTTCCATATCGGTGAGATCTGTGTTGATTTCGTCTGCGATATGACCGGTGCCTGCTGCATCCAGGGCGCTGACTTCACGTACTGCGAAGAGGTGCCCAGTGCAGAAACGTGCCAGGCCCAGGGCGGCATGTTTCATCTCGGCTTTTCATGCGACGAGATCGATTGTGAAATGTAGATAACGCACACAGCCAAAGTGCTGATTCGAGTGTTAAGAACGACCCCGGGTCTTCGGACCCGGGGTCGATTCGTAGCAGCGTTTTTGTGAGCATGCCGCTCAGATATCGCGAGTGGTCATGCGATTAAAGCCATTCAAAGAGGGATTCCATGGATCTTGTCTGGTGCGATGAAAGGCTGTCTCAAGAGAGACGTATTCCGATTCTCGCATGCCGCTGGTAAGCTACGTCCATCGTGGGTGAGAATCACAAAAAACCACAGCAAACGCCTCAGGCTGCCGACGCCACCATCGTTGATGGTAGTACGCCAGGAGCCGCGTCCATTCCGGAAACGATCGGTCCCTACCAGGTCAAGCGGATCATCGGTTCTGGTGGCATGGGCACTGTTGTGCTGGCTCAGCAGGACAACCCCCGGCGTGATGTCGCGATCAAGATCATGAACCCGGGAGTGATTTCTCGCAAGGCGCTTCGTCGCTTCGAGTTCGAGGCCCAGACACTGGGTCGTCTTCAGCACTCGGCCATCGCTCAGGTCTACGAGGCGGGCACCTTCGATGAGGGCAGTGGTGGGCGGCCATACTTTGCGATGGAGTACGTTGCCAATGCCACGGAACTGGTTGATTACGTCACCGATCAGGAACTCGACATCAAGGCACGCCTGCAGCTGTTCAGGGCAATCTGCGCTGGCGTCGAGTATGGCCATCAGCGGGGTGTGATCCATCGTGATCTCAAGCCGGGCAATATCCTGGTCGATGCCGAAGGTCATCCCAAGATCATTGACTTCGGCGTAGCTCGGTCGACCGAGAGCGATTCCGTTTCAGCGACCCTGGCGACGGAAGCGGGGCAGTTGATCGGCACGCTTCAATACATGAGCCCGGAACAGGTGGAGCTCGATCCGAGTGACCTTGATACGCGAAGCGATGTCTATGCACTTGGCGTCATCCTCTATCAGCTGCTCGTCGACAGGCTTCCCTACGACCTGACCGGTGCGAGTCTGACCAAGGCGGGGAAATTTATCAAGGAGACCCAGCCTGCGAGACTCAGCGAGACCAATGCGAATCTCAAGGGTGATCTGGAGACGATCTGTCTGAAAGCTCTGGAGAAGGATCGTGATCAACGGTATCAATCCGTCGGTGATCTGTCTGAAGACATCCGCCGCTATCTGGCTGATGAACCGATCATAGCTCGGCCGCCGACTCGTGCAGAGCAGTTCAGGCGGCTTGTGCGCAAGAACAAGGCGGCTGCCATTGCCGCAACTGTTGTGGCCGTGGCCTTGATCGCCGCGACCACGATCTCGATCGTGTTCGCAGTGGAAGCGGTTCGCCAACGTGACGCAGCCGAGCTTGCCAGGGAGAACGCCGAGGAGCTTGCCGAAATCCAGTTGCGTCAACTGGCGAGTTTTGATTTCTCGAAAATGGGCGATTCATTGAGAGCCAGGATGATGGATGAGTTTCAGTTGGACGCTGTCGGTGCCGACGTGGTCGACTTCACTGGAGCCGCATCGGACCTGATGAAGGAGCATTTCTTCGAGCCGACGCTTGATCAGATCAAGGAATCCTTGGCAGATCAGCCTTTGGTCCAGGCGAGCATGCTCCAGACGTTGGCCAGTGTCATAACAAAGGCTGGGCTGCCCAGAGTTGCCGAAGAACCGCAAGCCATGGCATTAGAACTGCGCATTGTAGAATTGGGAAAATCGCATGAGGATACCATTGAGACACTCATCTCAGCAGGTAATTTGTATCACGAGTTGGCTCAGTACGACAAGGCGAAATCCCATCTGGAGGATGCCGTAGAACTCAGTCGACGGTTTTATGGAGTCGAGCATCCGCTCTATATTCGTTCCATTGTGGGAATGGGCTACCTCATTCAATATGGTCTTGACGATTTCGTGGCAGCCACACCGTACTATGAAGAGACTTTGGTGCTTACCCGCAAGTTCTATGGTGACGATCATTGGAAAACGCTGTGGGCTCTTGGCAACATGGGCGCCAACTACCAGGCCAGGAGCAAGTATCCGGAAGCCCTGGCCTGCTACATGGAATCTTTAGACTCTCATCGGCGACAATATGAGGAGGAGGACTCTCTCTCGCTGGCGATCATGGATGCCATCGGAGGTAACTTGACAGTCCAGGGCAGGTACCAGGAAGCAGACGAGTACTTGGTAAAATGCCTCGCAATGCGACGTCGACTGTTGGGTGATCAGCACAAGGATACGTTGAACACCACCGGAAAAATGGCAAGCCTGCGACTTCAAGAAGGCAAGTTCCAAGAAGCGGTGGGGTACATGACCGCAGCCATGAATGGAGCCAGGGGGACCCTGGGCAAATCACATCCCCTTTCAATAGCATATTTGCAGCGAACCATCTTCTACCAGCAACAATGGCATGAAGCCGAACCCGATGCGGGCCATGATGTCACGGCGGCGGAGTACCAGGCTCAACTCGATGCCATTCAGGCTGAGCCTGCGGGCACCAACCAGCCACCAGTCCCCTGAGTTTGAATTCAGTTCTCTTCCGTCAAGACGCTTGGGAGCCAGTTCTCGATGACCACGATGTGGTTGGGGGGGG
>JAQWTL010000031.1 GCA_029242715.1 Phycisphaerales bacterium
GTCACATCTCCAGCCAGCACCATTCCCCGACCGCCTGCTGCCTCGATCTCGCCAAGGAGATCAGTGAGCAGGCCTTCGCTCCTGGCAGTCAACCCAATGAAGGCTCCCTGGCTGGCGTATTCAAGAGCAATGGCGCGACCCAGCCCATAGCTGGCACCGGTGAGCCAGACTCGAGACCCCGTCTTGATGTCCTTATCAAACTGCATTCTGTAATCAGGAAGCCCTGGATCGGCAAATTAGCATGGAATGGCCTCTGAAGCCTCTGAAGGACTCTGAGGGCCCGGTAGCCATGGTATTGCACTCCGCAGCAAAGGGCTTTTCTGCTTCATTTTTTTTCATTTACTGTCACATGTAAAAGGTTCCATTCGCATATCTGGTTACGTCTCCGGACTGAATTCTCATGTGCAAGGGGCACTGTAATTCCGGCGGACAGGACAACTCAGGAACCACACAACAGCACACCGCTGCTGCGTGAACTTCCTTCCTGTCGCGGTGCAGTGAGCCGTTCTTCGGCTGATCCCTTTACTCAGGAGCCTATTCAATGTTGAGATATTCACTACTTGTAATGACCACAATGAGCATCATCGCCCCGGCGATGGCTGTTGCCCGACCCGCACCGATGGTTGATATGGAAGAAGCTCGTAAAGCCGAGCACGCTTACCGACCAGACATGGTTGATTTCTTCGATCCATTTGAAGAAGAGATTGACACGATGGCACTCAACTACGTGTGCTCAGTCGGCGTTGATTCGTTCCATTGGTATCGAAACGACTCCATCGGCGGCGATACATTCGATATCGACAGCCTGACAACGAATATCTCTGCCCCATTCCAGATTGCCGTCGAGGTCGAAGGAACGTGGGACTTCACCGTTCATAGTGCCACCAGCATCTATGTCTATACCGCCGGTTCGGGCACTGCACCTGTTTCCGCCGGCACACTGACGCTCGGTGACGGATACCACATCATCTACAACGATACGGCTGCCGGCGGTTCCGAGTTGCTGCTTGATGTACCTGGACCTGGCAGTTCAGGCTCAGGTTCAAGCTCAGGTTCAGGCTCGGGTTCAGGCTCTGGATCCGGTTCTGGTTCAGGTCCTGGTCCAGGATCGAACCCTCTCTGGGACGAAATTGAAGCCGAGTTCGCGTATGTCGAATGGAAAATGGTAGATGGCCGTCTGCAATACCGATTCGTTGGCAACAATGAAGCCAGCAACCTGCTTGCCGATCTGCATCAACCTGGAGGCACCAGCGACATCAACGTGTCCTACATTGGTGACGCTGACTGCAGTTCGCTTTCCATGCCTGCAGAACTTACCGATGATGTCGTCAGCGTCTCTGCTGGACATCATTACTTTGAAGCTGGTACTTCAGGCGACGGCCCTTGGACGCTTTATGTCAGCTGGGGACCGGAACCCTGCGAAGCTGATCTCAATGGTGATGGACTCGTGAATTCAGCAGACATGATTATTCTTATGAGTCACTTTGGCGGCTGCCCCTGAGTCGGCCAAGCACCACTCTTTACTGATAGATTCAAACGCCCCGTCCCCATGGACGGGGCGTTTTTTTGCCTTCTGAATTGCCCCCCTCCGGCGATCCTATTGAGCTGAGTTGATGGAAATACAATTGTTTCCGACATTGCCGTATCTCAGTGACGAACCATGCCGTACTAATAACAAGTCTGAAAAGTCCATTCTCCAGGAGAGCCCCAGAGATGCTTCGTGCCGTTGCCACCATTGCATTTATTCTGACCATGGCATATCCCGCGTTGAGCGATACGCTCAACGTCCCTGCTGAATTTCCAACGGTTGAATCCGCACTCTCCAGTGCCACAGATGGAGACACGGTCCTGGTCGCCGCTGGCACCTATTTCGAACATGGACTTTCCTGCTTCGGCAAGGCCATCACGCTTGAAGGCGACGTCGACTCAGAAGGCCTTCCAGCTGTGACCCTCGATAGCCAAGGCCTGGACTCGGTCTTGATATTGTCATCCAATGAAGGCCAGGACACCATCATCAGGAACATCGCCTTTACTGGAAGCACTGAGCAGGCACCAGGCACTGCTGTTGTACTGTTTCATTCTCGACCTACTTTCATCAATTGCACATTCCGAGATAACACGTCATCCATAGGAGGCGGCGTCTACAACCTCAATGGAGCCCCTCGTTTCTTCGACTGTCGTTTTCTCAATAACACGGCTACTTGGGGTGGTGGTTATGCCTGCTGGGAAACCGGCCAGCCGGATCACCCAGTCTTCATGGGCTGCCACTTCTCCGGCAACACCGCTACCCTTGGTGGTGGCATGGCCAATCTCGCCAGCCGCCCGGTCATTACGGCCTGTACATTCACGAACAATACGGCAACAAACAATGGTGGCGGCCTCTACAACCAGGGGACGGACTGCTGCCCTGAGTGGGCCGGTAGCCCGGAAATCGAATCATGTCTCTTCGAAGGCAATCATGCTGCTCAATCCGGCGGCGCCATCTTCAATGACTTGTTTGGCGAACCTGTCATCAACAACTCCACGATCAGAAACAACTCTGCGGAGCAGGATGGAAGTGCCATTGCAAGCATTATCGACAACATTCCTGCCATCGGGATGACGATGCTGTGCGGGAACAATGGGACATCCACGCAGATCAGCGGCTCATGGATCAACCAAGGCAACAACAGCATCGAGGACATCTGTCCTATCGAGTGCATTGGCGACTTCGATGACAATGGATCCGTTGATGTCAACGATCTCCTGATTCTTCTGGCGGCGTATCAGATCAACAATGATGGTGATTGTGATGGCGATGCCGACACCGATGTCGACGATGTACTGATCCTGATCCAGAACTGGGGCATTTGCGACTGAACGCAGAGGCGCCTTCAAGGCAAACGAGTATCACAAAAGAAATCGCGGCCTGGTGAAACACCAGGCCGCGGTTGTATTTGTGTTCGTGATGAACCTAGGACTGAGATGTGACCGGCTTGGCCTCGGGCATTTGCTTCGAGACCTCCATGACCATGAGGAAAGTCTCACGAGCCACTTCAAGACACCTGTCCTCTTCCTGTTCAGTCAATTCCAGTTCATTGAGCTTTTCCTTGAAGGCAGTCCAGCATCGGCGCTGATCCTTGCCATGCGGATCCAGATATCCCATGGCCTTGCCTTCCTCAAGCTCCATTGTTTCCCGGAGCTTCTTGGCAATGAACTTGTTGCCGTTGGTTGCGCCTTCCTTTACATACAGCGCACCAATGATCGATACAGGATCTGCTTCGATACGTTCATTGATGTAGCCAATGTAGTGAGCTGCTGCTGGAAGAGGGGCAGCCAATTCCTCATGTGAAAGATCCGCGAGGTCCTGCTCGATCCGATCATGCCGGAGATGGGACTCTTCGAAGATCTGTGCCACACGCTGGTCGCGTGCTGCAGCTGACTGCATGGCAGGATCCAGCGTTGCATGAATATGCTTCATCTGGCCAAGGAAAGCTCCGAACTCGACTCGTGCCAGTTCACCATTGACCATGCGAACCTGGAAATTTCCGGATTCGGCCTGATCATGAAGCGACTGTGTGCCTTCCTTCAACTTGAGATGGAAGCCAGTGGCCTTGGGCATACTGTGATGGTGCGGATGCTCGGACATTGGACGAAATCTCCTGGGAAACAAGATAATGTGGAATTGGACATGATATTGGAAAGCTGCCTGGCTGCAATCAAATCTTCCTGGCGAGGCTCCTCTTCCTGAGAGGATTCAACATGTGGCCCAATCAGAGCCTCAAGATCCCATGATAGTTGGTCATGATCCGCAGCCCAATGAGCATGGATTCTTCATGCCCACCCGCTTTTTTCTGCAGCACCACACTCATTACACCATTCCAATTGAACTCTTCCAGTTGGACTATTACAGTAGAAATCATACTGTTCGATATAGCCAATCAACACTTCATCAGGGGACAGCATGCATATTCAAAATTGGAACTTAAACCGATCGTCAAACTTGCGATCTGCCTTCACTCTTTTTGATCTCATGGCAGCCACGACAGCGGCGAGCACTTTGATGATTCTTATTACTGTCATTGCTTTACCTGGCTGCGAAAAGAAAAAAGAATCCGCCTCGTCAATGATTGAAGACAGCATGCAGAGTGCCGCTCTCTCTGAGAAAGAAATGAAACAACTGCGAAATCTTCATCTCGCCAATTCAGTCTATGCCAGCGAAAATGAGGGAGGATTTATTCTCCCGAGTGATCTTGAAAGGACTCCAGTCAACGGCCATTACATCCCCGGCATCGGCCAGCCACAATTGGATCGGAACTATACTGCCGCAATGGGATCTGCTTTAATTATGCTCAGGTATGTAGATCCCGATTCATTAGTCAGCCCCTCCGAAAATAATCCGAGCATTGGTATCAAAGGTGAAATCGAAGAAAGCTCAGGCAAACCTGAGACCTACGACTTCGAAGCCTATTCACCAGCAGATGGTGTTACCTTTGACCGTAGCTTCCGAACCAATCTTGATGACCAGGAAGCTGATCACATGAGCTACGCAAACCTGACGCAGCTCGGGGACGAGCGCATGTCTCGATGGCACGATAACGCTGGCGGAGACACTATTATCTGGAGCACACGCGGAATTCCTGATGGCGATATCAACCATCCAAAATCCGTAAACAGCCCCATCCTTCAAATGCACTCCCCTTCAGACCAATGGAGTGGGCATATTGTCTGCGCCGATGGATCAGTACACTCAATTGACTCGGTACATCCAGACAATGTTCGATACGACGGACAAGCTGTAGGCAGGCTTGGTTATCACAAAGACAACATCTTTCACTGCGAGTTCTCTGATAAAGTACCGGGTGACGACACTGCGAAACTGCAAGGAGACATGTGGATGACCTACTCACACATGATCTCACCAGATGAGCTGATGGTCTCAGCAACCTTCGACTGAAACCACGAATGAATTTCCCATAAGAAATTCATGAGCATCAAACGCATCTACTGAGATGTTTCTAAAAGAACAGCATTTTCCGGCAGCCTTCCCATTTGGGAAGGCTGCTGCCGTATGACCTCAGCAATTCTGACCGTACTGGCTCAGCACGAGCAGCAGGTCATCGGTGTCCACGTCATCATCATCGTCGACATCGGAATCAGGATCATTCGTGCCCCAGTTTCCGATGAGTTCCAGCACGTCCTCGACATCGACCTGCAGATCCCCGTTCACATCACCTGGGCAATCAACGACGATGCCGCAGCCATCCAGAAAGTCTCGGACATAGGCTTGCTGGATCGAGCTCATTCCGTGCTGCGCGAAACCACGGACATGAACAACATCCCCATCGAGGTAGACGTATTCAAAGGTATCCCCTTCGACCAGGTCACCATCACCAATGATTGGATCGCCTTGATACCCCTGGGTAACAGCCACGAAAAAGATGGCCCACTGTGCCGGGAGGAAATCTATACCAACACCCGAAGGGCCACCGTAGTAGGGAATGAAATCATTGACATTAGAAACGGCCAGATATCGGCGACCGGGACTTACCAACTGCGGACTGTCATAGCCACAGGCATCCAGGTCTGAATCCGTCTCTCCACTGGGGCAATAGAACTCGCCATCTTGAAACTGGTACTCGGACAGCTGCGACACGACCGAGACAACACTGGTCAGGCCGGGATTGTCGTTGGTGATCAACACGTTGTTGGCCAAGGAGGATCCATTGGATACTCCCAGTAGCTGGATCCGATTGGGATTGATGTTGTCATAGGTCTGCAATTGGTCGATCAGATCACCAACCATCTCGGTATCCGGCGCCTCGCTGGGTTCACTGCAGATGTTCCAACTGTTTGAATACCCGGTTGGCCCTACGAGCACGTGGCAATCCAGCAGTTGCTTGAACTGGTTCACGAACCCCTGCCCGTTGCCGCCGAACCCATGGAGCAGGATGCAGACCGGCCACCCCCCCTGGGGTTCAGGGCCATCAGGAACCCAGATGGCCATCGGGTAGGTCCAGCCAGATGTTTCTTGTGACCAGGACTTGCTGATCTCGATGCTCGTGGCATTGGTGAGATCTTCTGCTGAAGCGGTTGTCGCCGAGGCGAGGATCAAGCACGGCAAGGCAAGGAGATACGACATTCGTTTGATCATGGGATTCCTCATGGAGCTCACTCTAAATATCATTTGGCTCTGGAGAAACGAACATCCCTGAAGATTGCAGAGATCGGAATAAAAAGAGGCTCAATGCAGAATTCGATCAACAGTCTCCAGGATGGATTCTCCTGATTCTGCATCCAGATCGGTCCGGAACAGCATCACACCTGCATATCCCTGTTCCTGTGCATAGCGGGCCTTGGCCGCAGCCAGCGACAGATCAAACCCCTCGCCGTTATCTCCCCAACCAGCAGCCATGCCGATCAGAATCTTCTCTCGCGGAACGCCTCGAGCCTCCCAGTAGCTGACCATGTTCCGCATTTCGTCCATGTCGACGTAGGACATCAACTGCAGCCAGTCGATGACCTCGATCGCCTCGGCGTTGATTTCATCGCGGAAGTAGGCATCAATGCTCACGGTCCTGCCCAGTGGCCTCAGAGCCCTGACGGTCTCGATCACCAGATCGCTGTAGAGCTTCTGTTGTTCAGGCGAGAACCCCCCGCCGATTTCCCAGTCGTAGTCCACGCCATCGATGTTCTGTTTGATACAGAACGCGCGGAGATTGCGGATGAAACGATCTCGGGATCCATCTTCATTGCTGCTCATAGGCAGAAAGTTATCTTCCCAGTGTTCCCCATCGAAGCTGATGATCACCTTGACACCATTTGCGTGCGCTTCCGTCACGATGTCAGCAAGATCCCAGTCATTCAGGTTGCCCTCACCATCAAAGGCCAGAAACCCCGGGATGAAGTGGGTCATCCGCTCATAGCGCCACTGACCTCCACCGAAGAAGCAGACCACCTTGGGCCTTTTCTCTGCAGCCGGGTTGTCATGGCTTGTGGCTCGGACTGATTGGCAACCAGAGGCCAGCAGCATAATGGCCACAAGCATGATTGGAAGCAGCACGATTTTGAACCAAGTGGCGGGGATCCGAAGATCCCCGCCTATGGGTTGTTTCAGCTGCAATCCTCGCCCCATTCTTCCAGGAGCATGAGGAGGTCATTGACATTGACGACACCATCGAAGTTGACATCACCGATTGGACCAGCGGTTCCCCACAGGCCAATGATTGCCAGCACGTCATTGACATCGATGACACCATCACCTTCACCGATCTCGCCGCCACCGGCGATATCGCCGAGGCATTCACAATCATCAAGAAGGCCGTTTCCATTCTGATCAAGCAATGGATCTGCCGTGATTTCACACGAATCGATCAGGCCATCCGCATCACAGTCCTCGACAAGACCATCAGCCAGTGCACAGGCATCAAGAATCGAATCACCATCGCAGTCCAGGGACGGATCGGTATCGATTTCACAGGCGTCGATGATCTTGTTGGCATCGCAATCAAGTTCCGAGGTCAGGGCAAAGACGTAAAACGCCCCCGCACCTTCGCCGCCGTCATTCGTATCGCCTTCAGCGGCGGCCAGCAGTGTGTTGCCTTGGAATGTCAGTCCGCGGCCGAAGCTGTCACCAGGCTCAATATCGCTGGAGGACAATCGATCCACTTCTGTCCAGTCGCCGATCTCAGCCTGTTCGAAGATATGAACCAAACCACCATCCCTGAAACTACTGACCATCAGCAGGTCGCCACTCAAGCCGACATCCTGTCCAAGGACATCACCCGAAACTCCGTCAAAGAGGGCAACTCGGCCGACCTCAACCCACGTGCCATCAGACTGGCGGGCATACTGGTAGACAAGACCGATGTCACCGTCGTACTTGGACGCAGCGATGACCGCGGTGTCGCCATCGAGGGCCACGCAATTCCCGAAGTAATGTGCCTCTTGGCCATCAGAGGCAAGAAGTTTGGCTTGCTGGATCCATTCACCCTTCGCATTCCGCTCGTAGATGAAAGCGGCACCTGCGTTATTGGCAACATCATCATCCAGAGTGACACCTATCAGGAGTCGATCGCCATCGAGGCTGACATCATCACCAAAGACGTTATTGACGAGTCCAGCAGGCGCCGAGATCTTATCTACTTCAATCCAGACACCGTCCGAGTCCTGCTCGAAAATGTAAACACTACCGGTGCGATAACCGCCCTGGGCGTCATCACCTGAAGCGCCAATAGCAGCCCTGGATCCATCAAGAGACACACCAACGCCGAAGACATCACCCTCGACCGTATCGGAACCGTAGAACTGGCCGACTTCCTGCCAACTCCAATCATCCGTCCGCTCGAAGATATAGACACCGCCGGAATCGGTACCCAGGTCATCCTGGTGCCTGGCGCCGACGAGAGCCAGATCGCCATCCATGCTGATACTGATACCGAAGTTGTCCTCGATATCACCATCACTGGCAAGAATCTTGGCTCGTTCCGTGTATTCATATACCAGTTCACACGTATCCAGTACACCGCTGCCATCGCAGTCAAGATCCGGATTGGCTTCGATCTCACAGGAGTCGAACAGCCCGTTGCCATCGCAGTCAGGCGTGGGATCCTGTTCCAGATCACAGGAATCGATGACACCATTCATGTTGCAGTCCAGGGATGGATCTTCAAGCAACTCGCAGATATCAAGCAGACCATTGCCATCACAATCGGTCGTGTCATCCAGTGGAACACAGATGTCGAGATTGCCATCGGCATCACAATCAAGCGCCGGATTCTTGGCTATTTCACAGGAATCGATCAGGCCGTTCTCATCACAGTCATAGGTCACATCCCAGAGATCGCACTCGTCCGGGATGCCGTTGGCATTGCAGTCAGCGGTCCACCCCTGTTCGATTTCAAAATCATCTGGGATCGTGTTGTTGTTGCAATCCGGCTCGCAGTTGTCCGGAATACCGTCCTGGTCGAAATCAGGACCGTCGGCCCCATCCGGTATGCCATCACCATCGCAATCGGGATCGCATTCATCCGGCACACCGTTCTGGTCGATGTCGTATGACGTCTGATCCGCCAGGTCGCAGACATCGCCGATGCCGTTGCCGTTGCAATCCAACTGCTTCGGGTTGTAGAGATCGCAGTTGTCTATGGCATCAGGAATGCCATCGCCATCAGAGTCGGTGCAGATCTCTTCCACGGTGCTGCCACCTAGATCCGTATAGGCACCCGGGATCTGGTCAGGAACATTGCCGCAAACGAGTGTATTGCCAAGTCTTGTGTCACTTTCATCCTGATTGTTGTAGAAACCGCCTCCATATGAAGCAGAGTTGTATGACACAACACAATCAATGAACGTCCTTACGCCAAAGCCATCGCACGAGACTCCTCCACCATATTCAATACATGAATTATTGATGATCATGCAGTTTGTCATAGTGCATGACGCGGTGTTTGACACTCTCATTCCACCACCTCTGATATTCGCTTGATTGCTGCCAATCAGGCAATCTGAAGCAGCTAGAACTGAATCTAGGGTCATATAGATTCCACCACCGTATTGCGCATCGTTGTCGACCACTTCACACTCATTAATCGACAACTTTGACTCCCTGGCATATATCCCACCGCCATCAATGGTGGCAGTATTCAATCGAATAAGTACACCTGAGGCATTCAAGCTGCCATTCTTCGAATAGATACCTCCCCCGTTCTGCCCAGCTGCATTCTCTAGAAAAACCCCACCTTCAATAGTGAGCGAGCAGTTATCTCGGTGATAGACACCCCCACCTTCCAGCGCCTGATTGTTTCTAAAGATACATCCCGAGATGTACGGCTCTGCAGATTCAAAACAACCAAGCCCACCACCCTGTTCGGCTGAGTTTCCTTCAAATGTACAGTTCAAGAAATATGGGCTACCCCCAAGAGCAACCGCTCCACCCCCATCAACGCCTCCGCTACAGGTGTTGTTCGAGATCAGACAACCTTCAATAACTGGGCTGGTCCCATTGCACCGGATACCACCACCATCGTCTAGGCTAGAGAACCCATTGGTGATCACCAGATTCCTGAGAACGGTGTCGCTACCTTCGCCTTCGAAGAATCGGAAAACTCGACCCTGCTCTTGGGCATCAACAATCGTCGCCAGGGAACCATCGTCGGCCAGCGATCCCTCGATGGTGATGGCCTTACCCTGTCCCGTGATATCCGTCTCCAGGTAGGTCCCCGGCATGACCATGATCAGGTCGCCAGATGAAGATGCCGTGACAGCATCCTTGATCGAAGTGAAGTCACCTGATCCATCGAGTGCGACCGTCAAGGTTACGGGACAGACCGCTGAAACAACATTTCCACCTGCATCCGTCCAGGATCCGTGAATCTGCCCCGGGCTGTTTGCAC
>JAQWTL010000003.1 GCA_029242715.1 Phycisphaerales bacterium
AAAACGACCACGAGCGGCCCCTGAGGCAGCCCGAGGAGATGGGTAGTCAACACATGAACGCTAGGGCGTAACGCAGATGGTCAGTTGGACGTTATCCGATTCATTATTGAGAACCGGTGACCAGGTACGACCACCATCCACTGTCTCTTCAGCAATCGGAACGGCTTCACCACCTGCAATGGGCATAGACAACATAATTGAATTGAAATACCAGGAGGAATCAGCCTGGAGACCATCGGGATCGACTGCGATTCGTATGGAATGAACTTCACGGTCACTGGGCGGAAGCAAGTCTTCGATGACATACGAGCACATATTGCTGCCGTACTCGGCGACAGGAATCAGGGTCGGAACACGACGAACAAAGTCCGGCTCACCACCATCCGTGTAGTAGACGGTAATGCCGAAACTTGTTTCATTCGAGAGTGCCAACCCTATTGGTGATGCATTGTCTTCATCCAGGTTAGACTGGGTCTTTGACATGACGCTAGGCCGTAGCTGCACCCAGGCCAGGCGACTGATCGAGTAGATGCCTGGTGCCAACAGCTGGCGATAGCTGTACTTTCCAGGCAGAAGCAATTCCGAACCATACTCTTCAGGAACAGGCATCGGCAGACCATAACTCTGGGAATCTCCCTGTTCACACAATGGATCATCAATGCTGTAGAAGCCTTGCACACTGTCGCAGGAAACGCCCGCACCCCAGAATCTCGAACCATTCTGGCACTGACTCAAAGTCAACTGCACACAGCTCCCATCAAGCAATGCACAGGCTCCCTGGCGAGGATCGTCAAGCGAAATGACAAATGGATTGCCCTCAAGCGTGTCCCAGTTCAATTCAGGACAATCCAGATCGACTGCAGTGATGTTGTTCGGCTGAAAGATCGGATCAAAGAGAATCTCACGCTGCCCCTGGTCGAGAATCCCATCTCCCAGAAATCCCTTGGGTACAAGATTACCATTGCAATCCTCAATGAAACCCGGTGGAACGTAGGCCGCACAAGGCCCCCACTGCTCCATGACTTTCAGCACATCATCTACCGCCACCTTTCCGTTTCCATCAAGATCAGCCATGCAGGGACTGGAAGGATCGCAAGGACCCCATGCGTCCAGCACCGCCAACAAGTCAGTGACGTTGACACTTCCAGTGCCATTGATGTCTCCAGCGCAGTTGTCACGAACATGAGCGGTCATCACATAGCCATAGCCTGGAAGATCCAGTTCGTCCTGCTTCTGCCAGATCACCCTCAGGCCCTGTCGTGAAGAAGACACGAAGGTTCGCTCATGAGCAGCATGGAAGATATCCCACAATTCGCCATCGAATAGCCCCTGAGTATCAAAATAGATTTCCCCAGTAGCCACATCCTCAATGAGCAGTGGTACAGCATCCGACCATTCAATTGATATCGTATTGATCGTAAGCTCAACAGGACCAGCAGCATTCCAGATGGTTCGACTACATTCGAAGTCAGCTGCTATCGGGCTGACCCCGTCTCCAAGGATGATGCTGGCTGTATTGCCATGCCATTGGATGCCCTCATCGCAGATGACTCCAGGGGAACCATCGCATGCCTGAAGGAGCTGGTTGGCAGAACCACCAAGGGTCCCCGTACCTCCGGGCGCACCGAGCAATGGATCCTCAAGATCCACAAGAGCGGGAACGGCCGCTCTTGCAATCGCAATATGAGCGCGAGATGGAATGAATTCGGGCTCTTCTGCAATCTGCTCCGGCGTGACATGCCTCTGCAGGAACAGCGCCACAACACCACTGGCACATGGTGCCGACATCGATGTACCCGAACTAAACGCCAATCCACCATCTGGTTTCGCAAAGTCCGCTGACAGGATTCCTACGCCGGGCGCCCAGATATCCACTTCAGGCCCGTAGTTTGAAAATCCGGCAGGCCGATCAAAGATATTTGTTGCACCAACCGTAATCGCAAACATGAAGTTTGCAGGAATAGGCCATCTTGCCGGATGAGACTCATTACTGGCCGCAACAACAACTGGAATTCCCTTGAACAGGGAAACCTCAAGGACCGCCACAAATTGAATCAACGAAGCTGCGCCCCTCGCAGGACCTCCCAACGACATGTTGACTACGCTGGGCGGTGAAGCATTTGCCGGATTGGCAACCCAGTTCAATGCTGCGACAATAGAGGAGGAGTAGATTCCGGCTAGTCCACCAGACGCACTCAAGGACACGATGTCACACGCTGGCGCAACACCTACGCCTGTTCCAGCAATGGTTCCGGCTACATGAGTGCCATGGCCATTGGAATCTTCAGGGCCTGAATCCACGAATGAAATCGCTTCAACGATACGGCCAGCAAACAGCGTCTGATCTGTAGCAATACCAGTATCAATGACAATGGCTGTTACCCCTGTGCCGTCAGCACCACAAGGATCGTAATCGGGCGCAAGGCCATCAGGTGCGGAAATTCTACGGAGGTTCCAGGGATCAGGCTCGTTTGGATTGGTGTCGAACCCTCTCGATGAATCTGTTGTTGACCAGTAGAGATCAGGTTCGACAACCACGACATCAGGCCGCTGCTGGAGCATCGCCGCCTCATCTTCGGTCATCCATGCTGCAAAGCCCGTGAGGGCGTGCTCATAGAGGTATCGCATGCGGTCAATACCGACCGTCTGCGTCACCGTCTCGATCACCAGATCACGAGCTGCCTCAGGCCCAATACGTGATGTATCAGCCTTCAGCATGACCATGTAACCGCGCAATCCGGTCACTGAATCAACGACCTGTGTACCGGCTTTACCCGGTGCCTCGGGCCCGTGCACTGGCTCGAGATCCGAGGCCATGACTGTCTTGCACAACACTGTTCCACCGACCATCAAGGCCGATGCGAGAAGCCCGAGTTTCATGATGCCCCTCCCCTTTCACCAGACAACAATGCAATGATTCTCATGCATAAATCAAGCTGAAGCAACATATAAGCCTTCAAAAGCACCATGAGCCCCCATATTCAGCGGAGAGCGCATGGATCGACTCCTGAAAATTCTGGCTGACTGATCGTCATCCGCAGTTTTGAATGGGCTGGTCCCTCTCCCCTACAAGAACACTCATTGTGGTCAGCTCCCTCTGCTAGATCAACAGCCAGCCCCCAAACAGACCACGAACGGCCCCTGGAGTACCAGAGACCGCCGTGGATCATGTTCAACTATCTCACAAGTTCATGACTGATGATCAGCATCAACGTTGTCTTCGTTGACAATCGTCATGGTCGGGAACGCAAACTCGATGCCCTCATCCTTGAAGCGACTGAGAATCTCGAGATTCACGCTCTGGGCGATCTCCTGGATCTCGATGAAGTCCCTGGTTGAATGCCAGTAAGTACATTCGATGACCAATGATGAATCATCGAATGTGGTGAAGTAGACCATCGGATCAAATCCCCGGGGTGACTTGATCTTGTCCTTCAGAATATCGCGGATAATCTCAACCGCTCGCTCGACCTTCTCATTGGTGGTCGAATACACCACACCAATTTTCATCTCCTTGCGGATATGAGGCCTTCGACTGATGTTTTCAATTCGACCATGTGCGACAGAATCATTCGGTAACAGAACAAGGTTGCCAGCACGGGTTCGAATACTTGTCGAACGCAGGCCGATGGTCTCGACGGTTCCCATGTCATCACCAATTCGGATCCTCTCCCCTTCGCGGAACGGTCGCTCCATGAGCAGGATGATGCTGGCAATGAAGTTCTTCAAGGTCCCCTGAGCACCCAAGGCCACAGCCAGACCCGTGACGCCAGCCCCAGCCAGCACGGTGTTCGGGCTCAAACCAAGCTGGCCGAGAATCTTGAAGAAGACAATGGCCGCCAGGAAAATTGAAATCGTCCTTGCGCCGACTCGTATCAGCGCCGCATCTAGACTCCGCGGATTGATCCGTGGTGAGGCAATGATGATTTCCGCTATGAGCACGCCGAGATTAAGCAGACCCAACACGAAGGCAAGCAGCATGATTCCCGAGAAGAAGAATGTGAAGATCTCCAGCACGCTTCCGCTCAGGAACACATGCATCTGCAGGAACTCGATGAACGCCGCTGAAAACACTCCGACGAGGACAAGAAAGGCGAGATGGAGAATACGGCCCGCGATTGTCAATGGGCGCTTGCAGTAATTTCGAAGGAACAGAATCAGTACGATGAGAATCACAGAGACGACCGCAAGCGTTATCAACGTGACCGCCCATTGCCAGATGGCCTGCTCCAGGATCTGGTGACCTGTCCAAGCCGGCAGGTGATTGATCATGTCAGATGGAATCAACCATCCTGGCTCGAAGAAGTGCCTTCGATAGAGCTCGCCGACTCCAGCGATTGGCTCGATGTGCTTGACGTGGTCAAAGGCCGCTTCCGCACCCTCGCGAGTCTCCATCGTGATGACCCACTCGCCGGCACGCTCCCCCTCCGTCATGAGCATGAGCTCAATGGGAACGTAATCGAATCGATACCTGGTGATCCTCTCATCATCAGGCATCTGATCGATGTCATCTCTGTCAGGAATGGTCTCCCAGGCTGACATGGGAATACGACGCATGATTTCCCGGAGATAGACAGCCGAATCTGTTGCGACATCGTTCTGGAACTGGGGGCCGACATCCGTGACATCGAAGCATTCGGCGATTCGACTCTGGATCCATCTCAATCTGGGCTGGGACTCGTAAGTCCGACCTTCCTTGTCGAGAATCTCGCGATAGGTGTTCAGTGTTCTGCCCAGACTCCACATCAGACTACGAGGGCTGTCGAGCTTGTCCGGTTTGACCGACTCCCTGGAGTTCTCATAGGCCGGGGTCTTCTCGACGATGGTCCATGGATGCTGCGCCTCGGATTTCCTCTCAGGCAATGGATCCTCGCCCGGCGCCTGGACATCCTGGGATTTGGTATCGCTTTCAGTGGTCGATTGATCTTCAAAGGCCGCTGATGTGGCCCCTGCCAACAGGCAGTTGAAGAGCAGGACTGTCAATATCAATAGAAATCTGGCGTGCATCTGTGTTTTTCCCATGCGACTGACAGAACGAGGACATGCTTGAATGATGTATTCAAGACCTGGCCTCAGCACAGGTAGTCCGGCTGGGCATTGTGACGATTCATGACACTGGAATCAAATGCCATGATTCCAGATTGACCGCGCCCCCCTGGCAGGCCACCCGTGGCGCAATGCATTCTGAGGATTCAGGCGAACGTTCCATCATCCCGCAGGCTTGACTGCATGGTCATAGTGATGGAAGTGATGGAAGGCCTTCTGCATCTCGAAGACTTCCGGATAGATCTCGTTGAGCTGGATGATCACGATCGCAAGAGTAATGATCGACAGGACCGTGGTGCTCGCCACGATCGCTGCCGTCTGCTCAACGTAAATGTGTTTCTGCTTCGCCACCCCGTACTGGCATTTGGCCGCCGCAACCGAACTGCAGAGCACCACGGCCACGGTCGCGATTGGCTCAAGACCCATCCATTGGCACATGAACCAGGCCAGGATGGGCATCAGGATGAGCTTGAACAAGGTGGCCCCCAGGACAGGCATCAAGTGCTTCCTGAAGACAGAGAAGTCCAGGTCAATGCCAACAGCGAAGAGTGCCACCGGGGCAACGGTATCGCCGAAGAGATTGAGCGTCGTGTCAATCGTGCTCGGAAGCTTCCAACCGGTGATCGAGATGACCACTCCGATGACCAAAGCAACAAAGTAGGGTTGCCTCGCAGTGCTCCAAAGCGACTTGAGCAGATTCTTCGTCATCGACTGATTGGGGTCACCGTGGTGGAAGTCATACAGGAAGGACATCACCTGCAGTCCGATGATCAAGTTGATGACACCAAGAATTCCGTAAACAGCGCCGGGACGCCCCAGAAGCATCACCAGGATCGGCAAGGCAATCATGCAGGTGTTGGAGAGCGAACAGGTCGCAGAGAAGTAGGACCCCTCCAGCCAAGGCATCCGGAACACCTTCGCACATGCCAGAGCCGCTATGAAGATGATCGTGGTGATCAGGAGGAAGGTGCCGAAGAAGGCCGCGTAGGGAACATAGTCCTCTACGGGTTCGTTGGCGAGCGCCACGATGATCATGCTCGGAATCGCGACCTTCATCGCGTACCCGATCAGATTGTTGCTCTCGCTCCGTTCGAACTTCCCAATGATTCGAAAGAGATAGCCTGCCACGACAAACAGGAAGATCGGCAAGACGACATTGAAGATGACATCTGATGACATGAATGACCTCGATCAAGGAGTTTGATACAAGATAACTCATTGTGTTCAAACAAGGATTGAAGCCGAAAATGACACGAACGGAACGAATGCAGATCATCTTCAGAAGTTGAATAAGCAGCCCAAATTCATGCTGTTTTCAGCCAGACATGACTGCCAGAAAATCAAGGCATGTCGTCCGGTGGACCACAGTCGAGAATTTGGAAAGAATCATCAATCCCATTCAGCAAGCAACTGAAGTAGATCGGTGACATCAACCTGTCCACTACGGTCAAGATCTGCCAGGCACCCATCACAGGCGCCAAACTGGTCAAGCAGAATCAACACATCCTGGACATCTACAACACCATTGCCATCAACATCACCAACAGATACATAAGTCGCTTCATGCAAGGAATTTGTCAAGCCTTCCTGAAAACCCGGCTTGGTACCCATTGCCTGATGAGTCGTGAGGAGCCTCAGACGCCAACGCCCTTGAGAGATTGGCAAAACATCCTGGCCCTCGATGAAAACAGGCTCGATGTATGAACTTGCACTATTTGAGATGGTCGGCGGGCTCGGATTGACATCACCATCAAGATCACCCAGCCGTTGCAACTCGATCTGAACAGAACTCAGACCTGTAGCCAACACCGACCAGTCAAGACGTATCCTGAGATCCTCTTCGGCTGCGAGCTCCATGGTCGCATAAATATCATGCCGACTGAATACCCCATCGACCTCCCCCTCAATCGCATCACCCCCACCATCAACCATGGCCGAAAAACCATCGGGCCTGAATTCGACCCTGGCTTCGGCCTGAGCCTGTGCTGACGAGTCGCCTTGAAGGCACATGACATGATTCTGGATGCCGTTGAGCAAATCGCCGGTTTCAATGATGAGCGTTTCATATTCACGACAGACAGGATCAGACCATGGCCCCATAGTGGCGAACACGTAGATGCTTCCATCGCCACTGAGGACAGACAGGCCGCTACCCAACGTCATTTTAATCGCAAGTGCGAAAAGCATGATCTGTTTCCAAATCCGCGATCGGCCTCATCAACAGGAAACTCAATCAATCATTGCATTCAATCAGAAGGGCCCCGTTGCCAACACTCTCCTGATCCCATCCGCCGACACGAATCAGGTAACTCTCGCCTGATGTGACTGGCATCTGAAGGAATGACGTGAAGTCCGCACAATTATCATCATCACCATTACAGGCCACTTGCTTCTTGTTGTCGCAGTTGCCCTGGTAGACAACTACATCTGTATCGAAGTTCACGATGTTACAGGTGCTCACGGTCAGTGTCCCTGTGCATGTGGCGTCATAGGAGAACCAGACATCAGATGTCATCTGCCCCAGATAGCTGCCAGAACATGTTGAATCACTGAAGACATCAGCACTATCGGTTGCGGAGTAGTTTGTAAATTCATTGAAACCGTTTACCGCTGGCCATGCATCATTGCACTCATCGTTCAAGCCTGGCTCAGAGCAATCGACGGTAAGGCAATTCGTGCCTGCACCACGGAATGATCCGCCATTCTCAATACAGATGCTTGACAGAATGTACTGGCAACTGTTGTCTTCAAAACAACAGGCACCAATTGGTGGACAATTGACCGTGGTACATGAACTGCCTGGACCATTCCAACTACCGCCTGAATCGACGCACTGCGACGCGGCGATGTAGTCACATGTTCCATTGGGAAGACAACACGCTCCCGGACACCCCTGCCCCCACTGATCCAGTGCTTCCAGCAGATCGCTTACGTCATAGGGATTACCCCAATCACCGATGATCGCCAGGACATCAGTTACATCAACCAGGCCATCGGCATTGATATCTGATCCAACGCAAGCACCGGAACGCGATGCGAAGAAATTCCAGACCTCAAGTGCTGCGTCAATGTCCATGTTTCCCCATTGACCGGGCCAATCATGACCACCACCCTGGACCAGGTAGTACCAGAGTTCCAGATCGTTATCTGGCGAGGTGTATATGTCCAGCCTCACGGTGCTGCCATCGTTTGGATTGGTGTCCGGCAAATAGGTCCGTTCCATGTCGGGCGTATCAAGAATGTCCGCCCACAAGGCCATCATGTCGGGTATGGAGTGATAGGCCCCCCAGCCACCACTGTTGTTCATATCGCCTTCATAGAGCGTGATGCCATCATCCGTTCCATTCAACGAGAGTATTGGACGCTTGATAGCCGGATCACATTCGTTGAAGAGTGGATCAAGCATCATGCCCACGATTGGGGCAAAAGCCATGAAGGTCTCTGACTCTCGGCACGCGAGCTGGAAGCACATCTCGGCACCGTTGGAGAATCCTGTAACGAATGTGCGATTCGGATCCAGACCATGCAGCTCCTGCAGGTGAACGGCAAGGGATGAAATGAATCCATCATCATCAATGTCGAAACCCTGATGAAAGTCGTAGTCGACATCCCAGAAACGATTATTCGATTGATCCTGAGTTCCATTGGGACAAGCCACGACGAAGCCACGCTCGTCAGCCAGCTCGATCCAACCATAGTTGCTGATCATGTCATTGTTGTTGCCGCTGTAGCCATGAAGGGCCAGAACCAATGGCGCCTGATCAGGCAGATCATCCGGAATATGGATCCGGTACTGACGGTTCAGGCCATCATGCGGAAACGTGATGTTTTGCGCATTTGCGGTCGACGAAACAAACAGGCCAACAAGGATGGTAATCAGAATTCTCATCACCATAAGGTAGCCAGTCGGCGATCAGAAGCCATGTGATTTGTGATTGTTGACCGATTTTTACCCTCAACTCCTGTTTTATCTGCCAGCCAACTCAATATTCAACCAGATCGGCCTGGCACTCTCTTGAATTGAATTGAAGCAAAATCAAACTGGTTGCATTCTCTTCATCATCACAGCAATGACAGCAAACAGCCCGATGCCGATGATGAATGCCACCAGGTATGGGATCAGGGAATGGAGAACGTGGGAAGCTGCCCAGGTCTTTTCGCTGGACAGGTGCCACAAAGGCGCTCCAATAAGCAAGGATCGCACAATGCCGCGAACGCTTGTCACCACCGCGAAGAAGACCGCTGAAGTTTCCGCAGCAAACGCGCTTGATACATAAGGCATGATGATCGTTGCCGTTCCAAAGCTTGCCCCAAGTGTCAGGAGGCATGGGATGGCATACCAGAGTTGGCCCCTGAAAGGTGTCACGAAGAGAATCAAGGCAAACATGATCGTGCCAATCGTGAGACCCGTGAAGATGATTCGCATTGAATCATGCCGCTTGGAAAGCCAGCCAGCTCCCCAGCCGCCGATGATCAACCCCAGTACGAAAATGAAAACAAGCATGTTGGCTGGAACACTGTCCCATCCCAGCGCTGTTTGCAGATTGATATTCCACACGAAGCCGAAGGAACTACTGGTTGAATAGGTGAGGCCCGATGCAATACCACACAGCCACACAAGTGGATTCTTCAACAGCTTCCCGGCCATCGACAAGGTGCGGCGAGTGGTATGCGAGATATCCAGATGGATCGGCTTGATGCAGGACCATGCCAGAACAATCAGAGGCAGCAGAAGCAGCGCGATGATGATGTACAGGTTTCGCCATCCAAAGGTTTCGTGAACAAGCCCCGCAACCACAAGGGCGACTGACTGGATGGCCCGCCCGCTCACGAAGACCAGAGTTGTTGCAACAACGAAGAGTCGTGTCTCGAATGTATCGCGAGCAACCTGGCCAAGCAGCGGGATAGCCACTGCACTGCCAATGCCAATGATGATCCTGGCAGTAGCAAACTGGGTCATGCCAGAACTCGTAGCCATGATGAACAAACCGATACAGAAGATGAGAATGCTGATCC
Organism: Phycisphaerales bacterium; assembly: GCA_029242715.1. GTDB lineage: Bacteria > Planctomycetota > Phycisphaerae > Phycisphaerales > SM1A02 > UBA1668. The sequence goes on from JAQWTL010000003.1 coordinate 10,063, forward strand.
ACGCCAGGCGCCCGGGACCAAACCGAGAGATGAGCAGCCCTGCGGGTATCACAGCCAACGCGGAGATGAATCCTGCAACCATCTCCAGGTTCACCAATGATGTCATTGAGATGCCGATACCGGGAGCAACAACATCCTTGACAGCTCCAAAGAGCCCATAGCTCGTGGAGATCAGAATGTAGGCAAGAGAAACGATTACGAAAGGCTTGATGCCGGATCGCCGCCCATGTTCATTTGCCGTAGTCATCTTTGAATCAGGGCCCTCACTCCGGGCCGCCCTATTCCTCAAGCATGCGAGAACGCATCCAAACATCCATGTCTTCATTTTTGGACTTGCTCAAGCACTGCTCCTTAAAGACTGCTTCGACTTGCTCGGCAAAGGCATACTGCCCCTGGTCCACTTCTGCCGCAAGATCCTTGATGCAACCAGCAGACTGCTTGCAAATATAGACGGCAATTGTGCCGACAAACGATTTGTGGAGATCATGAAATACGATCTTCCAACCGCCCTCAGTCTTGACCATCACGTACGTCAAATCGTGCCGCTTCATTTCAGACGCAAAATCGGAAACGGCACTTGTCACATGACCATGGGCAATGGCATTCTCACCATCGATGATCTGGAGTGTTGAGAGATCAATCCGGTCATCCGCAGGCGAACTGAAAAGGACCCATGACTCGTATGCACGAGTGGCCACGGCCCGCCCCCAGGCTTTCCGTATAGACATCAAAAGGTCGAACATGGAACCGGACCCTGCAGCAAGTAATTCCAGATCTGACCGAGATGGTGCATCTCGAGACGTGTAGTAGGCAGTCATATCTGGAAACAAACGGACAAAGAAATAGTCTTCGCCAGCTGCCTGGTAAGGCGGCACATGGCCCATTGTAAAGGCACGGTTATATGACTTGATGAGCGACTCCGGGTCTTGAAAGCCTGGAATTTCACCACGTACACCTACCCCATATTGTTTTGATGATTCACATCCCAGGCATGCTGGGATGATGATGCAAATCAATGAAACGATCATGCCTCTTGTGCTCATGGAAGAAGATGATACACGCGAGTCAGGGAGTGGATTTCCGTTGATCTTCCGGCACCTGCGCCTGAGGCTCGGCCGAACGAGCACAACGGAATCCCAGATGATTCATGCCCGAATCCGGCGTGGATGACATCTTCGCGCTGGGTCGGTAGCTCGAGCAGTAGCTTTCATGACAAAGAAAAGAGCCACCTTTCATTACTCGTGTCACTGGAGCCGCAGGCTGGCGAGGATCGACTGATCGGACTGGCCCCTGTGGATTCCTGCAGCAACCACCAGGCAGAATCTGCATTGAACGCATTCGATAGGTCTCTGGATGGAACTTGTCAGCAGTCCATTCCCAGACATTACCCGCCATGTCATGAAGACCTGCGCCATTGGGCGGAAAACTTCCAACGGGTGCAGCTCCTGGATAACCGTCTGCATTCGTATTGCGAACCGGGAACTCGCCCTGCCAGATATTCGTCATGTGCTTGCCATCCGGAACCAACTCGCCTTCCCACACATAACGCTGGGCATCCTGGCCATAACGCGCCGCACGCTCCCATTCCGCTTCGGTAGGTAATCGCTTGCCAGCCCAATTGGCATAAGCAACAGCATCATCCCAGGAGACATGCACCACAGGCTGCTGACCCAGACCATCGATTGATGAGCCTGGCCCCAATGGATGTTTCCAACTTGCCCCTGGCTGCCATGTCCACCACTGCGAGTAGTCAGTCACGTTCACAGCTTCAGCAGGCGGCTGGAAGACCATTGATCCAGGCTGCAGATCTTCTGCAGCCGGAGGCGGAGTCCCCGGAGGCACTTGCTTCTTGAGCTCCTCCCAGTCAACGATCTTTTCAGCCGTGGTTACATAGCCGGTCGCTTTGACAAATGCACCAAACTGGTCATTGGTGACCTCATGTTCATCCATCCAGAAGCCATCTACATGAACACGATGAGCCGGCTGCTCGTCATAACGAGCCTCAGGACCATCCCAGCCCATGGTGAATTCCCCCGCAGGAATCAAGACCATTCCCTCCTGGGACTTTTCTTCCCTGGCGCCAATCACATCCACAAGGAACATGAGAACCAGTATCAGAATCATGGACAGATATGCCATGACTGACATCCTATAGGAGAAGTTGATCTTCAAACCAAGCATTGCATGGTGGATACCCACACCTTCAGACATCCCTTGATCATCCCATGGGTAACAACGGATTCATGCCTGATCGGCAACTGGGCCGATGACTGGGCATGACATCCCCAATGCCCCTAAGGAGCATCCCATGGATAACAACAACAGCTGCTGCTCAAAAGGTAAGAAGGTCACCTGCTGGATCTTCGGCATCGCTCATATTGCTGCCTTGACCTGCATCGCCACAGCCCTCTGGCAAATCTGGCATGTCCTCAAGGACTGGCCCCACAGCTGAACGGCTGAGATTCCAGCCACTTCCATGACTCGCCGCCAGGATGGCCAAGGGCTCAAGAATGCAAGCATTCTTCGCCTCGGTCATTACCTGCCATTTTGATGTTCTACGATTGCGTCGATCCCTTGCAATGCCATGCATCATGCTCCTCCTTGCGACCAAGGCCCCTACCGGAGTCTGGCAAGAGCGAACATAGATCACTTTCCAGGCGATCTTCACAGAACTGCTGATTTGCAACAGCATGATTCAAGAGCACTGAACTGAACCGCTATTCAGAATGTCGTCGCAGGAGCCCCAGGGCCAGGAAGACGCCAACAAGTGCTGCAACTGCAGACAAGAGAAATCCCAGACGTATGCCTGCAGCCTCTCCCTCAACCGTCTTGGGATAGAGATCGATCAACATCGCGATCAGAACGATCATCGTATTGCCACTCATGATCATCAGCGTCAGGATTGTGCCACTGGCCAAGCCGACCTTCTCATGAGGCAGTAGTTTGATGGCACCAGCCTGAGGCATTGACCAGGCCAACGCACAACCGACACCTGCAATGCTCATTCCAACAGCCAGCCCGATGAATTGATCGGTGACAAACAACAGGCCCAATCCAAGCGCCTGGAAGGCCAGGCCGGCTCGGGTCAGAACGACCGTGCCCATACGACGCTCAAGCATCGGTGAAATGAAGCTTGTTACGGCTACGGACACACTCTGAAACAGAAAGAACAACCCGGCGCTCAGGACGTCATAGCCAAGCACGATCTGTAGTTGAAGCGTTGCTCCAAAGACAAGACCGCACCATGCAGAATTGCCCAGCAATCCTCCTATGGAATAACCCAGGTATTGACGATTCTTGAACAGCCGAACATCGATGATTGGAAAAGAGAGCTTCAGCTCGAGGAAGATGAAGATCACCAGGAGAAGAATTCCGCCTGATGTCATGGCGATCCAGGCCCAGGGCTGCCAATGTGGGATTCGATCAATACCGACAGAAAGCGCACTGATCCCGAGAATCAGAAGAATGATCCCCCCGACATCAAGTCGCCCTGATTTCGCTGGATCCTTTGATTCACTGGCAATGAAAAACACCATGAAGAAGGCAATGGCGCATACAGGCACGTTGGCATAGAAGATCCATCGCCAACTCAACACCTCCGCAAGAAAACCGCCCAACACAGGCCCCATCGCTGCACCAAGCATGGCGATACCAGTCAGGATGGCGATATTCCTTCCCAGCTGATCCTTGCTGCTCGCATCACTCACAACAGCTGTTGCAAGAGGGAAGAGCAGGCCCGCACCAATCCCCTGGACAATTCGTGCCACGATGACCATCAAAGCACTCGTCGACAAGGCTGTCCATATCGAAACACCTGCGAAGATCACGATACCGACCAGCAGAAATCTCTTGCGGCCATAACGATCGCCAAGCGGACCAGCAATTCCAAGGAAGGCACAGAACGTGAGGACGTAGCCAGTGAGCACCCACTGCAGATCGATGGGACGAACATGAAAATCATCTGCCATCAGAGGCAGCGCTACCGAAACCGACCACCAGTCTGCCGTGATGATGAACTGAGCCAGACCTGCTGCGATGAGCAGCAGCATTCCATGCTGCCTCGACTTGCCCTGCTCAGCCATGCAGACTTCCCTCGATCATCCAAACACCGCTGTCTTGGGTGATGCAATGCCCGTCATATCGAGCTGGGCGGGTTCAACAAATCCTGCCAGTATGTAGATCGAGGCAAAGAGAATGACACCAAGCAGAAACCATGCGAACTTGACCGAACCAGCATCCGGTATCTCGATGGTGAATACCTGGTGAATGATGGTCCCGGCCAGAATCCCGATGAATATGTCACCCACAAGCGGAGAAGCCGGGCCGATCAGCCAGATGCTCAGGCATCCAAGAATCGATGCCAGAGCAATTCCCCATCGCCCCCATCGGTCAAAGGCCTCTTCGCCCTCTTCCCTGAGAGAGTAGTTGAAGAAAATCAGGTGGATGATCATCAGTACACCAATGCCCAATGCATAAAGGCCACCATCAATCGGGAAGGTGTAGACAAGCAACCATATATAGACGAATGCGATCAGAAACTGGATGTAGAACGTGTTTGGACCTGAACTTGAGGCTCTTGATCTGTGATGAACAAGCCTGTGCAGACCGAACACCACCAGGAAGCCTATGAGAACCACAAATTCAATCGCTTCGCCTATCAACTCATGGCCATGATCTACTTCTGGAAGCAACTCCAGAAAGACATAAGACACCGCCAGGCCGCCGCCCAGGGATTTGGCTGCGACAAGATTCCTTTCGAGGATCTTCTCGAGTCCCGATACGCAAATTGACACCATCGCAAATAGTATTGCAACGACAATGCTGATTGGAAGCTCCATCACGTCCCCTGATTATCCAATGCCAACATCAGCAACGGTCCTGCTGGTAAATCCCGACATCAAGTGTCGCTGAATCCAGAAAATGCATTTCCAAGATGCGTCAGGTCGAATCCCAGCCATGCATCCACCATGGTAGCGATCAAATTTCAAGATATGTTGAAGTCCAAGAAGGGCTTGTGCCCCTCTTGGATATTCATACTATAGAAAGATTGACCTTGAGCCCGAGCTCCTTGTGGGGGGACCCACCTAAAGGAGCCATCGAATGACTAACGCGCGATGCCTGGCGGCTCTGTTGCCGATCATTGTCATGTTGTGCAGTTGCGTTTCTGAAAACGAACCGAATGACAATCCGTTCCTGGCGATGGACAATCCACTGCACAAAGAACTCATTGCCTCGAATATGAATGGGTTCAATGGCATTCTGCCTGACTCAGATGACCGTGACTACTGGTGGATCATGCCGGAGATCGGACGAGTCCCTGACAACTCAGCAATGCTCGTCGTTACGACTCAAACTTCACCACTTACCGTGATTGATACTCGCAACAACCTGCCAGCAGGCGGCGTCGAGCTTTCCTTTGATCGCAACAAATATGAGATGATCAAGCGACTGGCAAGCGAGTTTGGCCAGGTCCACCTCACCAACTTCGCGCTCGATCAACATACCCGCACCGAACTGCTGCTGAAGCCGATCTCAGTGCTCGCGCCTGATGCAACCATCGTGGTGGCCAAGACTGTTGATGGTGTCGTGGAAGAACGCGAAGTCGACCCTCCGGACACGCTCGTTCTGAAGGGATGGGTCAAAGGATCAGAGGAATCACAGGTCTTCCTGGCCATATCACCATTAGGAACAAATGGATGGATTTATGCCGACGGCACCACCTGGCTCGTCAGCACAGTTCATGGAGCCGAAGGCCCACGGACGATTTGCAGAGCGCCAGCTGACAATCCAGCCCAGAAGTCCATATCGCGAAACTTCGAATGCGAAGTCAGGCGTATTCCCGGCCAGGAGATCACGAACTCCACTGACTCATACCGTGGAGGGACGAGCAGCCCTCGCAGATATGATGTCGCGATCGACACAGACAACCAGTATCTCGACTTGTTCCAAGGGCAAGAGCAGGTCGCTATTGCCTATGCCATGGCCAATATTGGTGCCGCGAATATTGTCTTCGAAGACACGGATGCCTCTCTCCAGATCACCTACATGAGGCTTTGGGAAGGTGAGGATCCATGGCCATTTGATGACACGGGCGGAATGCTAGATGGCATCCAGTATGTCTGGAACGCCTCAATGAGTCATATAGACCGGGACATGACGATTGCGTTTTGCGGCCCTCTGGCCGGCGGCGGAGTAGCTTATGGCAACAGCCTCTGCAACCAGGATTATGCCTATGGCGTCATCAGCAACATGAACGGCTATTTCTCCTATGACGTCTTCCCCCAGTCACCTGACCAGGGCGGCAATGCGAACAACTGGGACTGCACAACCGTCACGCATGAGATCGGGCACGTGCTTGGCGCCGTGCACACGCATGAAATGGATCCGCCGTATGACAATTGCGGAAATGGAGACTGCGATTCGCCTATCAGCACCGTCATGAGCTACTGCCATCTCTGTGAGGGCGGCGAGGCCAACGTGCAGATGCTCCTGTGCCAGCAGAACCGCGATCTCATCAACAACTTTGTGTCCAACTGGGGAGGATGCGGCGACCCCCTCTCGGCGCCAAGGACTTACTTGATCACAAACTTTTTCATGAATGACAGTCGACTCAATTGGCGATGGGAGCGCGTGCTTTATTATGACGGTTTTCAGGAAAACATCGTCACTCAGACCATTCAGCAGGAACTGATGAACTGCAGCAAGGAAGGTGGTTGCATCGAAGTGAATACTGTCACGTATGACCCTCGGTACCCCCACCTCTTCCGAGTCAGCGGAACCACTCATGGCTATGCAATGATGTTCACTGTGATGGAATGATGCCAGAAAACATCATGACGAAGTTATGGAAACCGCGGAATCTTTCATTCGCAAACGATCGCCCAGCGGACAGGTGGTCAGGACTTCGACAATTCTTTCAGCTGCGAAGCCATCGCCATAAGGATTCACCAGACCCTGCAACGTCGCCCGAAAACTTGGCGAAAGCGCCTCATCCATCCCGGCCGCAATTGCAGACTGTTTGGCCGGAACATCAATCACATTGGGGGATCGTGTCCGGCCCTGCTGGCGTATGCCCACATTGAGAGTTGGCAGTGCCAATGAGGCTGTCTCCATGATCCCGCTGGAGGAATTCCCGGCCAGCATGGCAGCCTCGCGCAACAATCCCCAATACACCAGATGATCAAGGTTCACCTTGAGAACCGCATCATCCCGTTCTTCGCAGATCGCCTGGGACAGCTCGATGACGCGAGTGTAACCAGCATCTGCATTGGGAAAGCAGAAGACAATTGGACGAGGCGCCTTTGCAATAGCAGAGAAAAATGCCTCAGCTTCATCGGTCGTGTCTCGATTCATGGTCACCGGATGAAAAGCAACGACGATGGGCGATGGGTCAAGGGACATTCCGATTGCAGTCTCAACCGCTTCACGATCCGGCAAATCACTTCGGCGAACATGATCCAGGGACGGAGCCCCCGACACTGTCACCCGCCAGGATTCCTCCCCCATGGCAATCACGCGAGCAGCAGCATCCTCTGTTGGAACCAAATGCAGGTGACTCATCTTCGTCAGAGCATCACGAACCTGCTGATCGATGGCCCCTTCACTGATTTCGCCTCCTTCAATATGGGCAATCGGAATCCGAAGGGCCAGGGCTGCCGCTGCAGGCGCCAGCATTTCGAATCGATCTGCAATCAAGAGAAGAAGATCCGGCCTCACTTCAGCCAAGGCCTCCGTAAAACCGGTAACTGCCTGGCCAATGCCCAAACCCATGCCTCGATCAGAATCATCCTCTGCCAGGAAGGGAATCCTGTGATCAACCTGAAATCCAGTTCGCTCAATGGCATCGATGGTGTTACCAAAGCGGGCTTCGACATGAGCGCCTCCGACAAGCAATCGAAGATCAACCTCTGGATGCGCCTCCAGCAGGCGTAGTGGCCATTCCAAGTGGCCCCAATCGGCCCTGGAAGTGGTGACGGCAGCGATCATTCGAGAGGTGGTCATGTCCCATGAGCCTATCCGCTTCGGCAGATCTCGGCGCAGCGTACAATGGCACCCCCGGAGAATCAGCCATGCCCTACTACACCCAACTCGGCGAGATACCTTCCAAACGGCACATCCAGTTCCGTCGTCCAGACGGAGCCCTGTACTCAGAGGAAGTCTTCGGAACTGAAGGATTCGTTGGCCCCACCTCGACCATCTATCACATTCATCCTCCGACACAGGTCGCCGGCTGGACCAAGCTGTACTCGACCAAGACCGAATACGTCGAAACAGAAGTGATGCGGATGCGGCACCTCAAGACCAACGACTTTCCGCCTCAGGGCGATCCCATCACTGGCAGAATCGTCATTCTGGGCAACGCTGATGTTGAAATGAGCATCTGTGTGCCAGCTGAGCCAATGAACTATCACTACAAGAATGGTAGTGGCGACGAATGCCTTTTTATCCATTTCGGATCAGGAACCATGCACACCAGCATGGGCACACTTGAATTTCATGAGAAGGACTACATCGTGATGCCCAAGGGCGTGACCTATCAGATGAAGTTCAATGAGCAGCCTGAAGGTGAACCACCGGCCCGTTTCATCTGTTTTGAAACGATGAACACCAGCCATATCCTGCCTCCGCCTCGCTACATTTCCAAGAAGACCAGCCAGTTCCTTGAACACGCCCCTTACTGCGAGCGTGATCTCAGGCTGCCCCAGCTCCCATTGACCTATGACGAGCAAGGCGATTTCGAAGTTCGAATCAAGGCTCGGGATTCCATCCACTCATACATGTACAGCTATCATCCGCTTGATGTCGTCGGGTGGGATGGCTGCTATTACCCATACTGTTTCAACATCGATGACTTCTCTCCAATCGTTGGCAAACATCACATGCCTCCACCGACTCACCAGACCTTTGAGGGGCACAACTTCGTCATCTGCTCATTCTGCCCACGTGTCCTGGATTTCCATCCGGAGGCGATACCAGTTCCTTACAACCACAGCAATCTCGATTCCGATGAAGTGCTCTATTACGTTGAAGGCAACTACAAGGCACGTCGAGGAATCGAACAGTGCTCTGTGAGCCTTCACCCACAAGGGATTCCACATGGCCCTCATCCTGGCACCGTCGAGAAATCACTGGGCGCCAAATGGACTGATGAATTAGCCGTCATGTGCGACACCTTCCGCCCGCTCCATCCGACGAAGGCCGCGTTGGGACTTGATGACCCCGCCTACCCTCAGTCATGGGCAGAATGGAAGCCGGTTCCAGTCAAGCCCGTGTCAGATGGGGACAAATCGACATCTACCTGGTGAAGCCCTCTGTATTCGTTCTGATGTTGATCACGGCACTGCTTCCGATTGCAGGCTGCAGGCATGCATCGCCTGTACAAAGCGAGCAGCTCAACAGCCTGAGTTCTTCTGAAGACACTGGCCAGTTCATGGTCAAAGGCCAGAGCTTCAAGCCGGATATTGCACGCGATGATGCGACAAGAGCACGGGGGCTTCAAAATCGCCAACCTCCCGCCGATGGTCTCATCCTGCTGTTTCCTTTCAAGGCCAAGCATTCGATCTGGATGCCCAACTGCCCTGCTGATCTGGAAGCATGGGTGATAGATGACCAGGGCACGATCCTGGAGTTCATGCAGTTACCCGCCCAGCCACCTCAAGGGGACGATGAACGGACATGGCAATATCACAATCGCCTGCCACGCCACCGTGCCAAGCACGAGGCCATGATCCTTTGGGAGTTCAAGGCTGGCACCGCCGAAGAACTTGGGATTGTTCCAGGCGACAGAATTACCGGGAACTGGCCTGCGATTCTTGGCAATCAACAATGAGCGTCAACCACGCGATGAATCGACCCACTCACTGAAGGCGGGGTACTGACTTGGATCTGCGGGTGCGGCATGAAACAGGATGCCATCAACCCCTGTAAACCGGCCAAGTATCAGGTCCTCTGCTGGATAGAAAAGGTTCCTGGGATTGTCATCCGAGTTGTCAATATCCAGGATCACCTCTAAACGAGTGCCCGCTTTGATTCGAAGAGGCTTCGCAAGCACCTCGGTCTGCCGCCAGTGCATGTCCCAATCAGGGTATTCAAGAAGAACCTGAGAACCACCATCTGGATCATGGGCAATCAATCGCATTGATCGCAGAAAATGATCGCCTCTTGGAGACATGGCAACTACATCAAGATCCATCGGGATCTCAATGTCCCCGATCTCCTTTCGACGCTCGCCAGCATCCAACTTGATCCAGGGCTTCATGACAATGAACGTATCGAGCTTTCGAACATCATCCTCAGGGTGGGCAATATCCAGAGTCAATGATCCTGTGACTGGCACATCGCGACCAGTTGGGCGATAGGACATCTCTGTAACCAATGTGGATGCCTCGGGGATCTCGAATGCGAAACCCTCCGGCAACTCGAGCTTTCTTGCACCAACTCCCAATACACCAAGACCCCCTGCTGGCCTTCTGAGCACATCACCGGACATGTGATAGCCGGCAGATTCTTCAAGCGAGTCTGCCAAGTCGGATTGCCCCGTTGCATCTGCCGAAACAGCGACCGAATGCACGGCATTCACGATTGGCGAATCCCAACGAATACCAGTGACCAGAAGCGGTTCGTCATTTACGACAGGCAATGCAAACGTACGAACATTATGCGTGTGAGTATGAATGGTGACCGTACTCTCGGCGGGAATACTGAAACCCTCCTCGATCGGAAGAACAATGGTTTGATCAGCATTCAAAATGGTCTGAAGCGGAACTGCCGGCTTTGCGTCAGTTTCGTACGGGGCCCCTCCCTCAAACCATGCCAACAAGGTCTTCCTGTCTTCATCTGACAAGGCGCCCCGTCCCTGGATCTCGAGACCATTATGAGAAGGGAGCCATGGGGGCATGATTTCATCACGAACCACTGCAGCTGCAAATGTTCGCCTTGCAGCAAGATCTGATGCGCGATCCAGACGGAAAGGTCCCTCTCCACCAGGAGCATGACATACCGCACATTGCCTGGCAACGATTGGGCGAACATCCTCCCAGGTCGGAACCTCTGGTTGAGATGCCAGGAGCAGGACTGGTAAAAGCATGTTCAAACTTCCCTAAGAATGCTCACGAAGCAGGCTGAATAACACCTGTACAGGTGCCTAAACCAATTCGCCTTGCGCCCTCAGCTTCACAATAGGCCGACATGGTCAGTTCATCACCATCCAACAGGAACTTACGCTGTGTTCCATCGGGAAGTTCGACCGGCTCTGTCCCCCGCCATGTCAATTCCAGCAGGCAACCTCGGCTCTCCTTGCCGGTGCCGCTCACGGTTCCGGATCCCAACAGATCACCTGGTCGCATGGCACATCCGGTACTGGTGTGATGCGCAAGCATCTGCGTGAAGGTCCACGTGAGATCGGCCAAGGTGCCTTTGCTCAAGAGCACTGGCGACTGCCCCTTCTCACGCATCTGCGATGAAGCGATGTGCACCTCACAGGTCACATCCAGAACGTCATCTGTCACAGGAACCAGGTAGTCAAGCATGTCCGGATCGCCTGGCTCACGATCTGGACCGGATTTTCGGAATGGCGAAAGCGCCTCCATTGTCACGACCCACGGTGAGATGCTTGACGCAAAATTCTTGGCATTGAATGGCCCGAGTGGCTGGTACTCCCATTTCTGAACATCACGGGCAGACCAGTCATTGAGGATGACCAGGCCAAAGAGTTGATCCATGGCGGAAGCCATCTCGATTCGATGTCCATGAGGGTTGCCTGCCCCGACGAATGCGCCGAACTCCATCTCATAATCAAGCAGACGGCAAGGACCGAAGACAGGCGGTCCGTCATCAGGCTTCAATTGACCCATCGGACGTTTTACATTGGTACCGGACACGACCAACGTACTCGCTCGCCCGTGATACCCCACCGGCAGGTTCAGATAATTGGGCAGCAGAGGCTCACCATCAGGACGGAACATGCGGCCAACATTGGTGGCGTGATGACGAGAGGCATAGAAATCGGTGTAATCACCAACAGCTGCCGGCATTTTCATCGATATGGATTCACGGGGAAGCAACAGATGAGGATGCGGGTCGGCACCTGACGTAAGCAGAGATGAAATGGACCGACGAGCAGAACGCCATGAACGAGATCCCAGTCCCATGAATTGATTCAGACTGCTGCTCGACAGGGCACAAGCTGTCTCTGGCGGCAGATCCTGAAGGGCCAACTCTTCAATGGCCTGATGCACATCAAGCACCATGTCGCCAATGGCCACGCCGATTCGATCCGAACCCTGCGACGAACTAAAGATGCCATAGGGCAGATTCTGCAAAGGGAAATCAGTGCCTTCGACATTGGCGGATTCCACCCAGCTTTGAAGATCAGGATTAAGCGTGGGATCAGGAGTACTCATGGCCATGCTCCGGGGACGTTGGAATCATGAAGATTTGACTGAATCGGCTCGAGGCAGCAGGCCCAATGCCTGGAGATCAGCCAGAGGCTCATCCCAACTGCAGGATCCAAAGGAAATCGCGCGTGCTGAACGCGTCTCCTCAATCTGCTCTCTTGTAACGGTGTACTCACCCACCTGCATGCGATCATCTTCGAAGTTGATGCCTTCTGTGAGATCCAGAAGTTCGACAATGCCTGCCTCATCGATGTCATGGTTTTCAACCACGACCGCACTGGCAAAGACATTGAGAAAACCCTGTTGATGCGCAGGTATGGATGGATTGTCATTGGGAAGCGGATGGTGCAATCCGGCTGTCGCCTTGAATGGAACAGCAGCCTGAACACACTGGTGGATGAATCGAGCGACTTCGCAGGTGGACGGATTGAGTTCGGGCTTGACTCCACCAGTACGGATCTTGGCAGCCGCATCAGAACCCGCAAGCGCTGCCAGCAAACCACGATTATCCTGGCCGGCAGGAAGCTCGAAGAACGGAAAAAGATCATCCGGGAGCAGATCAAGAGCCTGGTCAATCCCCTCTGAACTGGTTGCACGCAGTTCAATCACATCCGCAAGCGCCAGCCCATTGCCTGGAATGCAATGATGCTCATTGAATGCAGCGAGTTTCTCGATATCACCCGCAAGGGCGTCCGACCCGGCAGCCGAGACCAGCACACTCAGGCACCATGGATCCTCGGTATCAACCGATGGCAGACACGCTGCTGCTGCTTTCTCGAATTCATCAAGCCGATTAATCGGAACGATGACTCGGCCCAGCATCCAATCCGCTTCGCTGGAGAGGCCCTTGTTGAATTGGCAGACCATGTCTTCCATGCCAAGGTTGGCCGGAGGGTAGAGCCCCGCATAATCGATCAAGCCATCAAGCAGACTGACAAGAGTTCCTGGAGCTTCTTTATTCATCACCTGGACTCCTTCATGCCGTCGGACACAACGTCTCACGCGCGGCCAGACAGCGCTCGATACGCCTGATGGATGACGACTTGCCCAGAATGACGAGCGTGTCGTAGATCGGTGGGCTAATTGGTCCACCACTTACGGCAACGCGAATAGGTTGAGCAACTTTTCCAAGATTGCCCTCCGCGTTTGCTTCGGCCCAGTTCTCAATAACGGTTTCGAGTGAACTCACTGTCCAGTCTTCAAGATCTTTGAGAACAGGAAGAATGGCTTCCAGCCGGTCATAGCCACATGGTTCGCCATTACACAATGCCTTGCGAACTGGTTTGATGGCTTCCCAGGTGATGGATTCATCATCCTCCAGGAAGAATCCTCCTGTTCGGATCGGATCAAACAGCGTCTTGGATCGTTCCTTGTTGGCCCTGGCAAAGTGAGCAAAGGTCTCTTCGTCGAATTGCGAAACAACTTCAGGATGGAATGAATCGCAAAACGATCGAAAAGCAGAGACGAAGTCGCCTTCACTCATGTCCTGGATGGCATCAAGATTGAACGCCAGCAGTTTGTCACGATCAAACTTCGCGGGCGACTTGACGATACGCTCAAGGTCAAAATGCTCCGCCAGATAAGTCGCATCAAATTGCTCTCTTCCATCTGCGGGCGACCAGCCAAGTAACGCCAGATAATTCAACAGGACCTCGGGAAGGTAACCCGCCTGCTGGAAATCGGCCACATCGATCTCTGGAAGATCAATACCAAGACAGATGGCAAGTGAGCAGGCCGCCTCCGTAGGCAACTGCACGGTCTTGTCGCCAGTCCATGTCTCCCAGGTCGAGTTGTCGATGCTGCTGTCTGCTGGGGGGCCTTCGATCTTTCGTTCCCGAACTTCACGGCGAAGCAGTTTGTCCTTGTCACGCTTGGACATCTTCGAACCATCTGGATTGAAGATCAGTGAAACGTGGGCATAGACAGGATGAGTGAAACCGAGTGCCTCCTGAAGGAGCATGTGCTTCGGCGTGTTGGCCAGATGCTCCTGGCCACGAATCACATGCGTGACTTTCATCAGAGAGTCATCCACCACCACTGCAAAGTGATAGGTCGGGAATCCATCGGCCTTGCGGATGACGAAATCCTCCAGCTCGCCAGGAGAGACTCGCACCTCTCCCAGCACCGCATCCTCTATGACAATCTCTCGATCATCTGGAACCTTGAATCGAAGGACATGAGGCCGCCCTTCCTGAAGGTATTGCTGAATGGTCTCTTCAGAGAGGCTCAGCGAAGCGCGGTTGTATCGATAGGCCTGCTTGTTGGCACGTGCCTCTCGGCGTGCTTCCGTCAGTTCTTCAGTTGTCTCGAAGGCGGGATAGGCTGCGCCTGATTCAATCAACTGATCAAAATGCTTTGCATAGATCTCCAGTCGTTCAGACTGGAAGTACGGCCCCGTCTCTCCCCCACCACAGGACTCGAACTGCGGCCCCTCATCCCAGTCGATTCCCAGCCATGCAAGATCCTGAAAGAATCCAAGACCAGCTTCTTCGCTGGATCGCTTCTGATCCGTGTCCTCGATGCGGAGTAGAAATCGACCACCATGATGCCTCGCAAAGGCCCAGCAGAACAGGGCCGAACGGGCACCTCCGACATGAAGATGCCCCGTTGGGCTCGGGGCGAATCGCGTACGTACGGAAGCGTTGCCAGTCATGGTGAAGTCACAGGTCCTCGGCTTCGCCGGGAAGCATGCGGGAACGATCGTTAAGAAGTGCAATCGGTCCTGACAATACGTAGGCAAAGAAGATTACCGCCAGGGTTTCCTGGAAGAACCAGAGCATCAGGCAAAGAAGCATGATGACACGTGCCGTGTATCCGAAACTGCGACGCACACGAAGGTACTGGTTGGTCAGGTGCCGATAGGGAATGACAGAAACCATCGTGAGCGATGTCACGAGGCTCATGATCGGAATGATGATCACGATCAAGCCTGCAATCCAGGTGATGATTGTTCCTGACTCCCCTCCTGAGAGCTTCATGAGATGCTCATGCAGAAGCACCAGGCCCACAAGTGAACCCGCCGCGCCGGGCGTCGGCAGGCCGCGGAAGAAGAGATGGTCTCCCAGTTGACCGCCATTGGTCTCCACGGCAAATCGTGCCAGCCGAAGAGCTGCACAACTGACGTAGATGGCAGCGATTGCCCAACAAAGCTTGCCCAGTGAATGGCCCGTATCCGGGCTGATGATCGCAATCGTTCCTTCTGCCCCTACATATTGACTCATGAGGTTCAGAATGATGAAGGCCGGCGCTACCCCGAAGGTCACCATGTCAACGACGGCGTCAAGCATGCCACCGAAGTTGGTTACGGCATTGGTCAACCGGGCGACCGAACCATCGACGCTGTCCAGGAACATTCCAATGAGAACAAGTGCACCGGCAACCGTCAGGCTGGACCAACCCCAAGGGCCCTCATAATCAAGAGGCTTGGCGGCGAAATAGATCGCCGAAAACCCTGCGATCAGATTGCCCAGGGTGAAGAGCGTCGGCCAGACACCAGTTGGACCAATGCGATGCAGATTCCGGATCCCCGCAACTGCAGACCGCAAGGGCTTGCTGCTGGAGGTCGATTCGTAGGCGGTATCTTCATCTCTGAGGCGCATCGGGACATGCTACCGCGCCCGGGCCCGCTTTCCGACTTCTGCAGGGGCCTGCCCCTCCGTGAGCCACCCCCCGAAACGGGGCGTAATCATCAACAAACGCCTAGATTGGCCAGTTTCGGTTTCTATCTGGAGGAATAACTCCCCCATGGTGGCCTTATTCTCGGCCTCTTCCTCGGCTTCTGCACTGGTGTCTTCAGGAGGCGGATGTGGCCAGGCTCCAGAACCTGCAATGATCAGCAGGTTGTCGCCAGGACCAATCAGGTACTCACGTTGAAGATGAGCAAATCGACCGTGAGTCCCACCAGGCATTTCCACCAGAGGTGCCAACTCCACCTGGACCCTTGGGCCATCCAGAGTCATGAGTGACCAGCCACGGCCTGATAGCCCAACAATTCCACCTGGGTAGGTTTCCTCAGTTCCCCCTGTCACCATGATTCGATCACCGATCGGAAGTGATGGAGGCAAAAGGTTCCGCCATGTCAGTGCCTGACCATGCCAACGAAGGCCTGGCTCTGAGGAAGATGCAAGCCTTGAGCGGACAGCCCCGAGATCCTGCTCACGAATTCGAATGATTTCGATTCCATGCGCAGCCCAGTCCTCATCGGTCAATCTTTCAGCCGGTAGATCATCCACTACCTCATGGACTCGCTCCAGAGGCTCTGAGGTATCGTGAAAACGAATCGCCAGGCCATGGCCTTCGATCTCCGGAAGCCCGACCACTGGTTTTTGCTGAGAAGCCACGACAGGCTTGTCCGTTCTGCAACCGACAACTCCCGCCGCCATCAAAGGAATCATGGCAAGCAGGTAACCAGGCCTCCTGGCATTACGGAAGTTCATTGATCCGGTCCACAAGTTGTCGCATTCTGCCCCAGTCTCTTCGAGTATGAACAAACCCGAGTCGCTGGAGATCCAGGTGGTCTGTTTCACCACGCAGTGGGCCAGAAAGCTCCATGGAACCACCATCAACCACATCACCGAACTCGTCATTGATCCCTTTGACCTGATCCTCCGTCAAAGGACTAGAGAGACGTATGACGAATGTAGGGCCGACGTACCGGCAGGAATGGAACCTGCGGTAGAAGGTCATGATGTGCTTTCTGGCATCATCTGCATCTTTGGCGATATAGACCAATGATTGATCTTCGGCCGAGATGAATCCCTTGTCCTGCAGTTCCACCTTGATGAATGATGACCATGTTGGCCAGTAACCGCCCATCCCTTCAACCAGAACTATTGGAATGAGGTTCGACTTGCCTGTCTGTATGAGCGTCAATGCCTCAAAAAGCTCATCCATTGTTCCAAATCCGCCCGGGAAGACAGCCACGGCATCAGCATGTGCCATGAACATCAACTTGCGCGTAAAGAAGTAACGGAAGCTGACCAGTTTCGGGTCGCCCTCAATCACTTCATTTGCCGTTGTCTCGAATGGAAGGCGAATCCGGAGACCGAAACTCGACTCTCGAGTGGGTCCTTCATGACCAGCCTTCATGATCCCGTCACCGGCGCCCGTGATCGCCATCCAGCCTTCATCAGCCATGAAGCGACCGAAGTCCCGAGCGGCAGCGTAATCAGGATGATCTTCGGGCGTACGAGCCGATCCATAGATCGTCACCTTTCGAACGCCACGGTAATGGTTGAAGACCTGCCAGGAACGTCGCATCTCCTTGACAGCCTTGCTCATCAATTTGATCTGGCCCGTGTCGCATCCATCATGGAGCAACATGACCGCTGAGCGGAGTGCATCTGAGATGTAGTTCCTCTGGTCCTGAGGCGCCTCAGGCACCAGACGATCCAGCATCGTCTCAAGTTCCAGTCGAATACGCTCGTTATTGCCCGGCTTCATGGTCATGATCGATTCGCACAGCCTTTCATGCAGCTTTGTCTGCTGTTTCTTGAGCAGAGCATTCTATCAGAGAGTCGAGGCTTCCCATCACATCGCCTTGACTCTGTTCAACGGAGGCCGGGGAATGGCACCAGGCCCACCTCAGGATCCTCGATTGGCCCGGAAATTCCGACTGCATAGAGCTGGTCCTGAACGAGGCCAATGATATCGCCAACAACCATCAATCCCCCACGTGGCACCATTTCAGCCGAGATCTCACCCTTGGCCCAATCGAATGTGCCTGCACCTTCAAGGCTGAACACGGAGAACTTGCCCAGACTGCTTTCCACAAGGATGTTGTTGAGCACGATCTGGCTGCCATTGACGTAGTAGGCAATATCAACGAAGTCTGGACGGGACAGCGTCGGAACAGTCAAGTGAAGAATCTGCTGGATGCCAACAACCACAGGAACATCACCAAGGACCGCATCTATGATTCTGACATGCCCTCGCCCACGTCGTGCATGAGGCATGCCGTAGTGACCCGCAAGGAACATGCTCATGTAGACACGCCCCTCGATGGCCGTTTCCTCTACATCGTCCTCAGGCTCTTTGGCGAGGAGTTCATCATCAACGTCCTTTTCCTCGACGATCGCTTCATCATCAACGCCCTTTTCCTCGACGATTGCTTCATCATCTCCTCCGAAAAGTCGAAGTAGATCCGCATTGGCAATCAACAGCTCAAGGCTCCAGTCATCCTTGTCCGTTGAGCGAAATGGATCATCAGGGTCGATTGCCAGGGATGCATTCAGAGAAATGGCGCCATCGGCAATGGTTCCGCTGAGATCAGGCAATAGAAGCTCCGTGCCATCCTCTGACAAAGCCATGCTGCCACGAATGCCAACAACGGGACGATCCACTGCACGGAGTTCCGATACTTCAAAGGTGACATCAAGCAAAGGAACGCCCTCGACGGGGTCCTCGTAATGGCCCGCAAGGCTGGCGTAAATGTCCTGGACCTCGACTCCCAATTCCATGGATCCACCCGTGATCACAACCCCGCCACGCACCTCGAATCCAGATGGATCATCTTCTTCATCGAGATGAATGATCACCTTGCCATTCTCAATACGCGTGCCGTCCCCATCCTTCCAGCCAAGGTCATGCAGAACCTCTCCCAATGAGTCCGGCAGAATGGCCCTCGCAGCAGGCGACCCCAACTGGCCGTCGAGCTGGAAATCGATTTCAACTCTGGGCTCGTCATCCCGCTTCGCCCAGGCATCGACATCAAACAAGCCGAAGTTCGACTGTCCTGAAACAACTCCAGACGCCACACCAGAACCGTCTATTTCAACAAAGGCGGAGTCAAACTCGGCAGAGATCTGCTCACCCTCATGCACCATGGTGACATTTTCAGGTTCAAGCTGAAGATCCCACGTTGCCTCTTCATCGGTATCCAGTGAGAACGCGGCTTTGAACCAACCATCAGCCTGAAGATCCCGCCATATATTCCCGTTCGGCGCGGACATCAGATTCGCCACGATATCACTGAGAATGGGCGAACCAAATCTGGCTCGGTCCGTCTGAATGCCAACGATGTCGTGCCCGCCTACACCGCGCTCCAACTCCCCATTGACAAAGATCGACCAATCCTCGCCCTTGACTCTCGACGGTGCCCTGAAAACAAGTTCCAACTCGTCAAGCAGAACCCTGGTTTCATCAAAGGACAGACTGCCCGCAGCCAGACGACAGGAATCTCCACTCGCTGACTCGATCCAGAGATCGCTGATCACTCCATCAAGACCACTGGAACCTGGTCCATCAAGAGTCAGCAACAATGAAATGGAGCCTCGGCCATCCCAGTCTTCCCAGATGTCAAGCAATGTCTGCCGCTCATTCTCAGGAAAGACAATGGTGATACGTTCACTCATGGGCAACGCATCAACAACCAAAGAGAGATCCACATCCTTCACCGGCTCGGACTGAATCACTCCCTCCAGATCGAGATTCGTCAAATCGTTGTATCCATGAAGCGACTCGATATGGGTCTTTGCTGGCGTGACAACCAATGCAGCCTCGACATCTCGAAGCTCAAATCCCTTTGGCCATACCGGACCAGGTAACTCCAGATGATCCGCCAGGTCATCCGTTGGCCTGACGATGCCATCATCAAGTTTGAGGACCAGGTCGTATTCCATTGAAGACCCAGGCCTCACGGCAACCATGCCTTCATAATCAACATGCCCTCGCAGACCAAGCGCTCGCATGAGCGACGCTTCATCAGGCGAAATGATCTCCAATGCCTCGATCAGTGGAGGCGTGATCATGTCATTCACAACGACAAGCTCAAGTTGGCCTGAAGCCGCTCGGTCCTCATCTGGCAGAAGAATTGTTCCATTGAATACCCCGTTGCCCCCACCAGCTGTTTCCAGCAATACAGGGCCATCGCCGGCATCATTTTCAATCTTCAACTCATCACCGCTCCAGTTCATTCGACCTTTGCCCAATTGAATCGGGTACGGGAAACCATCAAAGGTGATTTTCAACTGCTCGAAATTGATCAGTCCTGACAGAGTTGTATACAGACCTCGCCCTTCTGGCCGGGTGATCTTCAGATCCAATCCAACCAGTTCGTGGCCGGACACATCACCATTCGTATCAACTGTAGACAGTGCCCCATGCTTCCCGAACAAGGACCGCATCATGGAGCTTGCCTCTGCTGGCATTGCATCGATCAGGGCTGCATCGAGCGGGAGGTCACTCGCTTCAAGCAGAATGTCCACACTTGGAGCTGCCACCGCAGAAACCTGCCCATGCATGTTCACGGTGCTTTCGCCAGAACCGTTTGCCGTCAGGTCGATCAAGTCGATCATCTTGTCATCAAAGCTGATGGATGCCTTCAAGTTACGCAATGGGTAAGGGAATCTGGCAAATGCACCCGCCGCATCTTCGATGATCAGATCCCCCTGGAAGAGAACCGGCGATCCCTCTCCAGTCTGATCGTCAATCTCATCCCTCCAGAAATGAAGGTTGATATCGACCGTGCAGACCTCAACCCCGAAGAGGACGAAGATATCCGCAACATCAATTGGGAGATCTGCAGACCCCCCCTGCTCAAACTGAAAATCTTCGGTCTGCAACCTCAGGCTGAACGGTGCCTGTTCAAGGACTGAAGCAATGTCCACATCCCGATCGATCGTTGCGAGATTCGGCAAGGAACCGATCTTCAGGTTGATGACATATGGAACCGGCGACACCCCGCCGCCTTCTTTTTCAGCAATCACATAGCCATCAAGATCCTCCAGTTGGAGGGAATCATTTGAAAAACGTATGACACCGCGGTCCACATGCAGTCGTGGGTCACCGATGACTGGCCGGATTCGACCCTTGTGATAATGCACCCACTGGTCATCAGGCAGATATGAACCAGGCAGTACGAGATCCACATCCTTCAGCACAAGTTCGACCTCTGGCGACTTTCCCTGCTGATAAGTCGCCTCGACCGACTCCAAGGATCCCTTGAGCTCAAGCGCCTCCCAGACATCCTTGACAGCAATGGCAGGAATGATCGCCTTGAGCTCATCATCCAGAGAGACTCCCGAGATCTCTACCGCGATCAGATCATCGACTGTATTCAGTTCACCCTTCAACCGGATCTTTTCACGGTCAGTGTCTGTGACAATTTCAGTCAACTCGAAATTGAAAGAATCACCCTTCGCCGCAGACTGCGCCTTTCCCTGAAAAAGGCCACGACCTTCCAACTCCCAACTGTCGGAGTGAACCGGATCGAACGTTCCTGTTTCCAACCGAAGGCCGGATATGAGAACTGATGGCAGACTGGCGGCACTTCCACCACCGGATTCAGGCATGAGATAACTGATGTTGTATCGCCACGGTTTGGTGCGATCCTCAGCGAGACGCAGCACTGCACCGTCGATCTCCACTCCACGGACCACATCTCCACTGACAACTCTGCCCAGAGAAAGATCCAGCAACAGCGAGTCAATTGAAGCGATGAGTCCTTCAGGACCATCAAGCCCCGGTGCACTGAGCTGGAACCCCTTGATCTCAAGGAAGCCGGAATCCAACCATTGAGCATCCTCGAAGATGGCGTCACCGCCCATCATCCTGCCGATTCGGCTGGTTACAAAGGATGCCACTACTCCAGGGCGAAGCAGAATCCAGAACAGGATCAATGACAGCAACAGAACACTGCTGATGATCAGGAGGAGGAGCAATCGACGTCGGGGGTGGCGACGGATCTCGGACACTCAGACACTCCGTTGGCCAGGCACTGAGTTGTGCCGCTGGCGATATTGTAGAAGAGCCGGAGAAGACCGTGGCGAGTCCTCCGGATACAGTGCCAATATGCGAATAGCACTCACAGGGGCGTCTGGATTCATCGGAGCCGCCATTGCCCGCCGACTGAAGGCCGATGGCCACATGATCCATGGAATGGTCCGCCAGACCAGTCGGCGAGATCATGTGGATCCATTACTCGATCGGGTCGTGGTAGGCGTCCAGGAGCATGAGGATCACCAGGCCCAGCTCATGGCCGATGCAGATGCCCTCGTTCACAACAGTGTGGACTGGGAGGTCCTGAAGAACGAATCCCTGGAACGACACATCGAGGTCAACCTCACGCCCTCTTTGAAGCTGTTCAAGCAGGCCGCCGACTCTGGTATCCCAGTTGTCTTCATCAGTTCAGTTGCGGTACACCATCACATGAGAGAACGCTGGTCGGGACAGGTTGATGCTGATCACCCCACACTTCCTGGCAATCTTTACGGCGCATTGAAGGCAAGTCTCGAGTCCCATCTCTGGGCCTTGCATACATCCCAGAACCTGTCCTTTACTTCTCTGAGACCAGCAGCGGTGTATGGCATTGACCCTCGAACCCCTCGGTCAATCGGTTATCCGATCATCAAGGACATTGCAGAAAAAGCCTCATACCAACGGGCCGGCGGTGGCAAGTTCATCCACGTTGATGATGTGGCCGCCTGCACTGCTGCAGCCCTGGAACGACCTCACATAACTTCAGGCATCTATCACCTTGCCGATTGCTATGCACGCTGGGGAGACTGGGCCTCCATTACCGCAGACCTGCTTGATGTCCCCGCAAACATCAACATGGACAGCCCAACTTCATCAAAGAACACCTTCTCAAAGCAAAGTGTCCAAGACGAACTTGGCGTGTCGATGGATCGGGGCCAGGATGGCATCCGCGATCACTTGAAGGAGTTGATCGAGGTCATGCGATCCAAGGGCGAGCTCCAATAGCTGAGAATGCTGCCGATCAGTCGCCCAGCACGCGACCTTCGCCGGGTACATCAAACTCACCAAAGGCCGCTTCTGCAAGATCGATTGCACGACCGAGGGCTGCTGCCTTGCCAAGTGTTTCCTCGTACTCACGCGCCGGATCCGAGTCCAGCACGACACCGGCGCCTGCCTGCAAGTGAACACGCCATGAGCCACCGGCCTGTTCAGCCGGAATCACCATCGTTCTCAAGGCAATGGCGATATCAAGATCGCCATGAAAGTCCACGAATCCCATGCCCCCGGCATAGGGACCTCTTCTGATTGGCTCCAGCTCATCAATGATCTGCATGGCCCTGATCTTGGGTGCACCACTGACTGTGCCCACTGGCATGACGTGATGCAAGGCGTCCCATGCATCCTTGCCGGGTGAGAGACGCCCGGTCACCGTTGAACTCAGGTGCATGACATGGCTGTAGCGCTCGACCTCCATCAACCGGGAGACCTCGATCGAACCGACTTCACAAACTGTGCCAAGATCATTGCGAGCGAGATCGACCAGCATGGCATGCTCGGCACGCTCCTTGTCATCGGCAAGCAATTCAGCCTCAAGCAAACGATCCTCTTCATCTGTGGAGCCTCGACGACGTGTTCCGGCCAAGGGCCGACTCGTCACCAGATCACCTTCAACACGACAGAGAATCTCCGGAGAAGATGCCGCCAGAACCAGGTCGGGGCTCTGCATGTAGATCATGTAAGGACTTGGATTCACGATTCGCAGCGCCCTGTAGATCGCAAAGGGATCCACACCTGTCTCCCGCTCGAATCTCTGCGATGGGACAACCTGGAAGACATCGCCGGCGCGGATGTACTCCTTGCAGGTTTCGACCATGGCCTCGAAATGCTCTCGAGACATGCTCGATTTCATCGCTTCTTCAGGAGCCGCTCCTGGATCAAGATCCACTGAACCTGCCGGCAGGCAAACAGATGGCGATTGAAGCCGGCTGATCATGCCGTCCATGCGATCCTGGCCATGGGCCCAGGCCGCTTCAGGCGAATCATGCTCACGAACATCAACATGCACTACGACATGAAGAACCTTGGAGACATGATCGATGACAACAACTTCCCGATAGAGGCCCAGGTGAAGATCAGGCAGACCTCTGTCATCATCAGGAGCTGATGCGAGGGGCAGCGATGCTGGCTCAAGCCATCTGGCTGCGTCATAACCAACATGCCCGCACCACCCTCCCAGGAAACGCGGCAAGGCCTCCCCGGTAGCCGATTCGAGCGTCGCCACACGCCATCCCTCTATGAGGCGGCGTGGGACCTGGAGAGGGTTGTCCACGTGTTCAGTTTGAACCTGACGGTCAGGCCCCGTGATGATCCGTACCTCCTGGCCACGTGCTGTCACCTCAATGGCCGGTTTGGCGCCCATCAGGGAAAAGCGACCAACCTGGCCGCCAACCTCGACGGATTCCAGCAAAAAGCTCGAATCAAGACGTGCATCGTCGGCCACGAGTCGCCGGTAGGCCAATACGGGCGTCAACTGATCCGTCATGAGGCGACGAGCAATGGGCACCACGTCGTGATCACGGGCCAACTCGATGAATGCATCATGGGAAGGGCGAATCATGATGAGCAGTGTAGTTTCCGCAGCCGGGCGTCGTATCATGCTGCAATGACAAGGCCGGATCCCGGACAACCCGTTATTGAGCTCCGAGGACTCTCCAAGACCTACTCAAGGCCGGATGGGTCCACCCTCGTCGAAGCCCTCAAGCCAATGGACCTGGATATCCCCCGCGGGCAGTACCTCGGGATCATGGGCGCATCAGGCTCCGGCAAGAGCACCTTGATGAACCTGCTTGGCAGCCTCGACCGGCCTACAGGGGGCCAGTACAAACTGGACGGCGTGGACATCGCCTCGCTTGACGATGAAGCAGTCAGTTCCGTGCGCGGCCTCAAGATCGGCTTCGTGTTCCAATCCTTCAATCTGATACCGGAACTCACCATCGGAGAAAACGTCGAGGTGCCGCTGTTCTACAGAGGCGTCAATCGAGCCGACAGACACCAGCAGGCGATACAAATGCTGGAACGTGTCGGACTGGGAGACCGCCTCAGCCATCGACCCAGCCAGCTTTCAGGTGGTCAACAACAAAGAGTCGCCATCGCAAGAGCCCTGGTAGGCAGTCCCTCGATCCTGCTTGCCGATGAGCCAACGGGCAATCTCGATTCTGCAACTGGCCGATCAATCCTTGAATTGTTTGATGAACTGCATAATGAAGGGCTCACCATCATCATGGTGACACATGATGAGAACGTGGCCGAACGTTGCAACAGGATCCTTCGACTCGCCGATGGGCTGGTCGCTTCTGATGAAGTTCAACAGCGTGTCCAGTCAACAGCCAGCAACGGCCGATAGGACCTGTTGATGCGTTTCCTAGGAATTGATCCCGGTCTCCAGTTCACCGGCTACGGCTGCGTGGACCTGCTTCCTGGCCATCCAGATCCTGTCCTCGTTGAAGGCGGCGTATTTCGACTCAATCGGCGAGACACCCTTGCGAGCCGATTGGCGGATCTTGAACGGGACCTCGAGGCCGTGATCAACGAACTGGCACCCGACCGGCTCGTCGTTGAACAGATCTTTTCGCACGTCCACAGGGCCCGGACAGCAATCCTCATGGGCCATGCCCGTGGCGTCATCCTGCTCAGTGGTGGCAGGCGGGATCTGCCGATAGATGAATACCCCGCTACCGAGGTCAAGAAGGCCATCACAGGTCGTGGTCATGCACGCAAACAACAGGTGCAGGCCAGCGTGGCCTCTCAACTCGGGCTTCGTGAGATCCCAGACCCACCTGATGTCGCCGATGCCATCGCCTTGGCACTCTGTGCCGCACGACGGCGTGAACATGAACCCGTTGTATCAACCTGAACCGGATCGCAAACGAATACGAACCTTTACGGCCGTTCCAACTTCTGGAACCACTTTGCTGCGCACTCGCCATTCCTCTGGTGACGCAGCAACTTCATCTGGTATGACCTTGTTGAATCCAAGGGTTTCATCGCCGAACGTCACCAATCCGATGACCGAACCTGACAGATCGGCTTCGTAGAGAGAAACACCAGCAGGGACTGACGATGCATCACGCATCGCGGATCCACCGAAGACCCAATACCCGACCGGTGATCGCCCCTCTGCATCCGTAATCCATTCCGCAACCGGGCCCCAGTCCTCTTCTCCTGCTCGAGTCACCAGAATGTCCAGTGCACTTCCCTCTGGTGGCTCAAGAGAGACTGCTGTCCCCTCCCATTGCCATCTCCCAGGTCGACCAGGTTCAAAGCCTGCTGCCAGCAGCGCCGCATGAATCGCGGACGCCTTCAACCTGGTGACCATGATGGACTCATGCTCACGAGTGCCTGGCGAGCACACGACCTGTTCCAACCAGCCATCTCGCAGGCAGATTTCCGCATCCATTACGACTTCCCCCTTCGATGGGGAAATGACAAGCCCGGGCTGAAGTTGAATCCAAGTCTCGGCAACCTCTGGCTCCCCGGAGTCCGAGCCTGCCTGGGTGAGAGACTCCGCGGCCTGGCGATGCTGGCAACCACTACACGCTCCAATGAGCAGCAGGCACCACGCCCATGACCTCAAGTTTCCAGGCTGCTGAAGGTTCACTGGACTTCCTGTCCTTTCTGTACCTCTTGATGGGCGCGAGTATAGCCTCGAGGCTATCGTGGTAGAGACAATGACCATGACTTCCGACATCTCGCTTGCCAGAACGGTTCGGCTCTTCATGGCTCCCGGAGAGCCCACCCCTGATCTTGCCGTCAATTCATACGCCGCCCTGGTGTCAACTCCACACCTTGGCGTGTTCTATGAATTCACCCTTCATTGCAGTGGACAACCTCAATCCAGAACAGGATTCGTTGAGAGCATCTATGAGATGGACCGAGCAGTTCACGGCGTGCTGGCCCCGAGGATCAACCAGGCTTTCAAGACCGGAAACGTCCGACCACACACGATTCTGCAGGCGTCAATGCATGATCTGGATCAGCATCTGGATGCCCGCCTCACCCGAGTGGATTGGCAGCTCACCCCGACCTACCGTATCTCGATGGAGGCTTCTGACATGACAACCTTCCTGCTCGCCCAGAACTACCAGTTCGCCGCCTCTCACAAGCTTCATAATCCTGAGTACGACGATGCAACGAATCGTTCAGTCTTCGGAAAATGCTGCAATCCCAACGGGCATGGCCACAACTACCGACTCGAGGTCGAGATTGCCGTACCCAGCAACCCTGAATCTCCAGGCCATGGATTCAGCGTGATTGATCTTGACGAGGTGGTCCAGGAACACGTGATTGACGACTTTGACCATACCTATCTCAACCTTGATATCGATGACTTCAGCAACTGCAATCCAACAGTTGAAAACATCACACTCATATGCCATAAGAGATTGATGACCCCACTCAAGAATCTTGGCGTTAAACTTCGCCGCATACGCCTTTGGGAGACTGAGAAAACATGCTGCGCATATCCCGCAGAAGCCTGATCTGGCCATCTCTCTTGATCGCGGCAATCACATTGCCTGCCATGCAATCACCGCCAAATGTGAATGCAACGGCGGACAATGTCTCAACACCAACTGATCAGCAGACTGCATCCAATACGGAATGGCAGGCACTTGCCCAGGCTGCCCAGGATCTGCGAATCAAGATGCAGGCGTCAGACCAGACCCCTGAGTCGATCAACGAGGATCTGCGCAACCTCACCATTGATACGAAGGCCTATCTCGAGAAGCACCCGAAACATCCGCAAGCGTGGAATCTTCTGGCCAGCCTGTGTGGCCAGTTACGGGATGACAAATGCGTCGATCAGTCCGCATATGAACTTCTGGAGATCCAACCCGAGAATGTCCAGGTCGGGCTCCAATGGGCGGCCTACTACGCCTCCTCCGAACGCAACCAACGAGCAATGGAGATCCTCGATCGCCTGCTTGAGAAAAAACCACTGGGTCTCCTCTACCAGAACGCCTGGATACTGACCGCACGGACAGTAGACCCTGCACTCATCAACTCGCGTTTCCAGAACCTGATAGCCAAACCGGAAACCTACCCACAGGCGATCGCGTTCATTACGGCCATGCAGCAGTCAGATCCCTGGGCAGCGCAAGAACTGAGCGAACAACTCATCACACTGGCACCGGATGACCCTGATGTCATCATCAACCGCGGATACGCCCTGCGTGGAACGAATCGATTTGCTGAAGCCAGGGAACTCCTGTCCTCACTACCGGAGGAGAGACTGGCAGATCCGAAGATCGCCTACCTCTATTCGGATTGCCATTACGCAGACCATGATTTCGAAACTGCCTACGACATCATGTCCAATATTGATCTGGATTCACTTGATGAGAACCCGGGGCTGAAACGACGACTCACGTTCATGCTCCCGCTCCGTCAAACGGCAGTTGAAGCCTGGGCCATCGAGCAGGATCGGCGCGAAGTTGATGCGGAACAGGAAACCAACCCCAAAGTTCGACTCATGATTGATGGCGAGCCCGTGGAAATCGAACTGTTTCAGGATGTAGCCCCCAACACGGTGGCCACATTCCTCGCCATGACAAGCCGTGGCTTCTATGACGATATTCCCTTCGGCCAGGTACAGACTGGCTTCCGGTCGATCGGTGGCACGATCCCGACAGCCGTGCCCTATACGATTCCTTCCGAAAAGGACCCAACTGGCAGCCGTGATTTCTTCAGTGGCACCCTGGCAACCTATCTCCCGATATCAGGCAACAAGGATTCCGCAGGCGCCGAATGGTGCATCTACCACTTCCCTGCTCCCCACCTGAACCAGCAAAGAACAGCATTCGGGCGGGTAACAAGCGGATTGGACACGGTACGTCGCATGAAGGAAGACTCCAGACTGGATTCCATTGAGATCCTCCGCTCACCAGGCATCGATAACGACCCCATCGTGATCGATGCTGAACAACAGCGGCGGCCCTTCAGTGAAGTCATGGCAACCTTTACCCTGCCACGCAGCAACAGCAACGAAACCGTGAAGCCCTAGTTCAGATTTGAAGGACTAGCGAAGGTCTTCGGCGCCATAGAGCCGGTAGCCTTTTCGCAGCAGAATCTGTCCGGCAAACTCATTCTCATCGACGCACAGTGCCATGCGAGAACCCTCTGTGAACGGGTTGTCGGTCATGATCGGGTACATGAAAAGGATGTTGATTTCAGCGCCCAGGAGATGTTGGCACAAATGGGACAGCGGCCGATCAGAAGAGGTCTCGACGACGAGCAGATCCGTCTCGGAAAAGCTCATATTCGAATCTCTCAACAGCAGCCTTGCGGCATCAGCGTTGTCTGGGATGGTTCGTACGACTGCATAGTCAGATGCTTCCATGACGGCAATCGAATGAATCTGGACATCAACAGCATCGTCAAAGACACGGAGAACCTCGAGAAGTCGACCAACACGATTCTCAAGGAACACGCTGAACTGTCGCACCGCAGGTACTCGATATCCAATCGCAGTTTCTGAGGGCAATTCAGTCATATTCGGATCCCATCAAGGTTGGCCACACTGTAACGACTGCTATGCCTCATGCCGACCCCCCACCTGAAACCGCCTCAAAGCCGATCACATCCACAGGGCCTGCCTCGGACAATATCCCCATCGAACAAG
Organism: Phycisphaerales bacterium; assembly: GCA_029242715.1. Classification (GTDB taxonomy): domain Bacteria; phylum Planctomycetota; class Phycisphaerae; order Phycisphaerales; family SM1A02; genus UBA1668. The sequence continues at coordinate 39,832 of JAQWTL010000003.1, forward strand.
CCTGCTCGAAAAAGGTCCGAAGGGCCAGGAGCCCCTGGTCCCCCACATCAAGTGTCCATTTGTTGACATACATCTCGACAAACGTCGTGGCCATCTCTCGATCGATACCTCGCCCCCATCGAAGCGCCCATTCGACGGCCTGTTCCTTGTGAGCCATGGACCATTCAACTGATGCCCTCAGGATGGACGCTACTTCTTCCAAGGCTCCTGGCCCACCGATCGCTTCGACGTCACGACGTATCGCATTGCCGCCAAGTGGCAGGGGCAAGCCAGTGCGGCCCTTCCACCATTCGCCCAGATCCGCCACGAGATGCAAGCCTGATTGTGCGTAGGTCAATTGGCCCTCGTGAATGACCAGCCCGGCTGAAAATGTGCCATCAACAACCTGGTCGATGATCTGATCGAAAGGGACAACCGTGCATGGCATTGGCCTGCCACCCAACATCATGCGACAAGTAGCAACCGCAGAAGTCCTGGCGCCAGGCACGGCAATCATCGGCGTGTTCTGCTTGAATGACTCCAGATCCATGGGTTCACGCGTCACGATCCTTGGGCCATATCCATCTCCAAGCGAAGCCCCGCATGCCGTGAGCGCATAGCGGTCACGTACTGCCGGGTAATGGGCACAACTGATCGCAGTAATTTCGTACAGACCCTCTTCCGACTGCGCATTGAGTGTCTCGATATCCTCCGCGACAAGCTCGAATCGCCAGCGACCCGTATCGATTTCAGGGCCGGCCCCATCGATACCGACCAGCGGCCACCACATGAAGGCGTCATCCGGGTCAGGGCTATGCGCCAAACGAAGCAGCATCTGATCAGTCATGAAACACCAGCCGTTTCTGCGGAAAGCGACCGCCTCATCACCTTGCCGGTTGGATTTCTTGGCAAAGCATCAACGTGTCGAATCTCGCGAGGAACCTTGTATCCCGCCAGGGATTCACGACACCAGCTACGGAGTGCGCCTGCGTCGAACTGAGCACCTTCGATCATCTCGACGAATGCCAAAGCAACCTCGCCCCGTGAAGGATCCTCCATGCCAATGACAGCAGCTTCAGAGACATCCGGATGCTTCACGAGCACTTCCTCGATCTCTCGAGGAAAGACATTTTCTCCGCCGATGATCAACATCTCCTTGATGCGCCCTGTAATCGAGAGAAAACCGTTCTCATCTATTCGAGCCATATCACCTGTTCGCAGGAAACCATCCTCATTGATCGCGAGGGCAGTCTCTTCGGGCATCTTGTAATAACCCTGCATCACATTGCCACCACGAATGAGGAGCTCGCCATCCTGGCCTGAATCTAGGTGTTGGCCATTGTCGCCGACAATGATCTGTTCGATGCCAGGCAATGAACGCCCCACCGTGCCACGCCTCTCCTCATGAGGCAACGTCCAGTTGGTCACCGGAGAGGTCTCTGTCATTCCGAATCCTTCACAGATCTTGCGGCCATAACGCTCTGCAAAGCCGTCGTACACCGCATCAGGAAGTGGTTCGCCACCCGAGACGATAAAACGCAGGGAAGACATGTCATCTGGCCGAGCTGATTTGGCCTGAAGAAGTGCGTTGTACATGGAGGGGATCGCCATGAATGCTGTCGGGCGGCCGCGTCGCAACAGATCAAGCACTCTCACAACCTTGAACTGCGCGGTGTACAGCGCACGGCAGCCAAGACTGAAGGGCAGGATCGTGCAGACACAGAGTCCAAAGCTGTGGAATTGAGGCAATACCCCGAGGAAGCTGTCACGCTTGGTGAAATTGGCCCAACGACGACATTGGTCGACATTCGTACCCAAGTTGTCGACACTGAGCATCACACCCTTTGGCTTCCCGGAAGTGCCTGAGGTGTAGAGGATCACGGCCGTGAAATCATCAGGACGTTTCACTGGTCGCATCATGGGCGGCAAGCCCTTGGCATTCATCTGATCCATCCGCAGCGATGTCACTCCATCAGGCATGTCACCAAACCGATCAAGCATCGGAGTTGCCGTAATGACAGTGTCCAGCTCCGCATGATCGATGATGTAGTCCAGTTCCTCACGAGCCAGCAGATAGTTCAACGGGACGATCGTTCGACCGCAAAGCCAACTGGCTGCCATGGCTACAGGAAAGGCCCCGGAAGTCGGCAAGAAGATGCCCACATTTGGAGCGTCTGTCGTGCTGGCAACCCATTTGGCAAGATGCCGGGCTGCAACCCACATGGTGGCGCCTCGCCACTGCCGATGGTCGTCCTCGCAGACGATTCGAAGAGGGGCATTACGCCAATGACGGAGTATGGGCTTCAGCAGTCGCATGAAAGTTCTTCTGGCCTGAAAGGGGCTCGAACACCCCGCCGTGGAGCTCGCCAGTGTACTCTTGGGCGATCCAAGGATGGAGGTCGCCCGATGCCACGATTCCTGTTCGCCCTCACAGCCCTGCTTCTGGTCGTCGGATGTGAATCAACTCAAGGCAATCGATCCGCCCTCACGCTGGCGTCTGCCAGATACGAGGCCGGGGATTTCAATCGAGCCAGAGACCTTGCTGAACCCCTGAGATCGCATGAACAACCTCAATCTGAAGAAGCCGCATGGATCATCGGGCTGTGCGATTACCGCCAGGGCAAGCTCCAGCAGGCCGAAACCCAGTTCCGCTTCATCACAACAGGCACCGACAAGGCCCTGGCCGCACAGGCCCGGGTGATGCTCGCCCAGATTGACCTCTCCAAAGGCCATCCCTCACTGGCCCTTGCCAGCCTGTCCAGAGCCTGGTCCCACCTCCCCAGCGAACATCGACGTCGGGCCGCAGAACTCGCCGTCACTGCCGCCAAGGTCATGAATGATGCAAAGGCAGAAGATCAGTGGCTCGCCCGGATGCCATCTGCTCCAAGCCGGTCCACTACTGAAATCAAGGCCCTTCGTGATCGATATACCCTTCAGGCTGGCGCTTATCGAAATCGCTCCGGTGCTGAAAGCCTGAAATCAAGTTTGAATGGCAAGGATTGCTCGCTGGGCGATGCCTCCATCCGCACCCGAACCGATCGACGAGGCCGGACGCTTTATCTGGTGCAAATTGGTTCTTTTACGACCCGCGCTGCTGCGGATGCTGCCCGAGGAGAACTCCGAGGGACTGAGCTGGTCGTCGTCGCCCAATAGCCACCAGCAAGCAGTCCCTTCAGAACGTCAAGCCAACCTTGATGAGTTGCTCATAGTGCTCAGGACGGTTGTAGACATGGGCAGAAAGCCGAATCCACCAGCGATCCACCCAGTCATGCACAGCAATATCAATCCCATGAGCATGCCGCAGCCATAGACGCCAGTCTTCGACCTGTTGGAAGTGATCCCGAATCGATTTGGGCAATTCGATGGTGCGCATCGATATCGCCCGGCTTGAAGGCGGTACGTCAAGGGGATCAACCGACCAGGCATCACAGAGTCGGCCGGTCGCCCAGGAAACGAGTTGGCAATTGTGCTCACGAACTGAAGCCCACCCGAAACGATCCTCGAACCAGGCGATTGCAGCAGGCGCAGACAGAAAGGACGAGGTGTCGCAGGTCCCTGTCCATTTGAATTCTTCCTGGTAGCCATCACCAAGGTAATGGCTGATGGAAGAGGGATGCACGCTGGAGTGATGGCAAGGCTGAACATGCAGGAAGGCTGCCCCAAGAGGCGCCGACACCCATTTATGCAAGTTGCCGGTGTAATAGTCCGCTCCGATTGATGCGACATCAAGAGGCAACATGCCAGGCGCATGAGCCCCATCAACCATGACCTTCACGCCACGTGAATGGCAACGCTTCACGATGTCCTCGACAGGAAAGAGCAACGCCGTTGGTGAGGTCACATGATCAATCATGACCAGAGCCGTGTCTTCATCAATCGCCGCTTCAAGAGCATCTGCCAGGCCGCTTTCATCAGGCAGAGGCGGATTGAGTTCAACCAGTCGCAGATGGGCACCGGCTCGCTCCGCCACATACCTCAAAGTCTGGTTCACAGCGAAGTAACCATGGTTCGTCGCGATGATGTTCTGACCTGGCTTGAGTTCAAGAGATCGAACAACCGCATTGATGGCCTGAGTTGCATTGACCACGCTGACCAGATCCGTGGGATCGGACTTGATGAAGTCAGCCAGCTTTCTGGTCGAGTCGATCAGAAGCTCGTCACCTCGAACCCAGAGAATGTCTGCTGGATCTCCATCGAGTTGCTGCTTGAGACGAAGCTGAGCATCCACCACTGCATGTGGCCTGGCACCAAAGCTGCCATGGTTCAGAAATGTCATGGTCTTGGAGAGAGACCATTCCTCAATGCCCGACTTCGGAAGTGGATCTGGCGGTGACTGTGCCACCAGGGATGTGATCTCGGAACTGCTCATGGACAAAGCCTAGCAATACCAACCAACCCAAACATGTGATGGGCTGATTCCAGCCAGAGGGCCAAGGACCGAGAATGAGGGCAGGAATAAGGGGTTGAAATGGAAATTCCGTAAGGTTGCTGTTATGCTAACGGATACCGAACGCTCCAGTCGATAGGAAGTTCAAGTCAATGACCGGTTCTTGCCGAGGTGTACTCCGCCAGATGTATTTCAGCCAACACGGACCACAAGATCTAGTGCCCCCCCGTTCTCGGCAAGCTCCAAGCCGATCAAGGGGGGCCTGGAGGGCCGGAAAGAGGGCTGAGAGAGACCGTGGAAGGTCAGGCGGGTTCGATACGAGGGAAGAGGCGAACCCGCCAACCTCCCGATCTCAACGGGAACAGGTACCAGGACCTGAACTGAGCATCGTCAAAGAAGAGTCCATTGTGTGGACCAGCAACCCAGGGAGTGATTCGAGATGGAACAGCCACTTGTTCAAACAGGACCAGGAGGAGACTACCGAACAGCCCTGGTGATTCAGCACCCAGGCCCCAGGATGAGAAAGCCCCGTCTGGTAGCACAGACTGGATATGACCTGAGTATCGAACGCCGGGTCCACTCACTTTCCTCAGCCATACTTCGGGCCCCAAGGACCCTGCTGGATCGACTCCTAGGAATTGACCGACCGATTCCAGCCGTTCAGGAAATTTCGGATCGTCCCACACGCCTCGACAAGGATCATTCTCAGTATGAATCTCACACCCAAGCAACTTCGCATCGTGCAGTTGATTCGAGAAAGTCGCCTGACCAACGGCTATTCGCCGACGATGCAGGAACTCGCCGAAGCCACCGGCGTGAGCAAGGTCACAGCCTTCGAGCACGTCGAGGCACTGATTCGCAAGGGCGTGCTCGCCAGGGAAGCACACAAGGCTCGCTCTTTATCAATCGTTGAAGACGCTCCGCTTCCCGATGAGGTAGCGCCCCTGCAGTTTCCTTTGGTGGGACGAATTGCAGCGGGCATGCCCATCGAGAAGTGCGAACAAAATGACATGCTCGATCTCGAAACACTTGTCGGCCCGAGGCTCGGCTCCAATGCAGGCACATTTGCCTTGAAAGTTGAAGGCGATTCAATGCGGGATGAGGGCATTCTCGATGGTGATTTCGTCCTGGTCGAAAGGCGTAATACTGCCCGTGATGGCGAACATGTCGTTGCCCTTTTGCCTGATGGCGAAACAACACTCAAATCCATCTTCCGTGAAGCCAACGGCATGATTCGACTGCAACCAGCCAACGAAGACTTTGAGCCGATCATCGTTGAGCAATGCCAGATCCAAGGCGTTGTTACAGCAGTTCTTCGTTCCTATCGATAGCGAACACGAGAGCAGCTCAAGAGGCAGATGTCTTGCAACAACTACTTGGATACCTCATGCCTCCTGCTGAGCAGACTTCTTCTGCAGAAAGTCCTGCTGGCTTCCAAATCATCATCGCCATCGTCATTGGCGTGATCCTGACCTCGATCATCTGGGCCTGGCTCGGACCAAAGTTGAAACGAAACCACGAACGCCTTGAAGAACGATTACAAGGCGCAGATAAAGCCACCAAGGCAGCCATTGACTTCTATCGCCCCCCGCCTTCGATTCGTTATGGCAAGGCGGGAGTGGTACTTCAATTCATTCTCATACTGCTGCCCATCACACTCCTGGTCTACTACGTACTCTCCAAGATCTGATCTGGAACATCGCCATTTGTTCTCATGGTGATCTGCTCCGCCTCATGTTCAGACTGGAGCAGCCGCTGATCTGACAGCGGATCGAAACCAACCCGCATCATCCAGACGCTGCAGAAGATCCTCAGGCGAATGAACCAGAGCCGCCCATCCATGTCCGATGGCAGCATGGCATCCTTCAGAAGTCCAATGATCGACTGATCCAGGCACCGCCCAGGCCTCCCGCCCCTGTGATTCCACAGCAAGACGTGCTGTAATCATGGCCCCACTTCGACGAGGCGCTTCAACCACCAGAACACCAATCGATAATCCTGCAACGATCCGGTTGCGACGAGGAAACTGTCCTGCCCGTGGGGGCTGATCAACCGGCAACTCACTGACAATTGTTCCACCAGAATCAATGACTTCCTGGAAGAGCGGCCGATGCTCCAATGGATAAGGATGACCTAGCCCACTGCCCAGAACGACAATGGTCCGACCACCTGACCGAAGCGTGGCACGATGGGCTTCTGCATCAATGCCGCGGGCACCACCAGAAACCACCGTCACACCAGCAGAAGCCAGGGCGCAGGCAAATCTGGAGGCTTGCCTGCGACCATAGGCACTACAGCGGCGAGTGCCGACAATCGCGATGGCAAGCTCGGTGTCCACCAGGTCGCCTCCCTGTATCCGAAGCACAGGCGGCGGATCAGGAATACGACACAGTTGTTCCGGATACCCCTGCTGACTCCAGAGGAGATAACGGCCTCCCATATCTTCCAGAATCATTCGTTCCCTGGTGGGATCACTGCTTTGAATGGCTCTTGCCAGAATCGTAGCGGCTTCATCACCAATACCACAGCTTGCCGCGATACGTTCCTTGCTCGCCCCCAATACAACTTCAGGCGAACCAAGCCGATTGATCAATCGGTTCGCAATACCATGGCCAACACCCTCGGCAGATAACAGCTGAAGCAAGGCATCATCACATTTGACGTGTTCCATGCATCGAAGCGTAGACATGAAACGCCAGATAGCTGGCAGTCATGACAACAACTCATGGCCAAGCATTTGTGCACGTCTCGCGTCATTCAGCCAACAGTGCTTCGTCTTCGAACCGACGGCAAGAAGGCGAAGGCGTCAACGCCAGTCCGATGCAAAGGCACATGGCCCCGGCCCCCAGGAACCAAAGCCGCCTGGCTCCGGTAGCCATCACTTCCAACTGCGAAAAAGCAGCCTCATTCAAATTCTCCATTTCCAGAAGCTGCTCGGATTGCTGAGCTGAGGCATCAAGCCATTGCAGGACATCTGAAGGAGATGAGAGGTCACGAAGTACCGGCTCGTCTCCCGGATCAAGCTGGTTGAGATCCGCTCGACTGATTCGCCTGGCTACAGAATCGTCAGTACGAAGCTGATCAAGCATCAATGTCGAGCGAGCCAATCGATCCTGAACCTGCGATTCAGCCAGCTTCACCTGCTCCAACTGACGCTGCAGGGATTGATTTTCCCGCCAGGCGGGCAGCAGGATTCCTGAGGCAAGAATGGCGATCCCGACAACCACAAACAGCCAGCCTGGATCAATTCGCCGCACCCAGGAGCGTGTCGAGAAATCAGCAGCATCTTTGGAGGATTGAAAAGGCACAGAACAGATATCGGTCGCGTACCGCCGACAAGGCCACACATCTACTGCAAAGTCATGGGCATCTGCGTGTATCGTAATGGGGCCATGAGCACACCTCAGCGAATCCAAGCCATGATGCTGTTGATGACCGCCCTGGCCAGCACCGTAATGGGCCAGCAGGGAGATCGCTCAGGTGAAGAACAGCCCCCGCTGCCAGACTCCCTGGACATTCCCGCCAGCCCTCCACTTTCACCTGCTCAAGCGATGGCGTCCTTCACGCTACCTGAAGGACTATCGCTCGAACTGATCGCCGCAGAACCTCTGGTCATTGCACCGGTCACGTCGACCTTTGGACCAGATGGCAGGCTCTGGGTTGTTGAGATGCCTGGTTACATGAGTGACATTGATGGCTCAAGTGAGCTGGAGCCCACTGGACGGATCGTCCTGCTTTCTGACACAGACCAGGATGGAACCATGGATACCCGTCAGGTCTACCTGGATGGCCTGGTCCTGCCTCGCGCCCTGGCGATTGTCGAGGATGGCCTCCTGTTGGTCGCTCCACCCAATCTCATTCTTGCTCGTGACCTTGATGGAGATGACCAGGCTGATGAAACCACCATCCTGGATACAAGCTTTGGCGGTCTGGACAGCCCGGAACATGCCGGCAATGGTCTGCGTTATGGATTGGACAACTGGCTGCATTGCTCCCAGCACTCATGGGAATACCGTTTCCAGGATGGAATGCTGCAGAGAAGAGCCGTCCCATCCCATGGACAATGGGGACTCACCAGCGATGCCTGGGGACAGTGGTACTACACGCCCAATTCCTACCCCTTGATGGTCGATCTGCTGCCCAAGCATGTTGTGGCCATGAATCCGGCACAACGTGATCACGCTGGCCTGTACCAGCGACTGCCTGCAGACCAACAAGTCCACTCCGTACGAATAAACCCCGGGGTCAATCGCGCCTATCGCCGCGAGACACTCAATGAGGATTACACCCTGCGGCACTTCACCGCAGCCTGCAGTCCAGCCATCTACCTCGATGATGTTCTTGGCGAAAGCTATGCCGGTGATGTCTTCATATGCGAGCCTGCAGGCAACACCGTCGAGCACCGCAATCTGGTCGACCGTGGCCACCTGACACCAGAACTTCGCTCCGACCCCGAAGTCGGTGCGATCCTGGCTTCCACCGATGAACGTTTTCGGCCCGTTCATGCCCAGACCGGTCCGGACGGCTGCCTCTACATAACAGACATGTACCGTGGCATTCTTCAGCACAAGATCTTCATGACCAGTTTTCTGCGTGAACAGGTCGAGGAACGCGAACTGGACAGCCCTGTCGACCGTGGACGCATCTGGCGAATCCGACCTGATGATGACACCATCCGAATACCACCTGATCTGACTGTCCTTCAGGACAGCCAACTCGTGGACAAGCTCATTGATTCAAATGGAACCACGAGGCTTCTCGCCCAACAACTGCTGGTTGAACGCGCGGCCCTGACTCCTGAAGCAACGAACAGACTTCGAGAGTTGGCGGTCTCTACTGGAGAACCATTGGGACGGACCCATGCACTCTGGACGCTCCAGGGACGTTCAGAATTGACCACTGATCTGCTGCTGAAGGCCATGATCTCAGCAGATGACCGGCTGAGATCTCAGGCCTACCACATCGCTTCAGGACACCTGGACAACAGCCAGGTCACAGCCGCCCTCCTGAAAGGGCTCAAGGACAATTCCATCTCAGCAAGACGGCACGCCGCTTCAGCACTGGCCGGTGCAGAAGCGTCTGAACATCTTGATGCGTTTGCCGAGGCAATGGACGCTCATCCTGGTGACAAGATCCTGAGAACAGCAATCGTAGCCGGCGCTCGTGGCGATGAACTCGCCCTCCTCTCCGAACTCATCTGGAAAGAAAACTGGATCGAACAGGAACGTTCTCGAGTCCTGCTTGCCAAATCACTGGCTCGAACATCTTTGAGACAGAAGGATCCCGAGGCACGACTGGCAATGCTTGAATTGCTTGCTGCTATTCCCGAAGACCAGGACTGGCTGGCGCTCGCGATCTCAGAGGAAGTCGTATCTGTACATGGCCTGAGAACCGCCAACCCACGAACGCTGGAACTGCCCGCAGAACCCTTTGATTGGAAGGCGAGGCTGCAGGATGTGCCTGATCTCGCTGGTGGCCTGCTACGCCTCATCGATACGCACTCCATGTGGCCTGGCCGACCTGGATATGAACCTGATATCGATCTTGCAGGATTGACGCCTGAGGAAGCCGCCCAACTCAAACATGGCGCCATGCTCTACACACATTGCTCAGGATGTCATCAGCCCAACGGACTTGGGCTTCGTGGCTTCTATCCTCCGCTTGCAGATTCGCCATTTGTTCTTGGAAAGACCGAACCACTGATCTCCATTCTGCTGAAGGGGATGGAAGGGCCACTTGAAGTGGATGGGGCCATGTACAACCAACCCATGCCCCCGGCTCCCTTTGAAAATGACGATGACATAGCGGCCATTACTTCTTTCATTAGAAGATCCTTCGACAACCAAGCCTCCCTGATATCTCCTGAAGAGGTCTCAAAGGTCCGCAAGCGGCTCATGAATCATCAGGGGCCGATGACAACTCAGTCTCTGACTGACCTGTGGCAATCCCCCTGAAACAAGCATCAATAAAGAACTCTGCAGAAGCCCCGAACTTGTTTCAAAATCGGGTGGCGGCCGTAACCGGAGCCGGTTAGCCTGAAGTTCTCAGGAGAGAGAGGAGGGGTGGCCGGCTCGCGTGCGAGTCGGCCAACTCTTTTTTTGGCCTCTTCATCTGTTGACGTCGAATTCGTCAAGAACGTCATCCAGTAACCGAAGCGTCATGTCAATGTCCGCTTCATCAAGAACAAGCGGTGGCTTGATCTTGATGACATTATGCAATGGGCCATCAGTGCTCAGTAGAACGCCACGATCCTTCATGGCATTCACCAGTTGCCTTGCTTCGGTATCCGCAGGTTCCAGGCTCACCTTGTCGCGGACAAGTTCCACGCCCAGGAACAGACCATGGCCACGAACATCACCGACCATCGAATGGCGATGCTGCAAGGCTAGTAGGCCCTGCATGAATCTACTGCCGAGTACACGTGCTCGTTCCTGAAGTGATTCTGCTTCGATCACATCCAGGACCGCCATGCCGCAGGCACATGACACGGGATTTCCGCCAAAGGTGGAGAAGAATTCCATGCCGTTATCAAAGGCTTCTGCGATTGCACGAGTCGTCACTACGGCTCCGAGCGGATGCCCATTTCCAATGGGTTTGCCCATGACAACGATGTCCGGAACGACCCCTGCAAGTTCGAATCCCCAGAAGGCCTCGCCTACTCGGCCAAATCCAACTTGAACTTCATCTGCCACACAGAGACCGCCCGCTCGACGTACATGCTCGAATGCTGCAGAAAGATATCCCTCAGGAAGTGGGATCTGCCCACCGCAGGACAGCATCGTCTCTGCGAAGAAAGCCGCGATGGACCCCCCACCCGAACAGGCCTCGCCGATCACACGCCCCACTTCAAGGGCATAGGCCGGACCGGCATCTGCATCACGAATCTCCCCGCGGTAGACATCCGGCATCGGGACGACATGAACCCAGGACGCCTGGGCATGCCCCCCCCGACCATTGAACTTGTATGGGCTCATCTCGATGCAGTTGCTTGTGTGGCCGTGATAAGCACCATCAATGACCAGGACATCCCGGCTGGCTGTAGCTGCTCGAGCGATTCGCAAGGCGAGCTCGTTGGCTTCTGAACCGGAATTGACGAAGTAGCACACGTCAAGACCATCAGGCATCGTGTCACAGAGTCGCCTGGCATAACGAGTGATGTTCTCATGGAGATAACGGGTATTGGTATTCAGAACAGCCGCTTGTGAAGCCATAGCCGCAACGACATGTGGATGACAGTGCCCCACATGACAGACATTGTTCACAAGGTCAAGATAGGGCCGGCCATCGGCCGCATGAAGATACTGTCCTCGACCTCGAATGATATGCAGCGGTGATTCGTAGCTCAGGGAAAGAGATGGCCCGACCAGCGCATCACGGGCTTCAAGCAGTTGGGTCTCGTCTCCCGATGCCTTGCGATCAAAAAGCATGTCCAATGCTTCAGATGGCGAATGATTCATGATCGAATCAAGCGTAGACCAGGTTGATTCCTGGTGAGAAAACCATGTCTCATGATCAGGGGCGCCTACGCGCCTTGTTTCAGCAATACAGATGCTTGTAGCCAGTCTCGCGATTGCCAACGAAACGAGTGCGTCATATTCCAACCGTTGCAAAGGACGAATACTCTGATAGCCAGAGAGCAATGGCGAGGCTGATTGCAGACTCATGCCTTCCTGCTGGAGTGCATAGGCAAGCAGAATGGCCAGATCCTGAACAAGTGCACCAGACTGGCAATCCCCCACATCAAGCAGGCCAACGACCTGCCCCTTGTCCACAAGAATGTTCTCGTCATTGGGATCACCATGAAGCATCCCCTGGGGACAGGCCTGAAGAACCGGGACGGCGCATGCCCGGAACAGATGAAAGCAGTCTTCCAATGTTCTTCGGCGTGAACTTGAATCGATCAGGCTTATGGCATCCACATTCCTGTGGGCATGAGACAGATCCCATTGATGCGTTCGACTGGCCCCCGGATGGCTGAAGGAATCAAGAGACTGGTGCACCTGTGCCAGAAAGGCCCCGATCTCGAAGAGCAGATCCGGCGTCGTTCCAGCTTCTCTCCATCCTGTTCCCGGCAGGAAGGACTGGAGTCGACCAATGGCCTGATGTCCCGCGATACTCAACTGGATACAGGCCTTGCTTCCAGGTGCTGGTGATGAGGTTGGTACTGCAAATCCTGCTGAAGCCAGATGGGCCAGCAGAGCTTCCTCAAGATCCACATCAGCATGCGGATCGGTTGTGAGCTTCAGGATCTTCTTTTCTTGACCGTCACACTCCACAAGAAAGTTCAGATTCTCTCCAGGAAGCCGAGTCAATGATGCCTCAAGGCCCCAGTGCTCCTCGAGAAGCGCACTTGCAAGTGCCGGATAATCGGGTCGAGTCTTCACGACTCAATCGTAACAGTCTGAAGATATTGAGTGAAAACTGCCCGCAGACAAGCAAGGGTGAATCCAAACCAGCGAGCCCCCAAGGCGGCTCGCTGGCTCCACTCCTCCCATGCGTCTTTTTTCAACGCCGCCGGCGTGGCAGAATCAAGCCAGCACCAACCAGTAGTGCCAGGGCACCAGGCGCGGGAACGTTGGTATAGATCGTTGGATTATCAAGCCATGTGGTTTCGGACACTCCAGTCCATGTTTCACCCACGATTCGCAAATCGTCTACATCTTCAAGAACCCATTGGATATCAGCCATGGTTGCCGTTTGTGCACCATTGCCCAAATCAACCAGCCAACCAGCAGAGAGGTCGAATGCGAAATCCAAATGGTGCCACTGACTTTCAGCAAGACCGAAACTGCCCAAGCCGATGAGACGAACACCATCGCGGTACAGGCTTACACCCGGGCGCTTGTTATCCATGATCATGTCAGCTTTCCAGTCGAAGAAAATGCCGCCATTTCCAACTGCCGAAGAAAAGTCTCCATGAAAGTGATCAGGCGCTTCAAACAGGTAACCACCGGGCGTCACATCCGCAAACTCGAGATGGCCGGTAGGGACACCGCCACTCGGTGCCCAGGAAGGCGTGAAATAAGTCACATTGCCCGAAAGATTGTCACGCACTTTCCAGCTATCAACATCGTTGTCGTAGTTGCTGTGTGCAAGATAGGTAGAGGCCATTGCAGGCGCAGAGATCGCGGTAGCCGCCAGGGCGGCGAATAGAACATTTTTCATTTGCCAGTACTCCATGCTGGGCGTCGAGGTGATCCAGGCTGAACATGCCAGCCACTAGAGATCTGCGCCAGATATCAGGATCTCGCAGCAATTCCAACAAGAAGATGAATATGGCCCGCAAGGATGAAAAACCCTTCATGAGCCAAAAACGAAACAACCCCCTTCCGTGAAGAAGAGGGTTGGCTTCGGCGTGAATAGCGGGGGTAGGATTCGAACCTACGACCTCCGGGTTATGAGCCCGACGAGCTACCAGACTGCTCTACCCCGCAATAGAGGTTGGACAGTATACGTGGGCGATCTCAACGGTCAAGGCGAGCGCCCATGGGATCGTGCCCCTGGGCATGCAAACGTGCCATCCATGCGTCACAATGCCCCTCAGCCTTTCCAGAGGAGTGCTTGCCCATGGCCAAGCGGCCTGTCGCACAACTCATCAATGAAGCCGATCAGGCTACTCGAATTGGCGATCATGCCAAGGCGGTCAAACTGCTGAAGCATGCCGCCAAGGATCAATCGAATTCAGCAGAGATCGCGGTAAAACTTGCCGACTCTCTTGTTGCATCTGGCCAGCCTGCGGAAGCTGTAAAGATCCTGAATAGATCAATCCAGAAACACAAGAACAATGCCGCCCTGTTGTCTAGCCTGGTTACCGCACAGAGATTGGCTGGCAACCTGAATGCCGCCCTTGAGGCTGCTCATGAATTGACGAGGCTGTCACCCGACAGCCCCCAATCATGGCATCTGCTTGGACGAACACAGATGGCTTCCGCAGATGCCCCCACTGCCTACCACACTCTGGAGCACGCTCTGTCTCTTGATCCCGATGATCTCGAGATCCGGGGCCTGTTTGCTGATGCCCAACTCAGCAGCGGCGTCTATCCGCTCCCCATTGACCAGGCCGAGGAGATGGTTCGACTTCAGCCAGACAACTCACGCAATCATTCTCGACTTGGAAACGGATACCGGATCAACACCCGTTTCGAGGAAGCAATTGCCGCATTTGATACAGCGATGTCTCTTGATCGCCACAACCTGGAAGCAGTTGCCGGGAAGGCCGAGGTTCTGGAATCCCTTGGCCAGACCGATGAGGCCATGAGCCTGGTCAAGCCCAGGATCTATACGGGACAGACGTCCTTTCTTCTGCTGAACTGCTGGGCAAGGCTCTGCCAGCGCAAGAAGGATCCTGCCACTGCCATCGGACCGATCGAACAGTTCATATCAGCTGGCCGGTCTTCTGCCTGGCATCGGAGCAATCTCCTGATCCGACTTGGGCAGCTCTATGAAAAAGTCGAGCGATACGACGAGGCCTTCCAGGCTTGGACTCTGGGCAATCGGCTGCATCGTGGCCGGTGGGACAATGAAGCACATGAGCAACTCATTGACAGATTGATCTCAGCCTACTCTGAGGAAGCAATGAATTCGCTGCCACGAAGTGATTCCAAAAGCAGCCAGCCTGTATTCGTTGTCGGAATGTATCGAAGTGGCACAACGCTGACTGAACAGATTCTCTCGGCTCACCCAGCCATTGCCGGGGCCGGCGAACTTGGCCAGATGAACGCATTGGCAATTGAACT
The DNA here is from genome assembly GCA_029242715.1 of Phycisphaerales bacterium. Classification (GTDB taxonomy): domain Bacteria; phylum Planctomycetota; class Phycisphaerae; order Phycisphaerales; family SM1A02; genus UBA1668. The sequence continues at coordinate 54,934 of JAQWTL010000003.1, forward strand.
CCCTGAAAAGCTGGGAGATGAACTGACCTACCCCGAATGTATTGCCAAGGCGACACCTTCCGTCCTTGCAGAACTGGCTGAGTCATACCGTGCCTATGCCCACCAACTGGCAGGCAATGAGGATCGCATTACAGACAAGATGCCCATGAACTATCTCCACGTGGGCCTGATCTCGCTGGTGTTCCCCAATGCCCGGATCATCCACTGCACTCGCAATCCAATGGACACCTGCATCTCCTGTTATGGCAATGCCTTCTCCTCGAGAATGGCTTACACCGCAGATCTCAACGATCTGGGACATACCTATCGCCAGTACAAACGACTCATGGCCCATTGGGAGAACGTCAATACCCTTCCGATGATCGAGCTCAATTACGAGTCGCTGGTCACGGATCCTGAACCCGTACTTCGCTCAATACTCGAGTTCATCGAGATTCCATGGGATGACGCCTGCCTGTCTTTCCATGAATCAAAGCGTATCAATGTGACTCCGAGCATCGATCAGGTCCGTGAACCTCTTTATCGCGGATCCATGGGACGAGCCAGTCACTTTGAATCGCATCTGGAGCCATTGAAGCAGGCGCTTGCCTCGGGCTAGACGACCCCGCCGACCATCGTGCTGACAATGCACTCTTCAGATGCCCCCAGGATCATTGCAGGGGCAATGGAATCCCCATCACAACCCACCAGGGTCGGCGCATCCAGATCAACAAGCACGAGATCCGCTTCTCGACCAACTTCGATTCGACCTGCGTGAATACCAAGTGAATCCGCACCATTGATGGTCGCCATATCCAGCAGGACACGATCAATTCGACCCTCTGAATCACGGCAACGACCACGGCGTTGCTGCTGAAGACGCTGGCCATATTCAAGAAGCCTCATTTCCTCGAGCATGGAGATGCGGGCATTCGAATCACTGCCCAGGCAGATCCGACCACCATCTGAAATGATTCCCGGAACATCCGCCAGACCGTCTCCCAGATTGGCTTCCGTCAGAGGGCAGATGCAGACACGTGCACCACATTTGAGGTACCGGGACATCTCGGATGGATCCGTATGGGTGTCATGAACTGCCGTGAATCGGTTGTCCAAATCAAGTCGATCAAGCAACAAAGCCGTCGGAGTCATGCCATACGCTTCCTTGCATGCCTTGATTTCCGCCGGTTGCTCTTCCACATGCATGTGAAACACCAGTTCGCGACGACGGCTTTCCTCATGCAACAGGGCCAACTGGTCTGGTGGAACCGCACGGATCGAATGGGCCACCACACCAAGCCTCTGGCGACGACCATCAACAAGTGATTGAAGCCGATCCATGTTGGACCAGTAGGCCTCCGGATTCTGACCATCAAATCGTTTCTGGGCTGGTCCCAATGGATCGCCGATTCCACCTGTAACGTAGTAGGCCTGCAGAAGAACGATGCGGATCCCCACTTCAGCAGCAGCTTCCAGCATCACCTCATCAAAGCCCCAGTCACACTCACGATCATGATGCAGGTAATGGAATTCACCGACGGTAGTCATTCCTGACCGACGCATCTCACTGAAGGCTTGAGTCGCAATCCTCTTCAACGAGTCACGATCCATTTCCTGGACCAGTTCATACATGGCCTCACGCCATGACCAGAAATCTTCATCGGGTCGCTCAAACCGCTCACCACGACCACGAAGTGCTCTTTGAAAAGCATGGCTGTGTGCATTCACAAACCCCGGAAACAAAGCAATTCGTTCATGCGTCGGAGGACTGTCCGTTGCCTTGACGGATCCGATTCGACCATCCGCATCAATCCCAACTTCAATGCCCGGACGAAGAGCCCCATCAACCCAGGTCAATTCGGCTCGAATGGCAGTCGGTGGAGTCATCAACCTTTCTCCGAACGCATGCACTGCTGAGTGATGGCGGCCTTGAGCAGGTCAGCGCCAAGATTCAACTGCTCGAGACTGATGAACTCGTCAGCCTGGTGGGCCTGTTCAATGGATCCGGGACCCCACAAGACACATTCCAGGCCCAGTTTCGCCAGATGCCCGCCGTCGCTGCAGAAGGAGACTCCGATACTGCGATCCTGGCGAACAGCACCGCACGCCAGATCATTGACCTCGGCCTCTTCTGAGGTACACAGTGGCGGATTATCGTTGTAGACAACCAGTTCCCATTGAAATCCCTTGAGTGCTGAACCAAGAGCATCACGGATGTCATCAAGAACAACAGCCGCGTCCTGATCAGGCAGTACGCGCAATCCACACCGGATTTCACATTCATCTGGAATGATGTTCCACGCCTGCCCTGATTCCATTCCGACTACGGCAAGCACCGGATGCGAGACATCATCAAAATACGCACTCGTGTCTGTACGCATTTCCTGGAAGGCCTTCGCAATGCCCGAGAGCACACCGACTGCAGACGCACCGGCGGCGAGGGCATTCCTGCCTGCGGTGGGATTTCCGCTGTGGCCTGGAGAGCCATGGATGCGGACATAGAACTTCAGATGGCCCTTGTGCATGCGAACAACCTTGAGCAAGGTCGGCTCGCCAATAATGGTCGACCTTGGCAGCACATGATCAGACGGCCATGAATCAACAAGACATGCTGCCCCGACTCCGCCGATCTCTTCATCACATGTAAGTACAAGGGCCAACGGTGCTGATAGCTCCTGGGATGCTGCTCGAGCCAGGGCATTGATGGCCAGAGCATCAAACCCTTTCATATCGCAGGCGCCGCGACCAAAGAGGGCGCCGTCACGCTCGATGAGCTCAAACGGGTCCGTCGTCCAGCCCTCACCTGTTGGCACACAATCAAGATGGCCAGAGAGCGTCAAGCCAGAACCGGTCCCATCATCTGGACCGGCCTCGACAACCAGATTTTCCTTGCCTTCCCCAGCTGCCAATCGATGGAGCCTCAGACCCGGGCGATCCAGATAATCGCAGATGGCATCAATTGCATCGCGATTGGAACGGGCACTGGTGGTGTCTAAGCCAACCAGCTTTGCCAGCAGTTCCCGGTCATCAATAAGGGGCGAGGCCATGGCAAGGGAGGATACCGTCGCGAGCCAACCCGCGGAACCGTATAGTGACCGGTCCTGCCTATAGACCAGCCCGAGGAGCCCTGGCATGCCCACGACCACGAGAAGCCAAACCAGAACACGATCCCCCATCACCCCTGAATCACTCAAGGACCTGGTGCTGCTGGGTGCCCCGGCACTCTCTCCAGATGGCTCCAGAGTCGCATTCGTTCACAAGAGCTTTGGTAAAAAAAACAACTACGTCACCAATATCTGGATGGTCGATTCCGATCGTGGCGAACCCTACCAGTTCACAACTGGAAATCGGGATGGCGCACCGGCATGGTCACCTGATGGTCGAATGCTGGCTTTCGTCGGCGGACGCCAGGAAGGCGCTCCACAGGTTTATGTCATGCCCACCGACGGTGGTGAGGCCCGGGCCCTGACTCAACTCCCCGAAGGCGCCATCTATCAGCTCAAGTGGTCAGGTGATGGCAAACGCCTCGCCTTCTCCTTCCGTGAGCAGGATGAAGAACTGACCAAAGAAGCCACACATACTCGTAAGAAATCTGGTGGCACGACGCCCCCACTGGTCACTGAGGATCTCTTCTATCGCCTTGATGGAGACGGCTTTTTCGGTGAGCGGAGATTCAAGCTCTTCATTGTCGATCTGGAAGACGGCAAGCATCGCATGGCCTACGGCAAGGATTCGATGGGCTTCTTCGAATACGACTGGTCTCCTGATGGCCGACGTATCGTGATTGCAACCTGCCGTGCCCGCGATGCAATGAACCATCCGGAGAAAATCGAACTCCTCCTGATGGACGTTGCAACCGGTAAATTGAAGCCGGTCCCGAATCTTCCCAAGGGCCCCAAGTCCATGCCGACATGGTCGCCCAATGGTCGATTCATTGCCTACGCAGGTCGCCAAGGCAAAGACTGGACATACAGCACCGAAAACCTCGAGTTGTGGGTATGCGATGCACAGCATGGTCGAGCAAAATGCCTCAGCGAGAATACGGACTGGTGCCTCATGGCAGCAACACTCTCCGATACCAGCGAGGCAAGTTTCGACCCCTGGATCAGCTGGTCTGGCAATGACCATGTCCTGACCCGCATTGGCTGTCATGGAGAAGCCCACGTTGCCCGCTTCAACAGGAATGGAAAAGGGAAGCCCCGGCTCATGACTCTTGGCCGAGTTGCCTTGTCCCCTGGCAACCTGTCTTCAGATGGCAAACGGATCGTCGTCACCCTTGATCAACCAACGGCGCCATCTGAAATTCATGTCGGACGCGTCACGGCAACTTCCATCAATCTCAAGAAGCGAACTGGCTTCAATGACACATTTGTCAAGACCCACACCATCGCCAAGCCAACGACTCACTGGATTCGTTCCGGAGATGGCACACGCGTACAAGTGTGGGTACTGAAACCTCCAACAAGTCGAAGCAAGAAGCACCCGGGGATTCTTGAAGTCCATGGTGGGCCACATGCACAGTATGGCTGGGGCTTTTTCCATGAATTCCAGGTGCTTGCCAATGCCGGCTACGTGGTGGCCTATTCCAATCCAAGAGGAAGCAAGGGATACGGCCGGGATTTCTGCCATGCCATTCGCGGTGCCTGGGGCACCGTCGACTGGGAAGATATTCATGCCGTAGCCCTGTGGATGCAGTCAAGGGAATACGTCAACAGCAAGAAGATCGGAATCATGGGCGGCAGTTATGGCGGCTACATGACCAACTGGGCCATTGGCAGCACCAACATGTTCACGGCAGCCATCTCGGATCGATGTGTTTCCAATCTGGTGAGCATGGCCGGCAACAGCGACTTCCCCCTGGAGCCGAACAAATACTGGTCCGGCAATGCCTGGGACTCACCAGAGGGCCTCTGGGCCTGCAGCCCGATGCGACTGATGGGAAATGCCAGGACCCCCACTCTGATCATTCACTCCGAAGGCGATCTTCGTTGCAACATCGAGCAGGGAGAACAGGTCTTCACTGCCTTGAAGCAGCAGAAGGTGCCATCAAGGTTTGTGCGCTATCCTCGCGAAACAAGTCACGGAATGAGCCGCAGTGGGCCGCTGGACATGAGACTTCATCGATTGGATGAAATTCTCCAATGGTGGAAACGCTGGTTCAGCGGAAAGAAGAAATGATGAGCTCGTTTCCTGAAAGACTTCCTTCTGGCGGCCTGCTCATCGGAATGGTGCACTTGCGTGCCCTTCCTGGCACGCCTCGTCATGAGCACCCATTGCATGAGATTGAACGCATTGCGCTCCACGAGGCCATGGCCCTGGCTGATGCGGGCTTCGATGCCATTCTGATCGAGAACATGCACGACTTGCCTTACATGAACCGGCATGTGGGCCCGGAAATCGTTTCTTCCATGTCACGGATCGCTGCAGTGATCCGAAGTGCCGTTGATTGTCCGATTGGTATTCAGGTTCTCGCCGGAGCCAATCAGGCAGCATTGGCTATTGCACATTGCTGCGGCCTTGATTTCATCCGTGCCGAAGCATTCGTCCATGCTCATGTCGCTGACGAAGGCTTGATGAATGCTGATGCGGCCGAACTGCTTCGTGAACGCAAGCGACTCGGTGCCGAGCATGTCGCCATCATCGCGGACATCTGCAAGAAGCATGCAAGCCATGCGATCACGGCCGATCTGACCCTGGAGGATCACGCCAACGCCGCCATGTTCTGTGGCGCTGATGCCGTCATTGTCACAGGCAAAGCAACAGGAGAACCAGTTGATTCCGCCGAACTCAGAAATCTTCAGGAGGGCTGTGAGCTTCCTGTACTCGTAGGTTCAGGTGCAACTGCAGAAACAATTCCTGGGCTACTCAAATATGCCAATGGTGTCATCATCGGCAGCGATTTGAAGGTTGACGGCAAGTGGGACAACGATCTTGACCCGAAGCGCATCGAAGCAATCATCAAAAGTCATTCCAGCTGATTTGGAATCAGAGCCCACAATCCCAATCAGACAACAGTAACAAGACGTCATTGACGTCCACGTAACCACTGTTATCCAAATCAGAACTACAACAGGAAAATCTTCAATTTGAAGATCTACCCGTGCTTCTTCTTCAGCTCTGCCAAGGCCCCGATCAATCGATCCAGATGCTCATGCTCATGGGCTGCTGAAACCTGAACCCGCAATCGAGCCGTTCCTTCCGGTACGACGGGGTATCCAAATCCAATGACGAAGACACCCATGTCGAGCAGTTCATTGCTCATGGCGATGGCTTTGGCAGTGTCACCGACAATGATTGGACAGATGGCCGTCGGGCTCTCGATGACCTCAAAACCGATTTCGCCAATCCCTTTCCGAACATAGGCCACGTTGTCTCGGAGTTTTCCGACAAGACCCGGATCACCCTGAAGAATCTCGATGGCCTTGGAAGCAGAACAGGCAACCGTCGTCGGCAAGGCGTTGGAGAACAAGGTCGGTCGGCCTCGCTGGATGATCATTTCGATTCCATTCCTGGAACCTGCGATATAGCCACCCGCTCCGCCACCAAGCGCCTTGCCAAGAGTCCCTGTGAAGAAGTCGACTTGAGAACCAGCCAGCCCGAAATGCTCATGCGTTCCACGGCCCGTCTTTCCCATGACACCGGTGCCATGACTGTCATCTACGACGAGCATTGCACCAAATTCATCACAGATGGCCCTGAGCTCATCCAGCTTTCCAAGATCTCCTTCCATGGAGAAGACGCCATCCGTAACAACCCAGGGGACACCCGTCATCTCTGGATTAGCACGTGCCTTCTGAAGCACCTCTCTGAGATGATCCATGTCACTGTGGCGATAGACCGACTTGAGAAGCCCCTTCTTGATGACGGTTGCCAGACGCATGCCGTCAATGATGCAAGCATGGTTCAATTCATCGCTGATGATGATGTCACCTGGTTCACACAGAGTCCCGAAGATTGCTTCGCTGGCGGTCCAGCATGAAACAAAGGTGTACGCGGCCTCAACGCCGAGAAAGTCGGCGATACGGTTTTCCAGACGCTCATGTGGCTCAAAGGTGCCACAGATGAATCGAACCGAAGCCGTACCGGCACCATATCGACGCTGCCCTTCGACACCGGCCTCCACGACATCTGGATGATTGGCCAGCCCCAGGTAGTTGTTGGAGCAGAAACAGTCCACAGTGCCACGACCTCGCAAGTGAATGGAAGGCCCCATGGGCCCCTCGATCATCTGCAGTCGCTTGAGCTGCCCACCGGTTTCCAGTTCCTTGAGAACACCAGCTGTCCTGGCTGCAAAGACGTCTGCACCGCTTTCATTCATCGTGGTCATGAGCTTGTCCTGCCGGCAGCCGGCGAGTCATAGTGTTTTTGAATGGAGGGGATGATGTACTCCTCCATGGCGGCCTCCAGCCCCCATCGCTGCTTGAAACCCCAGTCCCTTCGAGCACTGGAACAATCAACATCGCGTGGCCAGGTATCAACCAGAGCCTGCCGACCCTCATCAGGCTTGAATGAAATATCCGCACCTGGAAAATACTGAGGTATCAAACGAGCAAAATCACCGGCTGATGCGGAGAAGGAGCCAATGTTGTAGACCGCATGTTCAGGTTCATCGATCTGTGCTATCCGGACCAAGGCGTCCACGCATTCAGGCATCGTCATCCATGGAATCGCGGTGTCTTCACGAACAAAGCACTCATAAGCCTCACCCTTTGCTGATGCATGCAGCATTTCCGGAACAAAGTCACTGGTGCCACCTGATGGCCTGGTGTCAGCAGCAATCACTCCAGGGAGCCTGAGGCAACGGAAATCAAGCAGATGCTGGGGGCGGTTCTTGGAGACCTGCCGATAGTGGCGGCTGTAATACCGACCGAGTGATTCGCAATAGAGCTTGTTGGCGCCATACATGGTGATCGGTGAGAGATGCTCATTCTCCCGCAGTTCGCCACAACGCATCTTTTCATCAAGAGTCCGGATCCCATAAACAGCAATGGTGCTCGGGAACACGAACTTGACCCTTGAACCCCAACTCTCACCCAATCGAGCCGCAAGTCGAAGCAGATGGAAAGTTCCCTGCACATTCACGTCATGAGCGGTCTCTGGAACATGCTCTGCTCGAGAGCTCAACAAGGCTGCCAGGTGGTAGATCTCATTGGTTTCATGCATGGTCAGAACATGCTCGATGAAGTCCTTGTCGCAGACATCGCCCATGTGGACGGCATCACAGAGCGATCTCGTTTCCTTGGGAACTTCTCGAAGATCCATGGCAACAATCGAGACATCATCGTCTCTCATGGAGGCAATGAGTCCATGTCCAATTTCACCAGCCGCGCCGGTCACCAGCACAGAACGTCGGGGGGAAGTAGATGAAGTCATGATGAGGGGAGGCTCTTGCATATCGTCTTGGTTTCTTTAAGGATCTGGCATTGTAATGGCTACCAGCCAGGCCCTATGCTGGCCATTTCATGACAGGAATGACCCTTCAGCCTGATGATCTCCTCTCCCGGACCAGAGCTCAATCTCGAGCAGATGCCCCCCTCTCAGGGCTGTCCAAGGATCTGGTGGATGCCGCGTGGGTGGATCTGCACCGACACGGGAAACTGAAATCCAACCGTGAAATCGGGAAGATCCATCATGAAGGCGAGACCATCAAATTCACCCTCGGCCTGGAAGATGGGCATGAAACCGAGTCTGTGATTCTGCCCATGGAAGGCCGCACTGGTCGGCAGCGAATCACCTTGTGCCTGTCGTCCCAGATTGGCTGTGCATTGGGTTGCGTCTTCTGCGAAACAGGAACCATGGGACTTGTCCGCAATCTGACAACCGCAGAGATTGTCGACCAATGGCATCACGCCAGATTTCAACTGGATGCCCGGATTTCAAACATCGTGTTCATGGGCATGGGCGAACCCATGGAAAACCTGGACGCCGTGCTCCCCGCCATAGATATCCTGACAGATCGATCCGGCCCAGCCATTGCGCCATCACGAATCTCCGTTTCCACAGCAGGCCGTATTGCAGGCATCAATCGCTATCGGCAGTTCATGATGGAAAACGACCATGGCCGGATCAGACTCGCAGTATCACTCAACGCACCAAACGAAGAGATCCGCCGTTCACTGATGCCGATTACCCGAGCAGATCCCATGAACGCGTTGCATGATGCGATGCAATCGTGGCTTGCCTCAGGCGGTCGCCCCATCCTCATCGAGTACGTCCTGATTCCTGGCGTCAATGACGCCATCGATCACCCCACCATGCTTGCTGAATGGTTGGGAGACCTTGATTGCCGCATCAACGTGATTCCATACAACCCGAGACGGGATTCACCGTGGACCTCACCTACAGAATCCTCTGTCGATGCCTTCATCGAGGGATTGCGTCAGGAGGGCTGTCATGTCCATCGTCGCAGAACCATGGGACGTGATGTGATGGCGGCCTGTGGACAGCTCGGCAACCCTGAGATCCGCAAACGAACCCCCATACGGATTACCAGGTAAACAAGTAGTTCCAGGTGCCTGTACTAACGACCACGCTTGCCGCGACCACGCGATCCGCCATTGTCGCGAACTGGTGATTTTCTTCCCACAGAGAGCCTGGTAAATCGAGCATCACCGATGATCGCACGCAGGTTGTCCAGCATGGTCGCTTCCCATTCCGTCAGTTCCTGCAAATTCTCCTGCGAGGCAGTCGACCACTGTCCGTTTTGCTTCGCTGGAAAATCCTGGAAGATCTGCTCTGCTGAATTTTGTCGCCTGCTCGCCAGTCGAGCCTCATCCTGACGCTGGAATTCACCTTGTGATCGATACGCATAGGCCAACATCCAATCAGCCGCGTCCAGCCGAAGCTCCTTGACTGACTCCAGCTGGGCTTCATCCAGAGGCGGACGGGATGCAATTGCTTCGTCAATTCCCCTGAGCACTTGACCACGAGCAAAGACTGTCGGATACACCTGAGTCAGTACAGCCTCCTGGAACTTGGGTCCATGATCAGGGCCCAAAGCCTCCGCAACCAGATACAGGGCGCTGAGATTCGCATCTCGGACGATCTGCCTTTGAAGGACTTCCTGCATGGCAATATTCATCCAGGCATCTGCAGATTCAGCTGATCCTGCTGCGATGTAACCTCGGATGACATTGTCAAATTTCATGGCTCGGGCAGCCAGCAGTTCGCCGATTTCCAGCTTCCATTGAATGATTGATTCAGAGGCTCGTTCTCTCACCTCATCATCAAGGACCCTTGCCCTCAGAAGCTTTTCAAGGTCGATCGATTCCCCGCCAAGTTCTCCCTTGGGGAGCTCACGGCGCATCCAGTTCTCCGCCATGGCCAACTGCCAATAGGATTTTTGCTCAGATTCAAGAAACGCCCGAAGCTGAGATTCCAGTTCAAGGGTCAACTCGGCCTGACGTGCATTCCAGGCCTCGAATGCTTCGCTGTATTGAGCGAAATAACTGCTCCAGTCTTTCGCCTTGAGCTTGGCCTTTTCCATCTCAACCATCTGATCCTGAATTTCCTTGGTTGCTTCGGAAAGAACCTCTCTCATCTTGGCATGATCATCATCCCACTCACCATTGCGATACCGCTGAGTGATCTCTTCACGTATAGATTTGAGTTGTGCCTGGGCCGCTTGTTTCTGAGCCTCGAGCTCTTCAGAGTCCCGTGAATCAGGGCTGAGACCACTGATGATTGCCCTGTAGGCATCGCTTTCCTTGCGATACTGATCCTGATAATCAGTGAGGACCATTTCGATTACTGGTCGATTGGCCTCGTCAATATGCAGCACTTCAATGAGTTCGCTCAGATCTCCCAACTGGTATCTCGGACGAGTCTGACCAAGGTCCGGAATGGTCTCCCGGCCAACTCCACGTTGAGAGTCATATGGATGCCGAGGCCGCTGACGTCCCTGAGCTGCAGCCTGCATCGAGAGCGAGGAGATCAAGACGCAGCCCATCAAGACAATGACCTTGAAACGAATCTTTCCCGGAATGAAGCAAAGGCTGCTCACTGACATCATTAACCCTGTTCTTGAAATCTCATATCAAATCATTGACCAATCTTAGAGGCCTTTGATTTCATGACCTCATCCCAATAGACCACATTGGCGGTTCTGTTCTGTCCCGACACTGGCCCACGACTGTGATCATGACGGCGTGCCGAACGAAAACGACCTGGAACGGCCTCGTATGCTTCCTGGCCGACAGCACCGCGAATCTGATAGGCGTAATCTCGATCCAATTGAATGCCTGCATCCAGATGCTTCTTCCACGAAGCGAGGCTGGATCGTTTGGATCGAATGCCATCAAGCCAGCCGTTGTAGGCCAGGGCAATCGTATTGCTTTCCAGTTCCTGAAGAAGTCGTTCACGATCCCATATGGGAAACAGATTGATGGCTATCAGGCGCCATGCGTATCGTTCTGAAAGGTAGTCCTCTCGCAATTCCAACAATGCCTCTCCTGTTTCACCTTGAGAAAGACCGGCCTGAAGGAGGTAATCAATCGTTGATACAGGAGGATCCCCATAGTGGGCATCCGGAAACATTTTCATGTTTGCATAACCCAGGAATTTCTCTTTGGCCTCTTCATCATCGATTTCTTCCATGAATTGAGACAGCCAGTTTCGGTTCACATCAACAAGGGCTGCTCTGGATTGAATCTGACGAGTGCCCAGAGAAATCGCTTTTTCCAACTGCGTCCGATCACGGGCGTCCAGAAGAGCCGGTGTACTTGATGCAAGTATCTCATTACGAGCCTGAAGGGCTTCGTCATACTCGATCGCATACTGCAATCGCATTGATGCCAGATCCTGATAGATGGTTGACTGATATCCAAAATGCTCGGCAAGCAGCAGATCAAGATCAATGTCTTCACCTCGAAGCACATACGGCCAGGCTGTATTGATTCTGCGCAAAGCACGGTTCACGGCATCCCAGTGCTTGGCGTCCACACCCTTGATAAGCTCAAATTGCTCGAGCAGTTCATTCTGAAGTTCCAATCGACGATTGGACCAGTCATAGATCAGGCTTGATCGAGAAGAGTCCGGAATCGGATCCTCCAGTTCAATCGCCAATTCCTCACGGATGATGCCGACTGCACGAGCTCGTCGCTCTGCAGCACCTTCCCGATCAATAGTCAAACGGATGGCATCACCAGATGGACGCATTTCAACTCGTGCCCTGGATCTGATGTCCTCGCGCCGAACCTTGTCAGGCAGTTCCATTGGATTGCCGCCGCCAGCCTTTTCCAAAGCCTCCTGGATAACAACAGATTCTTCCTGGAAGGTGGTGACATACTGATTGATGATTTCCTCGACCAGTTCTCGCTCATCATCCGAAAGGCCAAGCTCTGTGGCAATCAGCGGTGAATCTCGCTCCAGGTAGGAGGGATAGAACAGTGCCAATTCCAACTTGTTGAAAAAAGGTCCATTCAACGTCTGGGCGTGAGCTGAAGTAGCTCCAAGAAGCCCAAGGAACCCCAAACCGATTGACAGAAAACGGAACCATCTACGAGTGTTGTTCATATCATTCATTCCTTAGCATTCCACTTGATCAGGGACCTTGCAGGTGCCCAACAGACGGTATTGAAGCCCCGGGATGAGCCCCCAATCAGGGCATACCGAGCCATAAATGCCTCCAGGGCATAGTCTATGCCACCCACAAGCTCATGGCGACAGACGTACTCATCATCGGCGCAGGCCCCATTGGCCTTGAAACAGCAGCCTCCCTCCAGGCAGGTGGCCTCACCGTGGCATGCGTAGATGCGGGGCCTATCGGCGGAACAATATTCTCCCTGTTTCCACCGGCCACCAGGTTCTTCAGCTCCCCTGAACGCATTGCCATTGCTGGGGTCGATCTTCAGGTCCCCGCTCAGGAAAAAGCCAGCCGGGAGGAATATCTGGCCTATCTTCGCGCGGTTGTTCATTCACTGGACCTGCCAGTACACACCTATGAGGAAGTGATCGACGCTCGAGAACAGAACAGCCTGTGGGAGGTCACGACCCGGAACAGAGCTGGCCAGCCGACGACGTGGACAGCCAATCATGTCGTACTGGCCATCGGTGGAACTCACCGCACACGCAACCTTGGCATTGAAGGCGAAAACCTGCCACATGTTGACCGTCATCTTGGAGAACCTCACCGATTCTTCCAGCGAAAGATCGTCATTGTCGGCGGCAAGAACAGCGCCGCAGAAGCCGCCCTTCGATGCTGGCGAGTAGGCGCTGACGTCACCATCGTGCATCGAGGAGACAAACTGCACGAGCGCGTCAAATACTGGATACGACCTGAAGTCGAAGCGCTGATTGATGAAGGTCGCATCAAGACCCGCTTCAATGCAACGGTTCAATCCATCAAGGAAGATGGTGTTGTCGTGCACAACGCATCCGGACTCGAGACCATCCCATGCCAGGATGTTCTGCTGATGATCGGATACGAACAGGATCCCGGTCTGCTGGACCTCTTCGGTGTTGAGCGAGAAGGCGAACAATCAGCACCCGTACATGATCCTGTCACCATGCAGACCAATCGCAAGGGAATCTTCGTGGCTGGCACAGCCGTAGCTGGAACACAGCAACGATTCCGAACCTATATAGAAAATGCCCACGTGCATGCAGGCCGGATCCGGGCTGCAATACTCGGTACTGAAGCTCCTGTGGAAACTCCACCGCGATCACTTCCGGAAGCCTGACACCGAAGCATTGTCCTGAAACACCGCGTTTTCTATGTGGCGGATGGATGCCATCGGCCAATGTCCCATTTTCACTGTGATGACATCGATGCGTATCAACTTGTCCGGAAAACCACTGGCCACCCTGCGAGCAGATCGCATCATGTGATGACGCTTGCTGCCGTCAACCCGGCGGAGCGGTGGAGTGGTCGCTTTCCGGCTTGATGTCTTGACCTCTATGCAGGCAACAAGTCGACCATCTGGCGATTCGGCAATGATGTCGATTTCGTCGGGGCCAATACGATGGTTTCTATGCAGAACTCGCCAGCCACGACGACGCAACCAGCGGCCGGCCATCCGCTCGCCACGAATTCCCAATCTACCTGCAGGCTTCAACGCCCTTCCTTGTACCTCGAGAGCGCGATTGCGATGACTCGCATCTGCATCTGATTGAGATCGTCATAGATCCCCTGCTCAAGCATGTTCTCGATGAAATCCTGGCGTGCCTGAGTCATCTTGCGATTCAGCAGCTCTCCCTGGAGCATGCTCTGAACCTCTGGATCATAGAGATCCTTCTGCTCAGGCTTGTTGACCTCAATCACGCTTACCCAAATGGTGTAGCTGCCTCGGACAAAGGACTTTGATGTTTCGCCAGGACCGAGACCTTCCAGATGCGTCTTGTAGAAGTCGGCAACCTCGATGTCCGTAATACCGCCCTCCCCCATGGTGAACGTATCCCAGATGCCATCATCAGGCATGCCCGCCCAAGCGGCAACGACCTCGAACGTGTCGCCAGCGTCGAACATGGACTGCACTGTCTGTATTTTCTCATCGCCGCCTTCTGTTCGAAGGCGAATACGACCAAGGGTAACCTTCGGCTCAGGCTGGAACTGGTCCTTGCGAGCGTTGTAGAGACGCTCGACATCCTTCCAGGACATCATGATGTTGGGCTGGATTTTTTCATGCATGAGCGTTCGGATCAGCAACTGATCCTCCTGCATCTTGAGGTATTCCTCCCAGGTCAACCCCTCTTCACGCATGATCTGCTGCTCGGCTTCTCCGAACACGCCACCACGTTCACCGACCAGCTCTTCTCGCAGGTTCTGCATGAAGGCCATGAGGCCCGTCTTTTCCTGTGAGGTCAATCCTGCACGAGCCTCGGAAAGGTAAAGCTCATTAAGGACAAGATCCTGCAATTGGGCGCCGACAAGCCGGATCAGCGTGCGCTGAAAAAGATCCCACTCAGGAACGGCTGCATCTTCGACAAGTTGCAGGTACTCGGCGTTGAGCTGATCTGCAATGGGCCCAAGTACTTCATCTGCGTAAATAGGCCGACCATTGACCTGACCAATGAGACTGTCAACGATGACTGATTCGCCTGGACTCACCTTGATGTCGAAGAAGGTGTTTTCAGTCTGATCAAGAACCGTGGCGTAATCCATCGATTCCGCCGGCTTCAAGCCGGAGGCCAGCAGAGCCTCCTCGGACTCATTGACCGACAGCCTCACATCATTCCGCCGATTTTCATCTGCAAAGTCACCGATGGCCAGCTTCTTGCCGCTCGGCCCTGGAACGATGAAATCGAAGGAGTCGCAGCCAGCAAGCCCCATGGTCACAAGGCTGATTGCCGCAAGGGCCGAGGCAGATGTCCGAAACACTCGGTGAATCACGGTGGCAATACTACCCGCCACCGACTCAAAGCGATGGGAGCGTATACTTTCTTTCCTGGTCAAACTATTCAGCAAAGGAACCCCCCATGGCCCCAGAAGAGACTCCCGAAATTCAGGTTGATTCCGATTGGAAGGCCGAGGCCCAGGCTGAAAAGGAAAAGATGGCCGCGGCAGAGAAGGTAGAAGGCGATTCGCCCCCTCGTGGGCTACCTCCAGCCGATTTCAAGGGCCTCATGAGCATCCTTGCCTCCCAGGCAATGATGGGCCTGGGAATGGTTCAGGACCCTGGAGGCAAAGGGGTCATGATCGATCTGGAGGGCTCCAAGTTCGCCATCGATCTCCTGGACGTTCTGGAGAAGAAGACTGTGGGCAACCTTGAAGAGGGCGAGGAGAAGGAGCTCAACCAACTCCTTACCGAATTGCGGGCAAGATTCGTGCAGATCACTCAACTGATCGCAGAACAGGCCGCTGGCGGAGTTCCCGCCCCAGGCGCCGATACGCCACCAGAAGCTGCCGGCGGAAGTCCGATCATCACGCCTTGACCGGGACTACCAGAGCCAGGACAAAGAAGAAATGGTGAGCAGGACGCCCAGCAGGATGGCCTGAATCACCCAAGCCCATCGGGGAAGCAACGCCAGCCAGACGACGGGCATGGCTGCTGTCCACGCCAACATGAAACGGTCAAAGACGAATCCCTTGGTGAACAGATAGAGGCCCCATCCGCATATCGCCGCAAAGAACTGGAGGCGAGACAGTGTTGCTGTTGCCGTGTCGTCGCGTTCTTCGAAAGCCATGGCGCCCATCGCACCAAGACCGCCAAGTCCAATGGCGGCGGCCGCGGACAGCGGAACCCAATGCCATGACTCGGAACTGACCGCAGCAAGGATTACGCTTCGCGTTGGCCCCATGAACAGGGAACCTGATTTCACGATTCCCCAATGATGTGGATCAACAAGATCAGATGGCGCAACTAATCCAAGAAGCACACCACAGATCACCCCGAGCGGTGCAAGCCACCACCAGACAAGGTGGCGATATTTCCAGAACCAGACCAGCAGGAAGATCCCGAAGGGGATCGCAAACGCTGCGGCCAGATAGGTCAGACTTTCCAACCGGATACCCAGGCCATGCATGCCCTGGTAATCGGAGCTCACCAGACCACCCCATCTCACCCAGAGCGGGACACGCAACAAGCCTGCAATGATGGACGCAACCCACCAGGGCCAACTACGCAAGCCATCTCGCCAGAACATGGCAAGACAGACGCCGCCTGCAATGGCAACGACATGCACACGACTGTGCAGAAGGATGACCAGCAACAAACAATAGAACGCTGGCCCGATGAATCTGGAAACCAGATCTGATGACGGTCTCAGGTAGTCACCTGCCCCCCACAGCACGACCGCCAACAGACACGCGACCAGCAGCACATAAGACGGTTCTCCCATGGCCAGTTGAGAGAGGACGGCCTCAAATGGAAGCAGCACGAGCCCGATGGCAACCAGCGGAAAGCATGGCGGAGGCAGCCCGCACCGCATTGCCAGCAAGAGCAATGGGAACAGTGTCAGAATGAAGCAGACCAGAGAAAGCAATCGGTAGTCATTCAAGGATGATCCGTATGCATCGCCCCACATGGCATAGGGCCAGATCATGGCAGGCCCCTTGGCCTCCTGAAAATCAATGGCCGTTTCAACAGACCAGCCACGATCCACCAGATCCTCAATGGGCATGAGTATGAAAGGCTCATCCCAGGTTCGATCCTTTTCAAGAACAGCCGAGCCCCAACGCAGTCCGAATCCAGCCACCAACACGATCAGTACCGACAGGAACATCCAACCCCATGGAGACGACCCATGATGGGTATCACGCAGTGCCTTCCCTGAATCGATACCTGAAGTCACCTTGGCTTCCCCCGGCATGCCAGCACATTGACATACGAACGTCCAGGACAGGCCTCATGGATCTCAACGGGCGTTGCTGCTTTCAACTCCCCCCTGCCCTCATCAATGATGGACAGAGAAAAACCACGTTCCGCAAGAGAATCAAGAAGCGCCCGTGGTTCATCGCCCGCCTCACGAAGCATCCAAGGCGTGTATTCAAGAATGATGTTCATCGCATCACTGCGATCAATGACCTTCTGCATTCCGGCAATGACACGCGCCTCGGCTCCCTGAACATCGATCTTGACCATGTCTACACGATCTATCTCATGTTGCTCACACCATTCATCGATGGAGACAACCCGAGTTCGCACTCCGGTTCCACGCCCTGGATTCCCCCGGTAGAGACGATGATCTCCGGTGTTGAAAGGAGAGACCTGCAGTTCCAATTCTCCAGGAGCATCTGATACCGCCGCATCAACAACAGTGACGTTGTCTACCTGGTTGCGACTTACGTTCTCCTCAAGCAATGCACGATTTCCAGGATGAGGCTCAAAGGCGATCACACGCCCACCATCCTTCAGGATTCTGGCTGCAGGCAAGGCATAGAGCCCGACATGAGAACCAATATCCAGAAAAGTCATCCCGGGGCCGAGCAGGTCGAGACAGGCACCGCGCGTGAAGGGTTCATAGGTCCCTGTGGAATGCAATTCGAATGTGACACCGAAATCCCTGGGATCAACACTGAAGACCTGTCCATCGAGTGTCACTTCTCGAGGCTGGCGGCGAGCCAGTGCCCAGAGCCCGAGTTTTCGTACGGGCCCGACTTTCTCCAGGAAAGGACGGATCATCGGACCCAGCCCTGCTCGCATCGAGTTGAAGAAGCGATGTCCACTCATGAATCGGTTCCGTGCTCCGGGCCAGGCGCCAGCAAATCCGCCACGACCAGGTTTGCAAGCAGAAGCCCTCTTTGGCTAAGGCAGAGCCTGTCCTCCTTCGACCAGTGAAGAAGACCATCTGCAAGGTGCCGTTCCATGATCGGCCGACGGCGGCCTCCACCTTCACCCGAGAGCATGCCATCCACCTCTTCTCTGGCCAGCCCACTGATACATCGGAGCCCCATCATGAAGCGTTCCCCGATTCGGCCATCTTCCTCCAGTCGCTCCATATCAAATACGGTCGACAGCCCTTGACCGGCCAGGTAGCGACCCAGCCTGGGCAGATTCCGCCAACGCAATCCGTCAACATGGCCTGATGCGGACGGCCCAAAGGCCCACCAGTTCCTGTTGTGCCAATAAAGGAGATTGTGTCGACAGATCTCACCTGGTTTGGCCCAGTTGGAAATCTCATACTGCTCATAGCCCGCCTCCGCGAGCCGGCTGATTGTCCATTGATACATGGACACTTCATCCTCTTCAGGCACTGCCAGGATTTCGCCTCGATCCAGTCGTCCTCGCAACGGCGTGCCTGGCTCGTAGATGAGTCCATAACAACTGAGGTGACCGGGATTCAACGAAATCGCCATTTCGAGATCCGCCTGCCATTGCGCCAACTGCTGGCCCGGGATGCCAAAGATGAGATCCAATGAAATCCGCTCGACACCCGCCTCACGAAGATGCTCCAGTGATCGAGCCACATTGTCAGGATCATGCTTTCTCTGGAGTCGTTCCAGAAGAACTGGCTGAAACGATTGAGCGCCAAGGCTTACCCGGTTGACTCCGTTCATTGCCAGGGTGCCGGCAATTTCAGGGCTGATCGTTTCTGGATTGGCCTCGACTGTGAATTCCGTATCCACGCCGAGAAAATGCGCCTGCAAACCCCCGAGGAATCTGGCCAGCAACTCTGAAGAAAGGATGGTTGGCGTTCCGCCGCCTACGAAAATCGCATCGATGGAACTGCCCACAGCCTCCTTGGGAAAAGACCCCATCTCCTCAAGAATGCGTTTTACGAAGGCCTGATGCTCGTCTTCCCGGCCTGCGACAGTAAAGAAATCACAGTAATGACACCGATGTGCACAAAATGGGACATGCGCATAGATGCCCTCCACCACTGGAGTTGCATCTGGAGTGCTGCTGAACAGGCTCTGGATATCAAGCTGCTCTTCACCAGGAAGAAAGGCGTTCTTGACACTCATGGTAGCCTGAGACAGTTGGAGGTCTTCTTTCATTGAGATCAGGGCCTCCTCAAGGACAGTCTATCCAGAAGGGCTCTACGGGATTCCATGGCTTTACTCAGTCTGATCATGAAGACACACGGGGATCGCGAAAGAGTATTCGCGATGTCCTCTGAGGAGATGATCATTGGACGAAGCCAGGGCTGCGATCTGCGAATCCCCCTGCCACAGGTCTCCACTGCCCATTGCAAGATCTCAGAAGATGGCCCAGAAAGGGTCCTTGAGAGCCTTGATGACATGGTTGAAACTCGAGTCAACGGAGTTCGCATCAAGCGGACCGTGCTCTGTGACGAAGACGTGGTCGAGATCGGACCGGTGACCTTCCATGTGGCCATAACTGGCGGCCCCGGGGGCTCCAACTTCGAGATCCATCGAGAAGAATCCGCAGGCGAGTGACCAACTCCCTGATCGGGCGATTCACGCCATCACACGTGCCACTGGGGACACCTCGGTACCAGAGAGTCGAATCCCCGGCACACGCAACGTGGTTTCGCAGTGACGGCACCTCACCAGGTGACCGCGTGCGGCCTTGGGAACGGCCAGCAGGCGACGACAGCACAGGTTTGGACACCGAACACGAAATCTAGTCGGAGCTGTCATGGCGGGCCTCCAGTCGGGTTGCGAACCAGGATCTATCGGAGTCTCCTGACCCCTTCTTGAGCCCAACCCCGAGGTGGATCTGCCGGAGACTCGGCCCGATAGCCCTGCTACACTTGCCACTGGACGTCTTGGCTTGAAACACACAGTTCCCGACCGGTTTTCCCGGACTCGGATATTGAGTCGTCTGCCTCACTTCATCTGACAGAGGCAGCATTCATGGAGTCATCATGAGCATGAATACGGCTGTAGTCGGCCTCCAATGGGGAGACGAAGGTAAGGGAAAGATCGTCGATCTCCTCACCTCCGAACATGACTTCATCGTCCGATACAACGGCGGCGCCAATGCCGGCCATACCGTCGTCGTAGATGGCAATACTTACGCCCTGCACCTGATCCCTTCGGGCATCCTCTCCTCAGAGAAGACCTGCGTGATCGGCAATGGCGTCGTTGTCGACCCTGCCAAACTCATTGAGGAGATCGAGAGTCTTCGAAAGCGAAATGTGACCGTTGAATCGAATCTGAAGATCTCGAGCCGTGCCCATGTCGTCATGCCCTATCACAAGGAGCATGACGCCGCCCTGGAACGTGTCCTCTCCTCGGCTGCAGGCAAGGGTGATCGCAATCTGTCGATCGGTACAACCAAGCGAGGAATCGGCCCCGCCTACGCGGATAAAGTCCATCGATCACTTTCGATTCGAATGGGCGACCTGCTTGACAGGGACTACCTTGCGGATCGGCTTGAGGTGATCTGCGCCATTCGCTCCCGAGAACTGGATGCGTTGGGCGTCAGCACGCCTCCGCTGGATGCTGCCGCTTTGACGGACTCACTTGCCGCCATGGGCCGGCAACTCGCTCCGCATATCACAGACACCGTCTATGAACTGCATGACGCGCTCTCCCAGGGACAGAGCCTGCTCTTTGAAGGCGCCAATGCCTGCCTCCTGGATATCGATCACGGGACATTTCCATATGTCACCAGTTCCAACTGTTCTACTCTTGGAATACCGTCTGGAACCGGCGTACCTGGAACCAATATCAATCAGGTGATCGGGATCATGAAGGCCTACACGACTCGCGTCGGAGAAGGCCCTTTTCCGACTGAGGAACTCGGTACTACTGGCGAATACATCCGTGAACGCGGGCATGAATATGGAACAACGACAGGACGGCCACGTCGATGCGGCTGGCTTGATCTCGTAGCGGTTCGGTACTCGACCATGATCTGTGGGGTCACATCCATTGCCTGCATGTTGCTGGATGTGCTCTCCGGCTTCGATGAACTCAAGCTTTGCACTGGATATGAACTCGAGGACGGCTCTGTCACCGATCGGTTCATACCCGATGCCCATCGACTCCCGATGGCCAAGCCTGTGTACGAGACCTTGCCTGGCTGGCAAGAGGAAATCGTCGATGCAACTGATCGTGATGGACTGCCTGCAGCAGCTCAAGCCTACCTTGCCAGGATCGAGGAAATCATCGGACTTCCCATCGATATCATCAGCGTAGGGCCCGATCGAGCCCAGACGGTACGATCTTCTCGCCCCACGGCTGCTCTGGGCAGCTAGACTCGACAGCTGACTGCGCGTCTCATGCGGGGAGGGGCGGTCAGGACATGGCGAGAAAAGCATGAGCACCAGTACCAGTTCCAAGACACTGCAAGTTGACGGCGTACCATCTGATCGAATGCCTCGCCATATTGCCGTCATCATGGATGGCAATGGCCGATGGGCTGCAGCAAAAGACAAGCCTCGATTCGAAGGCCACAGGGCGGGTGTTGAATCTGCAAGAGCCATCGTGGAACATGCCGGCCGTCTTGGCATAGAGGCCATGACTCTGTATTCCTTCAGTCAGGAGAATTGGAAACGACCAGCCAGTGAGGTCAATGCCCTCATGCAGCTTCTAGTCGACGTCCTCCCAACTGAACGTGACACGCTCATCAACAACAATGTCCGCTTCAGAATGATCGGAAGCCGTGACGAACTGGCAGCAGATGTACTCAGGGAACTGGATACGACCTGCCAGGAGAGCGCTCACTGCACCGGCCTGCAATTGAATGTTGCTCTGAACTATGGATCACGTCAGGAAATCGTGGATACGGCAAAGCGACTGGCCCACCGTGTCCAAACCGGCGAGCTATCCATTGATGAGATCGATGAAACCTGCTTCAGCAATCATCTCTGGACAGCGGGCCTGCCCGACCCTGATCTTCTGATCAGAACAGCAGGCGAGCACCGGGTCTCCAACTATCTGCTCTGGCAGATTTCCTATGCGGAGATCTACGTGAGCGATCTCTACTGGCCTGATTTCACCGACAAGGCTCTTGAAGAAGCCATTCGTGATTTTGCCGGCCGCCGCCGTCGATTCGGCGCACTCGATGATGAGTGAGCAGGAAACTTGCGTCTCCTGAAAAAGGAACCGCCCCGCCTACATGCCATGGCAGCGGCGATGTGCGACGGGACGGCTCACGTTCATGATTGGGCCAGACGGCCCTTTGAGTCTTGAGTCTTGATCAGTTCTCGATCTTCTCCAGATAGACGATCTTGGGCTTGTCCCCCGGGCGATCGACTTCACTGCGATCTACAAGCATCACGTAACGACTGTCATCCACGATGGCATCCGGATCCGTCGCATCCCAGATACCCGTTTCCGGATCGGGCTTGAAGGTCCGCACACGGAAGTGGACCGTGAACATGTCTGATCGTGTGCTGATCATGTTCGAGATGCCCGAGTAGAGCAAGTTGGCTTCCTCGGCATCGCCAGCAACCATGTCACCACCAAGCACACGCTCACGATATCGCGAGTCATTATCAGCAACACGCTTCCATGTGGGACGCTTGCCATGCAGGAACTGGGCTCCATCACCACGAGAGTCGCTGATCTCACTGGCATCCGTGCCCAGGTTTGCGCCGATATCCCAGAAGGCAAACCGGTTGTCCTGGAGTGGCGTGTCCTCGGCAGCATCGATGTAATCGATGACTGTCCGGAACGGGCGATTGGCTGCAAAATCAATCTCCCAGGAACGCTCGGGAGTCCAACCATCAACCAGACCAGAAACGTTGTCCACACTGGTATTGGCTGGCGCCTCCAGCTGGAAGAGCTGCCCCAGACTCTGGAATCCGCGGACACCACTGGCCGTGGCAATCCCGTCATCCGGGAAGGTCGCCCCCTCGAAGGTCGTCCCCTCGTATTCCGGCGGTATACCCGCACTGACCCGGTCGGCGGCCGGCAGATTCAAGTTCACACTGTCGCAACGAAGATTGGAATCAAAGTTGCTCTGTGGCGTATGAGCCCCTCGCATGGAATAGTTCGGACCGGTGTCATAGCCATTGCACATGGCAAACTCCCAGTCCTCGACAGTTCCATTGCCATCCAGATCGATGTTGGGTTCGTAACTCGGCCGTAACCAGGATCCGCTGGAACCGACGTAAGGCGCCGAACGAATCGGCTGTGGATTTGTCGACGAACCGAAACCGGTTGGCGCAACACCAAGCATGTCACGGTACTGGATCATCGCCTCGGGCAACGCGACCCGTGGGTTGCGATTCACAAGAGTGCCGCCGCTGATGTTGCTGTCAAGAACATTGCCGCCTCCCAGGGCATCACCGTCTGCATTGCCACCATGGACCATCTGGTACATGTGCGGCAAGGTCCTGAGTGTTTCCAACGTAGCGGTATTGATGTTCACCAGACCTGGCGTACCCTTGCCTTCGAAGCCTCGGGCATTCATGAAGTTCGGGTCGTAACCGATGGGTTGCCCAAGGTAGGACCGGCTGAACTGTTCATACGCTGGCTCTGGATCGATGACACCATCCGGGACAGTATTCCAGGCGCCCTGGTTGTAACTGAGGTTGTCAACCAGATCATGGATGCCCGGTCCATCACAGACGAACAAGTCAAGGACACGCTGGCCCGCGGGCTGAATCGGCTCCAGGTGAGAGAGTTCCGTACTGGGCCTCACCCATGGCTGCATCCGATCCGACAATGTATTGGTCTCATCAGAAGCCAGATCCTTCACAGGTTCACCAACCAGATGATTACGTCCCGGGGCACTGGGAGAAACCTCGAGTCGACCAACGCGACGAAGCGCATCACGCATCAACTCACGATACTCCCAGCGACGCTGATCAGGAACATTGATGCCTGGTGGCGGAGAGTATTCAATCTTAACCTGCATACGTTGGGACACCAGTGGCCGGGCTTCTTGAATCGTGTCCTGAAGTTCCTTAGAAAGCGATTCAGAGAACGTGCGAATAGTCTCCACAGGAACAGTAGGATCCGGACGTGGTGAGACACCGGGATTGCCCGGATAGTGACCATCCAGGTACGGCTGGCTGATGAGGTGGGCATGAGTCCAGACATTGAGGACTTCACCGACCTGCTCGAAGTTGCCATCCTTGTGATTCATCTGGAAAGCGAACGGCGCGATGAAGTTCTCGTCATAGCGATAGCCACCATTTCCATCCTGGTCATAGGCAACGTTGGGATCAAAGCGAGGAGGCTCCTCCACCGCATAGACACCCTTGTCCGGGAAGGACCACAGGTTATTGAGATCCTGATTGCCACTGCCATCAATATACGCAGCGTTGTTCTCATAGGAAATCATGTTGAAAGCCGTCGGCTTTCGATTGCGATAGACAATCGTGTATTGCCCATTGCTTCCCAGCACTCGAGGCATTCTCGAATTGCGGCTCAGCCATGGGAAGTAGGGCCCATCGCTTCCATTGGGGTCGATGTAGGTGCCAAGAGCGCGGTCGAAGACGCCATCAGGATCGATCTGCTGCCCTCCCTCTCCAAACCCGGAGGGGTTGTAGTCGAATTCAAAGTATTCATAATGGCGAGCCGAAGATTCTCCTGCGCCTCTGGATTCACGAATATCCTTTGAGGTGAACGTGACCGCCGGATCATCGTCATCCACAAGATCTTCGTACCCCAGCTTTACCGCAGTACTGTTGTCATTACCGCGGATCACGATCTGGTAGAAATTGC
The DNA here is from genome assembly GCA_029242715.1 of Phycisphaerales bacterium. Classification (GTDB taxonomy): domain Bacteria; phylum Planctomycetota; class Phycisphaerae; order Phycisphaerales; family SM1A02; genus UBA1668. Next base: position 79,880 of record JAQWTL010000003.1, read on the forward strand.
CATTGGCATCTTCAAGCTGCGTATTCAAGCGGGTAATTCCTGGAGCGATCTCGACCGATTGACGGGGGTTGATTCTCTGTTCGGCAAAGTGGCTGGAGAAGATCGCCCGATCATTGCCCTCATCCGGCGCATCTGCTTCAGGATCAAATGTCCATTGGGAGGGCGATGTCCTCGCAAGGAACTCGGTACTGATAAGCGGCAATGCCTCGCCATCAAGTTGTGAGTTGGGACTTTGCTCGAACAATCGTGGCGAATGTGACCGGGTGACACTGCCCTGCCCCAGCACGTAACGAGGAGCTGAATACTCCATCTGGTGCTGAGGCGGAGTGACGACCTCAGGCTGATTTGGCCATTCCGGATCAAGGCCCCATGGACGTGCATAACGCGCCCATTGAGCAAAGCGTGCAGACCGTGCCTTGTTGGCCATGTATTGCTGACTGGCCGGGGTCGTCCAACCGGGATACCGATCCAGTGTACCAGGACCCTGATCATCGCTGAGATCAAACCATGACCGCCCCAATCCAATATGGGAACCGCTGAAAGCGTCATTGTCTGCGATTTGTGAACGATCCCAGAGAATCGGAAAATAACGCTCTCCGTTGTCAAGGGTGACGTTCCAACTGATCTTGTCGTTGGGCATGGGCGCGTACTGGATATTGGGATCATCAGTATCTTCAGTAATATTCCATGGCCCGGTGAAGATCGTGTTCAGTGCAGGAAGGCGTTCCTTGGACAGGCTTCCGGGGTAGAGGTAGTCCCGATCGACCTGGGCATCTTCGTCGTTTTCTTCAAAGGGATCTGAGCTGCTGCTGCTGTTGACCGGATAGGTCTTACCCCACTGAAGTCCCGTAACGGTTTCCATGAGAGGATCCTGCCACGAGCCGTCCTCGCCAAGTTGCAGGCTCCTGTCAATGACCACTTCCTGCTCTGGCACTCCCGCCCCGTCGTTGCCAATGAACAGCGATGTGAAATCCCCGTTCGGATTGAAGCTCTCATTGCCATACTCGAATACGGTTGGATAGCCATTGACGACACTGGCCGGAAGGGAATCGTTGTAATCCAGGTCACCGTTTGAATCGAGGCGGTCAACTCGGACGATCTCAATAGCTGCATTGCCGGGCGTCCAGTACGTCGTGTTGTTGAGCTGCCTGGGTTGCAGGATGCCGTCATCACACGGGTTCCCGTCGCAATTCGATCCATTCCCGAGAAAATACCCGCCGAGATCATCGCAGTCACTAGAACTCGCCACAACCGTGCACTCATTGCCCGAACAACATCCCCCACCAGTACCCCCATTTGGTACACCATGGAAGTACGGCAACCATGATTGATGTGGTTGCAATAAATCATCATCATCAAACTCGTAATTGGCGTCCTTGTCGCCGTCGTAATAGAGGCGGCTTGTCGCCCAGATTTCACGAAGATCCTTGTTCACCGCCAGATCCCAGTCAGGGTTGGAATCACCGGGATCAAAGAAGCCGTCTCCACCTGGATCGATTGCTGGTCGCATCACCCACACAAGGTCTCCACCACCAACCTGGTAGATCTCGTTGTTGAATTCAAATGATTCGGTCGGCAACAAGGGGGACCCCTGGTTCGGGCTCTCCCCAAGAAGGTCCAGGAAATCCAGCCACATGTCCAGCTCACCGCGCAAACCATTTCCGAGATCAAATGTCCATCGATTGATGTCGGAAGCGGACTCATCCGGGCGAGCCGCCGGGACGGATACGATTGTCAAGGTGTAGGGGCGATCATGCGTGGCCGGTGGCAGCACCATGCCATGCTGGGTATTCAACTGGACGGAGCTGCTGTAGATCCCTGTTTGAGGATTCCACATGAGCCCGGCATCCAGTGCGTCGACGTTTTGCGCATCACCGATCCCTCGAAGAGTCGATACGCGGCCCTCGGTCATCGGGTTGATGTTGGGAGAGAGTGGGAACTCCTGGCCAAACAGTCTGATCTTGTAACGAGGCAGGAAGTACGTGATCCCATTGGCAACAACCTTGTCAAAGAGAGGTATGGGCTGGTCATATGGATTGGCAATCTGGACGACTGCAATCGTGTCGGATGGGCGAGGGTCAGGCATGTACCCGCCTCCACTCTCATCGGGCTCCAGCTGTGGATAGCCATCACGATTGCCTTCCGCCATGACCCATGCAGGATGCTCATTATCCCAGACGTCATACAACGCGGTTTCATTATTCCCCGTATCAGGATCAACAAATACATCACGGTGATAGCCACCTATCATCGCACCCTGTGCACCTGAATTGGGGATCCGGATTGGCCGCGTGACATGTGTCACAAAGGCCTCGGTGATGAATGGCTGTGGCTCCATTCCAACTGCCCGAACATTCCGGACATGATCCCGGGTATTGGATGCCGCTGGTGTCCATGTGTCTGGCCAGTTGTCGCCATCGTTGTCGATACCCGCCACGACCTCGGCATTCGGATCCGAATCCAGCAGACCAGGGACGATATATGGGTTGGCCATCTGGCCACCGGTCGTTTCCGAAAGCAGGGGATATCCCGGCCCATCAAAGTCATCGCCTCGATAAGGACTGTCCAGGTTGGCCGAGAAACTCTCCATCGGTTCGGCAGCCGCACAGTTCACTTCCAGGCAGGAAGTTCCCGGCTGCCAGCGACCATCCTGCTGAACGCAGGCTGAGATCGCAATCTCATCACAGGTTCCATCAGGCAGGCAGCAGACTCCAATGGTGTTACATCCCTGTTCTGGATACCAGGCATAATTCGCACCCTGATCTACACACCCAGCCAAAGTGATAGAAGAACAGGCCCCACTCCCCGGCGTTGTATTGATGCACGCACCAAGCAGTCCATCATCAATTTCCCAGGGTTGGTAGGCGGCATCATAAAAGATGGTGTCATCAACCCGATGATCATCAGCACCCGTATCGATGAACTGATCTTCGATCACTGGACGCCAACGACCATACTGGTTGTTGTAGTCAGGATCCGTATTGTCCAGATTGAGTTCCCAGCCATCCATACGTGGCAGAGCAACAGCACCAAAGGTGCCGCGCGGAGCGCCCAGGCTGTCCTTCCACCCCATCGAGTAGAGCGGTGCCTCGATGTCTGGATCTCGCCATGCCTGGATGTTGGCGGCCAACATGGCTGCTGCCTGGCGGGCCTCTTCGATATTCACATCACCGGCATACTGGTAAGGGCTCTGATTCAACCTGCCTGGAATCAGGCCTCCACCTGCAAATGTTTCGCGTGTGTTCTCATCCGCATAATCATTGACCTTCTCAAGATCGTCAAAGAGCGGGTTGCCCGCAATCAACATGGCATTGGCCCGGTTGTAGCGAGACGCCCAGGAGTCGGTCATGTCACCACTGGTCAACGCGGAAAAAATCGCCTTGGGAAGTCGCTGGCTGAATCCCAATGGTTGATAGGACACCTGCACTGAAGTGAGTCCACTCTGGTTGAAGGCCACCGGCTGCGGCAACGGGCGCTCCCACTCACGCAGGTCGATCTTCTGCTGCATGTGCCGATGAAAATCAGCCCAGGTATCCTTGTTCACCGAGAGCCCGTTATTGATATCGAATCCCTCTGGAGTCCAGGAAGCAGAATTCCCATGGGAAAGGGGTGGAAGCTGCGAGAGGATCTCGTGGGCATAAGGCACGAATCGGGGATAACCGTCATCCGTGATGCCATCCCCGTCAACATCCTGGAGCTCAGGATCAGGTTGTGCCTGATACAGGCGACTCCGCCCGATCGTGTCAGCCAGGCTCACACGTCCAACGCGATTCTCTGCCCATAACCAGGGTGGCATAGTTTCATTACGGGTGCTGTTGAAGAAGGTCAGTTTGCGACGGTTGTCTGCCAGCAACTGACGGTTGTTCAACTGCTCACCCAGGGCCGAACTCTCTTCACGGTCCTGGCCGGAGCGAAGGAAAGAGGTTGCAACACTGTCGGTGTATGGATCGATGGACCACTCGGGGCTCATCACCTGCTCGAAGCGGCCATAGAGCCATGGCAAGTTGTTTCCCTCGTAGGACCGAAGTTCCAGTTCCTCGCCGATTCCCATGGGCGTAAAGAAACTGCCGGCATCGAAGGGGTTGATGCCTGCCTGCTGGAAGTAGAACAGGCGGTTATTGCGATCATGGACTTCGCCATAGGCGCCGTCAGGGAAGGAGACGTTGTAATCAATGCCAAGCTCTGAAGTCAGGTCCTGGAGAGTGCCGCT
>JAQWTL010000008.1 GCA_029242715.1 Phycisphaerales bacterium
ACGAGGCGATCCGGATTGCTCCCGATCCGTTGCTCATTGAGCTCGTAGATTCGGTACCAGTGCTTCTCATGGCCCATGTGATCCTCGGCAATGGAACTGAGCGTCTCACCTTCCCCGATGGTGTGCGTGCGACCATCGGGCACAGGGAGACCAGTGTCATTCGTGGTGGAAGCCGGACGCGATGCACGTGACCCCTTGGGAATCACAAGCTCCTGGCCAACTCGCAAGGAGGCCGGAGTAATGCCAGGATTGGCGTCAGCAATCAGGTTCCAGCGACTCGCCGCTCCGTAGTACTGCTGCGCCAAGTGCCCCAGCGTGTCACCGGGCTTGACCTTGTGCTTCTGACCTGTCTGGCTTGCAGAGTCTGAATCACGAGATGATCCGGAAGCCTGCTTGCGATTGTTTTCTGGTGCGGAAGCCGTCTTCTCTGATGGCCTTTGTTCCCGGCGAGGCGGTGGCGGCAAGGCACTTCGGGACGTGGAAGTCGAGCCAGATCCGATCTGGTCACGCAAGGCATCCCATTTGGCCTGGTCCCAACTCCCCGTCACGGATGTATCGATGTCCTGCCCCATCTTGAGAACAGGCGGCTCTTCCCGAGACGTGGGAGCTTGTGGCTGACTGGAACTGGCCCATCTCGAGGGAGGTGGAGTTGCCCCACGAGCTGGAGGCTGAGGAGGCGCCTGCTGGCGGACCGGCGAAGGTGCAGACCTCGTTGTCTGCCGAGTCCTTCTGGTTTGGGCCGCCGAGGCCAGGAGAGGATCCTTGGCATGGGATGGTGATGCACCATCCTGATCTCTGTTTGCCTGTGATGGCCCCTCGCCATACCACGCCACAAGCACAATCAATCCTACGACCGACAAGAGCAAAATCGCCTTCGTACCGGCTGTCATTTCGATGCCTCCGTGCATCCAGTGATTCAATTGAAACCCTCACTGTTTTCTTCGGCATGACGCGCGCAAGAAGATGAAAATGCCCCCGGATGAACCGGGGGCATTTTGAAATTGTGTCTTGTCGAGGCTATCGGGTCCTCTGGATCAGGCCCCCGCAGGGAGTGCTCCATCCGGATCGGAGCTGCTGGCACCGGATCCGTCAGGCAAGGCATCTTCATCACGGACAGGCTGGGCACCGCCACCTCGACGGAAGACCATTGGCGATGCAATGGCGACCGAGGAATAGGTGCCGACGATGACGCCGATCACGAGAGCAAAGGCGAATCCACGGATTCCCGTACCACCAATGATGTAGATGATGAGAACTGCGATCAGGGTGGTCAGGGAGGTGAGCACCGTACGGCTGAAAGCCTGGTTGATCGAGTTGTTCACGATTTCCTGGGTGGGCAATGGCCGCTTTCCGCGGTTCTCACGGATGCGATCCAGGATGACGATCGTATCGTTCAAGGAGTATCCAATCACCGTCAGCAAGGCGGCCACGATGCCTGTATCGATCAGGAATTCCTCCAGCAGCAGATTGCTCCAGAAGAACTCATAGGCACCGAGATAACCGGAAAGTGCCAGGAAGCCGATCACGATGATCACGTCATGGCACAGGGCCACGATGGCAGCCAGTGAGTACCAGAAGGAACCGAAGCGGATCCAGATGTAGAACAAGATGCCTGCCAGTGAGAGAATCACGGCACCGATGGCATTGGCCGTACGGGTCTGTGCCACACTTGGGGCGAAACTGCTGACCTGCTCGAAACTGCTCTGTCTTTCCAGTGCCGTCGAGATCAATTGCCATTCCCGCTTCGCCAGGCGCTCATCAACCAACGCGCTGTCTGTGCGGATGTAGTTGATGTCAGGATCCATCACCGCCACGGCAACTGCCGTGTACTGCCCGTCATCTGTTGGCGTAAGCCCGTAGACCACGACTTCCCGGCCTGCCGTATCGGACGAGAAATCCGGATCCTGGCGAAGCCTGTCGATGCGCAATGTGACATCCTCCAGCGTGACCGCCGGCTGAATGTCCTCGACCATGACAAGCACGCCACCCTGGAACTCGGAGAGATCTCCCTTGAGCCCGTCCTGCCCAACAACTTCTTCAAGAGATTCGGATTCAATGGGTCGAGTGAACTGGGCATACCGCTTAGCACCGACACCTGCGAAGGTCCGGCCAGGGGAAATGTCCAGCTCGTCACCGAATTCATCGAGAAGTTCAGCTTCAACCAGATCCTGAATGGATTCATTCTCTGCAACACCTGGTGGATTGGAGACCTTGACCTGGAAGCCGTCAGCAACGGTCTGGCCAGTGCCATCGACACCGGTATCACCAATGGTCAGAACCTTGGCAAAGCGGAATTCCCGAAGCAGCCTGTTGTGCAGGGTGTCCTCGATGCCCGCTTCATCCGCCATTGAGCGGATGCGGTCCTGGACAGAATCCGATCCCATGTGGGGCAGCATCAAACGGCTGCCGCCATCATCACGTGTCTGCATGGTGATGGATACGCCGCCACGGAATTCCGTGTCGAACATCTGCTTGCCACGGGCAAAGAACAGAACAAATGACCCGATGATCAGCAGGACGCTGAATACCCAGAAGTAGCCCCGAAGCCCGACCCAATTGATCTTTGGTCGCAGGAGTCTTGCGATCACGGGGATCGTGGTTGCCAGCATCGGCAGGGTGCGGATCTTCAGGACGCTCGCATACAGATCAAAGATCACTCGTGTCACAAACAATGCCGTGAAGAGTGTGGCAATGATGCCGATTGTAAGCGTCAAAGCAAAGCCCTTGACCTCTGTCGTGGGCTGCATGAGCAGCAGAACTGCACAGACAATGAGGTTGGTCAGGTTCGCATCAACGATGGTGCTGTAGACGCGATTGTAACCCTCACGGATGGCTTCACGAAGATCCCGTGCACCATGGATCTCCAGTTCCTCACGGATACGCTCATAGATCAGCACGTTGGCATCAACGGCCATACCCATGGTCAAGACAACACCTGCCAGACCTGGCAGCGTGAAGGTGCCCTGCATCATGGCCATCACACCGAAGATGATGATGCCGTTGCAGAGCAGAGCCATATCCGCGACGAAACCTGCAAAGAAGTACCAGATGAGCATGAAGACCGCGACCACGATGATGGCCCACATGAAGGCATCAAAACCACGGTCAAGATTGTCTGCACCAAGCGATGGCCCCAATACGCTGACTGCGATTGGTTCCTGCGAAAGCCTGGCTTCCAAGGCACCGGCGTCAAGAACGCGTGTCAGATAAGCGATATCGCTTTGACTGAAGCTGCCGGTGATGATGCCGTTGTTGCTGATCTGACTCTGCAGCGTTGGTGCCGAGTAGACCTTTCCATCCAGCACGATCGCCATGGGCTCCTTCTCATGAGGCCCGGTGAGGCGTGCCATGCGGACACCGCCACCGGCATCCAGGCGGAAGCTGACCGCGGGTCGACCCATCTGGTCAACCGTGGATCCGGTCGCATCCAGTGCCCAGTCACCACCGCGGTCATGGGTCATGCTCTTTGGTTCAGAGGTATAGAGCAGCAGATAGATCTGTCCATCGTGCTCGGCGGCCTCCAGGCTGCGGCCCGCAAAGTACCCCTGTGGATCGGCCTGAAGGGCCTGCATCTGCTCAGGTGAGTCTGCCCACTGCTGCAAGTCATGGATGCCGAACCATCTCGCATTGGCCGAGTCGGTATTTTCAGGACCAACCTCAGCCAACTGAGCACGCATGTCATCGACACTGATGCCCTGGGCAAGGCCTGTGCGTACAGCAATATGGAATTGCAGAACACCTGCACCACGCAGAAGACGCTTCAGATCTTCCGGATCGTCCAGGCCGGTACGCTTGGCCTCATAGGCCTGCCAGGCAGTGGTGACCTTTGCAAGATCCTCCGTAAGCTCAGGAAACTCCTGGATGATCTGAGACATGGCCGCCTGCCGTTGTGATGGACGGAAGACACGCTCGCCATTGGCATCAACCATCGGCTTGCCATCAGAACCACGAAGCAACTCTCTGCGTTCGGGAAGTTCCAGCATTCGCACGATGCGTGAACGCTGAAGACTCAATGCCATCACCTGTTCGTACAGGTCCTCATAGGAGATTTCTGCGTCTGCCAGACGACGGGCAATCCCACGCAGAGCAGCCTTGTCTTCCACGGACCCGACAGCACCGCCTGAGGCACGAGCCTCTTCTGTGGCAAGCTCAACCTCCAGACTCTTGACGGAGTCATAGGCCTCCTGCAGTTCAGCAACGAGTTGACCACGATCACCCTTGCCACCGAAGCGGTCCACCGCCTTGCCAGCCTCAAGAGAAGTATCCAATTCGGATGACTTGATCTCGGCAGTCTGGACAAGGGTGGCCAGTTCCATCTCGAATGCCGCAGCCAGAGCCTTGACATCCTCGTTGGGAAGGGGCATCACGACCTCGATACGGTCGGTACCCAGGGGGGTCATCGCGATATCCAGAACACCCTGTGGATTCACACGGTCTTTCAGGACATCGATGGTCTGTTCAAGAATCTGCCGGCGATTGGCACCCTCCGGCATCCGGACCGAGTACACAAGGCTCACACCACCGCTGAGATCACGCCCGAGGCGTATCTTCTCGCTGGGCGGAATAAATGCCCAGACACACGCGCCGATGATGCACAGAATAAGAACGATCTTGGCAATCAGGTTCTGCATGCCATTACATCCGCATGACACATCCTTTCAGGATGCGTCAGTTTGTCGCGGCTCCATCTCCCGGTTCCAGAACCTGCTGGATGGCCGATCGGGAGAACGTCATCCGGGTATTTGAAGATTTATCCACTTCGAGAACTACAAGGTCGCCCTTCACCTCGATTACGGAACCCATGATTCCACCAATAGTCTGGACCGAAGCCTTCTTGTCCAACTGCGCCAGCAAGTTCTTGCGGCGTTTCTTTTCCTTGCGTTGACTCAGGAATGACATCCCGATGAACAGGAAAAGAATCAGGAAGATGAAGGGCATCAACCCTGGGCCGAACAAGGAAGGCGCCGACTCCGCACCTTCTGCACCTTCTACAGGTGTACCTTGCTCACCAGTAATGGCCGTACTGCTCTGGGCGCCGCCCAGAGGAGGTTGTACTGGAACCGAACCGATCACTATCAGGGGTAGATCCCCTGGAATACTTGCCTGAGTCATGAAGTCTCTCGCGTGCATGTCCGGTTGCTGATCTATTCCGTGGACCGTGCGTATGGGGACTATGAAGAAGGATCGAGGCGGGCCCCGTCAGCCACCGAAAGGGCCGCCGGACCACTGCCCAGCACCGGCCACGCCCGGTACAGCAAAGACCACGTATCTTCCCGGATGGCCCGCCTTATGTCCAGCATGAGGCGTTGGTAGTGCCTCAGGTTGTGCTGGCTGAGCAGAATCGGCCCCAACATCTCACCAGAAATGAACAGATGCCTCAGATAGGCCCTGCTGAAGCCCCCTGAACAAGCCGGACAGTCGCATCCAGGCTCCAGAACCCCGTCATCCTCCTTGAATCGAGCATTTCGGAGTTGGAGCCGCCCTGTGCTGGTAAAGGCCCCTGCATTTCGCCCATTCCGAGTCGGCAGCACGCAATCGAACATGTCCACTCCGGCTTGAATGGCCCTGACCAGATCCTTTTCATACCCCACCCCCATCAGGTATCTCGGCTTGTCCTGAGGCAAAAGGGGTGCGGTATGGGCCACGATTCGGTGAATTTCCTCCGGAGGCTCGCCAGTCGCCACGCCACCGATGGCATAGCCCGGAAGGTCCATGGCCGTAATGGCGGCCGCAGATCGATCCCGGAGATCCTCATGTGGCCCCCCCTGGATGATTCCGAAGAGTGACTGCTCCTCTGGACGGGCATGTGCCTGGACGCATCGCTTCAACCAGGCAGTCGTACGATCCACAGCAACCTCAAGCCGATGACGAAAAGCCGTTGCGGCTCCTGGATCCTCTTGCCCGGGTTCAGCTGCAGGCGGGCAATCATCAAAGGCCATGATGATGTCTGCGCCCAGGTTGTTCTGAACAACCATCGCACGCTCCGGGCCCAGATGTACCCGGGCGCCGTCGATGATTGACTTGAATGTCACGCCCTCATCGTCGATCGCATTGATGTCCGCCATGGAGAAGGCCTGGTACCCACCGGAGTCGGTGAGGATCGGCCCATTCCATCTCATGAAGGCATGTACCCCACCCCGTTCGGCGATCATGCCGTCACCAGGGCGCAGCATGAGGTGGTACGCATTGTTCAGAAGAATCTGACTTCCGGTTGCAGCAACCTGCTCTGGCATGAGCCCCTTGACGGTAGCCCGCGTTCCAACCGGCATGAAGGCCGGTGTATCAAATCCACCATTGGGTGTTTCAATGCGACCGACCCGTGCTTCGGAATGACTGCACTTGGCCTCGATTGAGAAACGAAGAGGAGAACTCATTACGAAGGACGGTCCCGCCGCGATGCCTCGGCGAGTATCCGCTTCTCCTTCTTGGTCAGGCTCTGCAATCCATCACGGGAGATCTTGTCGAGAATTCGATCCACTTGTTTGCCATCCCCGCTTGATGAACGCCCGGCTTTCTTGCCTTTCATGGCAAAATGCCTGGACGTTGGATCCACACGGCCAAAGAAGTTGAACAGACCATGAAGCTTGTCAGGCTGACGGATGAAGTACCAGCCGGCTATGGCACCACCAAGGTGGGCCGCCTCTCCACCAGCGTTATCCAGGCCGAAGAGAATGAATATGACCGAGATCGCAATGAGTCCGATGGCCAGCGTCGCCAGTCGCATGGGCAATATGAAGAACAACAGAACTTTGACATTCGGCTGCAGCAACGCCCCTCCAATGATGACGCCGAACACACCTGCAGAGGCGCCTATCAAGGGAACCCCGGCTGAATTGAACAGCAATCCCGGAATCTCTGGCAGGCCAAGTTGACTGATCCACACCCACCCCAAGATGTTCAGGCACAGATACATCAACGCACCGAACACACCGCAGAGCAGATAGAAGGCGAGGTATCGTTTCCCTCCGAGAAAACGCTCGACAAGTGGGCCGAAGAAGAACAGAGCGATCATGTTGAACAGCAGATGGGTCATGTCGGCATGCAGAAACTGGAAGCCGACCAATCGCCAAAGCTGTGCGCTGCCTATGACTTTCTGTGTCGAGAAGTGAAGCCACTTCTGAAGCGGCGTCATGGTCGTGACAACAGTAATTGAATCCGGATGCCCTTCGGAATTCAGAACAAGCAGGCCAGCTACCTGTTCCGACTTGATCGTCTTCCCATCTGCCTGCAGAACAGGGATTGTCTCGCGGACGATGTTCTCCCCAAGCGTGGTCTGCTCGGCTCTGTCTGGTGAAGGCCAGAGCGGGCTGATCTGAGTCTCAACCCAACAGTTCTTCTCAGGTGAATAGGAGTAGTAGGTACCCGTTTCCACATAGGAGCTGTACCGCTGAAGGAACCCGTCAATGACAAAGATCGCCACGCAGGCAATGATGATCCAGGTCGTGACGCTGAAACCTGTTCGGCCAGCACCAACTCCCCTGCTCATTCCGCCACCGAATCGGCTTCCCCCACTGGGGATATAGCGTCCGTAGTTTCTGTCTGAGATACCCATCTCAGGCCTGCTCCGATGCTGGCAGGCCGCCAGGCCATATGGTGTATGGCGTACAAGGCGGCATTCTGAGTAGTCCGATTGCCCGTGTCATGGAATCGGGGGATGATACGCTCTCACATGAACTCGTCACAAAGAACCTCTTCAGAATCGACCATGGCCCCCGTATTACCTGATGCAATCATGCGTGTTGAGGGCCTCCAGAAGTCCTTCGGGCCCAACGAGGTCCTTCGAGGCCTGGATCTCGAGTTCCAACGAGCCGCCACAACAGTGGTCATGGGCCCCAGCGGGTGTGGCAAGAGCGTGATGCTCAAACATCTCATCGGTCTTCTCAAGCCTGATGCTGGTGAAGTCTGGTTCGACAACGAGAGAATCGACCTGATCCGGGAAGCCAACCTGGGCCCTTTTCGCCGCCGCATCGGCTTCCTGTTTCAACAAGGGGCTCTGTTTGATTCGATGTCGGTCGGTGCCAACGTCGACTTTCCACTGCGAGAACATTCGGATCTGACCGAGACCGAAAGAGCCGAACGAGTAGAGAAAATGCTCGAGATGGTCGGGATGCCCGGCACCCAGGACCGAAATCCGGCCACCCTGTCCGGAGGCCAACGCAAGCGTATTGCCCTTGCAAGGGCCATTGTGCTTGAACCGGACATCGTTCTCTATGACGAACCGACTACGGGACTCGATCCCATCCGCAGCGACATCATCGGAGAACTCATCTCAAGACTGCAGAAGGCCCTCCAGCTCACCAGCATCGTTGTAACCCACGATGTCCAGCTCTCCTTTCGCATTGCCGATAGGATGGTGCTCCTGCACGAGGGACGCGTTCACATGCAAGGATCCCCGGACAACTTCCGCACGACCGAAGAGCCCGCTGTTCGTCGTTTCCTTGAAGGGCGCGCTACACCTGAGGAACTCGCGGGGCTACGACCCGTTGAGGGCGAGGAAAAGATCCAGTGAGAGATTCCCAGCGAGACTTCCTCATCGGGCTCTGTTCAATCGTCGCTACCGCTGCGTTGGTTGCACTGCTTATCCTCTTCGGCGAAATCAAGACCGGAGGAGGCTGGAGCTTCCAGGTACGTACCCAGAACGCGGTGGGCCTCCGAACTGGAAGTTCGGTGACACTCAATGGTGTTCATGCCGGACAGATTGCCAACGTCCAGCTCGTCAACGATGACACTCTGCCAGTTGAATTGACCATCGAGGTCGACGACTCGGTCATCATTCCTCGTGAAGTGGAGTTCCTCGTACGTGACTCGCTGCTTGGCAACAGTGGCCGAATGGCAATGGTCACATCTGGATGGTCATCGGAAATGCCAGCAATCAAGGCCGGTGATGTCATCCGTGTGGACCACATCCCTTCCCAGATGATGACGGCTCTGGGCAATGAAATTGATCGCCGACTGGGCACCTTGCTGACTTCCTTCAACACCATCGGCGAGCAACTGACCGTTGTCCTTGGATCCGATGCCACTGATCAACGGACCATTGCCAGCACCATCCAGAACTTCAACAAACTGCTGCAGGCAACCATTGCCTGGGTAGACAATCCGGTGATGCTTGAAAATACTGAAGCATTCCTGAAAAGAATGCCTGCAGTCATCGACCGTGCCATCGGTGCCACCGAGGAACTCACCCGACTGGCCCGCACACTTGATGTCCGATCGGATGAAGTGGGACGTGAACTCGCGGAAACAGCACGACAACTGCGTGACCTCCTGAACTCAAGCAACCAGTTGGTTCAGACCATGCGTGAAGGCGACGGCACCATCGGCCAGTTGATGCAGAATCCCGACCTGTACAAGAGCCTGGAGGCCGCATCACGTCGCCTCGATCAACTGATCGTGGACTTCCAGCTCATGATCCAGCAGATCAAGGAAGAAGGCATCGGCCCCCTCCTCTGATCCCCGAAGGTCACACGACCAGATCCACTAGTAATTGAGACGGACCCCGACTTCGATCACCTGATCAGAAGGCAGGCTCAACTGGTCCGTAGCACTACGGGCATTCCGGAGCATCAGGAAGAAGAGGCTCTTTCGCCAATTGGTCATGTAATGGCCCCGGACACGTGAAGGCAGATCACGTCGAGTGTAATAGGTGACCTTTTCAGGCTTGACGCTAAGACCTTTCTGCGAAGCCTCCCTCAGAAGCCGAGGCAAATACGGCTCCTGCATGTAACCGATCGGACAGGTCATGTACCAGAAACCGTTTTCCAGTTCTACGACATTGACACGGTCCGCCTTTGGAACACGTGGCCTGCCCACAAGCTGGAAGTTGACGATGATCACTTCCTCAGGCAGCGCAGGTATGTGCCGATAGAGCTTGACGAGTGATTGGGGCGTCGTGTTGGCAGTCGCCGTGAGGAAGACACCACAACCGGGAACACGAACCACTTCCTGCTCAACGACCTCCTTCATGAAGTCGTCCAGAGGGGTATCGCTCTCCGACTTGGTCTTGTCCATGAGCCGGATCCCACGAAGCCAGGTCGTCATCAGAACCACTACAACCAATGCAATTGCCAACGGTATCCAGCCTCCACTGGGCACCTTCAGAAGATTTGCGCCAAGGAAAGCCAGATCAATCACAAAGAAGCCCAAGAGCAGCGGAGCGATGACGAACCATGACCATCCCCATACTTTTCTTGCTACAAGCGAAAGCATGATCGTCGAGGTCACCATCACACCTGTCACGGCCAGTCCATACGCCGCACTCAGATTGTCTGATGTCTGAAAACCCAAAACCAGCAGCACGCAGACGATGAACATCGCGAGGTTGATCGAGGGGATGTAGATCTGGCCCTCATGTGATTTGCTCGTGTGCCGGACATTCGTCGGTGGGAGCAGCATGAGCCGAATGGCCTGTCTGGTAATCGAATAAGCACCGGCAATGATGGCCTGAGAAGCAATCACTGCCGCCAGGATTGAAAGGACGATCATCGGAATCAAGAAGATCTCAGGCACCAGCGCGTAGAAGGGATTTGCTGGCGGATGGTGAGATTCCATGATCACGGCAGCCTGGCCGAAATAGTTCAACAAGAGGGCCGGACAGACCACTGCAAACCAGGCGATTCGGATTGCCGAACGACCAAAGTGACCCATGTCCAGACTGAGCGCTTCACATCCCGTGACACACAGAACCACAGCGCCCAGCAGTACGAATGCCAACCACGGATGAGATATGAACAGATCGATTGCCCACATCGGATTGATCGCTTTCAGGACCTCCGGGTTGCCGATGATTCCTCCAAGCCCCAACGCACCGATGACCAGGAACCAGATCAGCATGACGGGACCGAAAAGGACACCAATCCGACCTGTCCCGAATCGCTGCATTGCAAAGAGAAGAACAAGGATGACTACAGCACTGATCGTCGGGACCCAACGGGGCACCTGCCCATCAGTCGCATGGTTGATGCCTTCTGCAGCAGCGAGCACCGAAATAGCAGGCGTGATCACCCCATCGCCATAGAGCAATGCCGCTCCGATGATTGCCAGGAGCACCAGCCCACCCCGACCGGCAAATCGAGAAAACCATTTCCCGGGATCCTTGGGGTCACGGCGTGCCAGCAGAAGGCTGAACATTGCCAGGACACCACCCTCGCCATCATTGTCTGCACGCATCATGAAGATCACGTACTTGAGGCAGATCACGATGATGATCGCCCACAGGAACAGCGACAAAGTGCCCATGACGTGCGACATTTCTGTTGACCGCTTGAGTCCCTCGGTGTTCTGGAACAAGGCCTCACCGAAAGCCGCCTGGAAGGCATAGAGCGGGCTGGTCCCGATATCACCGAAAACAACACCGATTGCTCCAAGCGCAAGCAATGACAGTCCCTTGCCCCGATTGGGCGGACTAGCGGTTTCCAGCACCTGGGGAGTTTGCGTCACGGTTTGTACAGATTATGACAGAGGGCCGATTCGTGCAGAACCGGCCCTCTGGGACAAGACTTCATTGTCGGGTTCAAGACCTACTGGGCATCTGCAACGACGATCTCTACCCGCCGGGATGCTTTCTTCGTACCCAGTGGATCATTTGGACCATAACTGCTGACTGCAATCCGGTCTGGGTCGACTCCACGACTCGTGAGGTACTCATAGACCGCCCAACCCCGTTCAAAGCCGAGGTGGTAATTACTTTTGAAGCCACTCTTGCGAATGGGATCGGTATCGGTATGGCCCGCTATGACGATCATCTTTCCGTCATAGTCATCATTCAGAACAGTCGCGATCTGTTGAAGTGATGACTTGGCCGGCTTACGTAGAGAAGTACGGCCGGAATCAAAGAGGATGTCACCTTCCATGGAAACCGTGACCTCATCACCATCAATTGTGGTGGACACACCCTCAATGCCTTCAAACGGGTTTCCGGAAACCGTCGTAACCGTCATCAACTCCTGCTGCTCACGAAGGAGACGGTTCGCCTCACGGAGATCCGAGGTCGTCGCATCCAGTGCGCGATCCCTTTCATCCAACTGGTCACGCAACTCGCTGTTCTCTTCAGTGAGCATGGCGACCTGTGACTTGGAGGCGTCGTTACAAGCGGTCATCAACCCTGTAACGAAGAGCAGTGCAATTGCGGTCAGTGTGCGTCCATGCATGTGATCTTCCTTTCAACTTGCATGATGGGGGAACTGCGTGGTCGAGTGCCTATCCACGATCCACCGATCCCCATCTCTCATGAGCGGATCGCCCAGAAAAAGGCGGCCGCCCGGTTCATTGAATCCTGATATCGAGCTCCTGTCCAGCGAGGTGGACATCCTGTCTGTATCCACATTGCTGGCCGGAAATCCGTTCGTCTCCTCTGTCATGAGAACCCTGGCAGGCATGGGAACAAGGGGAAGCAGAGCCTCCCAGCCGGAAATCACCAGCGGCCTTGCCAGGAGTACGAAAACCGCGGCAACCGCCAGGTGTGGCCCATAGGGCAATTCTCTTCGGCGACTCCCCAGGGCGGTTCCCAGTGAAGCAAGCAGCGTCCAGGCCAGACCAATGAAAGGCGCGAGGAAGAAGACAAGGATCGGGTCAAACCACCCCATGACCGCTCCAATGCAGCCCAGGAGATGAACATCACCCATACCCATTGCCTCACGACCAAAGCCAAAGGTCCCGAAGATCCTCACTGCCCAGATGAGCCCACCACCCACCAGATATCCGAGCATCGATCCTCCAAGGCTCTGAAGCCAGATCGGGGGAACCTGCCCATGAAGCAGGAGTGAGCCCAGCAGGCCTCCGACTATCAGACCGAGGATCACGGGGATCAGGAAAGCCAGTTCCACCCACATCTCTCGACGAGCATGGGGGTAGTCGCCAAGGACCTCCCCCTCCTGCACGTAATCCTCATAATCCGAAAAGCTGTATTTCAAGCGACCTGTCCAGAGCAGAAAACAGGCAATCAGCACGCCGAGCATCCCCCCGATCGCCACGGCGCACCATGTCCAGTCGACGCCAGGAATCGGCCAGGCAGAAGGATCCATCCACCTGGGCTTTCGAGCGACGAGACCTTGCAGTGGCCAAAGCACGAAAGCCGTCATGGTGATGAACACCGGTATCTGGATAGGAATGGTGAACGTACGAGCATCAATCACGGTCATTGCATACAAGGCTGCCAGGAGAAACGTGATGCAGATCCATGCAGGCCAGGCCAGAATGAACTGCTGCACACTCCACCACTGCCCTGCCACATCGCCCCACCAGGGATTGCGATAGGAAATCCAGAAGTAAACGACATACAACCCGAGGAACAGGACGCCCATGCCCAGTTCCACCAGTGCATAGCGGGGACTGATACGAACCCCACACATGCGACATCGACCTCGCAGGAACAGCCACCCCAGAATCGGCAGATTCTCCCGAAAGAATCGCAATCGCCCACCGCAGACCGGACATCGACTTGGTGGATAGAGCAGGCTCATGCCCGTGGGCATGCGATGCACAACAACGTTGATGAAACTGCCGACGCAAGCACCCAGGCAGAAAGCGAAGATCACCCAGGGCAAATGCTGCCAGAGCATGGACCCATCAAGGGAAAATGCCAGGGTCGTCATGGACATCAAGCCGAATCAACACTGCCCGGATCTTCACCGGCCAGAGCCTTGTCATCTAGAGATACGGTCTTCAGTTCCTGCTCTGCTGTTTCAAGACGAACTCGACAGATCTTCAGCAGGGCCTGGCCTCTTTTATGGAGCGCCATGGACTCTTCCAATTCAAGCTCGCCGGACTCGATGCGACTGATGACGGATTCAAGCTCCTCGACAGCTGCTTCGAATCGCATCGAATCGGCATCATGATCTGGAGAGGGCTGGGCCTTGGGGCTCATGGCTCAACTGTATCAGAATCGCTCTCACCACCCTCCACGGCTTCCACTCGACTTCGTATGGATCCATGGGCGATTCTCGTGAGCAGATGATCGCCAGGCTGGACGTCATCTGCCGCTCGTACCGTTCTGCCCTGTTCATCGACCGTGAGGCTGTAGCCTCGCTTCAGGACTGACATGGGATCCACTGCAACCATGGCACGATCAAGGGCCACAATACGCTGTCGATCATGCCGTAGCGATTCGATCATTGCCCTTTGAAGAGCGGCTTGCAGCTTCGCTGGCCTTGGCCGATCAGCAAGAAAACGATTGGTCGCTTTCAGAAGTCGCCGGGACAGTGAGTCCAACTGTGCCACTTGAAGTCGAAGCAACCGGTCCGGACGCGACGCCGAAAGTCGGGCTGACAGGGAATCAACTCGCAAAAGATCCTGTTGCAGACGAACACGACTGCCTCGCACGAGCCGATCTGCAAGCGGATCCAGTTGATCATGGCCCTTACGCAACATCCGGGATGACGCTTGCCCCAGACGGTGCCCGAAGGCGTCGAAACGTTCCAGAACATCGTCACGATCAGGCAGCAGTATCGTCACCGCATGTGTCGGCGTTGAGGCTCTTGCATCAGCAACAAGTTCAATGATTGTCGTGTCTGATTCATGGCCGATCGCAGCCACCAGAGGCGTCCTCGCTTCGAAGACCGCTTTGGCAACTCGTCGATCATTGAACGCCTCCAGGTCCTCGGCCGATCCACCCCCACGCGTGACAATGATTGCATCTAATCCAAGCGTCTCAGAAGCGGCATCAAGCCTGCGAATCGCGGAGGCAACTTCACCCGCCGCAGCATTTCCCTGGACACGGACATCAACAATCAGCAAAGCCGTCGCTGGGAATCTGGAACGTGCCGTAGCCACGACATCCGTCACGGCGGCCCCTTTCGAGGATGTGATCACGGCAATACGACGAGGCCATGAAGGCAGCGGCTTCTTCACCTCGTCGGAAAACCAACCCAGCTCCCGCAGTTCCTTGCACAATCTCAGAAAAGCAGCCCGCAGATCGCCGGCCCCGTCCGGTTCGATTTGACGAGCTTCCAGTCGAGTGCGGCCACCACGAGGCCAATGCCCGACACGCCCTGTGACAAGAACCTGGTCCCCCTCCTCCGGCCTGTGACGATTCAACCTGGCCTGGCTGGCCCACATCGCCCCGTCTATGGAGGATTCCTGATCCCTGAGAGAAAAGAACCAGTGCCCATTTCGAATCGTGAAACCGCTGAGTTCCCCACGGATTCGAACGGTAGAGGGCGTACCCTCTGCCAAAGCCCCGACGATCAGTTGACTGATCTCAGTCACGGACATCGGCTCTGGCTTGGCTATGCCCTTGTCCGGAAGATCAAATGGCAGGAGACCCATGGCTGGATGATATCGTGCGCGTCAGGAATCAACCCCCCGCTACGACCAAGGGAGCACCTTGAGTACGACACCGCTTGAATTGACGACACTTGTGGATGACCTTCCTGGTATCGGTGCCGGGCAGGGAGATGCCTTTCGCCAGCTGGGGATCAGATGCCTTGCGGACCTGATTCTTCATCTCCCTTCACGCTACGAACGGTCACAGCAGCATGCCTGCATCGCTGATCTCGATGCCTTGGTGGGCGACAACACCGAGACACCGGATCTCGCTGCAGTTGTCGGGGAGATCGCCTCCGTGCGACCTGGGTTTGGCCGCAAAGGCAAGGTTGAAGCCATTCTTGAGGATGACTCAGGTCAACTTCAAATGGTGTTCTTCAACCAACCCTGGATCAGCAAGCGACTGCAACCCGGGCGAAGAATCCGTGCCAGCGGAAGACCGGGCCGATTCTCAGGCCGTCTTCAACTGGTCAACCCCCGCTTTGAACCTGCCAATGAAGAATCACTTGAGGAAACAACTGACCGGCTTCTTCCCGTTTATCCAGCAAGTGAGTCATTGCCCTCCAGTCGGATTCGCCAGGCGATCGAGGCCAACATCATCGACGCCGCCAAACTTCTGGAGGACCACCTCCCTGACTCCTATCGTGACCAACGTGAGTTGCTGACATTGGCAGAGGCCTATCGGATGATCCATCAACCTGATGGCAGCGAGGATGTGCAACGTGCTCGCCATCGCCTGGCCTTTGATGAACTGCTGCTGCTTCAACTGGGCGTGATGATGAAAAGGCATCACCGCCGTGACACGCTCTCAGCTCCCGCTCTGCCTTTCGATGAAGAACGTCATCGACGCATCCTGGCGAGGTTTCCATTTTCTCTCACCATGGCACAGCAACGCGTTGTCTCTGAAATCGGACAGGATCTGACGCTTGAAATTCCGATGAACCGGCTCCTTCAGGGAGATGTCGGCAGCGGAAAGACCGTTGTTGCTCTGTATGCCATGCTCATGGCGATTGCGGATGGTCGACAGGCTGCAATGATGGCCCCCACTGAGATCCTCGCTGAACAACATCACAGCGCGATCCGAGACATGCTCGCGGATTCTCGCGTTCGCATCGAAGTCCTCACCGCATCCTGTTCAACCGCCCACCGTCGAAAGATCGAGGCCGGGCTGGCAGATGGCGAGATTGACATCATCATCGGAACACATGCCTTGCTCAGCGAGTCCATTCAATTCCAGGATCTGGCGGTTG
The DNA here is from genome assembly GCA_029242715.1 of Phycisphaerales bacterium. Lineage (GTDB taxonomy): Bacteria > Planctomycetota > Phycisphaerae > Phycisphaerales > SM1A02 > UBA1668. Next base: position 16,512 of record JAQWTL010000008.1, read on the forward strand.
TGGTGATTGATGAACAACACCGCTTCGGGGTACAGCAGAGAGCGTTGCTGCGTTCACGTCGGGATGATGAACATCAGGTACCGCACCAACTGGTGATGACGGCAACACCGATTCCAAGAACGCTCTCCCTGACGATCTTTGGCGATCTGGAAGTCTCGGTGATTGATGAACGGCCACCTGGCCGAAGCCCGGTGATCACGCGATTCGTGCGAGGAGAAGAATCCCGACGCGTCTACCAGCATCTCCATGATCGAGTCCGTGATGGACAACAGGGATTCGTGGTGGTCCCTGTCATCGATGCTTCTGATCATGGGCTCACGGATGTACACACGCACCGCGACCGCCTTCTGGCCAGCACGCTTGAAGGTTGCAGCGTGGAGGTAATGCATGGACGACTCGATGCAGCAGCACGGGATGATGTGATGAACCGATTCCGCAATCGAGAGATCGATGTCCTGGTTTCGACAACGGTCATCGAGGTGGGAATCGATATTCCCAATGCGACCACGATCATCATTGAGCAGGCAGACCGATTCGGGCTCGCGCAGCTTCATCAGTTGAGAGGACGTGTTGGCCGTGGCGACTACCAGGGGCTCTGTGTATTGATCAGTGATCCAGTCACTGAAGACGGCCTGGCACGACTGGAAGCTGTCGCTGAAACAGAAGACGGATTCCGGATTGCGGAAAAGGATCTGGAACTTCGAGGCCCTGGCGAACTTTTCGGCGCCCGCCAGTCAGGCCTGGCCCCCTTCCGGGTTGCCAGGCTGCCCGATGATCTGCAATGGCTGCTACTGGCACGGCAGGATGCCGCCGCTTGGATCGAGGCTGATCCCTGGCTGAGCGAGCCTAGACACGCACTCCTTCGAAAAAGATTGCTCAAGGCCCATGGTTCCGCACTTGGACTGGGAGATGTCGCCTGATGAGTACGAATCGCCAACTCGCTGATTGCTTCGAGCGCATTGCTTCCATTCTGGAAGTCACGGGAGCCAATGGCTTCAAGGTGAACGCCAACCGTCGAGTGGCCAGAGTCATCAAGGATCTGCCTGATGACATCTCAAGTCATGCCGGGGACAAGAAGGGACTCACCGCGATCGATGGAATCGGCGCCGGCAGTGCTGACAAGATTCTTGAGTTCCTGGATACGGGTGAAATCAGCGAGTTGGCTGAACTGACCAGCCAGGTTCCAGATGGACTTGTTGATCTGCTTGACGTACCAGGCCTTGGACCCAAGACGGTTCGACGTCTGTGGCAGGAGGTCGATGTCACCTCCATTGAGAAACTCAAGCTCGCCATTGGGGATGGAACACTCGAATCCATGCCTCGGATGGGCGCCAAGACCATTGCCAATATCGCCGATTCCTTGAAGTTCATGGAAACTTCAGGCGATCGACTTGGCATTGGCAAGGCACTTCCCATCGCCGAAGCGCTTATTACTCAGCTCGCAGAGATCCCTGGCGTTGAACGCATCGAGTATGCCGGATCACTTCGAAGAGGCCGTGAGACGATCGGTGATATCGATCTGCTTGCTGTCACGATGGATCCGGATGCACTGGCAGACTCTTTTACCACATTGCCCGAAGTCGCCAAGATCCTGGCCCGCGGTGCGACCAAGTGTTCCGTTCGACTGCAACGTGGAGTCCAGGTCGATCTGCGAATGGTGTCCGAGGATGCGTTTGGTGCCGCTCTGATGTACTTCACTGGTTCCAAGGAACACAATGTCGCTCTGCGGGAACGTGCCATCAAGGCGGGGCAACGACTCAATGAGTATGGCCTCTATCCAGATGATGGCGGAGAAGGAACACCCCAGTCCCGTGGCGTCACACCCGTCGCCGCTGCCAGTGAAGCAGACATCTACAAGGCACTGCAACTGCCAGTGCATCCACCTGAGTTGCGGGAACAACGCGATGACGTGGAACAATCGCCACCCCCACTGGTTGAGATCGGGCTGGTTCACGCAGAACTTCATGCACATACCAGAGCGAGCGACGGGGTAATGAGTCTTCCGGAACTCGTTGAGCAGGCTCGCTCAAGGGGCTACCACACGATTGCCGTAACGGACCACAGCAAATCAAGCGTCCAGGCGAATGGTCTCTCTGAAGATCGACTTCGAAAACACATTGATGAAGTGCGGGAACTGGACAGCGAACTCAAGGACATCCGCGTTCTGGCCGGATCAGAAGTCGACATCCTTGCAGATGGCCGGCTTGACTATGAAGATGATCTGCTCGCGCAGCTTGATATCGTGATCGCCTCCCCGCACGTAGCGCTCCGCCAATCAGCAGACAAGGCTACAAGCCGACTGCTCCGTGCAATCAGGCACCCCCTGGTACACATCATTGGCCATCCCACTGGACGGATCATCAACAAACGAGAAGGGCTCTCGCCGGACATGGCCGCTTTGGTAGAAGCAGCTGCCGAATGCCGTACCGCCCTGGAGATCAATGCCAATCCACTCAGACTGGATCTGAGGGACACGCATGTTCGCCTGGCCGTGGGTGCCGGCTGTCTGGTTGCAATCAATACAGATGCGCACAGCCCAGAAGACTTCGATCTGCTTCGATACGGTCTCCTGACCGCCCGCCGCGGACGACTGGGGCCAGATCAGTGCATCAACACCTGGCCTGCAGACCGCCTGCACGAGTGGCTCTCTTCAAAGCGGCCATGACTTGGCCTGCTACACTGCATGATTCATGTTCAACGCACTCAGTGATCGCTTCAGCAAGACCTTCAGAAACCTCTCAGGCCGCGGCCGCATCAGCGAAGCCAACGTCCGTGAGGCCATGGAGGAGATCCGCCAGGCACTCCTGGAGGCCGATGTCAATCTGGACGTGGTCAACGGCTTCTGTGATCGCATTCAAAAAGAAGCCCTGGGTGAAGAAATCCTGCAGAGCCTGAAGCCCGGGCAGCAGATGACTCACATCGTCCACCAGCAACTGGTGGAACTGATGGGGCCGGTGGACAGCCACGTGATGCTTGTTGATCCGCCACCCACCGTGATCATGCTCTGCGGACTCCAGGGAACAGGCAAGACAACAACCTGCGGCAAGCTTGCGGCCTATCTCAAGAGAAATGGACGCAATACGCTTGTTTGTGCAGCAGATCTCCAGCGGCCTGCCGCTGTAGAACAGCTCCGAGTCGTCGTTGAAGGTGTCCAGACCAGCGGCAAAGGCAACGCACAAGTCGCGTTCCATGGAGAACCGGACAAGTGTGCCGAGTACGGAACCGCCACTGGCGTCGCCATCGGGGTCTGTCAGCGAGCCCTCAAACGTGCACGCAGTGAACGGTTCGACGTGCTGATCCTGGATACGGCTGGTCGTCTGCACATTGATGACGATTTGATGAAGGAACTGGATGGGGTCCGCTATGCGTTGAATCCCCACCAGATCTACCTGGTAGTCGATGCCATGACAGGCCAGGATGCCGTGCAATCCGCCAGCGCGTTCAACGATCGCATGGCTGTGGATGGTGTCATTCTCACGAAACTGGACAGTGACACTCGGGGTGGTGCCGCACTTTCCGTCAAGGAAGTTACTGGCGCCCCCATCAAGTTCATTGGTGTCGGTGAAGGCCATGATGCCCTGGAGGAATTCCATCCTGAACGCATGGCCGGCAGGATCCTCGGCATGGGCGATGTCGTTTCCCTGGTCGAGAAAGCCCAGCAGGAAGTTGACGAAGAGGAAGCTGAGGCCATGGCAGAAAGACTGTCCAAGGGCCAGTTCACCATGAATGACTTCGTCAAGCAGATCCGATCGCTACGGCGGATGGGACCTCTGAAGCAGATCATGGGCATGATTCCCGGTGTCGGATCCGCCATCAAGAATCTGGATGGACATGAAGGTCAACTGGATCGCCTTGAGGCCATCGTGGGTTCCATGACGAACAATGAACGGGAAGAAGCGACTCTTCTGAAGAGCAAGTCACGCGTTCGTCGCATTGCACGTGGCTCCGGCGCATCTGGCCCTGAAGTCAACAAACTGCTCAAGCAGTTCGAAATGATCAAGAAGATGTCCACTCAGATGGCAGGCATGGGAATGCTCGGCAAGATGAAAGCCATGAAGGGCATGCAGGGCGAGGATGCCATGGCTGGCATGGAACAGCTTGCAGGCATGTCCACACGTGGCAGCACCAAGACCACAAGTGTGAAGAAGAAGTTCAAGAAGCGCAAGCGGCGTTGAGACGGCGTTAAGCCAATGGACGCCCGGCGGGAGGCCGCCCCCCCATTTCTCGAAGCTTGGGCAACACGACATCTGAAAGCAGAATCTTGATGCACGCTGCCACTGGTATCGAGATCAGCATGCCGTAGATCCCGAGCACTGAACCACCTGCGAGGATCGCCACGAAGATCGTGACGGGATCAAGATTGGTGGACTTGCCCTGAATCACTGGAGTCAGCAACCAGCCATCAATGGTGTTGACCACCGCGTACACGATGGTTGGCCAGAGCAGGATCCCCCACCAGGCCATGCGGTCCGGTTCAGGCACTTCAAGCTGACCAATGAACATCAGAATAATGGCAATCGGTATGACGACGAGACTGAGGTACGGCACGATGCTGATGAACCCGGCGAGCAACCCCAGAAGGATGGCATAGGGAACGCCAACCCACATGTATCCAATCACAAACATGACGGCCATGATCACGGATATCAGGATTCTGCCACGCACGAATCCAGCAACGGCTGCGTCCATCTTGTGAAGCAGGTCTCTGATGCGATGCCGCTCCCGCTCGGGGAGCATGTTGTCGACAAACTTGGAGACATCGCCATACCAGAGACTGAAAAAGAAGAAGTAGAACGGGATCAGGAAAAGCAGCATCCCAATCGTGATGAGTTCCAGGATGACTGACCAGGCGATGCTGCCGCCTTGGCGCACGATACCCAGCAACATCCCCGCATTGGACTTGGCAGCGGTTGCCGCATTATCGAGCATCGACTTTTCAGGGTCGGTCAACGCCACACGATCGTCAGCAGAAGCCGCCGGGGCCTGTGCACTTTCATCCGTTGCGGGCTTTGCCGCCTGGTCTCCAGAAGGCGAAGCGGGCGACTCTGCAGTGTCTGTCTGCTTTGTGCCATCATCAACCGGAGTACTGTCGCCTGCAGGCAGGAATTCAACCAGATCCAGAAGATCCGGCTGGAGATGAATGGGAACATGCTCCTCGGTAATTCGAACCAACTTCGCCCGAACCGTACCACTCTCGACTTCATCTGCAAGCTGGATGACCTGCTGAACGGCCGGAGGTACGACAAACGCGATGAAGGCCAGTACGACAATGACGAAAATGGATACGAACAGAATGACTGCCCCAAGCCGCTGGAATGGAATCCATGACTTTGCCGCAGACCAGCGGACTGCGGGTTCTGCGAGGTAAGCCAGCAGGAGCGCTACAAGAAGCGGGACCGTGACATCCCGAAGGGCATATCCCAACCAGAACAGGAAGAAGGCGACAAGGGCAAAGAGAATGTCACGAATGAATCGAATCTGCCAAAGGTGCAGATTGGCCCAGTTACATGACTCTGTAGATTCAGGATCATTGACAGAGTCGTCGCGGCGGTCATCCATGACCAGTGCCTCCTCTTTTCACAGATCAAGTATCAGGAAACGTTACATTCCCCGATGTGGGCAGCGAGTTCTTGATGGGAGAAGGCTTCGCGGAAATCAAAGACTCCGCGGAAATCCTCGGGTGCATCGTCTGGACGGCGACTCATCAGGCCAGCATCAATCATTGCGAAGACGATGCGACCAAAATCTTCTGAAGAACGTATCCCCCAACATTCCAAGACAACGGGCGCCATCATGCCCCACTGGTCGACTGCATAGTTCTTCAGGCCCAGGCACAGTTCCTGGCCCGTGACATGCCGATCCAAATCTGGAAGGGAATCATCTTCTCCAAACACCGTGTTGGCGGTGTAGGAAAGACCTTCACGCACAAAGTGATAGGCCTCCAGTGGATAAGGCCCTGCCTGGCGGCGGATGGCCTCCCAATCAACTTGCCCCTGGGTTTGCTCACTCATGCCTTAATACAACCACCTTAGAGGCGGTCTCTCCAAGGTTAAGCATATCGGACGAACCCCTCTTCAGGATTGATTACATGTTGATTTCCAGTGTTTCAAGTGCCCTTGAGGCTGTTTCCAATGGTGCAGGCCTTGATACATAGTGGTTTTCACGGATCGCCAGACGAAGAGGCGCCTTCTCCCACTTTCCGGCTTTTCCCAGACCGACCCTTGGACCAGCCACGATTTCACTGAAGGGAACCTTGAATCCTCGTTCGATCCACAGCTGTTTGCTTGTACGAAGATCTAGACCATCCAGTTGACGGTCAATCCCCATGGCTTCACAGAGGCGTCCCGGCCCGCGACAAAGATCCCTCCGAGGACGAATGGCTCCCCTGCGTTGCCACATCGCATCAACGCCATCCATTGGTTCCACTGCTCGAATCAATACGGCCGCTCCGGACGCTCGCCGCCCTGTGGTGATGTTGACGCAATGGTGCATTCCGTAGATCAAGTACACGTAGGCATGGCCTCCGCCGAGATACATCGACTCGTTTCGTGGTGTCCGGCGGCCTCCCGCCGTATGACACGCCAGGTCATGGGGACCGAGGTAGGCCTCCACCTCAACAATGCGACCAACCATTCGGCTGCCCCCCAGACATCGAACAAGCATTTGGCCCAACAGCGAACGAGCTACCCCAATCGCATCACCGCCAAATCCTAGTCGCCGAGCTGTCATGCACCTTCAACCAGGGAGCACCAGCCAGGATTCTGGCCTTCCCCGCTGCTGGAATCGCCTTGATCCCATTGATTCGGCTTCAGTATCCAGCTGGGTGAGGCGTCGCCTTTCAACACATCATGAATGCTGGGCGTTCGTGTTTCAGCCCCGACCCTGATGATGCCGGCAATCCTGTTTTCAGGCTTGAACTCGAAGAGCCCTCTGCCACCAAAGCCCAATGAGTTGGCACCGTTTTCGGTAGCCATCTTCATCAACACCTGTGGTGATGTTCCGTCGCGATCATGGAGCAGTCTCATCTCATCCAGGATGCTGATGCGGTCAGGTGTGTCAAGACACAGCAGCGAGTCGGTGCCAAGGGCGACTGGAATGCCGCGCTCCAACATCGCGCGATAGGGATGCTCACCGGACACAGGATGGCCGAAGTAGGCGCTTGCCCTCGGGCAATAGACAGGAGTAACACCGGATTCTGCCAGCACATCAAGATGACGCGGATCGATGTAGTTGAGATGCACCATCTGTATCCGGGATGCCGGGAGGCCATCGGCCCCCTTCACCTGCTCAGTAGTGAAATCGACGGGGTGACTGCCTGGAATCACAACACCGTCATTCCAGGCCTTCAGATGTTCCGACAGTTTTCTGAAAGAACCTGTACCGGAAGCGAGAAACTCGATTTCTTCCGGGCTCTCGGAAACATGAATGGCCACTGGTACGCCATATCCGACGGCAGCCTGGATCAACTCCGAACCGCATGTGTAAGGAGCATGTGGCGTCAGACCGCAAACCAGTTTGCCCTCAGTTTCACCAAGGTCCGTCAGAGTTTTCTGCATGCTCTCAATGGCATCTGCCTGGAAATCACCGAGCCCGAAGAACTCCTGAAAACTGACACCCCCCAGGGGCGTGTCTCTTAGCGTCCGGAACTGTGGTTCATGAGGCATGCCGGAGATATCGCCTACCAGCACGGTGCCCCCGGCCAGGGACAATTCTGCTCCCCGCATCACCGCATCGACAATGTCCGCCTCCGTGGAAGACCAGCGAATTTCAAGAACAGCTTCCAGCCATTGCTCGAAATCCCCACCGTAGACCATCGGCCCCGGGCCACTGAGATCCAAGTGAGCATGGGAATTGACCAAGCCTGGCAGCACAATCTCATTGCTGGCATCCACGAGCCGAGCCCCTGAGACCTCCCCGACAGCCTCTGGAGAGCCCACCTGGATGATCCGATCCCCCTCCAACAATATTGCTGCTGGCGTGATTTCCGTGTTCTGATCGACAGCAGATGCCGCTCTGATCAGTACACGTGATTCAATCTGTCCACCGGTTATGCCCCGGTTGTGCAACATGCGACAACTCCAGATCCGCCGTACACTAACGCCCTTCATTGGCCGATGGGAACATTGGTCAAATTGAATCCTAAGGAAGGGAGACTCTCGATGACATGCGTTCGTTCACTCGCTCTGTGCGGCCTGATGGCCCCGGTTCTTACGCTGGGTGCCTGCGTATCTGCCGAAAAGTATGAGAAGTCGCTTCAGGTACGCCGTTCGCTGCAGGAGCAGCTTGTCAGCGTGACCAATGAACGCGATGCACTGAAATCTCAGATTCTCAGCCAGGATCAGCAGCTTGATCAGGCCCGCGAGAATCTGGACCTCATGCAGACTGATTACACCGCCATCCAGGGTGCTGTTGATGAACTTTCTGTCAATAATCGCGACCTGGCTATCCAGCTCAGCGAGATGGAAATCAACGCCCTTCCTGGAACTGTTTCACGCCGTCTCGCCGCTCTGGCAGCCACATATCCAGATGCGATTGAATATGACGAGACCAATGGCGCGTTGCGTTTCATGAGTGATTTCACATTCAATTCCGGCCAGGCTGAACTCAAGCGGAGTGCAGGCCCAGGCCTCACAGCCCTGGCAGACATCCTGGAAACCAGTGAAGCCAATGGTTTCGAGATCATGGTTGTCGGTCACACGGACAATGTGAAGCCCAGCCGCTCTCGTGCAAAGTTCCCAACAAACCTCTACCTGTCAGCAGCCCGTGCCATCGCTGTCCGCGATGCCCTGGTGCAGTCAGGCGTAACGCCACAGCGACTCACGATTGCAGGCAAGGGTGAATATCAGCCACTTGTCCCGAACGTTAAGGGTGGAACCGCTGAGAATCGCCGTGTCGAGATCTTCCTCTACGAACTGGCCGAATCTCCCACAGGCGGGGAAACGGAAATCGTCGAGGTCACCGAGGAATATGACGAGCCCATGAAGTAGGCCAGGCAGGCCTTGAGCCTTGCCTGAACGATCTGCAACGGATTCCCACCCGAGGGGCGGGTAGACTGCTTGGACCCCATGGCTGTCTCTGTACCTGCATCCCGGCTCGATCTCCCCCGCTTGTTCGGGTTCATCACGGCATATGGTCGTTTTACCCGCTTCTGCCTTTCGAGCATCGCCTGGTTGTTCCGTGGTCCCAGTATCTGGCTTCACTGGAGACTACTGGCTCCACAGCTTCTCTCTGTAGGCGTGGCCTCCATCCCGGTGGTGGGCGTCACAGGCGCCTTCATTGGGATGATCCTTGCATTGGAGACCTTCGTTCAATTCGAAGCCCTCGGGCTGCAGGGAACACTTGGCAGCATCATCAACGTCTCGGTAGTCAAGCAGATCGGCCCCGTCCTGGCAGCTGTCATGGTGGCGGGCCGCGTAGGTGGCGCATTGACGGCTGAGTTGGGAACCATGCGGGTCACCGAACAGTTGGATGCCCTGAGAGCCATGGCCACCGACCCCATCGCCTACCTCGTGGTGCCCCGGGTGATTGCCTGCGCAATCATGACTCCGATCCTGACGATCTATTCCGACATGCTGGGAGTATTCGGCGGGTACACCTTCACGGTGCTGCTCAATGATGTTCCAGCGGGAGACTACTGGAGTTATTCAGCGGCTTTCGTCACCTGGTATGAACCGATCGTTGGAATCGTCAAGGCGTTCTTCTTTGGCTTGAGCATCGGCATCATCTGTTGCTACAAGGGTTTTTCATGCAAACCCGGTGCTGCCGGTGTTGGCAAGGCCACGACGCAGGCATTCGTTGCCAGCTTCCTCTCGATTATCGTCATCAACCTCGTACTCGCAAAATTCCTCAACACAATACAGCCTTTGTTCTTCCCCAATCCAGAAGGACTGCCATTCTGAGCAGATGATCCGATGACATTCATGATCACAACCATCCTGTTAACTCTCCTTGGATTCCAGTCGGCTCCAGGACCAGAAGTTCTGCCTCAGGGTGCACTACTACCGGTCAAGCAGGAAAGCAGGCTGTGGCAGTTTTCCATGGACATCTCGATCAATACCCTTCAGTCGCCCAACAATGAGCGACCTTTCAGAATGCCGCTGATCACGAAAGGGCCATGGAGCCGTTTGAAACTCAACACGCTTGAGGTCATTACAACCAGTGGCAACAACCCGACATCAATGCTCGAAGGCAAAGACGCAACAAAGGGAACAGGTCTCCAGGGCGAGGAGATGATCCAGGCACCAATTCCAATAGGACCCCAGCGTTTCTCCACCATCCGGATTTCTGCCGAGGTTGCCAGTTGGAATTGCAAGGTCGATGAAGACAAGGCCCTCATGACAAAGTGGCCAGCTCAGTGGCCCTCTGAAGTCAGCAAGTCACTTCAACCTCAACCTCTCATCGAATCAGACGAACAGGTCTTCAAGGATGCCATCACGTCCATATTCGGCCAGGATCTGAGGCTCAATCCGCCGTGGGTAGTTGCCAAGGCCATTACCCAGTACACCTGTAACAACATCAAAGTATCAGGCTCAAGAACACTGCGTGGCGGCAGGGGAAAATTGCGAGGACTGAACGTCAAGGGAGCCCTTGCAACTGCCAACTCAGGCACTGGAAGTCGAGCCGATCTGACCTGCGTCTGCGTTGCCATGCTGAGAGCCGCCGGTATTCCCGCACGTCCGGTGATCGGGCTTTCAGATGATGTTGAATCCGGCAAGGAACTGACGACCTGGGCGGAGTTCTTCCTTCCTGATTCAGGTTGGGTCCCCTTCTCTCCCTGGGAAATGCAGAAGTCCGGTGTCAAGAGCTGGAAATTCGAACGTCCCTGGCGCTATTTCGGAAACTGGAACGATCTCAACAACAACGTGCCGCTTGCGTGGTCATTTGCACCGGGAGATGGTGCAACCGCACATGACACATGGGCTCTCTGGGGCTGGACGCGTGCTGTCCCCGGCGTGGATTTTCCGATTCCCAATCCAGGCAAGGGAAACACCCAGACCAACCAGGCTCAGTACAACCCTTCCTCATGCATGACAAAGCTTCGTTCCGGCGGAAGACTCAACGCTGCAAAATTACAACAGTGGCTCAATGACGAAAGCCGCCCAATGAATCGCAGGAACACCGGCAAGTGAGTGAATGGCTGGATGAGGGCCCCAGTGAGTCAGACCTGGAACGCTTCAATCACCAGGAAGAAGGGTACTGCCCTGAGTGCGGAGCTGTGGTCTACGACGATGCCGAATTCTGCCCGGATTGCGGACAGCAAATTGGCGGCCGCATCAGCAACAAACCGCCTGCTGAAAAAGAAATCCAGAACAGACTGACCATCATCATCGTGGTGATTGTTCTACTGGGCTTCCTGAGCTGGCTCATCTTCTGATCCGCTTGGAAACCTTGAATCACAAGTCACTCATTGGCCGGCATGAGGCAAGCCTCATCATTATTCCGCGGTGAGTTCACTCGACTGGTCACCTCGTAAGCCTCCATCTCGTCGTCTGGATACGGCACCATGAGACAGGCGACCTGGCCCGGATCCTGCAGGTCATGTGCAAGCCAGCGATCGTGCTGGTCTGCTGGAATGATTACAGGCATGCGATCATGAATCGGTGACAACAGGCTGTTGGGTGATGTCGTCAGAATCGTGAAGGTTTCGACCGCCTGTTCATTTTCATCTGACCAGGTTTCCCAGAGTCCACCCATGCCGAATGGACGACGATCACGCAGATGTATGCAGAATGGCCTCTTGTGATCTCCATCACGCTGCCATTCATAAAACCCATCTGCAACGATCAGACAACGACGACACCTCAGGGCTTCCCGGAAAGATGGTTTTTCAGCCGCTGTTTCTGAACGGGCATTGATCATCCGGCTTCCAATGGCCAGATCCTTTGACCAGGGAGGAACCAGCCCCCACCGCAAGTTGTTCAGTTTTCGGCCATCCGACATGGCCCGGACAACCGGCAGTTCCTGGGTAGGCGCAGCATTCCATGTCGGCCTGGCATCTGGGGGATCAACCAGACCAAAGGTATCCATGATGAGTCCTGGCTCGGAGGCCATGAAAAAACGACCACACATGCATTGATCATATCGACCGTGTCTGGCAACTCAATGACAAAGGGAGCGTGCCATTCCTCCAGGCAAACTCCCTTGATCGTCTACTTCACCTTCCCTCCAAGGTGAGGACGTTCATTTGTCATATGTGCAACGGAAGGACGATGCCTGCCCTGAACACGGGGAGCATATTGTCGGGTTCTCAAACCCGAGGGCCCCATCCTTCCGTTGCAATCTGGCGATCTACTCGCCAGCCCCCTCCTCACGTTGGCGTGGCCAACTGCCTCATTCCTCTTCCTCATCCCTGTAATAGTTGTCTTCACAGTCCTCTGTCCGGTCCTGTTGTGTTGCCTGCTCAAGCAGACGACGCAGGTAACCGTTCTCTCTCCGGGTCGCCTCCAGGTCGAACATGAGGTATTTCACGCTCAGCCTCAGAAAATCAAGGGAGTCCTGGAGTTCAGTTACAGCCCGGGTGATCTCAGCTTCTTGACCATTGGGGTCTGCTGCTGGGACCGCCAAGCCAGCCTTCTGGCAGTCGGGCAACGCATGGATTCTCTTGAGCAGTTGTGCAAACCGCTCCTGGAAAACTTGTTCGTTCATGACGCTCTCTTCTCTTCTCATGTGTTCAGTTCAGGGTTCCTCTCGCCACTACATGGGAAGCAATTGCCATCCCGTTTCGGAGATAACGCTGTGCCAAACTGCCTGAAGCCTGCTTACGTGAGCGCCAAGGCCGTTTTCAGTGCCAAACCCCTTTCATGACCCCGTGCGGGTCAGTCGGGATGTTGCCCTGAATCAACAGCCTGTCGCCTGAGGTCAACGGTTCACTTGCCAATTGCAACCCCAGGCAAGTGGCATCTATGTTCATTCCGAAGTCACACACGTAGGAACGAGGAGCATAGGTGTAGTTGAGCCAGAATCCTTCTCCCTCACTCCGCTCCAGCACCCTCTAGGCTGATGTGCTCACTCCTCACCAAATCACACTACGAAACGAAAGGCATTATCTCATGCGCCCTCGCTCCATCATTACGCTCTCAGTCCTGACTCTTTCTGCTCTCTACACACCCTGCCAAGGTGGACTGGAATCCGTACTTCCATATCGTTCTAACTCAGCCACCATTTCTCTACTCGATGAGTATTCTGAGCATTTACCCAGTGAAAGCAGGCGATACGATCCAGATGGTGACTTGAATCAGAATGTCGAAGCCAGGCAACCCCTCCCCTACGGCGGCTATTGCCAGGCACAATCTCAACAAGACACCACCGTCACCGATGGATCCTACGGACAATCGATTCTCAAGGGTCGCGGTTCCGCCTCAGCTGATGAAGATGCCCTGTTATCGCATCCATACGCAGCAAACTCTCAAAGTTTCTCATATGTCATGTTCACATCGGACCATCCATTCGAATGGATTCTCGATGCTGATGTTTCGCTCAGTTACGAAGGTAACCCTGATGGCAAAAGTGAAATTCAACTCTCACTCAGTGAGGTGTTGTACCGTCGTCCCACCCAGAAACGTTGGAGATACGTACATTCCTGTTTGAATTCTGAGGAACATAGAACTCAATTGAACAGGGTTTCAGGGCGTCTGCCTGCAGGCAAGTACATCTTTGCAGTTACTGCCAGAGCGAGTATCAACGATCAAAAAGCCGACAACCCAGTGATCGAAGACAGCGCTGCATTTGCTGAGTATTTCGTGGACTTACGCATCAAGCAGTACCCCACGGCTGACGTTTCCCGATACCTAACGACAGGCAATTGGGATCGCGTCACCGACACATTGCTCGACCTGGGCAAACAGGATCAAATCTGGCAATCCGATCTGGATGGCAACGGCAAGGTTGATGTGGATGACGTGATCTCGGCTTTGGAAAGGGCCATTGAAAAACAAGGACCAATGCCCGATGTCAAGCAAGACGCTGCTCACCAAGACAACTGGAAAGCAGACCATGACAAAGTCGCATCGAAGATGGCTGATGCTTTTATGAAAAAGATCGATCAGCCAGGCAAGTAGAACTTGGTAGGAATTGAGGGTTCCTTGGCGGCGGCCGCTGATAGAAAAGCGGTCGTCGCCGATTTACTCATCGACCCCGTCGAGTTGCCGCCACCGCTGCAGGGGGCGCCTTGGCAAGCAATGCGTCCATCTGAAGCCCCGATTCACGGGCTTCCCGAAGCAGCTTGTTGAGATGGGCGTCACGTTCACAGGCCCAGCGTTCGAAATGCTGCTCGAGTTCAAGACGGTTGAATCTCGAGAGTGGATCATCCAGGCCTGTCTGGGCTACGGACCAGTCCATCAGGCCCCGGCCCCCCTGGTCGAACCGGAAGAGATCCAGTGTCGATTGGAGCCTCGACTCCAAGGTGCGGAAGGGATCCGAACACTGTTCGGGAATGGCCAGCATGACTTCCTTGAGCTTTCGATCAGCAAGACCAGCGAGCATCTCGTCCTCTGCAATTCGATCAATTCCAGAAATACGATCGACTCGAGGTTCTTCAGCCGACTGTTCGGCTTCAACACGCTCAAGCTTGGCGACTGAGCCATTCAGGGTCTTCATGCCGGCATTCGGAAAACGAACTGTGAGGCTCTGGGTCATCTCGCCCTTGATGGGCACGTTCTCAACCCGGGTGATGGCACCAACACCCCACTCGGGACGTTGCGTCATGCGCACACGATCACCGAATTCAAATGTCACGCAACGATCAACGCCGTTGTTTAAACTCAAGATTCAGGCTCCGAAGCAGTCCCCGGGACCTGTGTCGCCATTTGGGCAACACATACGGCCTTTCGGGACGATCCGATCCCCGGGCTTCGCCACGAGGATTTCTGTAGTGCGATGTACGGTCGGGTTAGGAAGCGTCTCATGTCTCCCCGAAGTCCTCAAACCGTACATCCTGACTATACCAATGCATAGCCCTGTATCGCAACCAAATCAGACAAAAGCGGGCTTCATCCCCCTGTAGGGCGTCGTAATCAGATCAGCCCCTGCTGGATCATCGCGTCAGCAACCTTCGTGAAACCAGCGATATTTGACCCATGAATGTAATTGCCGTCATGACCATACGTCTTGGCAGCATCAACACAGGCTTGATGAATTCCAGCCATGACGTGACGAAGTCGCTTGTCGACTTCTTCTCTGGGCCACTGGAGTCGCTGGCTTGCCTGGGCCATTTCCAAGGCCGACACCGCCACACCACCCGCATTGGCCGCCTTCGCTGGGCCGTAGAGGACCCCGTGCTCCATGAACACGGCCTGACCATCTGCTGTGGTGGGCATGTTGGCGCCCTCTGCAACGAGTTGGACCTTGTTCTCCACGAGATGACGGGCATCGGCTCCGATGATCTCATTTTGGGTCGCTGAGGGGAACGCCGCATCTGCTGGAATTCGCCACATGGGATTGCCATCATGGCCATGCTCAACCGGATGCCAGGTCGCTGATGAATAACGATCGGCATATTCGGAAATACGCCCGCGACGCACATTCTTGAGATCCATCACGAAAGCCAGCTTTTCGGCATCAACGCCATCTGGATCATGGATCCAGCCAGAGGAGTCCGAAAGCGTGAGGACCTTGGCACCAAGCTCGTTGAGTTTTTCTGTCGTGTACTGGGCAACGTTGCCTGAACCCGATACCAGGCAATTCATGCCCTCAAGAGTCCTGCCCTGTGCCGCAAGCATTTCGGCTGCAAAGTAGACACAGCCATACCCGGTTGCCTCTGGTCGCAGCAGACTGCCGCCCCATGAGGGAGCACGACCGGTGAGCGTACCGGTGAAGACATTGTTTGACTTTCGATACTGGCCGAACATGTAACCGATTTCTCGGCCACCAACTCCAATATCGCCTGCAGGAACATCAGTATCAGCTCCGATGTGTCGTTGCAGTTCGCCCATGAAGGACTGGCAGAATCTCATGACCTCGTTATCCGACAGCCCAGCAGGTGAGAAGTCGCTGCCACCCTTGCCGCCACCGATTGGAAGGCCCGTCAGACTGTTCTTGAAGATCTGCTCGAAGCCAAGGAACTTCAGAACACTCAGATTCACTGAGTTATGGAAACGAAGGCCGCCCTTGTAGGGGCCGATCGCACTGTTGAACTGGACGCGATAGCCGCGGTTGACCTTGACTTCGCCCTGATCATTCATCCAAGGAACCCGGAACTGGATCACCCTTTCTGGTTCGATGATGCGTTCGAGAATGCCATGCTTCCGATACTCCGGCCTTGCCTCGAGCACGAGTTCCAGTGAGTTCACCACCTCTCGAACAGCCTGATGAAACTCGGGCTGACCAGGCGAGCGTTCCTCGACATAGGACATGAATTCCTGGACAAATGCTGAACCGCAATGGACCGATGAAGTGGTTTCCGAAGCCATGGATCTTCTCATTCTGCGGGTCTTTACGGGGTACCGCCGCCCCTGGAAGTGCGAACCAGAATGGTACAACCCGCAACTGGGTCGTGTACAGTCCTAATGTCCTGTCTGCTGACAACCCCCGGTAAACCATGCCCGATCCCGTCCCACAAGATCTGCTCGCTCTCCGCCAACGCATCGACCAACTCGATCGCCGCTTTGTGGAGTTGCTCGCCGAACGCAACGAATTGGTGGCTCAAGTCGCCGATGTGAAGAGGCAGAGTGGTTTTCCAATCCGTGACCCGGACAGAGAAGGCCGGATGCTTGCGGAACGTCGGACATTGGGCACTGCTGATGGCATCCGCCCTGAAGTCGTGGAATCACTGTTCCGAGTCATTCTCTGGGCCAGCCGTGACCGACAAGCATCCTTGCGTGCAGCGGTTCCAGTTCAAGTCGAGCCACGGACGATCGCCATCGTCGGTGGCCTGGGCGGAATGGGAACCTGCCTGAGCAAGATGTTTCAGGAACAGGGACACGAAGTTCTGATATCCGATCTGGATACGACTCTTCGCCCGAATGAAGCCGCTGCCAGAGCAGATGTAACCGTGATCTCGGTCAACATCCGAGCAACACGCGAAGTGATCGAACTGGTTGGCCCAAACTGCCGGGAAGATGCCCTGCTGTGCGATGTCACGTCCATCAAGGATGATCCGGTTCGGGCCATGGTGGATTTCTCCAGTTGCACGACCATTGGAACCCACCCTCTCTTCGGTCCGGCAATCAATTCGCTTCAAGGCCAACGTGTCGTGGTCACGCCGGGACGAATCAATGATGACGCCTGGTTGAAGTGGCTCGAATCCAGTTTCAAGGCCGCGGGTCTTGAGGTGATTCGGACCGCACCAGAACAGCACGATCGAATCATGTCCGTCGTGCAGGTACTCACCCACTATTCCACCGAGGTCATCGGGCGAACCATGCAGACACTGGGTGTCTCCATCGAGGAGTCACTCCAATTCACCTCCCCGATCTATCACATGGAACTCCTGATGGCAGCCAGGCATTTCGCCCAGTCACCAGACCTGTACTCGGCCATCGAGATGACCAACCCCAATGCTGATTCGGTCACGGAGGCCTTCACCAAGGCTGCAGATGAGCTTCGTGATCTCATCACAACTGGGGATCAGGAGGGCTTCCGCAGGACATTCGGCGAAGTCAGGTCCTTCTTCGGGGACTTCTCGGAAAAAGCTCTGGTCGAGTCCAGTTATCTGATCGATCGGCTTGTTGAACGAACCTGATTCAGTGCCGTCCGGGCTTTTTCTTGACACCCTTGAAACGCTTGGCGGGATCCTGGCCGTAGAACCGCGAGAATTCAGCATAGAGTTCAGGCCGATGTTGCTTGAAGGGCACCGGCGCGTCAAAGAAGGTTTCGGTGCAGACTGCGAAGAACTCCGCGACATTGACGACGCCATAGTCGCGAATGACATCACGATGCCCGGATTCATAAGCCTTGCGAATGGACTGGAAGTTGCTGGTCATGACGTCATTCCAGGCCTTGTAATGATCCCGCTCCCTCAGTGGAGGCGTGCCATTGGTCTGCCCAGTCAACATGTCGATCGTATGAGCCATCTCATGGAACACGACATTGTTGGCTCGACCAGGCTGATGCGCTGATTCCAGTGCATCCTTCCATGAGAACACTACAGGGCCGTTGTACCAGGCTTCACCGAGATTCACGGTGCCTGAATTGACCATCCCATCCCTGCCTACGTTTTCCTGTGTCTGGTGATACGCCGCTGGATAGATCAAGAAGGTATGGACATTCCGGAAGATGTCCATTTCCCAACTCAAGAGAAGAACTGCTGCTTGGGCCGCAATGACAACCTTCACCCGGTCATCCATCTCAAGGCCACCACAACCCTCCCAATGCTTCTCATCGATGATGATCCGGATGAGATCCCGTAAATGGGACCGCTCAGAGTCTTCCAGGAGCTTGTCATAGGCAACATCAGCCTGAATGATCGACTCCCATTCCTCAGGGAATGGTTGCTGGAGCAGGGCCTGGCGATGGTGCTTCTTGAAGAAGATGGACATGGTGTCAACCCAACCGCCCTTGGGGGCGTTTAAACAGGGGTAGCAGTGTAGTGGCCCCGGGCCATGAAGTGGTCACAGGAGCGTTATCATCTATCCCCGAACCCGTCGCTAATGCGGCTCGTATGGCACTCGTGGCCCCCGGGGGAGTTCTCTGGAGGGCCCGACCACTTGGAGTAGAAGCCCATGACGAGCGCACAGACGGGGACTCAACCTATAAACGAGTTCCCTCGAATGACCCCAACACCACCAGAATCCCCTTCCATGAACCAGTCTGACATCACACGGATTTCAGGTGAAGTGCAGGCTGCCAGCGAGCCTTTTCGCAGGCTTCAACGCGAGATCCACGAGGTCATTGTCGGACAGGACCAACTCCTGCACCGCATGATCATCGGAATACTGGCCAATGGCCATCTTCTGATTGAAGGTGTTCCAGGCCTCGCGAAGACCCTGGCTGTCTCCAGTCTTGCCAATGGCATTGACACCTCCTTCCAGCGACTCCAGTTCACACCCGACCTGCTTCCTGCAGACGTGATCGGCACGCTCATCTACCGACCCGACAGTGGCGAATTCGTTGTCAATAAGGGACCGGTCTTTGCCAACATCGTGCTGGCCGATGAGATCAACCGTGCTCCTGCAAAGGTCCAGAGTGCTCTGCTTGAGGCCATGCAGGAACATCAGGTAACCATCGGCAAGGAAACACATCCCCTGCCGCAGCCTTTCCTGGTGCTTGCGACCCAGAATCCATTGGAGCAGGAAGGCACCTATCCGCTTCCCGAGGCGCAGGTCGACCGCTTCCTCATGAAGGTGATCGTCGACTATCCAACACGTGAAGAGGAACATCAGATTCTCAAGAGGATGTCGAGCACGGCTCCGCCAAAGAAGATTTCCTCCGTGATGTCCCCCCAGGACATCCTGACCGCACGCCAACTTGTTGACGCCATCTACGTGGATGACAAGATCGAGCGGTACATCGTCGACCTGGTGTATGCGACTCGAGAACCGGGCACCATCGACAGGGATCTCCAGAGCCTCGTCGAATACGGTGGCTCCCCACGAGCCTCACTGGCTCTGGCACTCTGTGCCAAGGCCAATGCATTCCTGGACGGACGCGGCTATGTCGTCCCTCAGGATGTGAAGGATCTCGCGCTCGATGTCCTGCGGCACCGTGTCGCAACGACCTACGAAGCCGAGGCCGAGGAAAAGACATCTGAGGACATCGTGAAAACGATTCTGGACAACGTCCGCGTCCCGTGACCAGCCATACCACCTGTCCCCGTGCTTCAATGACGGAGACCGAATTATGATTCCTACGGAACTTCTTCGCCGTATCCGGCGGATTGAAATTACGACATCACGAGTTGTCGACGAACTACTCGCCGGCCAGTACCACTCCGCCTTCAAGGGAATGGGAATGGAGTTCGAGGAAGTTCGTGAATACCAGGTCGGCGATGATGTGCGCCGCATCGACTGGAACGTCAGTGCGCGTGCTGGCAAGCCTCATGTAAAGACATTCCGCGAGGAACGCGAGCTCACCGTGATGCTTCTTGTGGACATGAGTGCCTCACAGAGCTTCGGGACAGGCGAGCAGATGAAGCGAGACCTTGTTGCGGAAGTCTGCGCCACCCTTGCCTTCTCGGCCATCAAGAACAATGACAACGTAGGCCTGATCTGCTTCACGGATAAAGTGGAGAAATTCGTGCCACCACGCAAAGGCTCTCGCCATGTCCTGAGGGTGATCCGGGAGTTACTGGCCTTCGAACCGGAAGGCACTGGAACCAACCTGGATGCTGCAATGGAATATCTCACAAGGATCCAGAAACGCAAGTGCGTCGCATTCCTTGTTTCCGATTTCGAGGACGAAGGTTGGGAACGCGCCGCACAGGTCGCCAGCAGACGACACGATCTCATCGCGGTAGACATTCACGATCCCAGAGAAAGCGAACTGCCTGATGTAGGTCTTGTCGAACTCGAAGATAACGAGACCGGCCAACTCGTACTGGTGGATACATCCTCTGCAAAGGTACGACGGGCGATCAGTGAAGCATCCAGTGAACGCCTTGAAGCTCGGCGGCAATGGATGCTCCGGAATCGTATTGATCAACTCGCACTGGACACCGATCAACCATTTGTCGAAACACTCAGTCAGTTCTTCCGTGCAAGGGAGGCTCGTCGAGACCGATGAAGACCATGCTTGCACTTATCCTGACGTCGTCCCTGATCATGCTTCAGGCATGCAGTGATGCGCCTACGCAGACAGATGATGGCGGCATCCAGACCAGGGCCACGCGTGGCCCTGTAGAAGTCACTGTCACCGCAACTCCTCGCGAACTGGAAGTCGGACAGCCATTGACCCTTGTTGTCGAGACCATCGCCCGTGAAGGCGTCACGATCTCGATGCCGATGGTTTCAGCAAACGCCAATGGTTCCATTGGAGCCTTCCATGTGCTTTCAGACGAAGCCCGGCCGAATATTCCGTTGCCGGAAGGTGAAGACGGAAGATCATGGACTCAGGTCCTCGTCCTGGACACGTTCCAGGCAGGCCCCACCGAGCTCCCGGAACTGGCCATCGCCTTTCAGGACACCCGATCCGATCTACCTGTGGAAGGCAATGTACAAATCGATGCCCTTCCCATCGAGATCATCAGCCTGATTGGCGACATGCAGGCCGACACGGCATTGCGTGACATCAGTGGCCCTGTAGAGATGATCGATCCATGGCCCGCATGGGTCTGGGCAGCAATCGTATTTGGCGGCCTTGTCGTAGTGGGCGTCATTACCCTGCTTGTACGCGGGCGTGGACTGCAGGAACTGGCAACGCTTTCTCCAGAAGAACAGGCCAGGCGGGATCTCGCCTCTCTTGAATCCTCCGGACTGCTTGAGCAGAAGCAGGTGCAGCCTTTCTACTTCCGCCTCACGGACATACTTCGCCATTACATCGAAGGCCGTTTCGGACTGCAGGCACCACGCGCAACCACTGCAGAGTTCCTTCTTGAAATGGGGCACAGCACCATTCTGAATACAACTCAACAGAACACGCTTGGCCAGTTCCTTCGCGCCGCTGACATGGTCAAGTTTGCCAGACACGAACCATCAGCAGAGACAGGCCTTGAGGCACTATCCCAGGCCAGGCTCTTTGTTGAAGAGACCGCCTCCCCCGAACAAGAGGGAGTGCCTGCAAATGATTGACACTATTCCCGGCACCATCTGGTTCCTGTTCGCGCTCCTGATCCTGCCACTGCTCTGGTGGCACTGGATATCAGGACGTCGTCAAGCTTCCATTGCCTACTCTTCAACAGCCGCGGTGGCAGCTGCACCCAGGACATGGGTACAACGAACACGCTGGATCATCCCGACACTGAGAACGATTGCCATTACAGGCCTCATTGTCTGCCTTGTAGGACCAATGCGAGCAGATGCGATTACCCAGGTCCATTCCGATGGCATTGCCATTGAACTGGTCGTGGACAGATCACACAGCATGTCCGCTCAGGACTTCCGAAGAAGAAACCTGCCAATCAACCGACTGGATGCGGTGAAGGGTGTGGTCGCAGATTTCGTTCTAGGTGATGACCAGGAACGATCTGGCCGGAACAGTGATCTGATCGGCCTGATCACCTTCGGCACCTTTGCAGACAGCAACAGTCCAATGACCTTTGACCATCAGCATCTCGTGGATATTCTCGAGAAGATCCAGACCGCCCAATTGGGACCCGAAAGTGGTACCGCAATTGGCGATGCCGTAGGGCTTGCCGTCTCCAAGTTGACTTCCCTGAAGGATCGAGAAGACCTCAGACTTGATGATCAAATCAAGAGCCGGGTCATCATCCTGCTGACGGATGGTGAACAAACAGCCGGTGAACTGGACCCGCTTGTATCAGCACGCCTCGCCGAGAAATACGGCATCAAGATCTACACCATCGGAGCCGGAAACGAATCCAGCCCTGAGGTACCTATGCCGAATCCCCGCACCGGTCAGATGGAACGCCGACGAGTGAATTATTCGCTCGATGAGGATGTCTTGAAGGAAATGGCGGGAATCACTGGCGGACGCTACTTCCGCGCAACAGATCTGGAATCACTGGCGGACATCTACGCAGCGATTGATGAACTCGAACGATCCGAGATCCATCAGCAGCAGTACATGCAGTACGAGGACATGGCCGTACAGTCGGTGCGAATAGCCGGATTCACCCTCCCTCCGCTGCTCCTGATCCCGATGATCGCGTTGCTTCTCGAGATTCTGCTTGGCTCAACCCTCTACCGGAGGCTTCCTTGATCCCAGAACGGATCTGACACACCCATGGAACTTCAGTTCAACAACCTGGACAATCTCTTCTGGCTCTGGGCCGTACTCGGGGCCGGGATTGTGCTGCTGGTGGCTGCGAGATTGCGACATCGCGCTCTGCAACGATTTGCTGGAAACCGTTTCGCAAAGAGGCTGACAGCCTCCTCCAGTGACAGCCGCAGACGACTACGTCCATTTCTGCTGATCGCAATACTTCTTCTTGTTGTTGGATCGATGATCGACCCCAGATGGGGCGTTCGCTACCAGGAACTCCAACGAAGAGGCATCGATGTCTTCTTTGTTCTGGACACCTCGCGATCCATGCTTGCAGAAGATGTCAAACCCGACCGTCTTGATCGTGCCAAACAGTACATAGAAGACGTGCTTGAATCACTTGGCGGAGACCGGGTCGGGCTGGTTACTGTTGCTGGAGATCCAACCGTAACGGTGCCTCTGACACTTGACTACAGCGCAATGCGACTGGCACTTGATGAGACAGACATCTCGACAGGTCGCCGTGGCGGCTCACTGATCGGTGATGGAATCCGCGAAGCCATGGATGCCTTTGCCGATGATCTTGAAGACCATAAGGCCATCATCGTCCTCAGTGATGGGGATGACATGGACAGCTACCCCATCGAGGCTGCCGCCGCAGCATCAAATCGTGGCGTCCGTGTCTACACGGTTGGCATCGGCAATGCTGCTGACGGCACCCGAATCCCCGTACAGAAAGATGGGCAGCAGACATGGCTGACTCATCAAGGTGAACAGGTCTGGTCCAAGCTCAAACCACAACTCCTGCAGGACATTGCAGAAGCCGGCAACGGTCTCTACATCCCGGCAGGGACAAGCAATGCTGATCTCGCTGAAATTTACAATGAGTCGATTGCTCCCGGGGTCGGCCGGGACCTGGGAACCGCCCAGGTTGAACGGCACATCCCCCGCTATCGCTGGTTCGTACTTCCAGCATTACTCCTGCTTCTCATCGAGTCGTTCATGGGCCAACGTCGAAGTCGACGAGTCACCAAGCGGCGACTGGCACAAGATAACTTGGCGATTGGAGCAGCAGCATGATGCAAGCAGTCGTTCTCGCCATCTCGATACTGACTCCAACAACAGCGCCAACAGTGCCTGCTGGAGTCGCAGAGAGTCCGCCAACAGAAACGGCCATCTACTCAGATGCCTCTGTCGCCGAACTCCTTCGCACTGCAAAGGCAGCACTTGAAAACGGGGACAATCAGATCGCCAGATCCGCATTGGCCGCTGCACGTACACGGATGGATTCTCCAGATCCTCGAATGATCTTCAATGAGGCAGTCAGCGCCTACAACATGGGCGACTATGCCGCCGCAAGGGATCTGTTTGCCCTGGCATCAGAATCAGCCCAGCACGTCCAGAATTCAGAACTGTCCTCTGCTGCTGCATACAACCAGGGAAATGCTGCCCATCGCAACGCCATGCAATCACTGGACACGGCCTCTCCGGAAGCCCGGGTCCAGGACACTGGCGATGCCATCGATGCCCTGCAGGACGCACAGCAAAAACTCTCCAAAGCGCTTGAGCATTATCGCTCGGCGATCGGCGACTCCCAGCATGACGCCGATGCTCGCGCGAATGCCGAATTGACCTGGCGCCGAATCCAAGACCTCAAGCAACAACAACAAGAACTTGAGGAGCAGCAGCAACAGCAGCAGCAGGAGCAAGAACAAGATCAGCAGCAGCAGAGCCAAAGCGAACAGCAAGGCAATCAGCAGGATCAGCAGCAACAGGATCAGCAGCAGCAGCAGCAGCAGCAGCAGAATCAGCAGCAGCAGGATCAGCAACAGCAGGATCAACAGCAACAAGATCAACAGCAGCAAGGCGAACAACAAGATCAGCAGCAGCAACAGGATCAGCAGCAGCAACAAGATCAACAGCAGCAAGGCGAACAACAAGATCAGCAGCAGCAACAGGATCAGCAGGATCAGCAGCAGCAGCAACAGCAACAGCAACAGCAGGATCAGCAGCAGCAACAGGATCAGCAGCAGCAAGAGGCTCAGCAGATGCTGGATGAGATGAAGAAGAACCAGGAACAGCTCTCTGAGCAGCAGAAGCAAGAGATGCAACAGATGCAAGACCTCCTGGAGAACCTCAAAGACATCAAGGAAAAACAGGAACAGGTCCAGGACATGCTGGAACAGCTGGAGAATCTTCCCTCAAAGACGGAAGAAGAAGAGCAACAGCAGAAGGAACTGGAAAAGCTGAAAGAACTTCTCGATGAGATGGAAAGCCAGCTCTCAGAAGCCCTGGAAGAAATGATGAATGAAATGGAAGAGTCACAGGAAGATGAGGAATCCAGTGACAGCAGTGCCAATGACGGCAACGGCGAGGTTACAAATGAAGCCATGACCCGGGAAGAAGCCCAGCGACTCCTCCAACGAGTCCGCGACCGCGAAAAAGCTCGTCGTGAAGCACGTGAAGATGCCAAGTCACGTGGACCGGCCCCCACCGGAAAGGACTGGTGATCAAGTAATGCAGTCTCAGAAAATACTCAACATGATGCTGATGATCATCGCTGTGCTTCTTGCGATCCCAGCAATGACATTTGCCGAAGGTACCGCTCAACAACACACGCCAGTTACCGATGGATATGTCAACGCCTCTATCCCGGTTTATATCACCATCAAGAATGCTGACGACTGGGAACCTCCAGTCATGCCTGAGATCGAAGGCCTTGAAATCAATCGAAACCAGGGAACCCAGACATCCTCATCCATGCATATCGTCAATGGTGCGATCACGGAAAACAAGGAAGTCACCTACACCTTTTCAATCACTGCACGCGAACCCGGAAACTACGAGATCCCCGCCTATCCGATAACGGTAGATGGTCGAGTTCTGATGACATTCCCGGTAGAACTCACGTTCAAGAAAGCAGAGAACAAAGGACTCCTGAGTGTTGAAATTTCAGGAAACCCCGAGAAGATCTACCAGGGCGAGGCGACCCGCCTCACGATGCGAATCCTGATCAAGCAATTCACGGATCCCAGGTACAACGTCTCACCCGATTCCCGCGAGATGTGGCAACTGATTGACCCCGAAAGCGACTGGGGCCCCTTTACGGAAACCATGCAGGAACTCTATTCCAGTCGACGAGCACTTCGAGGCAGGCCGCAGACTCTGGGCGGGGAAGATGATGAACGTGACGATTACTACCTGTACGTGGTCCAGGCAGACACCAGACCGATGTCTACAGGGCCCTTGGACATATCGGATATCAAAATACGGATGTCCTATCCAATCTCGTTGAGACGAGATCGCGGCTTTTTTTCCAGTGGACTCCAGGTGGATCAGGTCAGACCCGTCGTAGCTTCTGCAACTGGCCGTGAAATTCTTGTTGAACCTCTTCCGGATGTGGGCCGTCCAGCGGAATTCAACGGCGCAGTCGGACAGTTCTCAATCGAAACGACTGCTTCGCCCACCACTGTCTCCGTTGGCGATCCAGTGACGCTTACGATCAAACTGACTGATATTGGCACCACACCCGTGGACATGGATGTCGTACCTGCACCTGAATTGCACGAGGCCAAGGCACTGGATACTGATTTTCGAGTTCCTCGAGAAGCCCTTCCGGGTGTTGTCTCAGGACGCAGCAAGACATTTACTCAGACAATACGCGCACGGGACGACTCGATCACATCGATCCCCCCCGTCCCTTACGCCTACTTTGATCCAGAATCCGAACGATATGAGGTGACTTACAGCCGACCCATCCTGCTTGAAGTCAATCCCGCCGACACCATCACCTCTTCAGACATTTCTGGCGTTGTGAACACATCACAAGGTCCCACAAGTGACAGCCTGCACAATGTTGCCGGTGGACTCCTGGCCAACTACACCGGACCTGATCGACTCCTTGCAGATCAAGGACCTCCCGCCATCATTTGGCTGCTGCTTCTTCTTCTTGCCCCACCACTGCTTGCCCTTGGAATTACAGCAACAAGACAAGGCCTGCGAGGACACACGGCCAATCCGGACAGAATCCGCTCACGTCGAGCTTGTCGGAATGCGATTTCAAGACTTGATGCCGCAAACGCTGCTTCAGATGCGCACCAAGGCGCTCTCGTTGCTGAGGCAATCTGTACATATGTTGCCGATCGAACCGGGCAGCCCCCAGCCGGCTTCATGCGAGGAGATGCCGTCTCGACACTTCAGTCTTGTGGCGTTGATGAGACACTGACTACCCAGACAGAGAAGCTGATCGCCACTTGTGAACATCTGCAATATGCTGGTGGCGGCGGTTCTGAGATCAGCTCGGTCATCGAATCGGCAAAGAGCCTGATATCAAAATTGGATTCGCTTTCAAGCCTGAAGACAAACAATCAAGGGGCAGAATCATGAAATACCTCGGACTGATCGTTGTCTTGACAGGCCTATGGTTTCTGCCTCAACAGGCAATGGCGGCGACTACTTCCCTGAGTCGAGCTCAGCAGGAGAAGATCCTGGAAGAAGCGCAGATGCAATATGACGAGGGAGCTGCCCTGGTCAGAAACGATCCGGAGTCAGCCGATACGAAATTCCGCGAGTCTGCTGAACGGTTTCAGATTCTTGTCGATGACGGCATTGTCAATGGCGAACTCTACTACGACCTGGGCAATGCCTATTTCCAGGCTGGCGACCTGGGACAAGCCATTGCAAACTATCTCAGAGCAACACAACTGATCCCTAACGATCCTCGCTTGGACGCCAATCTGGCCCATGCCCGCACACTCGTAAGACCACAAGTAGTCAAGGAAGGATCTGATGCCCTCGTTCATCGCCTCACTACTTGGCATCATGGCTGGCCGATCCAATCGCGATTGATCATCTTCGGAATTGCCTGGATTGCTCTGTGGATTGCTGTACTTGTTCGAAGCAACGTGCGATATGCCGGTTTCCGGTGGGTTGCCGGAGCAACGGCCATTGTCGCCATTGCCTTTGGCCTGTCTTCGACACTGACACTCACTGACAATGCCTCCCTTGAACGCGGTGTCCTTATCAAGGACGAAGTCGTCGTTCGCAAAGGCAATGCAGACAGCTACTCGCCCCAGTTCGAAGAGCCAGTCAACCAAGGTCTTGAGTTTCGTGTACTGGAGCAACGACCACAGTGGCTTCACATCGAACTGCTCAATGGAGAATCTGGCTGGATTCCAAGTTCGGATGCCGAGATCATCTCGAGGGAAATCACGGGCAATTTGGCCGTCAGTTGATTCAGCCGGGCAGTCCACAATCCCAGTCAGCAATGACCATCAGCAGGTCATCGATGGAATACAGCGAACCAAATGCATCGAGGACAATGAGCAGGTCTTCTACATCCGTCTGGCCCGAGTCATTCAGGTCCCCCTCACAATCTCCAACTGTCTCCTCGAGGGTCACGGATAGCGACAGATTCAGCACCTGACTGGTCGCCCCTGGCAGATCTTGATCACTCACAAGAACCTGCATGGCGTCGGCTACGGTCCCGGGTTCAAGCCCCGTGGTATCCAGATTGAATTGCAGGATGGCGTTTGAATCAGTGATGTCTGAAATCAAGCCACCGGCCAGAACAAATGGCATATCCAGACCGGAAATGCTGTCGAGATCGAGGGCGGCCTGTGACGTATCCCAACCATAATTCCAGATGGGGACCTCAAGCAAGTGTATGCCTGTGTCAACCTGCAGTACATGTGAGGAAACCGTCCAGTTGATGTCATTGGTCTCAGAGAACGAAGCATCTGAATGTCGCAGAACGGTTCCCGAGATCGGAATACTGACTGGCTCTCCTTGGACGAAATCACCGTCAGACCGCACGAGCAACTCTCCGGAAACCTCGCCACCAGCTTCCGGTGAAATCTCGAAAGGATGCCATGTGTTTGCACCTGATGACAGTGTGCCCGAACCGGACACTCCCTGGATGGCTTCGGTGCCATCCAGATACCAAGCCAGATCAGAGCCACCACTTTCATACACCGGTTCGCATGTATTGGCGATGTTGACAGACAGATTCACTGTGCCACCCGTAATGATTGTTCCGAAGTTCGAATTGAACATCGAGGCTTCCATCACGGCGGGAATCATGTACTCCGCTGCCACCGGCAGGTGGTCAGACGCGTCGTGGAGATCATCTGCCAGGCTGTTGGATCTCGTAACATCCCCGGGGTAGTAGGTATTGTTCCCGTCATTGATCGCAACGTTGTAGTGCTGTGAATCGTTGCCGACAGCTCGGATAGTTGATGAAATCATGGCAAGACCTTCACCATCAGCCATGTTCGACGTCGTGACATGAAAATCAAAGCGATCATCAAGCCCGCCACTGGCAAGACCACCAGAACTGATTGTGCGAGGCGACTGGGTGTGCTTGGATGCGCCGGATGCCCCCGTCCAGTTGCTCGTCCCGAGAGGATCAATGATGTCGATACTCGGATGCCCGAGCATGGTCGAATAGGCCTCTTCATTGGAACTGTAGAAATTGAAGTCTCCACAGACGATGACATGGGAATCTGCCGGTATCTCCGTGATATTGTTCAGAATGTTCTCCATCCCGAACACACGCTCTTCCTGACTGTCTGATGTCGTGCCCGCCTTCAGGTGACCACTGTAGACATAGAATTCAACGACCGGATCGTTGTACCCAACCAGGCGGAACTTCCAACGACGAGCTCTTCGGCCAGCGCCTGTATAGGTTCCGTCATGACCAGAGGTCACTTCGACAACCGTGTCCGCTCTGTAGAAAGCTGCCTGAGCACCACCGAAGTTGTCCTCGCCGGAATTGGTGTAGGTGGCAGCCGAGTATTCGCTTCCCAGCATGGTTTGCAGGCTGGCATGGGTACTGTTCGTGACTTCCTGGAAGACGAGAATCGAGACCGGAAAAGCCTCACCAGCGTGGTCATCATTGGACAATTCCGCCAGGACATCTGCGAGCGCTGACTCGGTCCCCCGCAGTTGAGCGATGTTGTAAGTCACTACCCTCAACTGAGCGTGGGCAGGCATGGCTGTGAACCCCAGGAGAATGAGGAACAGGGCCACCAGGTACCTCGCGGCACTGGATACAGGAATCCCCCTTGGATCTTGCTTCACGCCTCTAACTCCTCAATTCGGCTAGTCAGTGCAGGCCTGGAGTCCTCCATGAACAGACGCCTGCCATGGGTTCAAGTCTACTTCCAGCATGGCCGCTTCCGAACCTCTAATAGGCGATATTGGGACACAAGAGACTGAAAGAGACCCCCAGGAGGACTCTCAGGCAGTTGATCTGAGGGTTACCGGTCAATTCGAGGCGACTGGCTCTTCGAGAATCCCATCGCGAGGCTGACCAACACGCTGATCAGGCCGGATCCTGACCGTAGCCGTACCACCACTGTGCAAGCTGCAGTTGGGAGCATCTTCAAGGATGATCCGCACAGGGAACCGTTGGGCAAGTCGAACCCAATCCAATGAGGGTGGAACATCCGGCAGTGCGTCGACTGATGCCCCCACTGGCTGATAGATCGCCTTGCCAACTCCCTGCACGACTCCTCGAAGCGGCTGCCCCGGACAGGCGAGCAACCAGACTTCTGCCACCATGCCTGGCTTGATGCGACTCAAGAGAGTCTCGCGATAGTTCGCCAGGACATACCAACGAGAGTCATCCACGATCGTGAAGAGCTGTGCCCCTTGGTTGGCATACTCCCCCCGAGCAATATTCAGATTGGATATGTAGCCAGTCACTGGCGCGCGGACATAGCAGTAGCCAATATTGAGTTCTGCATCCGCCAGAGAAGCCTCCACTTCACGACGACGGACATTGATGCCCCCTTCATCACCAACAAGCCGCTTGGATCGTGCCAACTCGGCTTCAGCAGCCATCACTCGGCCCAGCGCCGCCTCGGCAACACTCCCTGCCTTCTGGACTTCATCGGGTGTTACGAATCTCTGATCAAGAAGAGGGGTCAGCCTTGCCAGATGAGCCGTTGCATATTCCGCCTCTGCCCTGGCCTCCTCAAGCACTGCTTGAGCAGAAAGCACCGACTGGCGATAAGCCTCGATCTCAAGATCCGTCAACAGGAGCTTTGCATTCAAACGTTCGACGACGGATTCATAAGGGCGTGGGTCCACTATGAAGAGGAGGTCGCCTGCGGTTACTCGCTGGTTATCCCGGATGTTCAATTCAACGATGTTGCCACTGACATGTGCAGCAACACCGACGGTATTGGCACGAATGAAAGCGTCAGAGGTCCTCGGGTAGGTCACCAGCTCCATGACCGTGAGAACACAACCAGCAACAGCGCCAACCCATGCAACAACTGAGACTATGACGGCCGCAAGCCGCCTGCCCACTGCCTTGGTTGAATCTGTATCAATGGGCATAGAGCACCAACCAGGTCAGGCATGTGTACATGATCAGAAGGCAGACATAGGTCAGAGGCCTGACAAGCACATATTGGTCAACACCTGTTCGCCTGAAGATGGCCCAGGTGATGAGCATCGCGATGAGCCCAGAAACCCCTGAGACCAACCATGCCGGAAAGAAGGCCCCCTCGATATTGACCAGGGGGTCACAGCCCCCCATCAG
This sequence comes from Phycisphaerales bacterium, assembly GCA_029242715.1. Lineage (GTDB taxonomy): Bacteria > Planctomycetota > Phycisphaerae > Phycisphaerales > SM1A02 > UBA1668. The sequence continues at coordinate 47,815 of JAQWTL010000008.1, forward strand.
GAGCACAGAAACAACCAGGAATAACCCGGCAAGTGCCCTGGGGAAGGATGACCATATCTGCATGTACGAAGTGTAATCCATGAGGACTACATGCGAGTTGAAGGCTGAGCCGATAGACTTCCATCATGATGCGAGCCCTGGTATGCCTTCTGCCCCTCCCGATCCTGCTGTCAAGTTGTGGACGCCCCCATCCACTGGCAGAGTGGTCGCCAGATGCCTTCGCCCCAGCAACCCCGGACCGAACATGGTCAACGACCTGGTGGCCCAGTGGCACTGGGGATACTCCGGCGGTTCCCGCCGCTCCACAGCCAGTCATTGAACTGGACTACGTGGACGGCCCGCTGACACTTGCTTCGACCCTTGATATTGCCCTCACGGCAAATCCGGATACCCGAGTGGCCTGGGCCAACGCCCGTGCCGCTGCCGCGGAATACGGAGTCTCCAGAGGTGCCTGGTATCCAAATATCGCGGCATGGGCCAATGCCTCCTATGAACGCGAACTCGAACCATTTGGTGGACCGAACAATATCATCAGAGACGATTCCTTCGTGGCAGGACCTGGCGCCACCATGACGTGGACTCTGCTGGATTTCGGAAGACGTGAAGCAGGCGATGAAATGACCGCACGAGCACTGCTCGCCGCCAACTTCCGTTTCAATCGAGAAATTCAGGACGTGGCCTATGAGGTCCAATCAGGCTACTTCCAACTAGAAGCCGCGGAAGGTCTTCTTGACGCAGCCGAGCTCGATTATGCCCTGGCATCAACAGTTCTTCGATCTCTGGAAGAGCGAGTTCTCCTTGGCCTGGCAACCATGCCCGAGATGCTCTCAGCGAAACAAGCCGAGGCATTAGCCGGGTATGAAGTACAGGTCGCTCGCACAGCCATCCATGATGCGAGAACTGATCTCATGGTCGCCATGGGCATACCACCGGGAACTGATATTGAATTTGCATTGGACTCTGACAGATCCCTTCCACAGGAACTGGCTCTTGGCGTCAAGCGGCTGACCACAATGGCCATGACAGTTCGACCAGATCTTGCTGCAGTCGCGTCAGATGTCCAGGCAGCAGAAGCAGCCGTGAAAGCTGCTGAAGCAACGCTCAACCCTCAAGTCGACTTCGTAGGCTCGGTGGGATACCAGTACACGGACTACAAGTTGAATCCATTCATCAACTTCAGCCCCCCTGACAGCGGCAGTGAATGGAATGCAGTCTGGTCGGTAGGCGTCACAGGCTCCTGGCTGCTCTTTGATGGCGAGATCCGCCATAACGAGATTCGCAAGGCAAGAGCCAATCTCACTGCGGCAAGGGAGATCATGCGTAAAGCGCAGCTTGATGCCGCTGGCGAAGTCTGGGATTCGTACTTTGACTACGAAGCAGCCACTCGACGGCTTCACTGGTCCCTTGCTGTCGAAAAAACTGCCCTTGAAACCATGGAAGCCATTCAGTTGGCATTTGATACTGGCCTGCAGACTCTGCCTGATCTGCTTGCTGCACAGCAGTCGGTTGCGGCCGCTCGATCCAACAGAATTCGCAGCCGTGCCGATGTCCTCATCGCAGCAGCAAGTATCGTGCATGCCACTGGCGATTTGAAAATCAACTGACTGAAGATGCCAGCCTGGAAATCCCCTTGGATTCACTGAAGAGGGATGCCAACTGCCTCGCATCCTCTACCAGGCTGTCCAGTTCTGGAATCATGTCGTTGTAATAACCAAGAAACTCTTTGATCAACATGAGATTCGTTGCCTGGGTCGGTAACTGATTGGAATTGGTCGCGTCATAGGCTGCATCGACAAGGGGCTGCAGTGGCTCAGGTTCGCCATCCCCCCCCTCAGCAAGATCCGCGATCAAGTTCAATCTTCTCTCCATTCCATTGCGAAGATTCGAAACAACTGGATGCGTGACAATGTCTTCTCGCAATGATCGAAGCTGCCTGGCTTCAACGATCAGTATCACCTTGGGGAGCAAGGATTGCAGCCTGACTCCCATGTTGAGACCCGGCGCTGCATTTGTGCGGGTCAATCCTCGCTCATATCTCGCTTCCTCTCTGTACTTGTAGGCATGAGATATGTTTGTGAGCACCTGGTAATTCCAGCCCCCAGGCGGCCTCACTGCCTGCTCTTCCTCTGGATTCCGGAGGCCCACTTCCAGATACTTCGCCATGGATCGGCATGCTGTCCCCATCGCTGAACACACCTGGGTTCCAGCCCAGACAGGCCAGAGGAAACGCAAAACAGTCAGGGCAATACATAAACCAAAGAGGATGCCAGCAACACGTCCGAGTCCCGTTTCAATATCTGAAGTAGGTCCCGTAACACCAAGCACCAACGCTACCGCCAGGCCGATCTGCAATCCAACATATGACGTTTCCCAGGAACCAGACATCAGCCAGGCAGCAACCCCGATTCCGACACTGAGGTAAAGCAACATCCATGTCAAATCATTGGTATTCGCCGATATGATCGCCAATCCAGCAATCCCATATATGCAACCGATCACTGCGCCAATGATCCGCTGGGTGGACTTTGACCATGAGGCTCCCATCGTTGGCTGGATGACGATGATGGCTGTAATAGCAGTCGTCAACATGGCATCCGTCCATCTCAGAGTGGCGACTAGCAACAGTGCCAGCATCGTTGACAGTGTTGCTTTCACCGCCAACTTGAGCATGTTTAAATCCAGGTTCTCGATCCTGTGTTTCGCTGAACGGATCAGGCTAATCTGAGCCCTGAGTGATTGATTCTTGACGTGCTCCTGATAACCCATGATCTCTCGCAACTCTCCGACCTGACGAACCATCATGATCACGGTGGTCACAGCATTGACCCGAACAACTTTCTGATCATGACTACGACCACTTTCCAACTGGTCGGCAATGGCATTCATCGATTCCCGGTTCACATCCGGCAAACCACCATCAAGAAGCTCGATACCGGCCTTCTTCCAGGCCTTCCTGATGATTTCCACACAGTCGATCATCTTCAATTTGAAGTCATCGGGGATCCTGGCAAGTTCCTCCGGAGTCAACTGGTCCAGAAGCATTTCCGACTGAACAGCCAGGCGATTTGAGAGATTGATACGAGCCATCCATTCGCCACGGTTGTCGTGAACATGGGTGCTTTCGCTTATGGCGGCATTCAGCAGGTCGACCTTCTCAGTAAAACTGGTTCTCGATTCGGGCTCAATATGAGCTGCATCTCCACCAGCACCGTTGAGAATCTCGATGACAAGTTCAAATCGCTTGAAAGCCCGGTCAAGACTGCCCTTCATTGCTTTCTTAAGCTCGGATTCAGCCGTGACAGGAAGGACGCAGCGACTTATGAACGTGACAGACAGAATCCCGATGATTGTTTCCATGAAACGATCCAGGCCTCTGCCAGCCACCAATTCCGGGTTTTCCCATGCCGGCGAAATGACCACTGTCATCGTCACGACAACCATGAAGAAGGCATATTGATTCGTCGCATCCGTCTGTGACAGATAGATGCAGACTATGAAGACCGGAATGAATGAAAAAAGCAGGGCCCCTGGAGTCTGCGGAAAAACGGCCACAATGGAGATTGCAAGGAAGAAACCGACCAATGTTCCTACGGCACGATGAAATGATTTTTGCCACGTAACCCCGACGTTCTTTGCTGAAAGGATGAGGACCGTCAGAATGGGCCAGAAGGTCGTATCCTCCAACAGCATCAGGGTGACAAGTTCCGCAAGCGCGGATGCCGCCACGATCCTGGCGACCGCATGCCATCGACCCGGCTTGGCGGTAAAGATGTCATCAACCACACTTAATGCGGGCACGACCATGGTCGAGTTGGTTGATGATGCCGTGATAACACGATGCTATCACGGGGCAACTGTCTCGTTGAACCTCGCTGGGTCTAACACGGCCAGCGCATGAAAAAGACCCGATTCATAAGAATCGGGTCTCGGGAAGAACTCCCTGAAAAGTAAACAGTTGGATAAAGCCATTCGCTCTGCCTCGCGGCAGAACTTTCCGGACGAACCGGACGAGGTTGCGCTGACTGTCCCGGTGCAGATCGCTCTGCTGGTGACAGTTGTTGGTCGATCAACAAATTGTCGATCGGTGACTGTCACCTCGGGTCCAAGGAAATCCCTTAGAAAGGAGGTGATCCAGCCGCAGGTTCCCCTACGGCTACCTTGTTACGACTTAGTCCCAGTCACCAGTCTCGCCGTGGGCACCACTGAATCGTGGCGACTTCGGGCGCTACCAGCTTCCATGACTTG
>JAQWTL010000038.1 GCA_029242715.1 Phycisphaerales bacterium
AAAAAGACACCTCCGCGAGCAGAACTCGCGGAGGCGCTTCGTGTGTGTTTGTGTGTCCCATGCCGGATCCACCGACATGAAACCGGGGAGCAATTCTATCAGGCGCGTCGTCGACGACGACCGGCAATGCCGGCGAGGCCGAGAAGAGCCAGGGCACCCGGCGCGGGAACCCAAGTAGCACCAATCTCATTCCAGGTGTTGCCATCGGCATCTTTACCCTGGAGATTGACTTGGCCTTGCAGGTCAAGTGCACTGCCAGTGCCACCAGCAACGGTGAACTGACCAATGAAGACTCTGCCACCCACTTCGCCACCCTGAGCATCGTCAGGAGTCACGAACCAGGAACCGTTATCGGTGTACAGATCTCCGCCACCTTCCCATGTGGCCCAATCAACGCCGATGTCATTCAGGTTGTTCGCACCGAATGGCGAACCGTCTGAGTACAAAGCACCAATGCTGACATAAGAGTCCCATTCCATCGAAGGAACAAACTGGAAGAATGCTGCGTTGATGGACTGCGAAGTTGCGCCGCCAGCTGCATCGTGGTACATCGAACCTTCTGCTGCATAGATGCTCAAGGCACCCTGTGCATTGCCGTAAACCGCATCAACTCGTGCGCCGGCATCAAGGTCTGCATAAAGACGATAGGAATCTCCCTGGGCTCCACTGTTGTAGAGTTCCATGGTCATTCCACTGTACGGTGACGCCATGGCTGTACTGGCCAGAACGAGGCCACCAATAGCTCCAGCTAAGACGATTGTCTTGCTCATTTGACTTTCTCCTCATCTGGCCGTGATCCATGGCCAGATTCGTTGATTACGTGGTGCGGTTCTTGAACTTCCGATGACTTCCCAAATTCGGGGGGACTGACCGAGCACGCACCACTTCACGCGGCAGATCGCACCCCTTCTCCAATTAACAAGGTATTCCGACCTGTGAATTGGTCAAGCGATCACACCACCAACTTTGATCTTTTTTTCATTTCATTCATTATTGATATTTGACTCTTTCAACTGTTTTTCAGGCCGACATTATCAACCACATTTGATTGTCCGGTCATCTACAAACAGACCTACGGGACGCAAGCGATGCGTGCCGTAAAACACTGAGCAACATGGAACTCAAAAAGAACCACCGCAGCCTTACGGCTGCGGTGGTGAATCGATCAGTTGGGTTGTTTGACCAAATGGCCAATCAACCGGATCGAGAGGCAATCAGGCGCGTCGACGACGACGGCCAGCAATGCCTGCCAGGCCGAGGAGGGCCAGAGCACCGGGAGCCGGTACGCCGCCATACTCGAAACCATCGACATTGGCCTGCCAAGTGTCGCCAGCGGCATCTTTACCCTGGAGTAGACCAGAGAAAGTACCGTCAACACCACCAGTTGTGGTCGTGGTGACCTGAGCAATCAGGACGCCGTAACCCATATCGCCGCCATTTGCGCCGAGGTTGTCGTGCATGATGGCATTGCCCTGATCCAGGTCAGGAGTGACGAACCAAGTTCCGTTGCTGGTGGAAAGATCGCCACCATTTTCGAAATTGGTGAAATCCATGCCTACGTCATTCATCCCGTTGCTGCCAAAGGGAGTTCCGTCAGCGTAAAGTGCGCCAACAGTCACGTAAGAGTCCCACTCCATGCTGGGGACAAACTTAAAGAAGTTGCTGTTAATAGCGAGTGATGTAGCACCGCCAGCGCCGTCCTGATAGAAACCATTAACGGAGGTCAGGTTGAGGCCCTGTGAGCCATTACCTGCGACTGCGTCAAGACGATCACCGTCAGCAAGCATGGCGTAAAGACGATACGTGCGGCCTTCAGCGCCGTCACGGACTATCTCAAATGCCATACCTTCAAACCCTGCGGTTGCCATGCTGGAAATCGCGAGACCCGCGACTGCACCAGCGAAGATTGAAGCACGCTTCACATTCATTGTTCGTAACCTTTCTCTTCTCTTCAATTCTATGGAACGAGATCTAGATCTGCCCCCACCTCACGTGAGATATACGAGTGTGGACCGGTTTCCGATCGGTATGGCCCTGGGCTCGTATTGGGAGTCAATATTGAACTTGGTTGCTTTTACGGGCTAGTCAAGCCCTTTCCTCTTTCTCTTCCGATAACGCTCGGTGTCGCCATTCTTTACGTAGCGAACTGAAGAGCGTATCCAATTTCTTCCTTGAAGAATGCTTTAATCTTCAAAGGCGTGTCTCAACGCCTCCTCAGGCTTCTTCAAGAACCCTTCCTTAAACTCCCCAAACCAGTAGAACGGGCTTGGGCCACCTATGCCGACAATACAGTCAGCCAACGGGGAGTCAAGGCTTCTAATGACCCAAATGCATGTTTCCGCAGGACTTCTGGCTCCTACAACCCCACTAGGTCGCAGTCTTGACCCAACCCCCATAGGCCTTCGATCACCTATAAATGCCCCTTAATGAGTCAATATGGCCCTAAAAGCAGATTCAATCCCAGCAAAGACCACCTTTATGAGCCATTCAAGATGTGATCGGCAACCTGCCCTCTCAAGAGGCGTGGACCGGCTGATTCGATCTTCACAGGCATTATCTGGCCAATAAAGTCATCTACCTGGTGGCCCTTGGGAAGATCGAAAACGGTTATGAGATCTCCGGGAGTCCTCCCCGAAAGCTGGATTGGTGCCTGCTCCCATCCCAATTCGACGTTTCCCTTGCTTGGTTTGGCTCCCTGACCCTCCTTCTCGACAAAGACGTCAACAGTCCTTCCAACCCAATCCCTATGAACGATCTGACTGATACGCCCCTGGATCTCCAGGAGTTCGTTGAGCCTTCGACGCTTTGTCTCTTCTGGCACATCATCCGGAAATCGATCTACGGCCGTGGTGCCAGGGCGAGGGGAATAACGAAATATGAAATTGTTCTTGAATGGGAGCCGCTCCACCAGCTGGCAAGTCTGGTGAAAATCCTCCTCTGTCTCCGTTGGGAAACCAACGATCAGGTCACCTGCGATGGAGACATCCGGAAGGATTTCAATGGCGCGTTGAATGAATGATTCATATTCCTCGACGGTATAGCCGCGGTTCATCAGCTTGAGAATGCGTTCAGAACCAGACTGGGCGGGCACGTGCAGGTACCGGCAGATCCTTGGGTGGTCCCGCATGACTTCCAGGATGTCATCCCCGAAATCCTTTGGGTAACTCGTGACGAATCGAAGTCTCTTGATACCGGGTACGGATTCATGAATCGCCTCTAGAAGGCCTGCGAATGTCGTAACCCGCTGACCGGGGACCCCCCTGTCAGACTGCCTGAAAGCCGAGAGACCCGGTCCAATCTGAGGTTTTTCAACACCGTCTGCCCCGACAGCGGCCCCATGCACATACATGTAGTGATTGACCGTTTGCCCAAGGAGTGTGATCTCGACCACTCCCAGATCAGCAAGCCGCCGGCACTCCTCGATAATGTCGTTTGGGGGCCGATGCACTTCGGCCCCACGAGTATGTGGAACCACGCAGTAGGTGCAGAACTTGTTGCAGCCTCGGGTGATTCGCACATGAGCCGTACGACCGCCGGATTCTGCCCTGTCAGGATCAAAGGAGCGGGACATATCAAGCTGTTCAAGCCCGTCTTCCGCTGCTGAAAGCGTACTGGACCGACGGGAACGGTTGCCCTGCAAAGCTACTCTCGTGGAGTGATCGACCACCTCGTCTCGCATGGCGTTATCGATCAGCATCGGAAGCCGATCAAGCTCCCCGGGACCACACATGAGATCCACCTGAGGCATGCGTTTCATCAAATGGGAGCCTTCACGCTCAGCCATGCAACCCAGGACACCAATGACAACCTGACGGCCTGCCTGCTTTTCAAGGCCAAGTTCGCCAAGTCGACTCCAGACCTTGTTCTCCGCCTGCTCTCGAACTGAGCACGTGTTGAAAAGCACAACCTGGGCTTCCTGGCGGGAATCGGTGAATTGATAGCCGAGCGCCTGCAGATGCCCGCGCACCAGTTCGCTGTCCAGTTCGTTCATCTGGCAACCGAAGGTACGCAAGTAGACGGATGGTCCGCCTCTTCTCTGATTCACTGTCAGTTCAATCATCGAACTGTGCATGGTATCGACCTTGGGACTTGTTTAGAGGCCATTTCCCTGCCCTTTAGAGGCCGATTACGAACTCGCCAGGATTTGCCGCCGTACCCCCTTGAGCCACGCAGCTACGCCGATAAAGCCGGCTGCAAGGCCTCCTCATCCGAGCGTCTACAAGTTTGTCAAAGACCTTGAATGAAGTCTCAAACTAGGCACCTTGAAGGCGCCGATAGAAGGCCGTCATGACACGATTACTCCTCCTCCTGTCTCTGAGTTTGCTTTTAGTGCCCGCCCTTGCAGGGTGTGCACCCTGTCGATCTCTTGAGACCGCCCAGAAGGCCCCCGCTTTGCAGCCTCTTTCCAAGGACGCCTCCTTGAAGATCCAACAGGCCACAATGACAACCGGGGTCATTCCAGATATCGAACCCAGGCCACATCTCGCTCGGGATCACTACTGATCCATCATTACTGAGCAGGCCTTTTCCAGCCAGCAATGACACCGGACCGATGTTGCTGACATGATCCGGCCATGGCAGGCATTGCTGTTGATAGTTACCGGCCTGCTGGTATTGGGCATTATTGCTGTCCAATCGGCTGGCCTCTCGGTCGGACGTGACCAGGCCGCAACGCTGCCTGGACTTCTCCTTGATCGAACAACTCTTCTTGGGATCCTGGCCCTGCTTGCCTTGCTCTGCGGGATGTATACACCTGTCGACCGGCTCAGCCCACCCCGGTGCCAGTGGATCCCGACGGTTCTGCTGGTTGCTGCCGTGGTGCTGCTGGTCCTGGTCCAGATTCCCGGCATAGGCCGAGAGGTCCATGGTGCACGACGGTGGATTGATATTGGGCCTATTGGATTCCAGCCTAGCGAGGTCGCCAAGTGGGCACTGGTGCTGTTCCTGGCATGGCATGTAGTTGCCCGAGCAGATCGTCTTGGTGAATTCAAGAGGGGATTCCTGCCGGGAGCCGCCATCATCCTGTTCATCGGCGCACTCATCGGGATCGAAGATCTTGGGACATCAGTGGTGATTGTCATCGTGGGCATGGCCATACTCATTGCCGGTGGCTGCCGCTTGTCGCATGCCCTTCTGCCAATACCCTTCGCCGCTGCAGCAATCGTCGCAGCCTTGTTTGCCAGCCCATACAGGCTTGATCGGCTGCGGGCTTTCCTGGATCCCTATGCCGATCCTGAGGGAATTGGCTACCACGTACTCCAGTCAATGTCAGCCATTTCAGGCGGAGGTCTCGCTGGCCGTGGATTAGGAAACGGTGTGCAGAAATTCGGCTATCTCCCAGAAGACACGACCGACTTTCTCTTTTCTGTCATCTGTGAGGAACTCGGGCTGGTCGGTTGCCTCCTGATTGTTGCCCTCTACATGGGCCTTCTGCTGGCAGGTCTGCGGATCATGCTCAACACAACCAGGCCTTTCTATCGGTTACTTGCCTTCGGCATCCTTTTGATGATCACTGTGCAGGCACTGGTCAACCTGGCAGTCGTAACCGGAATGGCTCCAACCAAGGGCATCGCATTACCACTTCTTTCATCTGGTGGAACCGGTTGGTTGCTGATGGGATTCTGTATTGGCCTGCTGGCTTCCATTGACCGTGTATCCGGGCGATCAACTCCTGAAAAAGCCTGGCATGGTCAACCGGTGACTACATGAACCCAGCACCTCAGACCGAGGGAGCCGGTCGCGTACTGATCATTGGTGGTGGCTCAGGTGGCCATATCAGTCCTGGGCTTGCCGTCGCAGAAGCCCTCGCCACGATGGGTGGCTCATGCCACGTGCTCTGCTCTGAACGGGCAATCGATTCAAAGATGTTGAGTCGTGAGGGTGTTTCCTTTCAACCCGTCCCCGCCAAGCCCTTCAGCAAGCGACCTCGTGGCCTGCTCAAGTGCTTGCGAGGCATGCAACTGTCCAGTCGCCATGCACGGATATTGCTGGATGAACAACGCTTCGACAGCGTATTGGCACTTGGCGGATTCGTTGCTGCTTCAGTCATGCCGGGCATCGTTGCTGCCCGTCGGAATAGTCGTTGTGCATTCCATGGGCCAGTCGTGCTCTTGAACCTCGATTGTGTTCCAGGAAAGGCCAATCGCCGCATCGCTGGACAGGCAGATCTGGTAATGAGCACCGTGCCTACTGTTGAAGATGGGTTTGCTTCTTCGATCACGGGACTTCCAATTCGATCAGCTGCTCTGGCGTCCGCAGGTCCTGAGCAATGCCGAGAAGCACTCGGACTTGATCCAAACAGGCAAGTCATCCTGGTAACCGGTGCATCACAAGGTGCCTCCAGCCTCAACCGGCTGATGAAACGACTCCTTGAAAAGGAGAACTCGGCACTGTCTGGAAGTCAGATCATCCATCTGACTGGGAGCGATGGTGATCAGGAGTTACAAGAAACATATGCAAGGGCAGGCATTCAAGCCTGCGTGCGTCCGTTCCTGGATGAGATGGGACTGGCATGGGGCGCTGCTTCTGTTGCCATCTCACGGGCAGGTGCGAATTCTGTGGGTGAAATCCAGGCGAATGCCGTACCAGCCATTTTCCTGCCCTATCCGTATCACCGGGATCAACACCAACTTTTCAATGCCAAGCCACTCGTAGATGCCGGAGGTGCACATGTTGTCCAAGACCGCGATGACATGCCCACATCCGATGAAGTCGGCCATCTGGTGGAGAACATGCTCAACAATCCAACGGAGAGAAGGGCCATGGCTGAAGCATTGGCCTCCCAGGCCCGACCCGATGCAGCAGAAGCAGTCGCCGCACTCCTGCTGGCTGCCGCCAATGTCAGACGTCCATGATCAATGAATGTCGCACTTTCTGACCCCCTCAGGGCCAATTCGACAGCGGTTGAATTTGAGCAAACCCGCAGTGGCCTTCAGCCAGTGCTGAGATACACTTGAAGTGCCCTCCGAGTTGGACCGGATAGGCTGTTCCTGTGGCCCGGATCTGGTTTCAGGTCACGAATTGAGAGAGAGAAATGAGTGATGCCCTCTCCGACATGCTGACTTGCGTCGTCCTGGCGCCTTTGGATCGACCTGTCGATCCATTGATCTACGCCGCGCTCTCCGAGCGTGGCTGGTCTCCACGTGTGGAACATGATCCTCGCATGGCCATGGCAGAAGCATGCCTTGTGCGGCGAGAGTTGCAACTTCGAGCAGCCTGGCAATCAACCACCGGCCTGATTCCCGGCCTTGTCCTGTCACCGCATCCTGAAGCTGATGATGTTGATGTGATGCGTACTTCGATGGCAAGACATGTCCCGGATATCCCGATCTGGACGACACGTGATCAGGACTTGGAACCATTGAACGAGTCGGCCCGACTCTCTTCAAGGATCCAGAACGAAGTCATGACCATGGATGCTGAAGCAAAGGACACGCCCGCGCTGGTCTTCCATCCAGGCGATGAGAACCTTGCTCCAGAACCGCTTTCCCGTGAAGAGGTAGCCATGCTTCTCCATGACGAGTCCAAGCCACCGATGCCGGATGATCCGGAGCAATCATGAGTGGCGCCTCGTCCAGCCGCTCGGCACGTCGTCGGATACTCGCTGTTGGTGAAGTGCCTATTACCGAGTCTGGCTCCGGCGGGCCGCAAACCGTCGCCAACATCTTCGAAGCCCTCGGTGAAGTCGCCGTCGCTCCGGCCTCGAGCCCTATTGACGCCATCGTGCTCGCGATCACCTGTGATTCCGATGGTGCTGATCTTGTACGAGCAGCTGAATCCATCCGGCGGCTTGATCCCACGGTCCAGATCGTCGCAATCGTTGATGAGCCGCCTGTCCCCGAAATCCAGCCTCATGTCGATTATCAGATCGGCATACCTGTCACAACGGAAACGCTCGCTGATCTGCTGGAAGGACGCGTTGCGCCCGGGCAACCCTCCTCTGAATCACCACCTGCAGAACCAACGATGCCGCCAGTACGTGATGCCGCCCCAACTCCCGAAATTGATCTCGAATCAACCAAGGGCGAGGGTGGGTTTGGAGATACCGATCTTGTAGAAGCCCTGCTCTACTCACCAGGTAATCTCCGGGAACGAGCGATCCACATTATCGAACAACAGACTGGCATGACCGGCATTCGGTTATTGGAAAGAGAAAGCAGCAGAAGCGTTCCTGTTCGATTCGCCGGTCGTACCTATGGCCACCTGATCGCCGGTCGCAAGGACGAAGACATGAGGCCCTGGGCAAACTGGCTGGCACGCTGGCTGGCCTTGGAAGATGCGCAGGCAACGCTTCGCCAGATGGCTTACCGGGATGAATTGACAGGCGCCTGGAATCGGCGCTATCTCAATCACTTCCTCTCGGAGAGTATCGAGGAATCACGCCGTATGCGGCGGCAGTTGACCGTGATGGTTTTCGACATCGATGACTTCAAGACGTTCAACGATCAATATGGACATGATGCTGGTGACATCATCCTCCGTGAAACCATTCGACTACTGGGTTCCGTCATCAGAACAGGAGACCGTGTCTGCAGGGTTGGTGGCGATGAATTCGCAGTAGTCTTCGCGGATCTCGAGGCGCCCCGCACTGCAGGTTCAACTCATCCGGATTCGGTCGAAAAGATTGCCCGACGCTTCCAGGCACAGATTGCCAGGATGCGATTCCCGAGGCTGGGCTTGCAGGCCCCAGGCACCTTGAGCATCTCCGGTGGACTCGCATCCTATCCCTGGGATGCTGCTGAACCAGCAGGTCTCCTTCGCATTGCTGATCAACGTGCCCTCGAATCCAAACGCCGTGGCAAGAATTTCCTGACGATCGGCCCCGGTGCTTCGTTTACCAACGAAGGTGATTCTCCGCCATCACCACCATCGCCCACCGGGCCGCCTCGCTGAACTGGCCACTCTCATCAACTCTTCAGAGAACGTCCCAGCACAGTCTCGATTCCGAGCGCTGCGGCACGCATCTGTTCACGATCAATTCCCGTCTCGATGCCCTGGTCCAAACAGAGATCCAACAAGTCACCCGTCGACAGATTGCCTGAGGCGCCTGGTGCATAAGGACATCCTCCAAGACCTCCGCAGGAGGCATCGAAGTGACGGATTCCATGCTCCATTGCCCGAAGACAGCAGGGCAATGCTGATCCATCGGTGTCATGAAGGTGGAGCACAAGTTCCTCCACTGGTACTGCATCACCAATTGAATCGACCAATGCGTCAATATCAGCAGGGATCGCTTTGCCGATCGTGTCACCCAGATCAATTTCATCCACACCGATCGACAGCAACGAGTCCACGACGGACCGCACCTGATCGGGCATGATCCGCCCTTCATACGGGCAGGCAACGACACAACTGACATAGGCTCGAACGGGGCACTCGTTTTCGTGTGCAGCTGCTATGACTGGCTCAAACCGCCTGAGTGTCTCTGCAATCGAAGCATTGGTGTTCTTCTGACTGAATTCTTCACTGGCGGCTGTAAAAACCGCGATCTTGTCAACACCACAATCAGAAGCACGCTTCCAACCTTCCAGATTCGGAATCAATGCCGAGTAGATCACCCCAGGGCGCCTTTGGATGCGGCGAAGAACTTCAGCGGCATCCGCCAGTTGAGGAACCCACTTGGGGCTGACACAGGCCGTTGCTTCAATTTCCTTGAGCCCACAATTGGATAGAAGATCGATGAAAGCAACCTTCGCATCGACGGGAACCGTTTCCGGTTCATTCTGGAGGCCGTCTCGTGGGCCGACCTCGGTGATTGTGATGCTTCCAGGGAGTTCCATGGTCGAAATCCTAGTGGAGGGACGGCCACTATCACTAAACAGCTAAAGACTACTTGTTACGAATCTGGTTCCGAACAATCATCACGACGAGGAATACGGCTACGGCAATTGTCAGCAATCCACCCGCGACAAGAAGCAGGATCTCCGAGGCCGTCACGGCACCCAGTGAGGAATCCTGATCCGGAACTCGTGATGCGAGGGAAAAAATCATGAGCTGACCTCCTCAATCCCCAACTCGGCCACGACTGCTTCACACACTTCCCCTTCGGCATGAAGTCGAACCCGTGTGCCTTCAGAAAAAACACGCTTCTTGAGCATGGCAAAGGCAATGGACGCCGCACCTTTCAGAGGACTGATCGTGCTCGATGTGACGACACCAACCGGCTCGGCCAAAGCCTCATCCTCTGCGGCAAATACCTGAGTCCCGGAAACGGGAAGAAAATCCCCAAGGATTCGAAGGCCACGAAGACGCTGCTTGGGCTGTCCAAGGTGCTGCATCCTCGCGACAACTTCCTGGCCCGGGTAACAGCCCTTCGTGAAACTGACGTGAGAATCTATGAGGCTTGTTTCATGCGGCAGGTTCGTTGGACCAAAATCAATGTTGAAGACAGGAGTCCCTCCTTCAAGCCTGGCAGTATTGAAGGCATACCACCCAACTGTTCGTGCACGAATTCCCTTGATACCTGCCTGTTGGCGAATCGTGTTCCATATCTCGACGGCATGGTCCCGTGGAAGAAACAGATCACAGCCTGATACTGCAGCAATATCCCGCCGAACGGCCTGAACCGTGACTCCTGCAATATCAAGACGACTCGCGCCCAGGTCTTCCCCCGGCATCGCTCCGAAGGAGTCGATGACTGCCTCTATCAAAGGGCCATGCATGCCAATTCGATACCACTTTGATGTGACATCCTCAATGGTGACATCCTCGGTGAATACGTGGTGTTCAAGAATGTCACGCACTGCCTTGAGCTGGTGGATGTCGATGTCAAGGAGAATCTCATCAGGCAATTGCACGATCACCAGATCAGCCACAAGACGGCCGGTACGATCCGTCATGAAACTGCGGCAAGACCTGGAAGCGTCCAGGGGCCCGAGATCCTGAGTCACCATTCGATTGATCAGTTCACGACCATCCGCTCCCTGAATCGAAAGCGTGCCGCGATTCGGTTGATCAAGCAATCCACAGCCACGACGCATGACCGCATACTCCAGTTCAACCCACCCGCAGGTGGCCAGGATCATGCAGCCGACACCATCTTCAGAATCATCAAGAGTTCCCCAGGGCAGGTACTCCAACTCCAGGCGACCTTCCGCCTGACCACTGGCAGCCCCGGGTCGTTCTGCAGCCTGAAGCGATGGATTCTCAACCGGTTCCCTGGCTGACTCCGCTTCATGTTCAAGCTGTAGTGGTGATTCAATCATGACTGTGATCCATACAAGGCTAGTCCTAGCGACAGGCTCCAACCAAACTTCGGAACAGATCCGCCCCAAGCTTGTCCTCTTCCGTTCGTTCTGGATGCCACTGCACTCCTATATAAAAACGACGGGCAGGATCTGCAATACCTTCAACGACACCATCATGGGCACACGCAATCACTTCCAGCCGACCGCCATCAAGCAAGGCCTGGTGATGGTGACTTGTTACCTGACCCTGAAACACCTTGCCCTGGATCTCATGAATGGCATCATTTCGATGATCCGCAGCGGTCTCAAGGATATCTGGAAGATGCTGCTCGAATCGGGCGCCATGCTGGAGTCCCATCAACTGCATTCCCAGACAGATGCCCAGAACGGGTAGATCCGGCGTGCCTTCCAAAGCGGCAAGCATCGCACGATCAAAATCCTGTCGCTTGCGATCAACTGGCGTGGCGGACTGGTGGGTTGTTTTCCCCCAATCCTCCATGATGACATCATCACCTCCAGAAAGAATCACTGCATCACATATCTCGATGAACTGCTCTGCCAGTTCTGGGCGTGGTGGCAGAACCAGAGGAATACCCCCGGCCTCGACAACCGCATTGACATAGTTCACCGAGAGGTTCACACGACCCTCGACAATGTCTGGAGTAATGCCAATCCGTGGGCTGGTCATGAGCCCCTCTCCACTGAAAAACAGCCTTCCAGGCCCTTCAAATGCAGGTTCACAGTCTGAGGCTCGATCTCAATCGGGCTGTCGTTTGAGATTCGCCCCGTGGAGACTACACTACACGGCTCGTCGCCCTCACCGGACTCTCCGGCAAGGGCTGCTGGAAATCAGTATCCGCGACGAATAGGAAGCATGCCATGAACGGCCGAAGATCACGTAGAGGCAATTATCTCCAGCAGGACCAAAGAGGTCGTAGCTGGGTTGATTACAAGAATGTTGATGAACTGCGACGTCTCATGACGCCCAACGGGAAGATTTACTCCCGCAAGCGTCTGGGCACCACGTCCAATGATCAACGCAAGGTTGCCAAGGCAATCAAGCGAGCACGGTTCATGGCCATCTTGCCATACACCGATGGCACGCTTTAGTTAGTTAAGCACCCCAGGGCGATCAGTCACGGCTCTTGAGCATGCGAGCGATCCAGTCAAGCGATCGTCCGCCTACTCGTCGCGCCCAGATACGAAGCCTAATACGACGTAACCCCTCATCTCCGGGATTCGTACGAAGCCCACGTTGTACCCAGGTTGCCGCAATCCCATAACGTCCAAGCCGAAGAGAACCAAGCGCAAGGTTGTGTATGGACACCATGCATGTCGGGTCCTTACGAACCACTCGGCGGCTGATCATCATGCCCCCACGTCGATCACCTGAGCGATATCTTGCCAACGCAAGCAAGCGAAGGACGGCTGGATCATCAGGTGACATCTCGCAGGCTGCCTCCATGATCACCACAGCCTCAACTGCCAGCTCCGCCTGCAGCAACATGCTGGCCAGCCGACCAAGTTGGGTAGGGTCAAGTGCCTGCTCTGCAAGTTGATCACAACATCTTTCATGGGCCCTGAGCAAGGAAATACGTGCCTCTGCCTGCAGGCCCAGGTGCATTTGGACTTCTCCAAGCGCCAAGTCAACACCGGCCAGGCCCGGATCCAGCTTGCGCACCATTTTCCATTCAACCAGAGCACGCTCAAATTGCCCCGAATTCATCAGCAACCGGGCCAGTCCCTCACGGGTCTGGACATCACCGGGTTCAAAATCAAGAACACGGCGTCGCATTTCAGCTGCTTCGGTTCGCTGACCTGCCGTTTCAAGCAGAACGGCATGGAGTGACAGTGCCTCGAGATTTGCAGGATCTTCACGCACCTCACGCCCGCAAAGTTGAATGGCGCGATCAAGGCGGCCAGTGGAGGCGTGAACCTCCGCAAGCCGTAGTCGGATTCGAGGGAGCCCCGGGTCCATCTTCATTGCTTCACGCAGACACCAACCTGCTCGCCGGAACTGACCTCGTGCAATGAGGCTCACCGCAATCTCCAGCAAACACATCGGGCTAGGACCATCAAGCGCCATCTCTGCGAGGTAGAAGGCCGTCTCTGCTTCATCATGAAGCCCTTGAGCGACCAGCATTTCAATTCGACGTGCCAAGGCATCCTCGTTTGAAGGATCGATGGCCAGCACCCTCTCAAGCCAGTGAAGCGCCTTGTCTCGATCTCCAAGACGTGCACAGGCCATCGCGGCTGATCCCACGACGTCAACCTCATCAGGTGCCAATTCCGCAGCACGCTCAAAGAGACTTAGCGCCTGCCGATCACGTCCACTGGATTCAAGAATGATCCCGAGGTGATAGAGCCATTCCGGCTGATCCGGATGGATCGAGAGGGCCTTTCGAAGTCCCAATTCAGCCTCTGCCCAGCGACCACGCTCGAGCATCTCGAGGGCATGGCAGGCGTGATCTTCGGCGTCAAACCAGTTGGTCATGGCAGGTTCCATTTACGGGTCATCACCCTCCAGTGTAGGCCAGGAAGGGATAGAAATGCAGAACCGGGCCAGACTACCTGGTGGCTCGTACAATACAGCTCGTTATGAAGAAACTGTCCCTGAACCAGCGTCAAATCCTCCGCCTGGCTTCTCTGGCAGCCACAGGCTCGTTTCTGCTGGGCGGCTGTGGCCCCACTTCCTCGGGCTCGGACCCGGCATCCATGGAGCAGGCCCGCGAGAATTCCGCCCGAGAGGCCAGGAGACGCCAGAGCGATCAACACACCCTCCAGAGCCAATCCCCGGATCTGGATCCTGCCACCAGACAGGCTGCTGCTGCCGAGTTGCTTGAACAACAATCACCAGAAGCCATTGAGATTCTTACAGGAGCTTTGACTTCTGGCCGAGCCCCACAGGTCACCGCAGTACTGACTGCCATCGACGGAGAAATCCAACCCCACCCTGCATTGCTGCAAGCTTCGCTTGATGCCATGAGCAATGTGCCGGCTGACAATCGTGCCACGCTTGGCGGACTTCTTGTCCGTTACAGCGAAGCCAATCCGGGGATCTTCGGCATCATCCGTTCAAAGGCACTGGATCCAAAGGCACCTCTTGCAGAACGGGAATCAGCAGTCGCATGCCTTGGCGAGTTCCACTCGCAACCTGCAGAAGCAGCTCGTGCACTTGTCGACATCCTTCAGCAACCTGCACAGGTCGCATTGGCTCGCGCTGCGGCGATCAGCCTGTCTCGACTCACAGGACTTCCTGGAGATTGGAAAACAGACCGCTGGCTTGCCTGGTGGGAAGTGAACCAGGATCGCCCCTCGAACCTCTGGCTGAGGGATGCGATCAATGCACAAGGGCGACGCATTGCCGATCTGGAAACACAGCTGAATCAGGCACGTGAACGAGATCGTCTGGTCGTCACTCGACTGGTCGAGGTCTATCGAGATCTCTGGCCGCTGCTGGAAATCGAGCAGCAACTGGACCGCATCCCCGGAATGCTGATTGATGATCGGGCAGGTATTCGCTCCTTCGGGGTTGACCGGGTCGCGGTGCTGCTTCGCGATGGCGAAGGCAGCGAGCTCATCGAGGAAGCCGTTCTGGAACGACTGGACGATCCAGATGTCGAGATCCGTCGAAAGGTCGCGGCCATCCTTGGAGATTTGTCCAATCCCGAAACCATGCAACGTGTGACGGATCGTCTGAAGATTGAATCAGATCCCGAGGTGGTCAATCATGCCCTCCGCATCATGCAGGTCAGAGGTGATCGCGAGAACCTCGAACTAGTACTGCCTCTCCTCAAGCGGGAAGAAACACGAGAAGTTGCCGCTGCAACCACCTGGGCATTTCTTCGAAACTGGACTCCATCGGAAGCAGAGCGCATTGAGCTGTCGAACATCTTGGGAACAACCGATGGCGAAACGTCGACTCCACAGGAAATTGCACTACGTGTTCTGGTCAGTCCTGAAAACGAACTGGAAGAAGCGAGCGTGTTTCTTGACGCTCCAGATGACGCCACCCGCGCAGCAGTCGCCGAAGCCCTGCTCCGTCGTCAACGCTATGAGGACATCCTGGCCAATGGCAGCGACCCGGCGATCTACCCCGTAGCTGTCAATGCCGCATTGGAGCTTCCCACCGAACGGCCCCTTGAGCGGATCGATCGCCTTCTGATTCTCGGAGTTCCCAGTGAATCGCAGCAAGCCACCTGGCAAGCTGCCCTGTCGGTTGCCAGCGAATCCGTCCCCGCATCCGAACTGTCCATTCTTGATGATCGACTTGCTGCTCATGAGCATGCCGATGAAGTACTCAGGATCACGATTCTTGACAGGGCACTTGAGAACGAATTGATTACGGAAAATGAGAAGATCGCCTTGCTCAAACGTCTGGTCCCACTTCTGATCAAGAACAACAAGGCCAAAACGGCCGTCATCCTTCTTGAAAAACTGCATGAACAGGATCAAGAACTGTCTGACATGCGGTTTGAAGCTGCCTTGTTGAGCCGCGATTTCGATATCGCCGGGAGCATGCGTCCTGAAATGGACAACTGGATCAAGGCGTACGAATTGATCAAGCAATCACATCCCGAATCAGCCGGCGCGTTGAAGGATGAAATCACCCAGCGATTCAATGATCAGCTTGATGATGGTCTGAAGAGCCGTCTTGGCATCGCAGTGGATCCACTCATGAATGATGCTGAAACCACTGACAACCCCACGGTTGAAATCGATGACGGATCCGTCGAATGACCCGATCCAGCAAGCGGCCCTGCTGCTTCGCAAGAGTCAGCTGATTACCTGCTTTTCAGGCGCAGGCCTCAGCGCTCCCTCGGGCGTAGGCACATTCCGTGATCCTGGCGATGGCTGGTGGAGCCGTTATGACCCGATGCGATTGGCATCGCCGGAAGGCTTCAAAGAAGACCCTGAACTCGTCATGAAGTGGTACGCCGCTCGCCGGAGTCAGATGGCTCAAGCATCTCCCAATGCTGCACATCATGCACTAGCGACCAGAAAAGATCTCATTCAGGTAACACAGAACACGGACAATCTTCTGGATCGTGCAGGTTGCCAGGACATCATTCGCCTGCATGGCGACATCACATCTGACAGGTGCCATGCGGGCTGTGGATACGTTGAACCCGTGAACATGGATCAACCACCTCAACACAGGTCATGCCCTGCCTGCGGCCAAGCTGGACTACGACCAACAGTGACATGGTTCGGCGAAGCACTGCCTGCTGATGCCTGGGCACGAGCAGAATCAGCTGCGGCAAACTGTGATGCGTTCATCGTGGTTGGCACAAGCGCCGTCGTGTACCCGGCTGCAGGATTGATCGGGCTGGCAGCCCAGGCAGGAGCGACTGTCATCGTCGTGAATCGGGAGGCCAGTGACGCCAGCCACATGGCCGATCTCGAGTTGCTCGGATCTGCAGATGAGATCCTCCCCGCCATACTGGGTCCTGCCTGAAGCCGTTTGAAGTGGCAACCACCAGAAACGGGTGGTAGTGTCCACCCCCGTACCATTCGATCAGGGCATTGGCTTGCCCGGGAGACTTCCACGTGAGCAAGACGAAGAGCATGAAGAAGACTGCGACGCGAACTGAGAAGGACTCCATGGGAACCATGAAGGTTCCAGCGGATGTTCTCTATGGAGCGACAACCCAACGTGCCGTACTGAATTTTCCAATCGCCCACAGAGGCATGGGATGGGAGATCATCCATGCTTTCGTACTGCTGAAGAGTTCTGCAGCAACGGCAAATGAAAAACTGGGGAAACTGGATGCACGTCGTTCAAAGTTGATTCAGAAAGCCTGCAAGGAAATCAATACATCACTGGAAGATCCGTCATCCCGCGAAGAGATGATGCGGCACTTCCCTGTGGACATGTATCAGACAGGATCTGGCACATCGACCAACATGAATGTGAATGAGGTGATCTCCAACATTGCTTGCCGGGCTGCGGGCAAGAAGATTGGCGCTCAAGACCCCATCCATCCCAACGACCACGTGAATATGGGGCAGTCATCGAATGACACAATGCCTACCGCGATGCAGATTGCTGCCGCCGTGCATATCAAAGGCGGGCTCATGCCCAACCTGAAGAAACTCGAACGCTCACTGGCTCGAAAAACAAAGCAATTCGATTCGATCGTGAAGATCGGCCGGACACATCTCCAGGACGCCACCCCAATCCGGCTTGGGCAGGAATTCTCCGGGTTCACCACACAAGCCAAATATGCTGTTGAACGTGCCACCCAGGCCATGAAAGAACTTGCCGGGAACATGCCCATCGGCGGTACGGCGGTGGGAACGGGCATCAACACACACCCACGCTTTTCGAAAATCGTCTGCTCAGAGCTGTCCAAGGCGACGGGGATCCGGTTCACCGAGTCACCCAACCACTTCGAAGCTCAAGCAACGCGAGACTGCGTAGTCGACGCCCATGGACGTCTGAATACCATCGCTGTCAGCCTTTCCACGATTGCCAGCAACATCCGGATCATGGCCTGCGGTCCCCGGTGCGGCATCGGTGAACTTGATCTTCCTGCTGTTCAACCTGGATCCTCGATCATGCCCGGAAAGATCAATCCGGTCATCATCGAATCCGTCATGCAGGTGTCGATGCGGGTAGCCGGCAATCAAGTCACCATTTCGATCGGCGGCATGGGCGGAACAGGTTCCCTCATGGAGCTCAACCTTTCGATGCCATTGGCGGCCGTCACCATGCTTGAAAGCATCACGTTATTGGGAAACGTCTCTGATGTGTTCACGACGAAATGCATTGATGGCATCAAGCCGAATCGCAAGGCGATCAAGGAATCCGTTGAACGAAGCTTGATGCTTGGAACAGCTCTCGCACCAATCATTGGCTACAACGAAGCCGCTCATATCGCTCACGAATGCTATGACAAGGGCCTGACGATCCGGGAATACTGCCTGCAGAACAACATCCTGCCTGCTGATGAACTGGACAAGGCACTGGATGTCAGTTCGATGACGTACCCGCACTCATGATCGTGACATCATCCCGGCCAAGTGCCGAGAGAATGGCTGCAGGGTCTTCACCATCATGCAGTTGGAGACTGATGCGAGGGCCGGACTGAAGGGAACTGATCTGAAGTCCGTTGGTGCCAAGCCATCGGAGGCCCGTTGCAAAGACGGCCATTGGCGGTCGAACATGCATTCCGGACATGCATAGCCTGTTCAGTATCCCATTGACATCAGTAGGCCATGGATTTACTGCAACCACTTCTTGGATTTCATCAGGAACCATGTTCGCAGTACGAATCGCGATATTGGCACCGAAGCCACAACCAACAAGTCGAACGGGCTCCTCATCCAGCGATTTGATCAAGCCAACAAGATCCTCGGCCTCCAACCGACCAAGTGTGCAGAAGCCACTGGCATCACCATGACCACGAAGATCAGGAACAACGACCTGAGAGGACTCGGCAAGCCATTCATCGACGAAAGGCAGCCAGTCCAAACGGGAATGTCCCCATTCATGAATCAGAACAGTAACTGGGCCATCTCCTGTGCCCTTGACCGTCCAGACCGGCAGTTCCGTTCCATCATCTGCATGGAAAGACCAGTGCTCAGTATTCCTATCCGTTTCGGATGGATCCAAAGGGGCACCTGCAGCAAGAGCCCTCGCTAAAGCTTGGCGTGGTGGATAACGCACCGACCGTACGGTGACTGACCATGCCAGCAACAGCCAGGCGGCCAAAGCAACCACTCCAAGCACCAGCAATCCAAAGAAAATCTCCACGAGAGGCAGTCTACGGGAGCCTCCCTGAACTGCATATGGCTGGCCTTGACCAGTAGATCCACTGGCATCGCTACACTGCCAGCCTCGTGAAGACCTCCCTCCAGGTTGGACAGGCCGCCGACGTGACTATTACCGTCACGGAGGACATGTGCCCTGCCTTCGATGAGATCGTGGTTCACCGCGTGTACTCCACCTGGTCAATGGCCCATCACATGGAATTAGCCGCGAGGAAGGTCCTTGCACCACACCTTGAGGAGGATGAGGAAGGTATTGGCTCCCATCTGAGCATCGATCATCTCGCCCCGGCCCCGGTAGGCCATGACGTTCGCGTACATGCCGAGGCCATCGAAGTCGATGATGAGGGAGTCGTCTGCGAAGTAACCGCCTGGGATGGGGATCGGCTTCTGGGCCGTGGCCGCCAGGTACAACGAGTACTGCCAAAAACCGTACTTCAACGCATCATTGACCGTGCTTCCAGGCAACGGTCCTCCGCGGAGGCGACAGAGAATGAGTGACGAACCACACATCCTGACCGAATCACATGGCGGCGTCGCCGTTATTCGCATCAACCGCCCCAAGGTGCTTAATGCGCTCAACCTCACGCTCATGACCGATCTTGCGGACATGATGGAGGCTCATGATGCTGATGATTCAATCAGCGTCATCCTTCTGGCTGGTTCCGAACGGGCCTGGGCTGCAGGCGCTGACATCGGCGACATGACCACCGCCTCGGTAAGCGACATGGCAAGCCGTGATCAGTTTGCCCAATGGGAGCGCATCAAACGCATCAAGAAACCAATTGTTGCCGCGGTGAGTGGTTTCGCGCTGGGCGGAGGGTGCGAACTGATGATGCACTGCGACGTGATCATCTGCTCAGAAAATGCCAAGATCGGCCAGCCTGAAATCAATATCGGGGTCATGCCTG
The DNA here is from genome assembly GCA_029242715.1 of Phycisphaerales bacterium. Taxonomy (GTDB): domain Bacteria; phylum Planctomycetota; class Phycisphaerae; order Phycisphaerales; family SM1A02; genus UBA1668. Next base: position 19,871 of record JAQWTL010000038.1, read on the forward strand.
GTGCTGGTGGAACCCAACGACTGACCCACGCAGTCGGCAAGGCGCTGGCCATGGATGTTGTCCTTACGGGACGATTCCTTTCGGCAAAGGAAGCCCTTGCCCATGGCCTCGTCAGCCGGGTAGTTCCCCGGGAGCACTGGTTCAGTGAAGCGCTCAATGTGGCTCAGGTCATGGCCTCCAAGCCTGCGATTGCCTTGCGATCTGCCAAGGAGTCGGTACTGAAGGCAAATGAACTTCCCTTGACTCAGGGCCTTGAATACGAACGCAAGCTCTTCTACATGCTCTTCGACACCGAAGATCAGAAAGAAGGAATGGCTGCCTTTGTCGAAAAACGCAAGCCGTCCTTTACGGGACGTTGATGACAGGAGTTTCAATCGTGAGCAGTACTGCAACCGACAACCAGGCCATAGCCATCACGACAACTGATCATGTCATGACGATCACGATCAATCGTCCCGATGTACTCAACGCCTTCAATGATGTCTTCAGCAAGGAAATGATTGCTGCGCTGAAACATGCTGAAAAGGATTCGGACGTACGGGTGATCGTGATCACTGGTGCTGGCCGAGCTTTCAGCAGTGGACAGGATCTTGAGGAACTGAAGGAAAAATATGTCCCGGGACATGTTCCCGAACTTGGGAAGGATCTACGAAGGCGATACGATCCGATGATCAAGCGAATCCGGCTCATGGACAAGCCTGTCATCGCATCCGTCAATGGAGTTGCTGCTGGTGCTGGCTGCAGCCTTGCACTGGCTTGTGATCTGCGGATCGCCTCTGAAAATGCCGCCTTCATTGAAGTATTCGTGAACGTCGGCCTCGTGCCAGATTCCGCAAGCACCTGGACCCTCCCACGTCTCGTCGGACTCGGACGAGCCATGGAGATGTGCCTGACTGGACGGAAGGTCAAAGCTGATGAGGCCTTGCAGATCGGACTCGTGAATGAAGTGGTTTCTTCTGATGATCTGGAGAACAGGACACGAACCATTGCAACTCATATTGCCGGACTACCTGGCCGTGCCCTGGCGCTGACAAAGCGACTCCTGAATGATTCATTGGAACGATCGCTTGCTGAACAACTGGAAGCCGAGGCATTTGCCCAGGACACTGCGGGACGAACCAAGGACCATTTTGAAGGCGTCACGGCCTTCCTTGAAAAGAGAGCACCGAACTTCATCGGTGAATAGACCATGACCTCTAGGGATACGCTTGCCGTCCTGGGGACCGGCGCAATGGGCGCCGGCATTGCCCAGGTAGCTGCCACCCATGGGTGGCAAGTGAAATTGATGGATACGAACCCAGCAATCGCCCAGAAGGCTATTGCTGGGATTGGCAAACGATTGCAACGATCCGTTGAGAAGGGGCGGATGCAGCAAGCAGAAGCCGAAACTGCGATTGGAAACCTGCACGCCATCGAGAAGACTGACGAACTGAATGACTGCACTGTTCTCCTTGAAGCGATCGTCGAGAATCTTGATGCCAAGGTTGAGGCAATGTCACCACTTGTCAAGATACTGCCTCCTGAGGCCATCATCGCCACGAATACCTCCTCGCTTTCTGTCAGCACATTGGGAGACAGGCTTGGAGAACCTGCTCGTACCTGCGGCATGCATTTCTTCAACCCGGCCCCAATCATGCGACTCGTAGAAGTCATACGTGGGAAATCCACAGATGAATCCATTGTTGAACGTGCTGTTGAAATCGCAACGGGCTGGAACAAGCAAGTTGCTCGGGCCGCTGACACCCCCGGCTTCATTGTCAACCGTGTAGCACGCCCCTACTACCTCGAGGCCTTTCGTTGCCTTGAAGATGGATTGGCTGACCCCGAAGCAATCGACACCACCATGAAGGACCTCGGAGGGTTTCGAATGGGACCGTTCGAGCTCACTGATTTCATTGGCCATGATGTGAACTGCGCAACAACCAGATCCGTCTGGGAAAGCTGGGACAAACCATCTCGACTGATGCCCAGTCTCGTACAGGAACAACTTGTTGCCGAGGGAAATCTCGGCCGAAAGAGTGGCGCAGGCGTGTACGACTGGTCAGGCGAGTCGCCCGTGGCCATCGTGCGACCAGGCCATGATGCCGTAACCGTCAATCAGAATGCCATGGAGTACATCGAAGCGTTCACAGAAAAGGCCACGTCTGCTCCGGCTGAACCCATGCAGAAATTGATCTTCTCACGAATCTTGTGTGGACTTTTCAACGAGGCCCTTTGGGCACATCATGATGGTGTCGGAGATACACAGGACATCGATACCGCCATGAAATATGGGGTGAATTATCCCCGTGGTCCCTTCGAATGGATATCCGATATCGGGGATCCCGTCGTGCGTAAAGCCATGGAAGCACTCGAGGACATGACCGGTACCGGCCGTTTCCGACCCCCCGCCTGAAACCGCCAGGAAGTTCGTGAACCGGGAACTAATCCACTGGTATCCTTGCGTTGTGGAACGCAAGGACGAGCCATTTCTGCCGGATACGAATACGCCAACTATTCGACTGGGTAACAGCGAAGAGGACGTAATCGATCTACCACCTCACCTGAGGCTTGAACCAGGTGATCAGGTCGGTCACTACCGAATCATCTCTCTGGTTGCAGAAGGTGGCTTTGGCATCGTCTATCTCGCCGAGCAGCACACACCCGTTCGTCGGCGTGTCGCCTTGAAGATCATCAAACCCGGCATGGACACGCTTGCTGTCATCACACGATTTGAAGCTGAAAGACAAGCACTGGCCATCCTTGATCACCCAGGGATTGCAACGGTATATGACGCTGGTGCTACTGATGATGGTCGCCCATTCTTTGTCATGGAGTACGTGGAAGGCGAGCCCATTACGGAATACTGTGATGAGCATCGCCTTGACACGACCCAGCGATTGCACCTGATGATCGAGGTTTGTGCTGCAGTACAGCATGCACACACCAAAGGCATCATCCACCGGGATCTGAAACCCTCGAACATAATCGTATCCACAGATGACGATGGGAATCCTCGTCCGAAGGTGATCGACTTCGGTGTGGCAAAGGCCACAAGCATGGAACTCACCGAGCGTTCGTTCTGCACTGAAACAGGTCAGTTGATTGGAACACCAGAGTACATGAGCCCGGAACAGGCGGACCTGGGTTCGGTTGACGTTGACACACGCAGTGACGTCTATTCACTCGGAATGATCATCTATGAAATGGTTACTGGCGCACTGCCATTTGAATCCATCCAGATGCGAGAGGCCGGTTTCAGTGAACTCTGCCGGATCATCCAGGAGGAAATGCCTCCCAAGCCAAGCACTCGTCTCATTTCCCTTGGCGGAGAAGCTTCGAAGGTGGCCACGCGTCGAAGAACGCGACCAGCCGATCTTGCCACCCTGTTGCGCCGAGAACTGGATTGGATTCCCCTCAAGGCATTGCGCAAAGACCGAGAAGAACGATATGAATCAGCCATCGCGCTAGCAGACGACATCCGCAGATACATCAATGGAGATGTCCTCATCGCAGGACCGGAGACATCCGCCTATCGACTTCGCAAACTGCTGAAGCGAAACCGCGGTGGAGTGCTCGCCGCTGCTTTCGTCTTCATCACACTGCTGGCAGGGCTGAATGTTGCACTGGTACTGCTCGCCGAAACCCGAAGCGCTCAGCGTGATCTGACAGAACAACAGTCACAGAGAGAGCAAGTCAATCGCGAACTGGAAGAAGCACAGATCACGTATATGGAAGCGCTTCAGCGTGCTGAAATTGCTGAAGCGGAATCACGCGCACGGGCCGAGAAGATGGAACGCGATCTGCTTTATCTACAGCAGGCCACCTATACCTCCAACTTGCACAATGCCCGCGATGCCCTGGATGCCGGCGACAAGAAGGATGCCCGGTACCGACTTCAACTGGCAGCAGAAGGTCGATCCCTTGATCACCCATTCGAATGGGAGTATCTATGGGCCCAGGCAGAAGGAAGCCTTGCCCACCTGGTGAGTCCCGGTGAAAGACTCGTACGTGCCAGGGTGAACCCCAACTCCGAATATGTCTTCACCATGTCACCTGTCGGATTCTCCAGTTGGGATGCTGGTGGAAGTTATGACGGGATAAAGGCCGAGGCCCTTCTGAGTCTGGCAACCCCCAACCAGGATCCGGATGCCGTCCTGTTCGCACCAGATGGCAAGACTGCACTACTTGGTGATCCCAATGGTGAAAGACTGCTGGTCGATACCAAACAGGCCAGAATCATCGCCACACTCCCAATGATTCCGGATGGATTGCCAACGTGGGTCTTCAGTGACGATGGACGCCGCATTGCCCACGGTATTGAAGATTCAAGAATCAGAATCCTTGATAGCCGGACAGCCAGAGGAATTGCAGAAGTTTCCCTGCCTGACGGTGTCGACAAGGTCGTTCTGGATACGACGGGATTCCGACTCGCTGCCATCGATCGAGAAAACGTCTATCTGATGAATGTCGGCAGTACGGATTCATTGAATCCGCCAATGAAACATGATCTGGATGTCACGGCCGCTGGCTTTGATTCATCCGGAATACGTCTTGCAACTGGAACACTGTCTGGAGATGTCTACCTCTGGGACGTCCTGACTGGACGGCAGATCGCCAAATGGCGTTCCTCTGTCAAGGCAATAGACCTGATCCGATTCAGCCCGAATGGAAATGCATTGCATGTCGGGAACAGGAATGACGCCAATGCTGTCCTTGATCTTCAGACGGGACAGGTACTTGCCGAGCCTACAGGCGCCTGGTCGATGACGGAAGATTGGCTGACACTTGCAACTTCCGCAGACCCCAGAACAATCGACATACTGTCCTTGGACAAGAGCAAGCCGGCAAAGCAACTGCAGGTGGATTCCGTCACGGCAACGTCATTTTCACGCCGGGGAGATCTACTTGCGGCAGCAGACTCCTCGGGAAACCTGCACATCTGGGATCTGACTGAAGAAACACCCTCCGGTGTACGAATCGGGCATCACGATTCTGCCATTACGGATGTCTTCTTCGCTGATGATGACAATCGAATCCTCGCTGTCTCAAGGGATGGTCCACGAATATGGTCAGCCAGTGGTCAGGTTCGTGTCGAGGACTTTGATCTGCAGGAAAACATCCCCTCCTTGCTTTCCTTCATGCCTGAACTCCCGTGGCTGTTGAATGGAACCCGCGATGGAGACATCATGATTCTTGATATGGATACTGGCAGTACCCTTGCGCAACTGTCCGGCCATGATGGTGAAATCGTAGACCTCGTGTACCTGGATGACGAAAGCCGGCTTGTATCCACATCACGCGACAACACAATACGAGTCTGGAATCTTCACACTGGCACGCAAATGCTGTCCATGGATTATTCCTGGTGGAACCAATCCCCTGTCGTACTTGATTCTGTGACCAGTCTCCTGGCCGTGCCTGACAACAAGAACAACATCGACCTGGTCGATGTCGATGTCGGCGAAGTGAGAATCACGTTGAAGGGGCACAATGACACGATCTTCCATCTGGATTTTGATCCAACTGGAAAGTACCTGGCATCGGCAGATAAAAGTGGCGCCATTCGGATCTGGGAACTCGACAGCGGCACGTTGATTGCCAGCCTGACATCACATGCAAAGTCCGTCAGCGGTCTGTCTTTCAATTCCGATGGTTCCCGTATCGTGTCTTCCTCCAGCGATGGAACTGTCAGAATCTGGAACAGCATCACGGGACAGGAATTGGTTGATCAACAGATCATCACGCAGTCTCCGGTGATGACCATGTCCATCTCGCCCGATGAAATGCAGATCGCAACGGGCCTTGAAGATGGCACGGTTCGAACATGGTCGATGGCAACGGGTGATCAACTGATTTCCCTCCCGACAGGTCTGTCTGAAATCAAACTGGTCGAATGGTCTCCCCGAGGAGATGTTCTGCTTGCAACAGGCGAAGACGACTCCTTGAGAACCTGGGAGACCATCAGTTGGAAATCCGGCGCCGACCTGGCAGGCAAAGTCGCTGATCTGGACACCTGGGATATCGATGCGGAAGTTGATCGGATTGCCTCGGTCGATGGCCGCAATATCCTGTTGCACGATACCCATACAGGTGATTTCATATTCACCTTGAGAGATCATGACGCTGATGTCACCCAGTTGGCATTCTCCCCAGATGGAAACCGATTGATTTCCACGGACATAAGCGGTCGATTGAAAATCTGGAACACGATCACTGAATCACAAGCAGCAGAGCGGCGACAAGCAAGGCATGTTGCCGAACAAGCACTGTCACCGCTGGTCAACGAATGGATCCAGAACAATTCGGATGAATGGCCGCAATTGGAAGAACAGATCACAAGCCAAGTCGCATCCAGGCCTCAAAATGAGTCCCACGCGATAAGAGCCCTGGTGCTCAAGCACCTGCAGGATCACGAAAAAACTACCGTGAACTGAATCGTCTTCTGCCGATCAACTACCCGTCTTGGCCGACTTGTCCGCCTTGGCTGACTTGTCAGCAGCCTTGAGCTTCGCCATGTATGGCCTGGGGTTGCGGTTGAATTTCTTTTCGCAGTGTGCACAGCAAAGTCGAACAAGCGTGCCACCAATGACTGCGTTGACAGACTTGTCGCCAAGAGGTTCTGAACTGACGACACATGTTTCAAGCGGATACTTTGCAAGTTGTTGAGCCGTGTAGGCTTCGTCAAGCTTTGACATGGCGTTCTTCAGACGAACAGGATCCTTCTGGACAAACGCTGCACAACCACCACAACAGAAACGCATCAACTGGTTGCCGTAGACCGAATTGGTCGGGGTTCCCTTGACGTCGATCGGTCTTCCACTCGCGAGGCAGTTCTGCAGCGGATATGCAGGCAGCTGCTGCTTGATGATCTGCTCATTGATCTTGGCGTTGTACTTTGGAGGATCCGCCTGGAACTTCTTGATACACGGTGCACAACAGAACACGATCTCACGGTCATCAATGACCTGCGTGACTGCTTTTTCCGTGTCGATCGGCTTGTCGCTGATCGGGCAGTTTGGAAGGATGTAAGCACGGCTCAATACGAGTTCCTCTACAAACGAAGCGGGCTGACCAGGTTCAGGCTTCTTATCCTCAGCCATCTTCTTGGCCAACTCATCAAGCTTTGCATGCTGGTCGGAATGGCTGAGTTTCTGAAAACGGGCCCTGCATCCGCCACAGCAGAAGGCGATCTCGGTGCCATGCATGTCCATGGTCACATTCGGCTTGACGTCACGACCTGTCATCGGGCACTGGGTGTTTACAGCAGCCAGGCCAACTGATGAGCACAGGGCGATCAAGGCGAGAATTAACAGATTGTGGCGAATAGACATTTGGGGATTCCTTCTCTGCTCGGGGTGAGAAGGCATCTTAGCAACCTTGGCATCAGGGATTATCGTGAAGCCATTCCTGCAACTGGATCGTGACCTTGTGGTCTGTGCCCAGAGCCTTTTCTGCTTCAGAAACCGTACTCAAGGCGAGCTCACGGGCCTCTTCAGTCCGACCAAGTCGCCCAAGAACCAGAACGTGCCCACGAGCCATCTTGAGGGCGGGGCTAGCGTCCTCCAGTTCAAGCGATTCCACTCTGGGCCTCAAGGCACTGATCAACGGTTCAAGATCCTCGTCGTATCCTGGCTCTGACGCTATGAAATCGATCGCACGTCCACTGATCAGGATCCATACACCTGAAGGGCCAGGATTCTCCATGGCAATGGCATGCATGGGGACAACGATGTCAAGCAATCCTTCACGATGCCCTGCCTCGATTGCTTCCTTGATGCCGGCTGCCAAAATACTCAATGTTAAAATGTCATCCGGTCCTTGCGACTCACTGCAATCTGCATGAATGGACTGCAGCATCCCCATCGCTTCCAACGCATCATCTGGCTCATCAGACTTCATGAGCCCCATCGCCAGAAGTAGTCGCTGATTAAATGTCCTTGCATCCAACGGACCAATCATCAACTCCAGATCACGGATTGACTGTTCCATCACTTCACGATCCTCGTTGATCCGTCCAGCTATGGCCAACCCCGCTGAATAGACAGCCCGGGACTGGACAGTCAAGGGATGGTCCATGCCAAGAACTTTTCGCTGCGCCTCAAGCGCCGACTTGGCCATTGAGATTGCTTGGTCATACTCCTCCTGGCCAAGGTAGACATTGGCCAGGGCTGAAGTTGCCATCTGAGCAGAGGATGTTGTCAAGCCGGTCGTTCGTTCATACCCCGCCAATGCTTCCTTTAAATACGCTTCGGCCTCTTCCACATTACCCATCATGACTGAGATCTGTCCCATCGCGGCCAACGCTTCAAGCGTGCGAGGATGCTCCTGCCCAAGAACCAGACGCGAGTCCTCAAGTGCACTCTTCAAGGTCGATTGGGCAGGTATGAAATCCTTGTTGAGATAGTCGATGAAACCACTGGCCAACGTGATCTGGAGTGTTACCGGATGGCGTTCGCCCAGTGATTCATACGCTTCCTCATGGATCGCAACAATATCTGCTTTCAATTGCTCTATAAGGGTGCTGCGGGATTCACTCTCACCCAGGACAGCCACCTGGACCATCGCTGTGCCAAGTACCGCCAATCGAGCACGCAAGGTCAATTCGCTCTTGTTTCCATAAATCCGTTCGTAGCCTGCGGCCACTTGGATCGCCATAGGCGCTGCCTCATCAAATCTAGCCAATTTCTCAAGCAGCATTACACGAAGTTCCATGGCATACAACGTGACAGCAGCGTCCTCGCCCAGAGCATCATTCGATGCGATCAACAGAGACTCGGTCATACGATCCGCTTCTTCGATTCGATCAGACAGGATTATGACTTCAGCGAGATACAACCTGGCCTGCAACAGACGTTCTATATCCTGTGATTGATGAGCCTCCATCAACGTGATGGCTTCCCGCAGATTCTGTTCCGCCTCTGGCAGACGTCCCAGTGTGATGTAAATCTCGCCGATCATGCTCCGGACCTGTGACTCGACCAGAGGGAAATCACCAAACTGCTCATCGATTTCAGCTGCCGTGCGATCCAGAATTTCGTTCATGGACAGGGATTCACCCTGAGCCACCTTTGGGCTGGCCATGGATACGACATGCTTCAGAAAACCTGCGACTTGCTCTGCTCGGGCGGCTTCCATTTCAGCTTGCTGCCGTGCAGACTCTGCATCCAACAGGGCAGTTGCCGTCTCTGCCTCTGCCTCAACGGCACGTGCTCGCTCCATCCAGCTCCAGACCGTGGCTACAACCATCACCAGAAGGATGACGATGATGGTGGCAACCAGCCCGCGGTTGCGCCGAGCCAGTAACTGCAGCTGGTAGGCAATGCTTGGTGGTCGAGCCTCGATCGGGTCCCCACGCAAGTATCGCTCAAGGTCCTGCTTGAGCTCCAAAGCCGACTGGTATCGGCGATCACGATCCTTTTCAATCGCCTTTGAGACGATGGTCTCCAGGTCACCTCGAAGCCCACGATCAATGGTACTTATCTTCGAAGGCGTGCCCTGCCGAATGATGTTCGCCGCTTCGTAGAGCGGAACCGTCTTCAAATCATATGGAAGCTTGTTGGTCAGAAGCTCGTAGAGCATGATTCCAAGGGCATAGACATCACTGCGTGTATCAAGGATGTCTGGATCGGCTTCACACTGCTCGGGTGACATGTACTGCACCGTGCCGATCAGTTGGCCGACATCCGTCTGCAAGGTCGTAACCGCCATGTCTGAATCGGTAGCCCGGGCGACACCAAAGTCAATGATGCGTGGCTGCCCTTCACGATCAACAAGTACATTGCCCGGCTTGAGATCACGATGAATGATGCCCTTGGTGTGACCGTGATGCACCGCATCGCACACTTCACAGAACAGTTTGAGAACATCTTCACGTGACGGGGTCCGTAGATGTACATATTCGAGGATCGTCTTGGCACCCGCGATGTACTCCATCGCGAAATAAGGCACGCCGCCACTGCCGTCATCGTAGGTGCCCGCTTCATAGACCTGTGCGATACCGGTATGTGACAGACGGCCGAGAATCTGGGATTCATACTCGAAACGTTTGGCGGCCTTTCGAGAAGTCACACCGGTTCGCATGACCTTGACAGCCACCTTGCGCCTTGGCTTGTCCTGGATCGCTTCGTAAACCGTACCCATGCCGCCACTGCCAAGCACTCTGCGTATGCCATAGCGGCCAATCTGCTTGGGCAGCGGCGCCGAGACATGGGAATCTTCGTCAACAATTGTCTTGTCAGTCGCTTCACCCTCGATCAGGCGAATGACTTCTGATCGCAGCGACTGGTCCTGACCACATGAATCGACAAGAAAGGCTTCGCGGTCAGCACCTTCATGAACAAGTGCTTCCTCGGCAATTCTTCGAACCTGCTGTGCTCTTGTATCACCCATGGGTTTTTTCCAATCACAAGCCTACCACCGACACCAGCCTCAGGCTTGCCGTAGAATCGGGTCTATGACACGTCGTGCAGCAATTATCTCGGCCGTCCGAACCCCCTTCGGACGTTATGGCGGATGCCTTTCAACCGTAAGGCCTGATGATCTGGCTGCCCTGGCCATTCGGGCCGCCGTGGAGAAGGCCCGGATCGATCCGGCAACAATCGAGGATATCTACTTCGGAGCCGCCAATCAGGCCGGCGAAGACAACCGGAACGTGGCTCGCATGGCCGCCTTGCTCGCTGGTTTGCCTGACAGCATCCCCGGCACCACCGTCAATCGGCTGTGTGCTTCCGGCCTCGAGTCAATCAACATCGCTGCCCGCATGATTGAATCGGGTCATGGCGATGTCATGGTTGCAGGTGGCGTTGAAAGCATGAGCCGGGCCCCCTTCGTGATGGCCAAGAGTGAAAAGGCCTTTGCTCGAACGCCTGAGGTGTACGACACCACTATTGGCTGGCGATTCACCAATCCCGCACTCTCGAAGTTGCACTATCCCTATGCCATGGGTGAAACCGCTGAAAATGTTGCACGTCACTATGAGATCTCTCGTGAGGAACAGGATCGGTTTGCATTGCTCAGCCAGCAACGCTGGGCATTAGCCAATGAAATGAATCTCTTTGCTGATGAATTGATTCCAGTCGAGATCCCACAGCGCAAAGGGGATCCGGTGATCGTGACCACTGATGAACACCCCCGCCCGACTACGACACTGGAGCAACTTGCCAAACTTCGGCCCGCCTTTGCGAAGGATGATCAAGGAACCGTCACCGCAGGCAACAGCTCAGGCGTAAACGATGGTGCTTCAGCTCTGGTTCTCATGGAAGCAGAACTGGCCAAATCACAGGGTCTTGAACCGCTGGCAATCGTGGGGGCCTCGGCAGCTGCTGGCGTCACCCCGGCCATGATGGGCCTGGGGCCCATCGCCGCAACCAACAAGGCACTGGACCGTGCCAACCTGCAGACCAAGGATATCGGGCTCTTTGAGCTCAATGAGGCCTTTGCAGCCCAATCAATTGCCTGCGTACGCGAACTTGACCTGGATTTGGAACGTGTCAATGTCAATGGCGGAGCCATTGCCATCGGCCACCCCCTTGGGGCCTCAGGCGCCCGCCTCGCGACAACGCTTATTAATGAGATGCGTCGTCGAAAAGTGGCCAGGGGCGTAGCTACACTATGTGTTGGCGTAGGACAGGGGCTTGCAACGATCCTTGAGCACCCTGAAGCCTGATCGAATTGGAAGGAACAACATGAGCGGTGCTGCAAATCCCGTCAAGCCTCTTGAACAGACTGGGCATGAAGACCCTGACAAGCTCGCCGAATTCGAGCAGCATATTGCCAACGGCGGACTGATCGAACCAGGCGACTGGATGCCTGATGCCTATCGCATGGGCATGCTCGGCATGGCAGAACATCATGCCAACAGCGAGATCATCGGTGCCCTTCCAGAAGGTGAATGGATCACACGGGCCCCCAGCATGCGACGCAAGCTTGCCTTGACGGCCAAGGTTCAGGATGAAGTCGGGCACGGACAGATGCTTTACCGGGTTTCACAGGAACTTGGCAAGAGTCGTGATGACATGCTCCGTGATCTGGTCATGGGTAAAACCAAGTACCACAACTGCTTCAATTATCCGGCCCCAACATGGGGCGATATTGCCATGATTCAGTGGCTCATCGATGGGGCCGCCATCATGAATCAGAAGACACTCGCAGATGGTGCCTATGGCCCCTATGTGAGAACAATGAACCGCATCAACATGGAAGAGGCCTTCCACTTCAAGAGCGGTGAAGACATGGTCCTCACACTCATGAGCGGAACGAAGTCGCAGAAAAACATGTGCCAGGATGCATTTGACCGCTGGTGGCCAGTGTCACTGATGTTCTTTGGCCCTGCAGACAAACCGGATGCCGAGAACAAGCCGGCGATGAAATGGCGAATGAAGGTCGAAAAAAACGACTCGCTCCGTCAGCGTTTCGTCGATCGCTTTGCACCTGCTGCCATGGATCTCGGACTGATCATCAACATCGTGACCAAGAATGAACAAGGGCTCGTGACTTCAGCATCACCAGATGAAGAACTCGTCCTCAATGAAGAAACGGGCAACTGGTCATTTACTGATCCTGACTGGGACGAGTTCTGGCGAGTCATTCGCGGCAATGGACCCTGCAATGCCCACCGCCTTTCACTCAGACGGTTCTCTTATGAACAAGGCGCCTGGGTAAGGCGTGCAATCGGATCTGGAACAACTTCACTCCCCCCTGCCGCCTAGTGATCCATGTCAAAGATCCGCGAACGTCAATTCGATCATGAGAGTGAGCTCACGGCACCTACGCCGGATACTGAGCACTGGATCATCTATACACAGAAGAAGCCCGAAGCCCCATTCAAATGGGCTGGTTCACTGAACGCTCCAGATCTTGAACTCGCAATGCAGTTCGCTGGAGAACACTATGGACTCGACGAGGCATGTGTCGCCTTCGTCGTGCATCACGCCGATCAAGCAACCGATGGTCCCTGTGGAATTGAACCTCTGGAACCTGGCAATGCAAATGGAACAGATGGACCATCCTGGTCCGTCTTTACGCTGCCTCGCCGAGGCGGCAACCTCCAACAAGCCGGCACGATCAATGCCGCTGATGCCGAAACTGCACTCGCTCGGGCAACGACTACATTCGCTGATGGAAAATTCCATCAGGTTCGTGTCGTCCCCAGTGATCAGTTGTTCCTGTGCACTGGAGAGTCCACACTCATCTGGCGACTGCACGATATGGATTACAAGTTTGCCAAGGGGTACAGCAAGGGCGTACGGGCCAAATGGACTCGCATCCGCGATAAACAGAGTTACGAGGAATATCGCAAGGAGGACATCCACAAGCACTTCTGAGTCAAGTGGCGGATTCCGATCATGGAAGCAATGTTGACCAACCCACTGGCCGTTCTCATCCTGGCTCATGCCGATGACAAGCTTCTGCTTGGCCATGTGCAGAGCGATTGGACTGGGCTTGGGCCTCTACTGGAAGAAGACATTGCTGCTTCCGCAATGGCCCAGGATGACCTCAGTCACGCCTTGATTCTCTACCAGTTCCTGGGTGAACGTTATGAACTTGATTCAGATGTGATTGCCTTTGAACGAGAGCCCGTGGATTACATGTGCTGTGATCTTGTAACCAAGCCGGATGAGTTTGACTGGGCTGAGGCCGTGGTCAAACGTTGGCTGATCGCGGAATTCACTGGGATGGGAATTGACCGACTGTCCGCCATCGAGGACAAGGAACTGGCCGCTCGCTGTAATCGCATCAAGCCTGAACAGGCCTTGCAAATCAAGCATCTTCAGGCCTGGATCAAGAGGCTTGGTACAGCTGGCCCGGAATCGCAGGAACGTATCCAAGCGGCACTGGATCGACTCTCAGGTTTGGCCGGCATGTTGTTTGAAGTGCCTGGCCAACGACTTCCTGTCAATGATGATTTCTGCTGTGGTCGAGACGAGATGTTCAAGGCATGGGATGCAAGCATTCAAGAGACGCTCTCCCAATCCAATCTCAAGGCAAGCTTCGCCTTGCCAGAACGGAGCCTCATTGGCGGGCGCCGAGGAACACACGCATCTCATTTTCATGATCAGTTTGATGAGTTGACAGAGGTCCGGCGTGTATCGCCTGGAGCATCGTGGTAAGCAAACAGGACATTCTCAATGTCCTGGCGGGAATACCAGATCCCGAGTTACCTGTCAGCATCGTTGACCTGGGCCTGGTGAACGATATCCAGATCGAGGGTGGTCACACTCGAATCGAACTGCTCCCGACATGGACAGGCTGCCCTGCTCTTGAAATGATCGAACGCGACGTCATTGATCAGGTAAGCCAGCTTGATGGAATTCAAGAATGCAAAGTGAACTGGTGCTTCGAACCCGCATGGTCTCCAGATCGGATTTCCACGGAAGGCCAAATCCAGCTCAAGGCTCATGGTGTCACCACACCTGGTTGCCGTGATGGCCAATCAGTAGAACTGACAACATCCGTTATTCCATGCCCATACTGCAGTAGCCACAAAACCCGTATTGACAGCCCATTTGGCCCAACTCGATGCCGCTCGATTTACTTCTGTGATGACTGCAGAAACCAGTTTGAGCATATGAAGAAAGTCGATTGAGGGCCTACTGCCCCAAGTGCCTCCCATTCATATGAGAACTGGCGGCCACAAGTAGTTATCGCCCCTACAAATCAGTTGATCAAGCAGTAGACTGTCTACCATCTGAATCTCATGAATACCCCTTGAGAAGGAAGCTTGATGTGAGTGAATACTGGGTGGCACGAAGTGGCGAACGATATGGTCCTTACACAAAGGATCAACTTGTCGAGTACTACAACTCTGGTCAGGTTCTTCCAACGGATCAGGTCTGTCGTCCCGGAAGTGAGGAATGGGTTGTTGCTTCAACCATGTCTGAACTCTCAGGCGGCTCCGCGGGTTCAACACCTGCTCCACCTGCCGGAACTTCTGGAATCAACGTACCTGTAGTCAGCCTTGTCGGGCCGATCCTTGTCACCCTCTTCTGCTGTCTTCCTTTCGGCATTGTCTCGATCGTCTATGCGACACAGGTACCAACCAAGGTTGCCCAGAACGATCTTGCAGGCGCTCAATCTGCCGCAGTCAATGCGAAAAACTGGATGATGTGGGGCTTCATCATCGGTCTTGTAGCGAACCTGTTGGGCTTTGGCTTCTGGGCATTTGCTGCCTTTGCACAAATTGCCACACAGGGCCATTGAAGGAGTGAGACTCACACGGGCTTCTACTCAACGTCGCCTGATCTCGCTCGCATCCGTACTGGCCATCGTGGCACTGTTCATCTTCCTTGGGCTGCGCCATCCAGACTCGGTTGCCTTTGCACCCATCTGCCCCCTGAACGCCACCACCGGTCTGTACTGCCCGGGGTGTGGCACAGGGAGAGCCATTCACCATGTTGCCAATGGCCGACTGGAGGCTGCCTGGCACCTCAACCCCATGTTGCTGATCATCGGACTGCCACTGCTGCTGGTGGCCCTGGGCTCTGAAATACGCCTCATGGCCACCGGCCAGGTGAGGCCAGCCGCAATCTGGTTCTCACGAATGGCCCTGATTGCCGCCATCGTGCTTGTTGCCTGGGGAATCGTGCGAAACCTCCCCATTGACAGCCCAATCCCTCTGGTCCCCCAGGACCTGTCCGAGACGGCAACCAAGGCCTGAACAAGCGGGTCAGGCCCCGGTCAAAGCGATGCCCATGGCCCTGCTACAATCCCCTTCCTATGAGTATGACTGCCGGACCGCGTGATCTCGCGGCTGATACCCAGTCTGGAACGACTAACTGCTCGCACGACTGCATGGATACGAAACCGATCGATCTCGGCGACATCGAGGTCCTGCAGGTCCTTGACGAGCAGGGCAATGTCAACCCCACACGAGACCCTGGTCTCAGCGACGAAGAGTTGCTCTCCGTCCACAGGGCAATGGTGCTGTCACGTGCCTTCGATGCTCGCATGCTGACAATGCAACGTCAGGGCGAAATGGGAACCTTCGCACCCAACCTCGGCCAGGAAGCATGCATGATCGGCCAAGTCTGGGATCTCACGAAGCAGGACTGGTTCAGCCCCAGCTATCGCTCCTTCGGGGCGCAGATTCAAAGAGGCTGGCCAATGGAACGACTGTTCCTGCTTTGGTCCGGATACCACGAGGGCTTCCCCCCGCCAGAAGGCATCAACGACATGCCTTTCTCAATCGTCATCGGATCACATGTCCTGCCCGCAGTTGGCATCGCGATGGGTATGCGAAGACGACACCAGCAGGATTGTGTCGTCGTGAATTTCGGAGACGGTGCCATGTCACAAGGCGCTGTGAGCGAAGCGCTGAACTTCGCCATGGTGGACAAGGCTCCTGTCATCTTCGTCTGTGAGAACAATGGCTGGGCCATCTCAACACCCACACAATTACAGTATGCAACCACTCACCTGGCAGGACGAGGAATTGGATTTGGCATGCCGTCCATCCGAGTGGATGGCAACGACATCCTGGGAATGATTGCTGCCATGCGGGAAGCCACTGCACGTGCCCGCAATGGCGAAGGCCCGACACTCATCGAGGCTGTCACCTATCGCCTGAGTTTGCATACGACCGCTGATGATCCCAAGGTCTACCGGGATGAAGCCGAAACGGAACCCTGGCAGCAACGGTGCCCGATCGCTCGCCTTGAACGACTGCTTGAGCAGCGGGATCTGCTCAAAAAGGAAGCCGCCGAAGCGATCAGAAGCGAATGCGATGCTCTGGTCCTGGAAGCCAGAGAACGCTTCCGGAACATTGCCAAGGCCCGCCCCCGTGAGGTCTTTGATCATCTCTATAGAACGACCCCCTCGGAAATCGAGGACCAACGTGCCGAGTATCTTCGTCGTCTTGATCGAAAGGGCGTGGACTGATGCCCCAGAGAACAATGGTCGAAGCTTTGAACCTGGCACTTGATGAAGCCATGGCTGCTGATGACAGCGTGCTGGTCATGGGCCAGGATGTCGGCATCAACGGTGGTGTCTTCAGGGTTACCAAGGGCCTCCATGAACGTTATGGCCATGACCGTGTGATGGATACACCTCTGGCCGAATGTGGCATCATCGGAACTGCCGTCGGCATGTCCGTATATGGACTGAAACCTGTAGTCGAGATTCAATTCTCCGGTTTTACGATGCAGGCCTTTGATCAGATTGAGCAGAACATGGCCAGGCTGCACAACCGGACCATGGGCCGTTTTCCGATGAGGATGGTGCTTCGAACACCGTTTGGCGGAGGCATCCGTGCGGTCGAACATCACAGTGAATCAAGGGAAACCTACTGGGCCCACACACCTGGACTCAAAGTGGTCATTCCATCCGGTCCACGCAATGCCAGGGCCTTGCTTGCTGCGGCCATTGAAGATCCTGATCCCGTAATCTTCTATGAACCAAAGGCTGTCTACCGCGCCTTTCGCGAGGATGTCCCCGATGAGCGGGAGATCATGAGCATCGGTGTCGCTGACATCGTTCGACCAGGCAATGATCTGACCCTGGTGAGCTACGGTGCCATGATGCGGCCAGCAAGAGAGGCCGTGGAAGATCTTGCAGACGAGCACAGCGTTGACGTTGAACTCATTGACCTGCTGAGCGTCTCTCCGATGGACACCAAAACCCTGTGTGACTCCGTCAGCAAGACTGGTCGCTGCGTCATCGTGCACGAAGGACATCGCACATGTGGTATTGCCTCTGAAATCATTGCCCGGATCAACGAGCATGCCTTCGAATACCTCGAGGCTCCAATACGCCGTCTGACCGGGTACGACATCCCATTCCCCTACTTCCAGACCGAGCAGCACTTCCTGCCTGATGCAGATGACATTGTTGAAGCGGTCCGTGAAACATTGGCATGGGAGTAAACGTGGCAACGATGAGAGAATTTCGACTGCCTGATCTCGGTGAAGGTGTTCATGAGGGCCAGGTCATGCGCCTGATGGTTTCTGAAGGCGAGATGGTTCAAGAAGACCAGCACATCATGGAGGTCGAAACAGACAAGGCCGCCGTGGAGATCCCGTCTCCGGTTACAGGACGAGTCCACAAGGTTCATGTCGAAGAGCGCCAACTCGTACATGTTGGCGATGTCATGTTCACCTTCGAGTCACAAGGTGATGCCCACTCAACATCCTCGCCACAGCCCTCGGAAACGGCAGCAGCGGCTCCAGCCATGGCCGCACCGCCCCGCTCCCGAAGTGCGCCCAAGAGCGGTCGTAAACCTGCCTCACCATCCGTTCGTCGCATTGCACGCCAGATGGGTATCGATCTCGCTGATGTCAACGGTTCTGGACCAGGCGGACGCGTCACACGACGTGATCTTGAACAGCACCAGTCAGCAGATACACCAACTGCCACCGCTGAACCCGTTTCCACACCACCTGTTCACCCCGCAACAGCAGTTCCAGCAACGCCGATCAGCACGCCTCCACTACGAAGTGCGCCCGCCGCACCATTGGCACTCGATATCGAAGGTCGGGTTGACAGTGATCGATACGGTGAAATCATTCGGACGCCTTTGACCCAGGCACGCAAATCAATCGCTCAGGTCATGAGCACGAGTTGGACCACGATCCCACACGTTACGGATTGCAATGATGCTGATATCACCGAACTGGAAACACTTCGCAAAGGCTTCCATGACCCCTCCGCTGATGAACGACGAATCACAACCCTTGCATTCGTCATACGAGCCATCTGTCGCGGCCTCGCTGCATTCCCGATCCTGAATGCATCACTAGATGAAGGCTCCGGCGACATCATCTTCCATCGTTATGTCAACATCGGAATTGGTGTTGATACGCCACGTGGCCTTGTTGCCCCGGTGATACACAATGCCGACACCATGGGCGTCGGTGAACTGGCGGACCATCTCCAGGTCATCACCGATAACGCCCGAAATGCGAGCTTCGCGATCGAAGACACCAGAGGCGGAACGTATACCATCTCGAATGCAGGAGCCATGGGACGAACCCGTTACTCGACCCCGATCATCACGCCCGGCCAGGTTGCATGCCTGGCCGTTGGCCGTGCCCGAAAGATGCCCTGGGTCGTAGACGATGAAATCGTCCCAAGACTTATCCTCCCATTGAGTCACTCGATGGATCATAGACTTGTTGATGGCGGCCGTGAAGTGCCCTTCATAGGCCATGTCATCGATGATCTTGAAAATCCAATGCGATTCATGCTCTAGCCGAGTATGGTCGCTGATTCGAATAATTCAAATCCCGTTACATGTTCCAGGAGAACACCATGTTCAAACAAATGACCCCGTTGCTGGCAGGCCTAGCCCTGTTCTCAAGCCTGGCCGTCGCACAGGAATCGATCACAGAAACAATCACCGTCGAGACCGAGGAAGCCACTCCGGTCAAGACGCTCACCATCGGCGACAAGGCACCTACGATCAAGGACATCACCTGGCTCAAGGGCAAAGGCGTTGAGGCCTTCAAACCAGGCGATTCCTATGTTGTCGAGTGCTGGGCAACCTGGTGCGGACCCTGCATCAAGGGCATTCCGCATCTCACCAAACTCCAGAAGCAATACAAGGGCAAGATCAAGATCATGGGTATTGCCATCTGGCAAGAAGGCGATGACAGACTTGCCAAAGTCACCGATTTCGTGAAGGAACAAGGTGACAAGATGGATTACACGGTCGGCATTGAGAAAGACAACTCAATTGCCAACAACTGGATGAAGCCCGCTGGACAGAATGGCATTCCCTGCGCATACCTGGTCGACAAAGATGGCCGAATCGCCTGGATCGGACACCCCGGAAGCATCGACCCTGTACTTGAGTCCTACACCGCTGGATCATGGGATGTGGCCACGTTTGCAGTCGAGTATCGCAAGCAGCAGGAAAATGAAAAGTTCATGGAGCAAATGTCCCGCAAAGTCCAGGAAGCCATGGCCAAGAATGAACCAGGCAAGGCCATTGAGATTCTGGATGAGGTCATTGCCAAGAACCCGGACATGAGCTCGGTCAAGTACTCGAAATTCATGATCATGCTCTCGACAGATGAATATGCCCGACAGGCCTACACGTTTGGCGAAGAACTGCTCATGGACAACTGGGACAACGCCCAGATGCTCAACTCGCTCAGTTGGAGCGTCCTGACCGATCCTCCTGTGAAGTATCGCGATCTGGACTTTGCCATCAAGGCTGCTGAACGTGCGAACAACCTCACTGATGGTGAGGATGCCTCCATTCTGGATACGCTCGCTCGAGCCTGGTTCGACAAGGGTGACTTCAAGCGAGCCATCGAACTCCAGGAAAAGGCCATTGCCACTGCTCCCGATGGCCAGATGAAGGATGAACTCAAGCAGACGCTGGAGAAGTATGTAACGGCCCAACCCAAGGTCGGCTGATACCCAGCACCAATATTCTCCTGTTCATGACCGGCGGGGACGTCCCAGTGGCGTCCCCGCCGTTATGCGCCCGCTTGCTGGAGTACAGTGCACATTCCTTATTGGAGCAACGAAATTGGTTGTCGGCGAATTCACACAAGACACAGAGATTCTCGTCATCGGCGGTGGTCCAACTGGACGAGAAGCTGCCAGGCGTTGTGCAGAGTTGGGAAAGCAGACGCTGCTGGCTGATCCAGATCCACTCCCTGCCACTACAGGCGTGGAGAATGTCCAAGGTTCTGTTCGCTTCGCAGACAAGCGTTCGGTCCAAGTGACAGGAGAACACGTTTCGAGGATTCGTTTCAAGCGTGCAATCGTCTGCACTGGTTGCCACATGGGCCCGAACGTACTCCGTGGACTGGAAGCAAGCGGTTCCTGGCGAGAACCCGCACAAGGACGTGTCCTGGTTGCCGGCTCTGGAACTCTTGCCGTAACCGTCGCCATGCAGAATGCAACATCAGGTGCCGATGTCGTACTGGCCTGTCCTGGTACGCAACTGCTGCCATCCGTTGATCCAATCATCTCTGCGGTCATCGTTGAACATCTGGTTTCCAACCAGGTAGATCTACTACCGAACATTCAATTCGCCGGTATCACACAGGACAACGATTCCGCCCTGGTTGTTCTGGATGAAGGAACTGTGCTGGGTGAGTTCGACAAGATCATTGCGGCTCATCCCATTGGGGGACATTTCGAGAATCTGGATTTGCAGAACACCGCCGTCGAAATCGAAAGCGGATGGATCAAGATCGCCGAGACCGGCACCACTGCCGAAAACCGGATCCTGGCTGCAGGTGGCTGCACTGGACTTGTCTTTGAGCCAGCCGCTGCCGCACATCATGGCCGGCTTGTAGCGGAATCAGCCTGCGGACTGGATGCCACCTGGGATCCCGCCGCCATACCAGCGTTCCTTGAAGCACCGCTGCCAATGAGTTGGTGCGGCCTCAACGAGGCCATGGCCACGGAAGAAGGGCATGACCCCACTTCCATCGGCCTCGGAAAAGGACAGACCATTGTCCGCATGGTTCATGATCGCCAGTCAGGCCTCCTTCTGGGCGCAGGCGCTACTGGTTCTTCTGCAAGGATTGTTGGCGAAGCTGCGACCATGGCCCTGGAGATGGGCGCGACCATCGAAGACCTTGCCGCACTGTCACCCGTTGCTCAAGATCGCCCTGGACTCGCGGATGTCGCACGAACTGCCTGGAAGCCAACATCATGAAGCTTGCCTTGGTCCTTTTCTTGATTCTGAGCTTCATGGCTGCTTTCGTCCTCGGTCTGGTCTGGACCCTCAAATCACCGGGGAACTCGGTTGCAGTCACTGTATTGATCATCATCTGCATTGCAGAATGTCCTGCCATCATGCTGGGAGTCTTTCATGGTCTCTGGCGGCCGGTTGCCAAGCAGTTTCCTGAACGGGAACACGGCCCTGACGCCGTGACACGAAATTTCCAATCCTTTGGACTGGGCATAATCAACATGGGCTTGAGTATTCATGCCACCGTCGATGATTCATACCTGCACATTCGACCTGTTACCTGGTTGCGCGTCATGGGCGCCTCTCCCATGAGCATCCCATGGGAATCAATGACACCAACTGGAAAACGCGGCCGGGCTGTCCGCCTGGATAACGGCACCAGGCTTGACGGACCCAAGTGGTGTTTCAAGATGTTGAATGCCGCTGATTCGAACGATTCAAAACCCTGAGCCAACCTGCCGGCCTCAGCGGCCAGTGGCCTTCTTGGTTTCATACATGACATCTGGAACCCGTGAACGATCCGGTTCCACCTCGGCAAGCGGCTCGACCTCATGCCCGGTGGCAGCATGTCGCCCGGCAAGATGTTGATAGACCTCGGTCCCGCGGCTCTTCCAACCTATTTCCTTCTCCGAAAGTTCTCGGATCAACTTGGCCGGCGAACCTGCAAAGAGCGTTCCGGGAGGGATCTCAGTGCCTTCCTTCACGAAGGACAATGCGCCGATGATCGAGTTCTCCCCCACCTGGACATCATCCATGAGGACCGAATTGATCCCGATCAAGGCATTGCGCCCGACCCGGCAACCATGCAGGACCGCCCCATGTCCAACATGTCCATTCTCTTCGATGACGACGTCCTTTCCAGGAAAGCAATGAACGACGCAGGTGTCCTGAACATTGCTTCCAGCCTTCATTTCAAGGCGGCCAATATCTCCACGCAGTACAGCATTTGGCCCAACTAGACATCCTTCACCGATGATCACGTCACCAATGAGAACCGCTGTGGGATGCACGAATGCTTCAGGATGAACAACCGGCCGAAGGCCTTCGTACTCGTAACAGGGCATCAGCTCACCGCTTCCTCAACCGCTGCAGGTACCGGCACTCGGCAGGCCACTGTCCTGAATCGGTTGGCTACAAACGCCGCATCACACAGCGTGGCATTCCCGGCGGGGTTGGCACCGGAGACATGGAAATCGCTGAAGGCCGCAGACTGGTTGACCCAGATGTGACCCGTAAGATTGCATGAAATCGCCACACCGGCATCCGTCATCGATTCGATTCCGCGCTCGAGAACCTCTTCATCACGACTGTACATCGCACAGGTCAGCGCCCCACATTCACGGGCACCTGTTGAGGCAAGCTCGATCGACTCCTCCGTACTGGCTGTCTTCACGATGTACACGATCGGTCCGAACATCTCCTGCTGGAAGGTCGATGTATCGGATGCATCTACCTGAATGACCGTTGGCGTCGCTGTCCGGGCATCCTTGAAACGTTCGTTCTCAATGGAAGCAGATTCACGCAGAACAGTCCCAGTTCCAGATGATGCCTGAGCCACACGAGCAGCCGTGGCTTCTGATTGGATCGCTCCACAGACCTCTGCCGCCCGAGCAGGATCCGAGAGGAACCAGTTCATCGCCTTTACGATAGCTGCAGCAGTGTCATCAAAGGACACCCTGCCGTCAGGTGTTTCGATTCCATCTTCTGGGATGTAGATGTTCTGTGGCGTTGTGCACATCTGGCCCGAATACAGGCTCAGGGAGAATGCCAGGTTTCCGGTCATGGCCTTCAGGTCCTCACATCCATCGATGATGACCGTGTTGATCCCGGCCTTTTCGGTATAGACCTGAGCATGTCGAATATTGGTTTCAATCCAATCACCGAATTCATTTCCACCGGTGTAGTCAATGATGCCGACCTCCGGCCTCTTGACGAGATCCTGTGTGCAAGGTGAGTCGGGCGTATCACATGCCAGAGTGAGAACATTTGGATCAAATCCGGCTTCGACAAGTACCTCCCTGGCAATCTCTATGGTGATGGCCAGGGGAAGAACGGCACCTGGATGTGGCTTGGTCACAACCGCATTACCCGTTGCCAGACTTGCAAACAGACCTGGATATCCATTCCACGTGGGGAAAGTAGAGCAACCGATGTTGACGGCCACACCACGTGGAATGATTCGGAAAGTCTTGTCAAGAGTGACTGTGTCAGTCTTGGAGACCCGCTTGCTCCATGTCGCATGTTCTGGACATCGAGTCATCTCTCGCCATGCACACGCGACTGCTTCCAATCCACGATCCTGCGCATGTGGACCTCCCGCCTGGAAAGCCATCATGAAACCCTGGCCCGTCGTGTGCATGACCGAAAAGCCGATTTCAAATGATCGCTTGTTCAAGCGATGGAGAATTTCAAGACAGACGCCCACACGGGTCTCCGCACTCGCACGCTTCCATGATGCCATGGCAGCGACTGCTGCAGGCATCAGAACATCCAGATCCGCCTTCGGATACAGCGTTCCCGTGTCGATGCCATAGGGTGATTGCTCAGCACCTATCCATTCCACGGTGCCAGGTTGATCAATCTCGAATTTATTTCCAAGTCGTCCCTTCCAACCAGCCAGACCGTCATCCTTGGCCGTCTCGCCATAAATCTTTCCGCTGGGAACCTCGGGGTAGGCCGACCAGGAACCTCTGCTGTCAATTGCTTCCAATGCAGCATTGAGGGTCTCCTGATGACGTTGGAACATTTCGTGTGACACCGGTTTGCGTCCTTTTCCTGGGTCAGTAATGCAGTGATTTGCACCACAGTAATCAATGGCA
Organism: Phycisphaerales bacterium; assembly: GCA_029242715.1. Classification (GTDB taxonomy): domain Bacteria; phylum Planctomycetota; class Phycisphaerae; order Phycisphaerales; family SM1A02; genus UBA1668. The sequence continues at coordinate 44,321 of JAQWTL010000038.1, forward strand.
TTGTAGCGCAGCTTCGTGGAGAGCTGGGCTACAATGGAAATCACCGCCAACAAGCGAAGGCGAAGTGACTGATTAGAGCCATGCCCGCCCCTTCTACTGGCACATTTCGCAAGGATATTTCCCTTCTGGGAGTTTTCGCGCTCTCTCTGGGAACCACGATCAGCAGTGGTTTTTTCCTGCTACCTGGATTGGCCTTTGCTCAAGTTGGCCCAGCCATTCTGTTGTCCTACCTCCTGGCAGGCCTGGTCGTTCTCCCCCCCCTCTTGTGCAAAGCTGAACTGGCAACTGCCATGCCAAAGGCTGGTGGTGCTTACTTCTACCTGGATCGCGCATTTGGACCAATGGCCGGAGCAGTGGCAGGCCTGGGCACCTGGGTTTCATTAACGCTCAAGACTTCCTTTGCCTTGGTTGGCTCAGGTTTTTACATCGGCCTCTTCATGGATGACCCCCCCGTCCTCCTGATTGCCATATGCCTGGCGATCTTCTTTGGCCTGCTGAACGTGTTCGGTGCCGGAAAAACCAGCAAGATCCAAGCTGCGATGGTCCTGCTTGTCCTGGGACTCTTGTCCTGGTTCATCATCCAGGGTGGTACGGAAATCAACACAAGTCATTTTGAAGATTTCTTTGGAGCAGGCGGCTACACCGTGGTCTCCATGACTGGCGTCGTGCTGGTTTCATACATGGGATTGACCAAGGTTTGCAGTGTTGCCGAAGAGGTCAAGAACCCTGAACGCAATCTTCCTCTGGGCATCATCCTGGGGCTCATCTGTGCGCTGATCATCTACATCGCGGGTATTGCCATAATGATCGGCGTCGTACCCGCAGAAGAACTCTCTACAACCTATACACCCGCGGCGGCAGCCGCAGGCATAATTGCCGGCCGTCCAGGCATGATCTTGATTTCAATTGCAGCCATTGCTTCCTTCCTTTCAGTCGCCAATGCTGGCATTCTCAGCGCATCTCGCTACCCAATGGCAATGAGTCGGGACCATATGGTTCCCAGCATCCTCCGCAAGTTGAGTCGATTTGGCACCCCGGTACCCGCAATCATCCTGACCGTCAGCCTGATCGTTGTACAGCTTCTTCTGCTCGATCCCCTGATCATCGCCAAGTATGCCGGCACCACCAAACTCATGCTATTCGGCCTGCTCTGTGCCGCCATGATCGTCATGCGGGAGAGCAGACTCGATTCCTATGATCCTGGTTTCAAAGCCCCGTTCTATCCGTGGCTGCCACTGATCGGCATGGCTGGCTGCATTCTGGCGATCGTGTTCCTTGGATGGATTCCAATCCTGTTCACCATCGGGCTCATCACCTTGGCCATGATCTGGTTCAAACTGTATGCATCCAGTCGTGTACGCCGCGAAGGCGCCATCTATCAGCTCTTTTCACGGCTGGGAAGACGCCCATATGACCCGCTTGATATAGAGCTCAGAGGCATCATCAAGGAAAAAGGCCTCAGGCCAACTGATCCCTTTGATGAAATCATTGCAAGAGCTCATGTTCTTCAGGCAAATCCAAACGAGGATTTTGAATCCGTCTCACGAAGAGCTGCCGAAGATCTTGCCGATGAAACAGGGCTCTCTGCCAACACCTTCTTCAAACAGTTCATGGAAGGAACCCGGGTTGGCGCAACACCTGTCATGGGTGGAGTCGCATTACCTCACATGCGAATTGATGGCCTTCAACGGCCACACCTCGTATTGGTTCGATCAAAGAACGGACTTGATATTGAAGTCGGTTATGGAACCGGCGAACAGACTCACCGGGAACGCGTCTATGCCATGTTCTTCATGGCGAGTCCTGAATCAGATCCAACCCAGCACCTGAGACTTCTTGCCAGTCTCGCCAGTGCGGTCGAACAGGATGGCTTCATGAGTCGGTGGCAACAAGCAACATCAGATGCGGAACTGAAAGGTGCTCTGCTCAGAAATGATCGCAGCCTCACCCTTGCCTTGGAGAACAATAGTTCTTGCAGTGTCTGGATTTCAAAGCCAATCTCAGCCATCGATCTACCTGAAGGCGTACTGATCGCACTCGTTCAGTCAGATGGCGAACGTCATGTCCCGACCGGCAAGACCATTCTCTGCAAAGGCGACCACCTAATCGTCATCGGTGAACCGGAAGGTATCGCAGCCCTGAGAGAGCAACTGGACCTTGATCCGATCTGATCGCTGACACCCCATCAGCAATCAAGACAACGGACTTCGCCGAATACTCGATCTTCTTCTGAAGGCGTATCCCTGGGAAAATTGACCAGGCATCTGAGAGCCTTGCCACGATCTGGTAACCCGTACTTGTCAATCATCTTGTCCAGGTAGTCCAACTGCTCCTGGGTCAACTCAACGGTAATGTTTTGCTTGCCACTCATGGCCGGCATCCTATCAGCCTGTACCATGCCTGCATGACAAATGACATAACCCCTTCGAATACTTCCACCAAGGATCTGGCATCCTGGATGCTGCTTCTCGATGGCATTCTCCTTGCCCTTCTTGGCGCCATTGTCATCATTGGCGTTGATCCAAATTCCGTGGACACGACGCTCGTCAGGGTCTTCGGAATAATCATGTGTGTGATTGGCGCCCTGCTTGGCGCCCGCCTCTGGGTGATGACCCGGGATCGTGATCTGCATCCGATGCTGTGGCTGACATCAATCGTGCCTGTTGTTCTGGGGATCATCCTGCTCATCTGGCCCCTGGAATCCCAGGAAGCACTTCGAGCTATCTTGGCGATCATCCTCATTATTCGAGGGGTCCTGGAATCCAGCTTTGCACTCGGAAGACGAACGAATCCTGGCTGGCCATTTCTTCTGTCACATGGCATTGCAGCCATCGTGATCGGAATCATGTTCTGGATCCCATCCATAGCCCAACTGGCGGTGGTTCTTCTGATTCTGTTCGTTGGAATCGATTTGATCATGCAAGGCGCACGGAATGTCGGAGTCGTTCGAAGACTCAGGAAACAAGCCAAGCAGATGTCTTGAACAATCAGCCCGCCGTACTCGCATCATCCTGCGAATCGGTACTGGAATGAAGAAGCCCATGAATGGTGGCCGCTTGCGGTGACTTCTGCTGCTCAAGGATCTGGTAACAACGCATTGCTTCCTTGCGATTGCCGAGCTCTATCTGGAGCACGGCCATTGCAGCGTTGGCTTCGGATTTGAAGGGATCATGAGACAATGCGCTGCCAAGCAGTTCCACGGCCTCCTGGTTGGCGCCACGGATCATCGCCAGTTCCGCCAGAGCCATCCAGGATTCAACCAGAGACGGACGGAACTCGACGGCCTTCGTGAACGATTCCTGAGCTTGCTCGTACTGGTTCTGGCTTCCATATTCGCGACCAAGACTTTGATAGGCCTTTGCATAATCCGGTTTGAACTGGATAGCCGTCAGATAAGACGCTACTGCCTGGTCGTGATGCTTCAATCGACTGTGTATCAGACCTAGATTGTGAAAGGCCTTGGATTTCTCTAATTCGAGATCAATGCACTTGTTCAAGACCACCATGGCTTCAAGAAAATTTCCACGACACTGCTCTACCATCGACAGGATGATGTAGTTTCGGCCGATCTTCGGAGCAACCTTGATCGATGACTGAAATGCGTCTGCCGAATCGTTCCATCGTTTCAGTCTTGCAAGAATGATCCCACGATTTGTGTGAACTCTGCGAGATTCAGGTTCTAGAACCCGGGCATAGTCCAACTGTTCGATGGCCTCTTCATATGTCCCCAAGCCTGCAAGAGCCACGCCCAGATTGACATATGCCGGATAGAGACTCGGATCGATACTGATGGCATGCCGAAAAGCAATGATGGCCGCCGCATGGTCATTCATGCGATGCATGATGTTGCCATAGTTGTAATGAAGTGCCGCATTATTCGGCCTCACCTGACAAGCGTTAATTGCCCAGGACATGGCCTCATCAAAATTGCCCAGCTCAAGCAAGGCACAAGCAAGACCTGAAAGGGCCTCGATGCACTTTTTATCCTGCTTGATGGCGGCGTGATAGGACTCAATGGCCTCATCCATTTTTCCCAGCTTGGCTGCTGAATAGCCAAGCAAGGCATAGGACCGGGATCTGAGAAGATCATCTTCTTGAATCTGGCTGATGACTTTGTAGAACGCCTCTCGAGCCGCCTGCCAACTCCCCAGTTTGAGCATGGCCAACCCATGATTGAACCAGAGGTGAAAATCCGCGTCCTGCCCCGGAACCGCCATATCTTCTGCCGAGGGAGCGAGGGTCATTCCCAACAGAGAGTCATCATCCAGGCAGAGAGACGGTTCGTAGATATCGCCTTCACCAGGCATTGGCAGTGATTGATCCGGCTGCTCCATGGCCTCCCAGTCTAGCACTCCCCGGCTTGGTGATAACCGAATAGCTGGCTACACTGATGCACTGATCTGCCAGACCAGACAGCTGAAGCAGTCAAACAAGGCCTTATCAGTAGAATGACAGCGGAGAATGCCATGACCATCAAGGCTAAATCACATCGCACAGTTCACTTCATTGCATGGTTTTTACTGCTTCTGAGCATGACCTTCTGGGTTCTCTTCTTCATGGTCCAGGGGGATCAGCTGTCACAAGACATGTGGTGGCCTTCCATGCTCGTGGCAACCATCAGCTCAATTCTGTTTGGATTGATCTTCTTCAAAGGGCTCTTTGACTGAACGACGCCCCGGTAGCTCAGCTGGATAGAGCGCAGCTTTCCTAAAGCTGAGGTCGCAGGTTCGAGTCCTGCCCGGGGTGCTTCACATTGAAGCTGGCCATCACTTGTCCAAGTCAGAACCTAGCCCAGTTGGTATCCAGCGGCCAGTTCCCTGAAGGATGCAGCTTGCTCTGAGGCCCACTTGGCATCCCGCCCGAGCTCCGAAGCCATGATGCCAGCCACATCTTCAGCCGCTGCACTGGCCCCCGCTGCATTGAGCAATAAAGCTCTTGTCCGCCTCGCCAGAACATCTTCCACGGTACGTGCCAGCTCAAATCGAATGGCATGTAATACGACTCCGCGGGGATAAGGCAACCGGTCATCAAGCTTCTCATGACCACGATCAAGTTCATCACAAGCCGCCAGGACTTCAGAAGCGTCTGCACCGTAGACACGAAGCCAGTTGTCCTGTGGCATAGCCGGATCCTCACGATCGAGCCAACCACGCAGGTGCAATTCTTCGGTGACACATGAAGCACGATCAAGAGCCCCTACATCGATCGCAGAATCCATCACGTCTTCAGCCATCTTGCGATAGGTCGTCCACTTGCCTCCGATGATCGTGACAAGGCCGCCGGCAGAAACAATGACCTCATGTTCACGAGAAATCTTCTTGGTGGCCTGGCCTTCATGCTTGACGAGTGGCCGAAGGCCTGCAAACACACTCAGAACATCGCTGCGTTCTGGATCACGATCAAGGTATCGAGCTGCATTGCGCAAAATGAACTCGATTTCGTCATCGGTCGCGCGTGGTTCCAGGATCGGCTCAGGCGCTTTCTCATCCGTCGTTCCAACAAGGCATCGTTCATGCCATGGAATCACGAAGAGAACGCGACCGTCATCCGTATGTGGGACCATGATGGCCGTTTCGCCCTTTAGAAACGACTGGTCCAGTACCAGGTGAACGCCACGACTGGGTTCCACAATCGACTCTGCATCAGGATCATCCATGCGTCTGATTGTGTTCGAGAACACACCTGTTGCATTGATGACCACCGCGCCACGAGCTTCATGATCCTGACCGGACTCGACATCCTTGAATTTCACACCGCAGACATGATCCTGGTCATCTCGTAGTAGTCCCGTAACCGGCGCATAGTTGAGCATGACTGCTCCATGGTCAACTGCGGTTCGAACAAGCGTCGCGCACATTCTCGCATCATCGAACTGGCCATCGTGATACTCCGTTCCGCCGTCGAGACCTTCTGCCTCCAGATTGGGGATGAGTTCAAGAGTAGCCTTTGGCTTGAGCTGCCTGGATTTAGCAAGATTCAGTTTTCCGGCAAGCAGGTCGTAGAGCTTGAGGCCAATTCCATAGAACGGCCCCTCCCACCACTTGTATCGAGGAACAATGAATGCAAGATTGGTGACAAGATGAGGCGCGTTGTTGTAGAGCAAGCCTCGCTCATGCAACGCTTCTCGTACCAGAGAGATGTTTCTCTGCTGCAAGTAACGCACACCTCCATGAACAAGCTTTGTTGAACGACTACTCGTGGCTTTCGCAAAATCAACCTGTTCAAGCAGTAGTGTCTTGTAGCCCCGGGATGATGCATCAACGGCCGCCCCAAGGCCACTGGCACCGCCACCAATGACGATGACATCCCAAGGTTCACTTCTACCTGCCTGCTTTACAAATGCATCACGATCCATCGTCATCTTGATCTCCCGCCCAGTGCTGGGCGCGTTTGACACCTTGACTCCATCGACTCATCAATTCCTTGCGTTTTTCATCATCAATTGACGGGGTGAATCGCCTGTCCAGCGTCCAATGTTCCCCCATCGCTCCAGGCTCGTCGAGCAAACCTGCTGCAAGCCCTGCCATGGAAGCCGCTCCGAATGCCGTTGTCTCCAGCAGAGTTGGACGAAGTACGTCCACGTCAAGGAGATCTGCCTGTATCTGCATGAGAAGGTTGCTTGCAGCAGCACCTCCATCTACACGAACCTCAGCCAGGGAAATCTCTGAATCATTTGTCATTGCATGCAGCAGGTCCGTCACACTGCAAGCGATTCCTTCCAATCCCGCTCTGGCAACATGAGCCGCCGTTGTCCCACGGGTCATGCCCAGAATGGCACCCCTTGCCCAGGGATCCCAGTAAGGCGCACCGAGGCCAGCAAATGCCGGAACCAGGACAACTCCACCTGAGTCAGGCACACTGTCTGCCAACTCGTTGACCTCTGGTGCAGATTTGATGATGCCCAAGCCATCCCGCATCCATTGAATCGTGGCGCCCCCCATGAAAACACTGCCCTCCAATGCGTAGGTGCACTTTGAATCAGGAGTACTCCACGCAATGGTGGTGAGGAGCCCGCTCTGGCTTTCAACGGCCTGCTCACCCGTGTTCATCAAGAGAAAACATCCAGTTCCGAATGTACTTTTGGCCATGCCTGGCTGAATACATGCCTGGCCGAAGAGCGCTGATTGCTGATCACCAATCATTCCACGGATCGGCATCATTCCGCCGAACATCGTGGTCTCTCCGAGTTCACCACTGCAAGGAACGACTTCGGGGAGGATTGATGCTGGAATATCAAACAACCTGAGTAATTCGTCATCCCAGCATCTGGCATGAATGTCATACAGGAGCGTACGGCAGGCATTGCTCTCATCAGTCGAGTGCACTATTCCGTCAGACAATTTCCATAGAAGCCAGCATTCGATGGTGCCAAAGGCGAGATGCCCATCATTAGCGGCAGCTCGTGCGCCTTCAACATTATCCAGAAGCCATGAAAGCTTGCTGGCACAGAAATATGGATCCAGGAGCAAGCCGGTCTTGGCTCGAACCATCTCATCATTACCACCACCACGCCAGCGATCCATCAAATCCGCTGTTCGGCGATCCTGCCAGACAATCGCATTGTGAACAGGCTCGCCTGTCCGTCGATCCCAAAGCACCACCGTCTCTCGCTGGTTGGTAATTCCGATACCAGCAAGATCTGATGGCGAGAGACCGGTCTCAGCAAGAACCTGCTTTGCCATATCGGCCTGGGTCGTGAAGATTTCAGTAGCATCATGCTCAACCCACCCTGGCTTTGGGTAGATCTGCTCGAATTCACGCTGAGCAGTAGCGATCCGTTCGCCACCATCCGTGAAGATGATTGCACGGCAGCTGGTCGTCCCCTCATCAAGAGCCAGAATTGCAGCCATGGATGCCTCCCTTCTGATGCATCTTGATAAGTCCACCGGAACCTGGCAACCGATCCTCGACAAGTTGTCCACAACTCCAGGACGAATCAATCAGAAATTTGTGTCTCATCATCAATGCCGCCAAGTCTGCTACGGCACGTTACCTACAGCAAGCAACTCCGACTGTTTGATACTGAAGGAAGACATCGAACCCAAACCCGCACCAGAACCGCCAAATCAACAATAAAATGCTCATGCGTGCATCGGTCTATTGACCGATAACCAGATGGGGCTGGGGAGTTCCCAAACAGGCAAACTGCACGTAGAGACTTCCTTCTCTTCTCTTCCGTCACCTCCGGTCGCTTTGCGGTCGGAGGTGATTTTTCCAGATGTACAGCCACAACTGGATTGCCAGCAAGGGTTTAAGGCCCTTATGCCTGGTCCATACAAACCGGGGCATGCCCATAGCTCGACCCTGTGAAAGGTCAACCCAATGCGGGATTGACCCGATCATTCTCAATACGGACTTCTCCATGGACCTGGAAGACCAATTGATCGCAGCAGGTTCCTAAACTACCTGTTCCAACCCCAATAGGAGGAGATAGACATGCCCCTGGATACTGGCCAAGCAGCACCTGATTTCGCCCTGTACGACGGCGATGGCAACACCATCAAGCTTTCTGACATGGCGGGTAGCCCGGTCGTCGTCGCTTTTTTCCCTGCGGCCTTTACTGGCGTCTGCGAGAAAGAACTATGTACCTTCCGGGATTCCATGAGTGCATTCGATGACATTGGTGCCAAGGTTGTCGCCGTCTCGGTGGATTCACGCTTTGCCAATGCCGCCTTTGCGGCCGCCAACAACCTGACCTTTCCGATCCTCTCGGATTACAACCGCGAAACCATAAAGTCCTGGGACTTGGTCTTCCCCGATCTGGCCGGAATGGCTGGATACGACGTTGCCCGCCGCTCTGTCTATGTGATCGACGGTACTGGAAACGTTTCCTGGTGCTGGCTGAGTGACTCACCTGGTGATGAACCACCCTACGACGAAGTCCAGCAGGCGGTCACAGCCTTAGGACAGACCAACTGATTCTGCTCTCAAGCACCCCCACAATTACGAGATCAAATGAAATCGCCCCGGCAACGATTGTTGCCGGGGCGATCTATAGAGTCGGACAGATCAAGTCGATTACTTTGAAGGGGATCTGGTCAAGATTCCAGATCCAGACATTCGACACATTACGATCTGAAAGATCAATTCAACAAACAACTCCCCACCGGGATATATACAAAGAACTACTTCATTTGCCTGATAACGTGGACTGCTGCTGCCGAAGCATGTCCTTCATCGATTTCAGAGTTTCCTGTAACCCCAAGTTGGCAGGATCCCCCTCCGCTATTGGCTGAATCTGAACAATGGCCATCCTGCATGACTCCAGGGCAAGCGGTGGCCCTCCCAGATCAGGCTCGAGCCGAATGCATTCCCCGAGATATCTGATGATGTCTTTCCTTGCATCTGCATCAGCAGGATTGTTCGCAAGTTGAAGGATGATCAGGTCTCGACCAGACTGAATATCCATACGGCCCGCTTCCGCATCACCACTCATCCCATGGAAGTAAGCCGTGTAATACAGCGACCACGCAAGGTCTCTCTGGGCACGTCCATTTCCAGGCTGCGCTTCGGCCAATTCGGCAAGAAGATCGCGAGATTGCACGAAATATCCAATGACCTTCAGCCTGTCATCAATATTGATGTTGTCGTAGTCATCCTGATCCTCTTGGCTCTCAACAAGCGACTTGTTGAGGCCAAAGCCCAGGTTTCGATAGGACAAGGCAATATCTCTCTTGAAGCCTTCCGCCTCCGGTACCAGAGCCAGGTATTCCTCGAGAATGATGGTGCCGCGCTTGGTCATCTCCAACAGCAACTCCACATCCCCGAGCCGTGTTGCACATTGGCCAATAGCAATCGCTGCCTGGCTGCCCAATTGAACGATTTCCTCGGTTCGATCAGGATTCACAAGCCATGGCTCGGCTACCTCCAGAGCTTCGCGGTACTTCTTCATTGACTCTGCGTACGCACCCCCGATGTATCGCACGTCACCCAATCTCACCAGCGACAGGATGTGCAGACGAGCAACTTCGGCAGAATCAGGTTCACTTGCTTTCCACTCCAGTACATTCTCAAGCGCCTGCCTGTAATAGGACTCTGCTTCAAATGGAAGCCCGCGGTTCGTATAGCCCGCTCGTGAACCACCAAGCACATCACCAATAAGTATTCTCGCCTGAATTCGTGCAGACTCGATGGGTTCGGCGATGACCTGGAGGACATCTGATTCACGCGAGGTCAACCAGAGGTTTTCGTAGTGACCGAGTAGATATCTGGCAATGGCTTCCCGAACTGACAAAGATGCATCCATCCGCTGCAACTGCATGTAGATTTCTGAACCGATGGCCGAGGCAATGGACATGCTTGCCTCGAACTGGCCCTGCAGACTGTCATTGGAATCCTGCAGAGCCGCATTGGTTTCCTCCAGTTTGTCTCGCTGAGTCGAAATCAAACCAAGCGCGATTGAGGTCCATATCAGCCCTGCGAAAAGCAGAATGGCAATGATCACCGTGGAAGCAGCCAGCGTTCGATTTCGCTTGACGAACTTGTTCAATCGATAGAAAGCACTTGTTGGCCTTGCTTCAATTGGCTCATTATCAAGATAATGCTGGAGATCCCGCTTGAGCTCAATGGCGCTCTGGTAACGACGCTCACGATCCTTCTCCAATGCCTTGAATACAATAGTTTCAACATCACCACGAAGTTGCTTGTTAACGGAAGAAATCTTCGATGGGTCTGTCTCACAGACCATGCGGATAGCTTCATGTACCGGCGTATCCATGACGTCGTATGGCATTTGGCCAGTAAGAAGTTCATAAAGCACTACTCCGAGTGAATAGACATCACTCCGGGCATCGATATCACTGGGATCAGCCTCACACTGCTCAGGACTCATATATTGCAACGTGCCGATCAACTGGCCGACATTCGTCTGCATCGTTGATAGCGCCATGTCGCTTTCGGTTGTCCTCGCAACACCAAAGTCAATGATCTTGGATTGTCCACTGCCACTGACAAGAATGTTTCCCGGCTTGAGATCCCGGTGAACAATTCCCTTGAGGTGACCATGTTGAACAGCTTCACAGACGTGGGAAAACAGATCCATTCGAGCATTCGTGTCAAGCCTGTTGTCTTCAGCGTAATCGGTCAATGTCTTGGCGTTGGGGATGTATTCCATCACGAAGTATGGAACACCTCCAGCACCATCATCATGCGTACCCGCCTCATAGACCTGTGCGATTCCAGGATGCTGCAGTCGAGCGAGCAACTGGGATTCAAACTCAAATCTTCGCAATGCAGAACGCGAGGCTATACCTCGCTTCATCATCTTGATGGCGACCCTGCGTCGAGGATGCTCCTGGGCAGCTTCGTACACCGCCCCCATCCCTCCGGTACCGATCAATCCTACGACCCTGTAATTCCCGATCTTCCGAGGAACTCCAAGCAGACCCTCGGTCTCGGCATTTGTAGGCAGCGGCCCAGGATCAACCGTGGGTAGCATGGATGGGCTCTGAACGTCATCAGGTTCAGGAGAATTGATCTCCTGAGTCTCCTCTTCGCCCTTGTGATCCTTTTCCTGCATCAAGAAGCCCCCATCACAGACTCTGGCCCGCATGTATGGCCATTATCGACCAGCAGCCACCCCTCTATCCATCCTAGAGGACCCCTGGGACTCACTAAACTGGCAATCCGGATATTCCTACTGGATGGACTCTGTACGGGGAATACACTCAAGCATGTATAGGTAATGGCCTGTCCAGATCCGGGGGGGATCTTGAGGAACTGTGGCAAAATTTGGATAGCTGTCGCCTCACTGCTTGCAGGGATGCCTGCTGCCCTACAGGCCCAGGAAGAGAACCTGATCCAAGGGGCTTGCTGCCTCAATGGAGGCGTCTGCTACTGGCAATCAGACCTTGTCTGCCAGATCTGGGGAGGCACGTTCTATCCAAATATCCCATGTGCAAACATCGAATGCGAGACTAATTGCGACGGTGCCTGTTCCCCAGGTGAGATCTATGACTGCCTTGGACACTGCGCCCCGGTGACTTGGGTTGGTGACAACACTTGTGATAATGGCGACTACCAATGGGACACGAACTCGATCTATCTGAATTGTGAAGAACATGCATGGGATGGAGGCGATTGCCAGCCTCCTGACCCACTTCCTGTTGGACTTGGCGCATGTCGGATGCAATCGGTCACTGATTGCGATGACCCCTGCATATGTGATGTCATGAGCTTGGAAGATTGCATTGCCATGGGCGATGGAACGTTCCTGGGCTGGGGCACTACCTGCATGGATGCTGTCTGTGATTGCCCCCCTGGCTTCACAAGTGATTGCTCAGGCAACTGTTTTCCGATTCACATGCTCAGCAATGGCATCTGCCAGGATGGCGAATATTACTACAGTCCTGCTGAAGACTCTCCTTCATTCTGGCTTGATTTTTCCTGCCTCGAGTTGGCATGTGATGGCGGAGATTGCACGGGGAATTGCTCCGGTGCATGTTGCCTTGGCGATACCTGCTCCGATTCAATGAGCATGATCGATTGTGCGGAGCAGGGTGGAGTTTTCCTTGGTCCCGCTTACACCTGTACGGGTGTCGACTGCACTGACTATCTTGTGCCTATATCTCTGTCACAGTCACTTTCATCAGGGAACGACCTGCCAAATCGTTCACTTTCCTACAATGTCAGTACTGCTGGCGGAATAACAGCTTGTTCATTTAGACAGAACGAGTCGAATCAGGCTGCTTTCAATATCTACGAATCCATTAGCAATACCCCCACGATCACGATCATGCCGGGGGTCACTACCAACATCACACCACTCATTGATACCGATGGCAACCGTATCGTCTTGAGTCTCAACGACCAGGTGTTGATCTACCAGGATGATGGCCAGGAATGGGTTCAGGAAGCGATACTCAATACGAGCTTCGCTGATATTGAGCATCTGCTCATCGAGGGCACCAATCTCTTTGTGACATCAGGATCTGATGCTGAAATCTATCAACTCAACGGGAACCAGTGGCAATATCTCAGAACACTGACTGGAATTTCTGGCAACATCAAATCCATTGATGCCACTGGAAACTCTTTCGCAATGGTGTCCGCATGGTTTATTCAGGTCTATGAATATCCCTATCAACCAGAAGATTACATCCGAGTGGATCTCTACGGAACATCCGGCGATGTCGACTTTGCCATGGATGACAACCTTATGGTTGTCTCTGAAGGACCGGGATACTTCTACGGCTGGTGGGATGCCGATCTTCCTGGCCAGGTATATATCTACTCTCGATCAAGTCCAGGCTTGCCGTACCACCTGAACAGCACACTTGTTGCCCTTGATGCAAAGCCGGATGACCAATTTGGAAGTTCCGTTGCTATCGAAAACGGGGTTGCGCTTGTCACGGCACCAGGACATGATGGCCAGGCACCTAATGCCGGCGCAGTCTTCATCTACAGACAGATTGATGGTGAATGGAAACAGGCTGGCAAGATTTATCCGACAACTGCATTTGGCGAAATGGGATTTGGACAGACCGCCTCCATTGACGACTCTCTAGTCAGCGTGGGATGGGCTCGGCGAAACGATTCCGGCACCCCTATTCTGTCTGGCGCAGAAACCATAATGCTTGAAGAGCACGAGTGGATCAATGTTGACGGAGGCTCTATTGGATCAGTCAGCAACTGGAGCCCTGATGCACCAGATGGAGACAGCCCCGCAGCCATCTCCATACCCATGCGAATTCCCATCAGCGTCGCTGGTTCATTCCCCTTTGACGATTTGATCGTCGGACCTTCACGCCCTGATTTTGATCTTCAATTCCAGGATGCAACTCTTGGTTCAGATGGGTCAGGAAGCATTGTGATTGCAGGCTCACAGAACTTCACTGGAGGCCTTCAGGTCAGTAACGGTACCCTCACACTGGATGGTTCGATGCTCGTCGGCTCCGCCCCCTACAACCCCGGCGGGCTCTCGATTGCAGAGGCTGGCCTGGTTCATGTGGAAGGCGACTACACGCAGGCGAAAATCGGCGAACTGGCCGTCGTACTCGTGGATCGTCCCGAAGCCGCCCTCCGCGTGGATGGAAACATCACATTGCAAGGGACGTTATCTGCAACATGCCCTGCCTACAGCAGCGATCCGGAAGTTGGCAGCAGTTGGACCATCATTCGCTGCGATTCAGGCATTGACAGTGAGAATGATCGATTCCAGATTGCTGTGCTTCCAGGCGTCGGCAACAACAAGTACATCAAAGTGAATTACAGCCAGGGCCTTGGAGGCGGAGTCTCGATTTTCCTTACTGTCGAGTCCATTGATGGCCTGTTTGATGTCGAGGCTTCATCCAATCTGGCAATTGAAGGCATGGCCACGGACCTGGTTGTCGCCGACCTGGGATCGCCCGACGGACCTGCTGATGGATTTGACGATGTCGCTCTGACTATTGCAGGTGATCCCGGATCCATCTACATATTCATCAATGACGGAGCCGGTGGTATCGACAGCCAGGTGACTTTTACTGCCGGACACAATCCAAGCAGTATCGACTCGGGTGATTTCGACAACGATGGCACTGCCGACCTGGTGGTCACGAACGCCGAAGACGACAACGTCTTCATGTTGCTGAATAATGGCGGAAGCATCGATTCAATGAGCATTCAAGCTGCGGCCGCGACCGGTGATAATCCCATCGACGTCGCGGTTCTGGACATCGACACGGATGGAGATGTCGATGTAGCTGTTTCCTGTGCAGGCAATGGCCAGGTTCTGCCCGATGGAACCATCTATGGGCAGGTCGATTTCTTCGAATGCTTCCAGGGTGTCAGGTCTGCACTGACCAAAGTCGGGGAAGTCCAGACAGGCGATCAGCCTGGTCCGATTGATCCAGGTGAACTTGGCAACAGCAAGGGTGGAACAAAGCTGGTCATTGCCCTGCGTACTGGCAACACCGCTGGCTCCATGGGTCAGACTGGTGATGACGGTTTTGACTGGGAACTCGAGGAAACCCATGTCGTCGGCATGGATCCAAACGTGCTGGAGACCGGTGATCTGAATAATGACGGCCTTGACGATGTTGCTGTCGGGAACTCTGACAGTGGATCAGTGTCGATCCTGCTGAGTGATGGCACGGGTTCACTGGTACCGGAATCCACATTTGCTGTTGGCGAGAATCCTCAAAGCATGACATTGCTTGACTACGATGGGGACATGGATCTGGATCTGTGCGTCATTGCTGAAGTGGCGCCTGGCCAGAACGCGGTGTTCCTGTATCGGAATGACTCCACCCTCAATGATACCTGCGGCGTCACCTTCTCAC
Organism: Phycisphaerales bacterium; assembly: GCA_029242715.1. Lineage (GTDB taxonomy): Bacteria > Planctomycetota > Phycisphaerae > Phycisphaerales > SM1A02 > UBA1668. The sequence continues at coordinate 59,581 of JAQWTL010000038.1, forward strand.
TGGAGCAGATCCTTGAGGAAGGCAACGATCCGATACTTGTCGGTAACGGTTTGCTTGACAATGATGTTGCCGATGATCTTGTAGCAATTACCAACAACTCCCTCTTCCGAGGTAGTGGTGAAGACAACATGACGATGTCGATCATGAGCGCAGATATCGAGAGTGCAGGCCATTGCTACTTGCTTGGCGATGTCAATATGGACAACAATGTCACCATTGACGATATTCTGCTGCTCCTGAGTGCATGGGGCCAGAACTACTTCGACCTCAACGGTGACTTGACTGTCAACGTCGATGATCTGCTGATCGTGATCAATAACTGGGGCCCCTGTCCCCGGCGTTGATCGCTGACTGGATCCCTGAAATCGCATGAACGCGCTTCGCCCCTGTACTCAATGCAGGACATTGCTATAACACGCACATGAGGAAGTCCCAAGAGCTCGCCACATACGGACAACTGGCCCTGGATGGATTGCATCGAGAGTACCCCTACCACCTCTCAAGGCTGGTCCTGTCCTCAGGCTCGATTGATTCACCACGATCAATGACACCGGTATTCTTTGGTTGCTTTGACTGGCACTCGGCCGTTCATGGACATTGGCTCCTGGCGCTGGCAATGCGCCATCTACCAGGAACACCCTTTGCCGATCAGTGCCGTGCAGCACTTCGGTGCAGCTTCAAACCAGAAGCCATCCACAAGGAACATGAGCATCTTCAGGAACGGCCAGGTTTCGAAAGGCCCTATGGCCTGGCCTGGTTACTTGCCCTGGTCGCCGAGTTGCATCTTCATGAGGATGACGAGGTCCGTGCATGGAGGGAGTCACTTGTCTCCCTCGAATCTCTGGCACTCGATCACCTCCGATCCTGGCTTCCCAAACTGGCCTTTCCCATCCGCTGTGGCACACACGCCCAGACAGCTTTTTCAATGGGTTTGATCTGGGACTGGGCAGAGGTTGCCCAGGACATCGAGATGATTGAACTTCTGCGATCCAGGTCACTTGATTTCTATGGCGGTGATCGGGATTACGCGTTGCATCTGGAGCCATCTGGAGAAGATTTCCTGTCGGGTTCACTTGGCTCTGCATCGATGATGACACGCGTACTTGATTCCACTTCCTTTACAAGTTGGCTTGATGAAACAATGCCGGAATTGGGGCGTGAATTGAACCTTCAGCCCGTCACAAGCCCTGATCCAAGTGATGGACGATTAGCGCACCTCGATGGTCTCAACCTGAGCCGTGCCTGGATGCTCTGGGACATCGCAGAATGCCTGCAAGACGGTGATCAGAGGCAGGATGCCTTGAGGGAATCTGCTGGACTTCATAGACAGAAGGGACTGGTAGCGGTCAGCCCTGAGCATTACGCCGGCTCTCACTGGCTGGGAACATTTGCTGCCTATATGGACACCAGAATGCTCCATCCCGCGTAAGCCCGCACGGATTCCAAGACATCCTCACCACGATCGAAGATCTGATGCTGCTGAACAGACAGGTTCTGCCGGCTGACTGAAATCAGTCGCAATTGCCGTAACTGGACAAGACCGCCAGAACATCGTCAACGCCAACAATTCCATCGCCGTCAACATCCTCAGAACAACCTTCGCAGATGCCCCAGGCGCCTATCGTTGCCAGGATGTCGTCCACGTCAACAACACCATCACCAGTTACATCACCGAAACAGTCCGTACATTCAATCTGGGACGTATTGCCGCCAAGGTCAGTGAAGAGCCCATCAAAATCACCCGGCAGGCTTCCACAGAAGCTGCTGTCCAGAATCGTGGCATTGGGACTGTCATGGAAACCCGCAGCTCCACCACCGATCGAGGCGAAGTTGTCACGGAATACGCAGGAGTCAACAGAAGGTGCGCTGGCACGGGAATAAAATCCCCCACCATATTCACCTGCGGTATTTCCCTCGAAGACACAGTCATGCAATTCGGCGTTGCTTGGGAAGTAGGGATCGAGATTGCCGGGGCAGGCGAGGCCTCCGCCGTTACGGCCCGCATGGTTGTTGACAAATGTACAACCGGTCACCGTTGGATGGGTGTCATAGGCATTTGCTATGGCCCCACCATCACCATTGACAACGTTGTTCTCGAAATGACAATTCGTGATGATTGGATAACAGGGCCCACCACCATTGCCTACACCGTAATTGCAGATGCCTCCACCACTGCCAAGAGGGTTGTTCACCTGGGTATTTCCGATGAATGAACAGTCCGTGATCGCAGGGCTGCTTCGTGATCGGTTGAAGATGCCGCCGCCGACGTTGTAGGTCGTGTTGCCGCTGAAAGTACAGCCCGTGATCGTCGGATCACAGTCGACTGTATTGGTCATGCCCGCACCCCAGTTGGCGGCGTTGCCCTCGAAGAGGCAGTTGATGATCTCGGGATCTGAAAACTCGAGGTTGTAGATCCCACCACCGTGTCCTTCTGAAACATTCTCCGCGAAGGTGCAGTTTTCAATTCTGGGACTGGCAGACCTGTTGTAGATTCCCGATCCACCCCAGCAGGCGTTGATGGTCAACTTGCAATTGAGAATTGTTGGCGAAGCATTTCGTACAAGGATGCCGCCACCACAACGTACTGATCCGAATATCGGATCACTCACCAGAGTACCTGTTCCATTTTCGATGCGAAAACCGTCCAGAACACTGTCGGCAGTTTCTGATGTGTCGAAGGTGACCACAGAAGAGGAGATTCCATTCGCATCGATTGTGGCAGGTTCAAGACCAGCACTTTTTACAATGATCGCTTTCCCTTGGAAATTGATCACCTCGTTATAGAGGCCTGTATAGACCAGAATTTCATCGCCGTTGGAAGCAGCGTCGATTGCTGGCTGGATGCTGGCGAAATCGGCAGCTGGAAAATCAGCGCCGTCATCGTCTACTGTCCAGGTTGAACCAAGTGCCGTTGAACCAATCAGAGCGGGTACGCACAGGACTGATTTGATCACCATCTCGCTTCTCCTCTTCTCATTCCAACAGGTTACAGGGTCCATCGACCGCAGTTGAATACCAGTTGTTGACTTCATGATCTTTCCCCCTCCATGGCCCGTCAGGGAGGCTACTATTCACTTCAGGAGATCCGCATGAAGCATCCCTCTGCTCTATCCCTTGCCTTGATCCTGCTTTTTCCAGGAATCCCTTTGTCCACCGATTTACTCAACGGGACGTTCATGGCCAACGGCTCCATGGTGACTGTCGCTGATGATGACCAGGAAGATGGTGGAGAATCAGATCTTGAACTTGAAGAGTTGGGAGCAGCGCTCAAGGCTGCGGTGATGAGCGGCAACATGTCGGAAGAAGAAGGCCGGGCTATCTGGCATACCGCCGTCGCCCAGGTCAAAGGTGAAGAGGCCGTCCGGCAGAAGAAAAACGATCAAAGAGGTGATGACGACGAGTACGACGACACCAAGGCGAGGGACCGCATTGGCAGGCTTGTGCCTCCTGCTCCTGAGGAGCCCTCTATGCTCATCGAACCAGAATTCCTTCCTCGCGATGTTCAATTGCTGAGCAACTGGCTTGAGCTGGACAAGGAACGGACCCTTATCGTTGAAATGATTCTGCGCGACTATGGCCAGTCCATGAGTACCCTCACGGCCGGACTCCTACCGGCACTTCGCCGCTACAAGCAGGCTGATGACGCCCGTGAGATGCAGCAGATGCTTGCGCATCTTGAAAACGAAGTACTTCCACGACAGATCGACATGGAATCCGCAAGCAAGGTGATCGGGGAACAGGTTCGAGGCTACGCCGAGCAACACGTTGCCAAGCAAGCAGCGGAGAATGGCGAAGCAAAGGAAGATCTCTCGGTAGAGATCGATGCCAGGGCAACCGAATGGACCAATGAACTCACCAGTGCACTCCAGAACATTGATACACAAATGAGCCTGCTTCGAGATCGCATGAAGGATCGAGTCAATGCTGTCAATATCCCAGAAGGCCAGGTGACTTCCAGGGACCTGGTCGTCATGGCTGAGGCGATCAAGATCCAGCGGGAAAATATCCGGCAGGACGTGATCGACATGCTGATATTGGCATTGGTCGTTGATGATGAACTCGAAGAGCAGGCGCGGCTGGACTCCGCTTTGGCCAGACTTCGCATCGAGCACGGTTTCCGCCATGCCCGAATGGGTGGCGAGTACATCAATCCATGGTCACTGGCACGTGACTTCAAACCAGAAGAGATTGATGAAAACCCCGCACTTGATCTGCTTGTTGAACATCAGACTTCCTTGGCTGATCTGGCCCAGGAACGTACTGATGCTGCGATCCTTCGTGAACTCGAAGGGTTGCGACTACTGGTCGCTCGGGATGATCTGGTCGAGATTGCCGGTGATGAGGACAACGTGCCACTGGATACCTGGTATGAAGTCCTTGAACCATTTACCGAATCATGGCATGCCCAGGTCGACGCCTCGATCGACTACCGCGATCATGTCCTGCAACTGATTCAGCAGACAAGGCAAGTACTGGCACAACAGGATTCTTCTTTAAGTGACAGATACTACGACGATGCGATGCGTCGCGGTTTTGGTTCAGAGATGCGAGCTCGCTGGAGTGAAAGAGCCCTTCAAACAGCCATGGCCATCGAGACCCTTGATGAAGAAACAGCTCTTGTACTCCAGTCTCTTCAAGAAGAAACATTGAGCACACTTCGACATATTCGCAGCAAGGCAATCGAACGACGTCTCGAAAGAGATCCTGAACTTGCCCGCAAACCCATCCTCAGTCTCTGGAAACTTGATGATTCCCAAGGCAAGCCCTGGATACGCGAGGACTGGACCGGCCATGAACTTGAAGCCCATCAGGAACTCAACAAGCATGTGGAGTACTCGTTGAAAGCACTGCTCACCCCGGAACAGTTCGAAACAGTTCCCACCCGTCGCAACACGACCGCCAGTAAAAAAGGTGGCAAAGGTGGCAAAGGTGGCAAAGGCACCTGATCTGCTGCCTGTGATCTGGTTCACGTGCCCATGAGAAACGACTGACTTGCCAGCAGGCATGCCACTGCTGCAGCACCAAGCGTGGCATGAAACCACGTCCTTGATCGAGTGATCACAATTCTGGACTTCTTCATGATGATCGTCCTCCGCATGAGCTGATCCACTCATTTCTCAGTGGAAGCCGTTAGGCACAACCAAGCTGCAAAGGAAGCCATGGCCAGAAGGTTTCTGCGCCATCTTCTGATTATTTTTCTTCAATTCGCCGTTTTAACTGCCAGAAAACCGGGGTCGGCACAAGAGGGCCAACCTGGCAATCCATACAGTTGGCACGTCTACTGAAGCGGCTGACGACGCTTGTCTACCCGCATGTGATCAAACAACTGATTGTCGAGGTCATACGCGAAGAATTCGAGCGTATCGCCGTTGATTCTCACCATGCAGTAGTGGTGACCACGCCGAACGGTATTGTTGAATGAAGGACGGGATGGGCCTGGTGTTTCCAATCCTCCACCCCCACCACCGGTGATCGTGTAGATCACACCACCATCGTCCACTACACGACCACCATCGATGGGCCATGTACGCTCGTAACTGTGGATGTGACCATTGAGGACCAGATCGACACCATACTTGTCATAGAGTGTCGTGAGCTTTCTCGCACGAAGATCACCACGGGTACCTCGCCCCTTCCACGTATCTCCATAGTCGTTCTCATCCGATGAATAGGGCGGATGATGATGCACTACGAATTTCCACTTCGCATCGGATTTACTGAGTGCATCATCGAGCCAGATGTACTGCTCCGAATCCGGGGCGACGTTTCGATTCGTATCGATCATGAAGAAATCCGCATCACCCTGGCTGAAGCTGTAGTAGTACTCCGGCTCAGGCAGTGACATGTACTTGTAGTAATGACGAGCATCCTGCTCATGATTTCCAAGAACCGGGTACATGGTCACACGCCCCAGCAACCCGTTCATGCCCGGAAAAAACTCTTCTGTCCAATCACCTTTACGGGATCCTGTTCCCGTGAGATCTCCAGGATGGACAAGGAACCCCGGCCGCTGCTCCCAGATGTGTTCGGATAGCTGTGCCGATACGGTCGGGTTGTCCTGAGTATCACTCAGGATTGCAAACGCAATCGGTTTGCCCCGTGGAGCGGCCGCTTGGAAGGTCATGATCTCGGTCTTGAGTTTCTGGTCGCCGTCATCAGTCAGATCGACCTGATAGAAGTACGGCTCATCAGGATTCAACTCATCAAGCACGATTTCACCGAGCATCAATGGTTTGGTTATCTGCTTTTCACGATTGAATTCCGAAGTCTCCCCATATCGAACGACACCAGTCACCGGACGCGTTGTCTCAAAGACGATGCGAATCGAATCACCTGTCGCATATTGAAGGAACGGTGGTACCTGCCAGTCCAGTTCATCGGAGACCGGTCTTTCCGGGGGAATTCGAGCTGGCAAGTCGGCTCGATCAGCATGGTGATGAAACTGATGCTCTACCCACGCATCCTGAGCAGCCATGTCATAGAGTCTGACATCCATCAGCCGTCCCACATGTGCCTGGAACTCATTGTCGTCGTGGTAGGCACCCAGAGTAAAAGGTGCCTGCTCCGGATAGAGGATGTCACCAGACTGAGCCGTTGATTCCGCATCGAGCTTGCCGTTGACGTACAAGCGGGCTGTCGTGCCATCATAAGTAGCTACCACGAGATACAGCTTGCCTTCCTCATAAGCCGTACGCCCCTTGAGGTACGTCATCATTCCATTGCCATCATCTGCACCAACCGTGGACAGGCCGAATGTGAAGTGCCTGTTGTCATATCCAAGCACCCAGCCTGTCTCAGCATCATTGTTGTCTTGCACACAACCCAGCACACCACCCCATTGGCGAGGCTGGCCAACTGACATCCAGGCAGACACCGTCATTTCCCGGGCTGGAAGAAGATCCCGCACCTTCCGAAAATCAGATGCGATGACCAGTCGATCCTCTTCATAGAGCTCAGAACCACCCCCCTGCGCATCGGGAAGAAATTCCAATGCACGGTTCAATTCAATGGATGGACCAAGTTGGGCATTCAATGTGCTTCCGGTGACATCCGATGCCTGGAGTGGATAGGCGACCAGAGCATCTGGGTCATCATGAAGCAGCGACAATGTAATGAGCGGGATGAGAAGAGTGATCATCGCGCCAGCATAGCGTCCAGAGCCCGCTCAGTCTGCTTTGGGTGGAAGCCAGCGTACTGTTGCCAGAACAGCCCGATGATCAGAGGGCCATTCCCGGAAACCAACATCACTGGATGGATCCCCCTGGTCCCCCAATACGAAAACACGGACAGGCTCAAGATCTGCAGATGCATAGATCATGTCGATTCGATCAAGGGCTGCGGTCTTCTGGGCTTCTCTCAGTTCCTTAAAGCCTGTGGCATCCCAGTGACCTCGCCCTTCGGTACCGTTGACATATCTTGGAGTCCAGGTATGACCAGGGTGCATGACCTCGCTTGGGCGAAGACTGCGGAAAACATCATGCAAGCCAGGCAATGAACCATCGATTTGCAATTCTTCACGGTAGTTGATCGGTGATGACAATACCTGCGAGCCTTTCCAAGGAACCGCCGGCCCCAATCGTGTTTCCGTCGGATTGTCGATCCATCGATCCAGTTCCGATTTCTCCCAGGCCTCAGACCAGTCCAGGTGCGATGGTTCGTTGAAATCCCCACCAACGATTACGGGGGTTCCGGCCAGCAATGCTGGATGTACGGAACGATAGGTCTCGACGTAGATATCACCCTTGTCGCTCGCTTCCAGGATCTTCTCGACATCTACAGCTTCACCAGCAAGCAAGGTGTCCTGCACGATGTATGGACCGTAAGGCGATGGTTTCCAATGGACATTGTGCACAACCAGCGATCCGGCAGGATGCATGATCCGTGATGTGTTCTGATCAATTGGCTCAATCGGATACCGGGCATAGGTCGCCTGCCCACGGGATCCTCCATCACGACGATGCCAGGCAGAATCATGTTCCTTCAATATGGCAAAGACTCTCTCGTCCCCGTATTCCTCCTGCACCATGACGATTTCAGGGTCGGCTTTGATGATCACGTCAGCCAAGGCCGCATGCCTTGGTTGCTGATAGAGAGAATCGGCAGAAGTCGGACCCGGGGTTTTTCCACTCCGGAGAATGTTGAAGGCCAGGACATCAAGCATCACCGGTTCGACAGCCTGAGTTGGCGTCCCCTTCTCCCACATCAGATCCATCACCAACGCTCCATGATCTGATGGAAATTCACGGTGCTCGATGGGAATCGCGTTGTCTTCCCATGGTTCTGGCAACACATGTCCTGAAATCGGTCGCAAGATCCAATCACCCTGTGGCTGGGCCGGGTTCTTGAGATAGAGACGGTCGATCCGCTCGAAGCCGGTTTCCTTGCCTTCACTTTCCCGAAACATCGGTGACCAAGTCAGTCCCGGACGTTGAACAGGATTCGGATGGACCTCTCGAAACGAATCCGTGAACCCCGCATCCTTCATGGCCAGGCTTACCGGCAGCGGCAGGTTGCGACGATGTCTATAGATACGAGCCGTATCCTCAGTCCAGTCCAGGTGCGATGGTGTATTCCAGTCGCCTCCGACAAGGACCGGTACGTTCGCATTTCGATGCCCTGCCTCGTCCAGGTGCGTAATGATGGCTCTGGCCTGTGGCAATCTTGATGAGCGGACATCTTCTGCAGCAAGAAGCTCAACATCACTCATGTCCGGGTTATCCCGTAGCTCCTCTGTGATATAGGCACGCCAGTCGATCCAGATTGACCATGCGATGAATGTACGCCCCTTCTCGTCGGTCAACTCTGCGCCAACACCATGCCAGGCATGATGAAAGAACCTGGCCTTGATGTTCAGTGGAGTCAAGACACACAGGTGTGCACTTTCACCCTGCCACTGGTGCCAGCCGAGTTCTTCAGCCAACCAGGCCCCAAGCTTCGGACGATCACCATCGATGTCGTAGCTTTCCTGCATCAGGACCAAATCAGCCTTGGATTCACGAATGATGGCCAGCGCTTTTTCGGCCCCTTGCTCCACATCATTGGCACCATGGAGCACATTCCAGACCATGACCCGCAACTGATCATCAGATCGATCTGCCGGCTCCATGGCCCTGATACCTGCTGACATGAGCAGCACGAAGACAGCGGAGAACAGTATGTTTCGATGACGGAAGAGCATCTTGATATTGAATGTCATGTCGCAATCCTAGTGCCAAGCCAAGCATCATGCGGATCTCTCCACAGGAGAGGCAATCAAGTCGAAAACCCTGGAATCATTCGCTCCCAGAGGCCTGTTGCGATGCTGATTCTGCCACCTACAATGTGGGGCTACGAGCACCTGAAAACCATCAATCCTGAAAATGACCGGAGCCATTGACCATGTCTACTGCATCAACCGCTACCGCCAACCATTTTGTTGCACCAATTCGATTCATGATCGGATTTGCAGACATGCTTGTCTCTGACATCGATGAAACTCGTTTTGCGGATCGATGCGGAACTACGATCAATCACCCCGCCTTCGTGCTTGGCCACTGTGCCTATTACGCAGGGGTCGGCATGCAGATGCTCGGTGGCGACATCGATCTTCCTGATTCGGAGAAGGACCTCTATGAGCACGGCAAGGAATGCCTGGATGATTCTTCGCTCTATCCCAACAAAGATGAGGCAATCAGATCGTTCAATGAACGAATCCAGACAGTCGCTGATTTCATCGAGCAATGTGAAGATGATGTTTTTGAGACTTCCGCCGCAGGCACTTTCTTTGAAGACAAGTTTCCGACATTAGGTGCTGTTGCAGGCTTCATGATGGTCTCACATATCATGTTCCACCTTGGCCAAGTCAGTGCATGGCGGCGTGTGGCCGGAATGGGATCTGCGAGCTGAAAAAAGAATATCGCCGGGAACATATTCCACTGCGCAACAGTTGAATCTCTTTCCATTGAACACGTTGCCTGAACAACAAACACGTTTCCTCTGCGGAACTTGTCACAATCAGCCCTGTGACCCCCAAGGCGCATGAAACAACCAGTTCCTGCTCATTCGACTACCATGCGTGCCCTTCCGGAGATTCCCTTGTCCAGTGCTATTCCTACACAACCAGTCCTCCAGGCACCGCGTGGCGCTCGCGTCAGCGTCCTGATTTCGGTCATCGTGCCCCCACTGGCGATGATTACTGTCATGTGGCTGGCCTGGGGAAATGGCTTTGGCGTCATTGATCTGAGCCTCTTTGCAGGGATGTACCTGATCTGTGGATTGGGTATCACCATTGGCTTTCATCGTTACTTCTCCCACAAGTCATTTGAATGCCCTCGATGGGTCAAGTGGATGCTTGGCATTGCAGGGTCAATGGCTTGCCAGGGAGATCTCTACTGGTGGTGTGCTGTCCACCGCACACATCATCAGCACAGCGATGAAGCAGAAGATCCGCATTCACCACATGTTGGACCAGGTGGACGGCTACGCCGCTTCATCTATTCACATTTTGGATGGCTTTTCCGTATAGAGCAGCCTGACCAGCAGCGTTATGTTCCGGATCTCAGATCCGATCCGGACCTGCATTTGATCAGCAAGCTGTTTCCACTCTGGGTTTTACTGAGTCTGATCATCCCAACTGTGCTTGGCGGACTTCTGAGCGGCACCTTGTTCGGCGCATTCACAGGCCTGCTCTGGGGCGGACTCGTCCGCATCTTCTTTGAGCATCATGTCACCTGGAGCGTCAACTCGGTCTGCCACATATGGGGCGCTCAGCCCTATGAAAGCCATGATCACAGCCGGAACAATCCTATTGTCGGTGTACTGGCCCTTGGAGAGGGCTGGCACAACAACCATCACGCCTTTCCAGCCTCTGCACGGCATGGACTTGCCTGGTGGCAGTTCGACAGCAGTTGGATCATCATCAAGATGATGTCTTTTGTGGGCATGGCCCGTGACCTCAAGACCCCCACTGCTGAACGGATGGCTAAATCAGCCGTGAATTCCGACATTCTGGACAGCAGGTCCTGACCATGGCATTCCCTGGGACTCTTCCCGGATGACTCAACATCAAGGTCGCCACCAGTCGATAAGGTGAACGTCAAGACGTCCGCCAAGAGGCACATGTCATCATGAATGGAGAGACATCATCATGAACAACTGGACTCGAACACTCCTGGCCACTGGATTCGCAGCCATGCTGGCAATTACTGGATGCGAGAAGGGATCTGATGATGGACCCTCGAACACAACAGAATCCGCCGCAGAGAAAAAGGCCCCAGATCTGGGCCGCTCGTTGGGAACCATGACGATCGAGGGTTCAACCCTTCAGGTCCATGGCAAAGGTGAGTTTCGTGCTGAAGGCACACTTGAACTCAATATCGAACTGACTGATGGCCCCGAGCCATCTGCAGTACATGCCTGGGTAGGCCCACGATCCGCAAAGGATGTCGAGAAGGTGAGGGCCGATGCCCACGACAATAACTATCACGTGAATGTCAAGGTCCCGGGTACTGTCACCGATACGACCGTGTTATGGATTGAGGTCGAGAGCAAGGATGGCAAAGTGGATTCCAGAAGTATCCGCATGCGTTGACATGCTGGATTCTGCACAAGCCCCGGATAGCCCGGTCGATAATAAGTTGAGCAAGTGAACAACTGGCTTTTCGAACGCACATATCTTATGTGTGTGATGAAGGCTTCAGGGGCATGATTCTCGGATCCAGAGCACCCTTGACCCCTGACTTTGAAACATTCACTGGACAGAACCAAAGATACGGCTGATACTTTGTGGACCATGATTTCAACGGCCACAACCTTCCTTTTGCTGGCTGCCATCTCGCTTCAGGGCGTGTACGGCGGCTTACGTGAAAGTGTTGTGATTAGCCTGGGTGGTGGCCATGAGTCGCCACATGCTGAGGTGGCAGACACGGCCAGGCACGAGTGCGGCCATTCTGAAAACGAGCACCACCATCACCACCATCATCATGAAGAGCACGATCATCACCACAACACAGATGGCCTGGATCTGTGTCACGAGCATTCCAAGGACTGCTGTGAAGGAACTGAAATCGAGCTTGATCTTGTCCTGCTGATCTCCAATCCTAGAGGCAAGGACAACCACACAAAGCTATTGACGACAATTGCTGCTTTCAGTTATTCAACTGACCTGCAGTCTTTCCAGTCCAGATACCAAGATCCGCCGCTGTGTCGAGGCCTTGATCCAGGGATCAGCCAAAGGCTTGCAGTCGTCCGATCAACTCGACTCCTGCTCTGAATTCCAACTCAATGACTTTCATTGAACCTCATGGCCTTGGCCGTGTGGATGGTTTGTTGTGAATGCAGGCAGGAGTGCCTTGAAATGCTGTTCTTTCCGCCACCGCCCCAGAGGCGATTTGTGTGGCGTGCTGCCATCCCGGTAATCGCGATGCTGTTGCTCGCAGGCTGTCAATCCTATGAAGCGGCCCCTCTGGATATCGAGGCCTACAGCACATCGCTTGAAAACAGGCTGATTGAGACCGAACCGGTCTCCGCCTTTGCTCGACGTCTCCGTGCAACAGGAGATGATGTTCCATTGCAGTTTGATCCCAACGATGGCATTTCCTATGCCGAAGGTGAAGTACTTGCGTTGTTCTACAACCCGGAACTTCGCGTCACTCGGTTGCAAGCCGGTGTTGCCCTTGCAACCAAGGAAACAGCCGGTCTTTGGGAAGATCCCGTATTTGGGTTCGATGGTGCCGAGATTATCACACCTCCAACACCCTTTGAATTCGGACTCATGGGAAGTCTGACAATCCCAATATCTGGCCGCCTGGAAGTTGAAAAGGAACGAGCCGGTGCGGCCTATGAGGCTGAACTTCGAACTGTGGTACATGCTGAATGGAATGCCCGAGGCGAACTAAGACGCAAGTGGGCCAGTTGGACAGCAGCCGTTGCACAAGCGGAATTGATCGCCAACATGATCGTCGAACTCGAGAAGATCGATGCCATTGCTGACAACCTGCATGACGCTGGTGAATTGAACCGGGTAGAAAGACGTCTGCTTCAAATCGAACTGGCGGATCGCAGGATCCAGGCCACCGAAATCGATCTTCTGGTCATCGATACCGAGAACGCCTTGTTGGATTGCCTGGGACTCCCACCAGCTGCGGCAGCGCTTCTGTTACCCGCTTTTCCAGACATGACAATCAGAGAAATAGAGGATGTAACAGCTCGTCTTATTGAGTCCAATACCGAATTAGCTGTTCATTTCGCGAAGTACCAGACTGCAGAAGACACTCTTCGACTTGAAATCACGAAACAGTTCCCGGACATTGTGATTGGGTCTGGTTACGGAACGCAATTCAATGATCACAGGGTCATGTTCGGCGTATCGATACCTGTTCCGATCTTGAATGCCAACCAAGCTGCGATTGCAGAGGCAACGGCACGTCGAGGGGTTGCACGAGCCGAAGCAGAAACAACCTTCGAAAAACTGATTCGTAGATTTTCAGCAGCTAACGCCGCCCTTGAGATCAAAAAAATGCAGCGGGCTGAATACGAGCAAATGATCGTGCCCATGTTGACTGCACAAACCAGTGATATTCAACGGATCGCCGAACTGGGTGAGCTGGACATGTTTGTGCTTCTGGAAACAGAGAAACGAAAACTCAGTGCAAAACGAAAGCTCATTGAACTCCAGGTTCGTGAGCTTGATGCAGCCATCACGGTTCAGCAGATCCTCGGACCAGAACTGCGGCAGAATCCCATGCCTGCCACAGATCAAGCAACCCCTGATGAACCAACCACGGAACTCGATAACGAGATCGTCGCTGGAGATACCCAATGAACATTATCAATCAACGCGTGATTTCAATCGCTGCACTGCTGGCCGCCTTGCTGGTCTGGCCCGGCTGCGATAACAGCTCCAGTGATGACTCCAAGGATGACGCTGCGAGCCATGCAGAATCCTCCACACCCACCAACCGAATCGCGATCCCATCGGCTGTGCGATCCAATCTGGGTATCACCTTCGCCAAAGTCGAGCGACGAAGGATCCAAGACACATTGCGGGCACCAGGCCGGTTTGAATATCTTCCCACTGCGGTGCGAGACTATCTCACGCCGGTTCCAGGTCAGGTGGAACTTCATGTTGATCAGTTTGATCCTGTTCAGCAGGGCGATCTGTTGTATCGAATCGATTCGCCTGCCTGGAGGGAACTGCAGAAGTCCATCGCTCAGGCTGCTTCGGAAGTTACCAATTTCGAAGCAATCATGACATCTTATCCTCAACTGTTTTCTGCTCATGAACGACATGAACGCAGCCTGCAAGAGACTCTCAGTATCTGGATGTCCCGAGTCGAGAAACTGGAGGCTGTGCGCGATGCTGGTGGTGGACGCATGAGTGAATACACCAGTGCATTGGCTTCACTGGTCAAAGCCGAGATCGATCTGGCAGAAGTTCAGGAAGAAGATGTGAAACTGGAAGCGGCGCGACTCAGAACCAAAGCTTCACTGGAGTCTGCTAAAGCTCAGTTCGAACTTGAGATAGATACCGCGGCCTCCCTGCTGGGCATCAAGCGAGACATCCTCCTGGAACCATCTTCTGATGAACCAAATGCAGTATCCCTATGGCGCAGCATCAACGTGATTGATGTTCGTGCTGTGGCCGATGGAACTGTCGGCACCATTGATCTGACCAATGGTGCCTGGGCAGATGAACGAAGTCATGTCATGACTGTCGTGCAACCGGATCGGCTTCGATTTCATGCCTCTGGTCTTCAAAGCGACCTCGGGGTTCTGCGTGATGGTCTTGACGTGATGATCGTCCCCCCCACCCCGACGGCATCAGGCAATGCAGTACCTCTACAGAGCACAATGCGAGGCACACTTTCACTTGGCCTCTCCGGCGATGCAGATGCTCGCACAGTGGATCTCTTCGTGACCCCTGATGAACTCGAACCATGGGCTCGCCCGGGAGTAACCGCTCAACTCGAAATCGTCACGGATTCCACCACGGCACCTGAACTGGCCATACCACTGGCTTCTGTGCAGCGTGACGGGCTGAATCCTGTCATCTTTCGCCGGGCACCTAACAACCCGAGCGAAGCCATTCGCATGGAAGCCGATCTCGGCGTCGATGACGGACGCTGGGTGGCCGTACTCAGTGGACTTCGCGATGGTGATGAGGTGGTCCTTGACGGTGGCTTCCAACTCATGCTTGCAACGAGCGGATCGATCCAGAAGGGTGGCCACTTCCACGCCGACGGAACCTTCCATGAAGGAGAGCATTGAGCCATGTTGAAGGCATTGATCGGCTTTTCACTTCGATACGCCTCCCTGATTGTCATGGTGGCCCTGCTTCTGTCAGGTTATGCAGCCTGGCGGCTGCCCCACATGACCGTGGATGTGTTTCCTGAGTTGAATGCACCAACAGTAGTGATCATGGCCGAATCCGGCGGCCTCGCTGCTGACGAAGTTGAGCAGTACGTCACCTTCCCCATCGAAACCGCCGTTAATGGAATGACCGGTGTACGCCGTGTTCGCAGTGCCAGCGCCATAGGCCTGTCAATCGTATGGGTTGATCTGGACTGGGGCGCCAATCTTTATGACGCAAGGCAACTCGTGGCAGAGCGCATGGCAAGTGTCCGTGACAATCTCCCATCGGAAGTCGAACCATTCATTACACCAATCACTTCCATTGCTGGTGAGGTCATGCTGGTTTCGCTCTCATCACCAGATGGTTCAGCCACGCCAATGGAACTTCGCTCATATGCCGAATTCGATCTTCGCAACAAGGTCCTGGCGATCCCTGGTGTTGCCCAGGTCGTTGCGATTGGTGGAGAACTACCTGAGTACCAGGTGAATGTCGATCAGAATCGACTTCGCCTCTACGACCTGGCGATCTCTGATGTCGTTGAAGCCGCTGGAGGCGCCCACAGCACAGACAGCGCTGGATTTCTTCCCAACACTGGAAGCCTTGAGATCCCCATTCGACAACAAAGCCGCGTGACGAAACCGGAGGACATCGCCGACACCATCATTCAGTATCACGAGGGCGTACCGGTAACCATTGGCCAGGTCGCTGATGTAAGACTGGGACCAGCACTCAAAAGAGGCGAAGCATCAGAGGGCGGACTGCCTGCCGTCATCATTTCCATCCAGAAATCACCCGGCACCAACACCCTCGGGCTTACTGAACAACTTGATGCCCTTTTCAACCAACTACAGGCCACCCTGCCACGTGGCATGGTGCTCAACCGTGATGTCTTCCGACAGTCACACTTCATCGATCGAGCTGTTGGCAACGTCACAACAGTCCTGATCGAGGCGGTCGTCATCGTGGCCATCGTACTGATGCTCTTTCTGATGAATATCCGAACCACCATCATTACTCTGACTGCGATTCCAGTCTCACTGGCTGTCGGACTGCTGACCATGGATGCTCTGGGAATGAGCTTGAATGTCATGGCTCTGGGTGGACTGACCGTAGCTATCGGAGTCCTGGTGGACGATGCCATCATCGATGTGGAAAACGTCTTCCGTCGGCTCAAGCAGAATCGTGGTTTACCTGAAGCTGATCAGCGACCATTCGTGGATGTGATTTTTGATGCCAGTAATGAGATCCGGCCAGCCATGGTGTTTGCCACGATCATCATTGTCATGGTGTTCATTCCCCTGCTGTTTCTGCAAGGGCTGGAAGGTCGCTTCTTCCGGCCGTTGGCCCTGACTTACATGGTTTCGATTCTGGCCTCACTGCTTGTGGCACTTACCCTGACACCGGCGTTGTGCAAGATTCTCCTGCGTCACGGTATTGGCCGTGACCAGCGTGGAGACTCCTGGCTGGTCGGACAACTGAAGCGGATCTATCGACCAACGCTTCGCTGGGCACTGCGGGTACGAGGTCGGGTCCTTGCTGGTGCCGGACTGGCGACCGTGGCGGCACTTCTCCTGGCCAGCACCTTTGGAACGTCTTTCCTCCCATCCTTCAATGAAGGCACGTTCACTGTTTTCCTTCTGGCACCTCCCGGTACCTCATTGACCGAAAGTGATCGCCTTGCCATACAGGTGGAAAAACGACTGGCAACTATTGACGGAGTTGAAACGGTTGCCAGGCGAACTGGTCGAGCAGAACGAGACGAGCATGCCGAACCTGTCAGCAACTCCGAGATCGAAGTGACCATTACAGACAATGCTGATCAGAAAGTGGTTCGACAGGAGATCGATACGATCCTGGCTGCCATCCCCGGCATAACGACAATGGTCGGACAACCCATAGAACATCGCTTGAGTCATATTCTTTCTGGAACGCCAGCGGCCATTGCCATCAACATCTTCGGTGACAACCTGGATGAACTCCGGCGAGTCGCCAAGACGATCGAAACCGAGTTACGAACTGTGCCTGGGGCCCGTGAGGTCAATGCCAATCGTGAAGTTCTGATCACATCTCTGCCGATCCGCTATCGCCATGAAGAACTGGCTGCGGCTGGCCTGAGTCCTGCCGATGCTGCCAAGCAGGTTCGTGAAGCCATCTATGGAGAAGTCGTTGATCGAGTCAACCAGGGTGTTCGCCAGTATGACCTTGTTGTTCGACTGGATGCTTCGCAGCGTGAACGTATTGAGCAGGTGCGAGAACTCATGCTGCGGGGCCGCAATGGTGGAATTGTCCGGCTACGTGATGTGGCGGATATCGGTCCTGAGCGATCCAGCAATCTCATTGCACGCGAGAACGCGCAGCGCAAGGCCGTAGTTTCCTTGAACGTGTCAGATGATTCCAACCTGGGAGATCTGGTGGCCCTGGTGAAGGAACGAGTCGACCCCATCGTTCAACAGGCCGGTTTCACCGTTACCTATGGCGGTCAGTTTGAAGCCCAGCAATCAGCCACGAGATCGATTCTGATCACTGGCTTCATCATTGCCATTCTCATGTTGATGCTGCTCCAGATTTCCACTGGTTCGATACGAGCTGCCCTGCTGGTCATGCTCAACATGCCACTGGCCTTGATCGGGGGAATCGTTGCGATCCTGCTCACGGAGGGCAGTGGTGCCTGGTCAAACCTCTTTGCCTTGACTGGCCTGGGTGGCAACTACGTTCCACCGATCATCTCCATTGCAAGCATGGTTGGGTTCATCACGCTCTTCGGCATCTCCATCCGAAACGGAATCCTGCTCATCAACCACTACAACCACCTCATCGATATCGATGACCTGCCCATCCCGGACGCAATCGTTCAGGGTTCCATGGAGCGACTGGTTCCGATTCTGATGACTGCAATCTCGGCAGCCCTTGGCCTGCTCCCTCTGGCTCTGGCAGCGGGTAAACCTGGCAGCGAACTTCTGGCGCCATTGGCAATCGTCACGTTGGGCGGTCTTCTGACCTCGACACTTCTGAATCTGATCGTCGTTCCTGCGGGCTACTCTCTGCTATTCGGGGACAGAAGCCCCACCGAGCGGCCATGAACGAGGTATCGGGAGCAATCCGCCTGCCGTATCATGCGTTATCCGAACACCTTGCTCATACTTAAGGACTGTTGATCGTGCCAGAGTTCACCCGCCCACTGTTGATCGTATGTGTTGCCTGTGCCTTCTCCCTGGCTGCTTGTGATAAGCATGATCATGACCACGAGAATGGTCACGATGCTCAGCCTGCGACTGCTCATGACGACCATGATGGCCACGACCACGACGATGATCATGACGACCATGACCACGATGATGATCATGCTCACGGCGATGACCATGATCATGACGATCACGGTCATGCCCATGACGATCACGACGCTCACGATCACGGCGATGCCCATGACGACCACGATCACAGCCACGGCCCTGCCCACACCCACAACTTGAGCATTGGTGATGTTGTACTGGCCATGACAATCGAGGGTGAGCCGCATCCCGGTGTCGAGATTCACGTGGAAGCTCGCTACGTGAGTGGCAGCATTCCCGAGGACATCCGTCTCTGGTTCGGACCAAAGTCAGGCGAAGGCGCCATGAAGGTGCTCGCCCACGTTCATGATGATCATTGGCATGCGCACGTGGAGTGCCCTGGAACCATTACGCACCAGGATTCTCTCTGGGTTGAAATCCATGGCGCAGATGGCGAGCGGGTAGCCAAGTCCATCAAGCTTCACTGAAGAACTCATCGCCTGGCCGAGACACACGTGGCGCCAGGCCTCCGCGGGTGTAGCTCAGTGGTAGAGCGTCAGCTTCCCAAGCTGAATGTCGAGGGTTCGATCCCCTTCACCCGCTTTCTCTTGTGTGTCAACTAGTTACGACGATGCGCGCTTCGTCGAAACCACGCATACCTACTTTACTACCCGATTTTACTACCCGAAGTTTCGGCGGTTGATAGTTCGTGCGCTGTTGATGCAACTAAAGAACAACCCCCCTGCGATGTGCAGAGGGGTTGAGTGTGTTGAAGTTGGTTCCTTTGGTTCAGCCGAAGGTCGGACTAAGGAAAGATAGAGCATCCATTAGGATGAGCCCGAAGATTGTTACGCCGATCCAGAAGAGAGTAGATAGGGCCTTCCTAGCTAGCTTTGTGAACCATCTCAGCCCACCCTTGATCGTGAGCCTCTCTGAACTCTCGGTTTCTACAGG
>JAQWTL010000001.1 GCA_029242715.1 Phycisphaerales bacterium
GGCGGTTGGATTTCGAACGTCGATGATCTCGCCGGATTTGCATCCGGCTTGATGGGTGATGAACTCATTTCCGATGAGTCCAAGCAGATCATGTGGGTCGAACAATCAACGATCAATGGGAACGGGACCGGCTACGGTCTGGGATTTGGAGTATCCCATCAGGATGAACCATCTGGCCAAATGGGATCTCAGTCCAATGAGGACAAACTCAAGATTGCTCACAGCGGCGCCCAGGAAAAGACTCGAACGCTCATGGTCATCTACCCAGGCCAAAGGCATGGCATTGTTGTCATGACCAACTCGGAATACGCCAATCCCAGAAAGTTCATCGCTGCCATTGATCAGGCAATCAAGGATCCGATGAAGATCGCAGAGTAATCACCGAACCAGGAAGTACTCCGAAATTCTCTGAGCCACCTTGGGTCCCCGCAGCATGCTGACCAGAGCAAGCGCGTATTCAATCGCCGTACCTGGCGTCTGCGATGTCACGATGCAGTTCTCTTCGTCCACGCAGACTCGGGCCTCGCGATCAAACTTATCACCCAGAAGTTTCGTGAATTCATCAGCAGGCCACGATTGATCGGGCGTCTTGATCGGGAGGGGATTGCAGGTCGCACGCTTGGAATTCGCCAAGACACCTGCCGGCTCAAGCACAAGTGCTGGCGAGAGACAGATCGCCCCGATGACTCCCCTCTTGGCATGCTGTGCCTGGAGGAGCGTACGAAGCGGCTGGCTCTGAGCGAGATTCATCGCCCCCGGTATCCCCCCTGCCATTGCGATCGCATCCCAGGACTGACCCACCGCATCATCCAGTACCAGGTCTGGAATGATGCGCAAGCCTTTCATGAGGGTCACCTCGGACAATCCCTCGACACTGGCGACCACGACATCCAGTTCTGCGCGGCACAAAACATCACGCAATGCACAGAACTCGATGTCCTCGTTTCCGGAAGCAACCGGTATCAGAACGCGGGAGGACTCAGTCATAGACGCCGTGGTTGCCATGGACGAACTGCTCATCAGCACCAGCAGCAGCCGTCAACGCTGCGACATTCTGCTTTGTAAAGAAGCCCTTGAAGTGATGACAACGCTCCACATACTCGGTGATCAGAACTGAATACTGGGAGTGCTTCGAGAAGATCTGCTTGAGATCCGGGGTGTCCTTGCATTCACCCACGACGTGAGCCAGGAATTTCGTTCCTTGATCCATGAGAAGCGCGACAACACGATCGACATTCTTCTCGCCTTTGCCGTCATCGCCATCCTTGACCTCCACGGCCATGTGATGCATTCGGCGTCCATAGTTGCGAACAAAGTCCTCCGTTGGCATCGGCAATCCATCAAAGGAATTCAGATAGGACGGCACGTTGTTCGCGGTGAAGACCTTGGCAGGTGAATGCTTGTCATCCGACACCTTGGGATTTCTGGTCACATTGGTGGAAGAATTCTGATCGCTGATGTTGTAAGCACCCCAGAAGTAATGAGGAGTCAGTGTCAGCAATTCGAGGATGGCATGCTCTCGATCACCCATGAGAATTCTGGTCGCCAGGTGATCAAGGCCCATGACCAGATCCATGACATTTGTTCCATCAGCCCATTCAGCCGCCTTGGTCAACTGATCTTGCTCTGCAGCAGACAACTCGAGCTTCTGGCCCAGATTCAGGGTCGCCAACTCCGGCTTGGAGGCATCCCAATAACCGACTTTGTTCCCCGTAAAATCACTGGGGTAAGTAAAGGCCATATGAGGATTGAAGAAGAAACCGTTGGGCGATTCTCCTTCATCGTAGAAACGAATGAACTGGCTCTCGAGCGTTTCACGAGTAGCCTTGATATCACTCGTCCAGAAGATCTCACCGATGTAACGAGCGTGCCGTTTGTCGCGGGACATCGGGTACAGCAGATTCAGACGGACAAGATCATCCATGTAGTCCTTGGATAAAGGCTCGAATACGATAATCTTGGGTGTCTTTGGCCTGTGGGAATTCTTCAGGACATAGACCTTATGAGTCGCATCAACATGGGCCGAGTGAAACCGATATGGCCCCATCACGGTCAATTCTGCGAGGTACTTGACGCCATCACCGGGATCAACCTGGATCATCACAGCAGCCATCGTGCTCAGCATGTCATCCACGCCTGAAGACATCCGACGTTCATAGACCTTGGGCAAGAATTCATGGAAAAACTCGGTGTTCTTCTTGTCACCTTCGGGCTTGTAACCAATCAGATCAAAAGCAGCGGGGCTCATGGATGTCTCCTCTGGAATCGGCCGAACAGGTACGAATAACGCGAATCATGTGGAGAGTAGCCTCCACAGCCACTTGCCTCAACTGTTCCAAAGAGCAACAAGCCCTCAATGATTGATTTATCCTGACAAACATGATCCAGAACATTGAGAACCAGAATCAACGCAATGTCCTCGGAGGGGATCTGATCCCCTGCTCCATGGATCCTCTGACAGGCTTTTACCGCACTGGATGCTGCGATACCGGGCCAGAAGACCAGGGCTCCCACACGATCTGCATCATTGCAACCGAGTCCTTCCTCGCCTTCTCAAGATCGGTCGGCAATGATTTGTCGACTCCCATGCCCCAATGGGGATTTCCAGGACTCCAGCCTGGGGATCGATGGTGTCTGTGTGCCCCCCGTTGGCAAGAAGCTCTTGAAGCCGGCGTGGCACCCCAAGTCATCCTTGAGGCCACACATGAAGGCGCCCTTGAATATGCGG
Source organism: Phycisphaerales bacterium (assembly GCA_029242715.1). Taxonomy (GTDB): domain Bacteria; phylum Planctomycetota; class Phycisphaerae; order Phycisphaerales; family SM1A02; genus UBA1668. Next base: position 2,729 of record JAQWTL010000001.1, read on the forward strand.
CAATCAGCGATCTCAAGGCCCATGCTGCTGTTGAGTGAAACACAGACCATTGGAGTAACTTGTTGGCTATCCTGAATCGGGAAAGATCATTGGTACAAATCGGGAGCCTTTGGAGAACAACATGTTTTCAATCATCTGTCTCGCCTGCAGTCTTGTCACCACAACAGAGTTGCCCACTGGATGGGAATGGGAAATCAAGCCCACTGAAATTCAAGTGGATCATCAGGAACTTTTTGAACTTGGTGACACAGGTACGCTCCTGGCCACCTGGGGTGATGGCCGCTTTGCGGCACGCTTTGTCCAAACCATGTCAAGCGATGATGCCGGGGCTGAACAAAATGGACGTGGCAATGCATATCTGTTGGTGCTCGAGACCCCGAACGGAACCGTTCAACACACATCAAACAGTTCCATGGGCAATCGAAACCAAAAAGTCCACCAGTGGATGTACAACTCCATTGATGCCTCCCAGGTTTCAACGATTGGATTGATGCTTCGAACCGAAGAAGGTAGTCGCCTGATTTCTGAAGAAGCCCTCGCTCAGGGCCGTTCAGAAGGCATCAATCTGATGCCTCTGGCAGTTGTCGGCGAGTCGTTTTCCTTCGATCTTCCCAGCCTGGATGGTGGGCGAATCGATAGCGATGAATACCGGGGCAAGTTCGTGCTGATCGACAACTGGGCCACCTGGTGTGGACCTTGCATGGAAAAAATGCCGCAATTGCGTGAGCTCAATGACACCTGGAGGTCCAAAGGCCTTCAGGTCATTGGTATTGACTGGGATCGAGATATTGACAAGGGCAAGAAGGCCATCCAGCGTGAAAGTCAAATCTGGCCACAGGTCAATCCATACACCTTCATCGGCGATCATCTAACGCTCTGGAACAAGGCATGCGGAATCGATTCCCTGCCATACCTGGTCCTCCTCGATACAAACGGCGAGGTCAAGGCTGCGGGGGTCGCCCTCATCACGTTCTTGAAATGACTGAGAAGGCCTTGAATGGCACGCTGCAACCAAAGATGCCGAACTACACCCTGCCCATGATCAAAGGCATGTCAGGTTCCCAGATTCGCCAGGCACTGGTTGAGGTCTCTCAAGCCCGAAAATTTGCACGAGGCAATCCGCAAATGCAAGATAGCCTCACCTACCAGTTCAACATACTGATGGGCGGCTTGAAGAATTTACACAACGCCTCCTCATCTCCCCAGGGAATGAATCCACCAGGGCCGCCAACTGTTGATTCACAGCAATCGCCAAATTTCACTCTCGAGCAGATTCAGAGCATGTCAACTGCCCAGATTCGCCAGGCACTGGTTGAGGTCTCTCAAGCCCGAAAATTTGCACGAGGCAACCGGCAAATGCAAGACAGCCTCGACTATCAGTTCGACATGCTGATGAATACCCTGAAAACAAAGGCTGCACCAAACAAAGACAACTGAGTGATCAGACTGCTTCTCGGTCTTGCATCAGTAGCGTGCGCTACGAGGCGTTTTCAATCCCGCTGATTCGATGGTCAATGACCAATCCATGAATCTCGAAGGCATAGTCCTGATAGGTCTTCATGTTGCCGTGTAACCACAACAGGATCGTACGGTCCTCATCCCATTGCACCGCAATCGGGCGAATATTGTCCGCACCCGATTGGCTCGTCAACGCCTGCCAATCCCAGGTTCGCCCCCCGTTCCAACTCTGCCCCTTGAAGATCTCTCGACGCCGCTGGCTGTCCCGCTCCGTGAGCATCGGCTCTCCCGTCTCAGGATGTTCATCTGTTGATACATAGACGATCAGTGGATTGCAGGGATCAATGGCGGCAAGGCCTGTGTAATCATCTTCGCCGGGATACAACCTGAGGCCGGCTCGACCCATTTCCACATCAAGCCAACGGCCACCGGCCCAGCGTGCATAGCGAAAACGGTGATCACGCCCCCCCTGTCCACGCGGTCGATCAGCGCCATCCACCTGAACGGTATACACGGCAATCGGATTCCCCTTTGAATCAATTGAAAGATCTGCCGGCCAGGCAACACCATCAGGCGACCCCTCGAAGATGCGGGTGTAGGAACGAGGAGATGATGAACCCACGGCAAGCGCATTGATCAACTCACCATTTGAATCGTAGAGATAACCATCCTCCAGGTAGCCGTGCCACAGGCTGTTATCCGCATCGCGAGGATGCTGTTCCGTTGCTACGAAATGAATGCGGCGGCCATCAGATGCATACTTGACGTATGGCCTGCCAGGCCCCTTCATGAGACTGCCTGCGTGCTCCCACTGACCTCTCATGTTCTCCAGAACGATTGCGTTGGGATTCCAGCCCTCTCCGCGATAGAAGTCATAGAGACGCACCTGGCCCTTGTCATCTTCAACTCGATGAAGATTGGAATACGTCACCCCTGCCGATGCTGCAGGACCGATCTGCACCTTCGTCTCAGCGCCCCAGACAGCTGCTGTTCCTGGCACGATTGATCGACGCATGCGAACCAGTCGATCAGTACCGTGACGGGTATAGGCCGCCATATATCGACCGTCATCCAGGACGACCAGAGCTGGTGCTGCATGATCATCCTTCTGGAGATTCTCATGAAGAACAGTCCGGCCGTTTTCACCTGTCACCAGGTTGCGCCAGAGAACCTCTACATTTCCACTACGACCTTGATCTTCATGGCCTGAAGCAACGGATCCAACGATCAGGAGATCGCCATCGACCAGGGCACGCTCATCCTGGAACCAGCACCACCCACCATCGTCGGTCATCGTAAAACGAACATCTGCTGGCTCGGAGCGCTTGCCGTGAGCACATCCAGCCAATGCCATCACAGTCCATAGAAGACCTGCACCGGTTTTCAGAACACTCTTCATGCGTTGCAGGATACGCGGTGATTGCCTTCTGTGACTAACTGGAAGATCGATACGGCTGAAAGAGAACCGCCCAGCTCCTCCAGGAGCTGGGCGGTTGAAAACAAGGGTAGGTCTGAGGGCGGTCAGCAGTCGCTGCCGAAGTCGCCCAAGATCGCCAGGAGATCGTCGACATCGATGTCGTTATCGCCATCGACATCACCCTGTCCGGTGCCTCCGAAGTTGCCCAGTGCCAGAAGGATGTCATCCACATCGACATCACCATCACCATCAACATCACCGGGGCATCCGCTGTCGCATTCATCCGGAACACCATTGCCATCCTGATCCTGGCTGGATCCATTGGCAATATCACAGGTATCCGATACACCATTCTCATTGCAGTCCGCGGTGGCCTCGTAACCGAAGGAATAGGACGCTGTGTCCTGCCAGGTGTTGCCACCTCCGTCACGTCCCTGGATCAACGCCTCGAAACTGATCGTGGAATCCAGCTCGAAGGCTGTCAGTCGTGCGATCAGAACGCCCTGCTGCTCCGAGCAGTCCTGCGAAGTAAACAACTGGGCTTCGCCCTGCGGCTCGGTAGGCAGCACGTACCATGTACCGTTATCCACCGCGAGTGTTCCACCGTTCTCGAAGTTGGTCCAGTCAATACCGACACTGCCAAGATTGTTGGCGCCGAATGGATTGCCCGACTGGTCCAGCGCACCGATGGTGACCCGACTGTCCCATTCAAGATCAGGCACGAACTGGTAGAAGTTGGGGTTCACATCCAATGAAACCGGACCACCACTGTCATTCTGATAGAAGCCAGCCGAACTTGATAGCACCTTCTGCTGAAGGGTATTGCCTGCAATGGCGTCGACCCGGCTGCCCTGGCCAACTGCAGCAAAGATATCAACGGTCCATGTGTCCTGGCTGCCACTGACCAGGTTCGTTCCTACGATTGCATGGTGCATCTCTACGAGATCAGATTGCTCATCACAGGTCAGGAATCCACAGTCAGTACTGTCACCCTGCCAGTTTCCACTAGTGCTGTTGCACTCGGATTCGGTCTGATCGTCAATGCAGTCACCGTTACCCAGGCAACAGGCGCCGACTGGATCAGGCTGTGGGCATTCCACATCTGAGCAATCCGACTCATCACCCTGGTAACTGCCGCCTGCTGACGCGCAGGTCTCGCTGGTCTGTCCGTTGACGCAAGAACCTGATGCCAGGCAGCAAGCACCGGAAACATTCGCGCAATTCACATCATCACAATCAACACCATCGCCCTGGTATTCGCCATTAGCATTCAAGCAGGTGTCCTCAGCCACCTGAGCACACTGGCCCGAAACAGTACAGCAAGCGCCTGTGACCTCGGACAGACAGGACAAGATCGAGTTTCTGAATGAGGCAACGTCACCTCTGGAGTTTGTCGAGAAATTATTCGCACAGGTCAGCGATGGATTCATCGTGTTGGATGGGCAACTACAGTGATCAGCACCCCAGTTGTGCCCCAACTCATGGTTGGAAAGATCCGTTGCGCAACCGAAGCTGCCACAACAATCGGATTCCACGACGCTGTACTCGAAACTTGAGCAGACTGCCCCGACATAAGCAAGCCCGATCGTACTGCCAGAGAAACTGGCACCACTGAAGAGCTGAACAATGTCATGGGGAGGATTGTTGGTGCTGTTCCAGACACTTCTGACCTGTTCAAGACGAGTTTCAATACTGTTACTGCTGTACGGATCACTACTGTCAGGCCGTACGACAATGCCTTGCAACTGGTTGATGATCTCATGCTGTTCCTCGTACAGAAGATTGATCGAATTCACCAGTGAATTGATTCTGTTCTCCACTGCACTGGGACTACCGTAGTCCTGGTAGTACTCGAAATCAGTATCTGCAACGAACTCGGCAACGAGGACCTGACGGTCCTGGCCAAGCGGCTGGGGATCATCCAGTTCGAATCCAGGAAGCTTGTGATGGTCTTCAACGCCACAGAAGCCTTCTGGTGAAATGATGTCTTCGCCGCGGTAGACGACATAGTCCCATTCCGTCGCATTTCGTACCTTGCCCTCGAGAGGTTCGATCCACCATTTTTCGCCACTCTCAAGCAGAACGAATACTCGGAAACCCTCATCTTCAATAGACAGGGCGGCCTTCATCCCGGGGAAATTGATGTCAGTGCCCCGGTAAGTATTGACAGGGCCCGCTGGAATCTCCAGGAGCGAACCATCTGGTTGCTGCTCAAGAAGCTGGTAGGCATCGCCTCGAACCGAGTGCAGGTTGAACCGCATTCGGGTCAGTTGATCACCCAGGTTGACTGAAAGGTCCAGTGCACCGGTGGGCAATTCCCTGAGAGAGAGTTCCTGGACGGAACTGTCCATCAGACCAAGCGCCTCATTGGCTTGTTCCGAAGTAGCGCCCGTTCCCCCGATCGAAGCGCTGAAGGCCATCAATGATGTAGAAGCCGCTGCCAGTGCCGTGGTGGCAAACAGGTATTGGGCACGCCGGTGGGGCATGAGTCGAATATTCATGGCAGCAATAGCCTCCTCGGTCTCTCTCTGTGGGATTTGGGGGGACAGGTCAGTATGACCCCAATGACACGCTGTGAAAGCCCTCAATGGCGTTTTCACCACACCTAAATACGGATAATCCGACCCTGGGGATCCCCCTCCATGGGGATCCAGCAGCTTCAATTCTGCGTTGAGGCCGTTTTGAGCTCAATAAACCCGTTCAGGGCCTTATTGGGCCCCTCTACTCAGATTTCAGGTCTGCTTGTCCCCTCAGCGTCCAGAACCGGCAAATGGCCCCAGGCTGAGCACTGATCCGCCTCGCCTGTGGGACTATTCTTGCCCTATGGGAGCGACTCGAAAACCTGCACCTCTCAAGGCGGTCATCTTTCTGCTGCTTGCGATGTTCTGTGGATATGGGCTGCTGGCGTCATTCGAACCAGGCACATTCATCGCCTGGAAAATCGGATACGGCCTGGGCATCCTGGTTTTTCTGCTGCTGACTCTGAGATCGCTCACACGTGGGTGAGTGCAGTACTCAGGAGTACCCCGTGTATTCAACGAGGCCCGGGTAGAGCTCTTCAAATCGCTTTTCAGTTTCTTCGGTAAATGTCCGCTTCCACTGGTTGGGCTCGGGATTCCGAATATGACTGTTCTTGCCCTGCATCCGGGAGGCTGAATTCCGGATGGCCGCTTTCAATCCTCTGGCCTTGTCCCGGGGAGACAACTCATAGAAATCGAGCAACTTCGAAAAGATCGCTTCCTCATTGCCAATGATGTCCTCGTAATGAATCACGAGAATGTTGGGATCGTCATTGGGCCATTCCATCATGCCCTTGAAGTGCTTCTCACGAAACTGCATTTCTGCATAGAGGCCATCCTCAACATCCAATCGCTGAAGCATTTCGCTGTACGACTCCCCTGGAAGCATGCCGTCTGGTATCCGGCCATTGACCGTCGACCAGTCCTGCTCAGTTGGATCCTTGACCTCGCACCAGGCTTCTGCAGCACGTTTGTGATAGTGATAGCCCGAGACAATCATGTCTCGAGGGTCACGTATGAAACGGGTAATGCGATAAGGGGCGACAACTTCCAGATCAAGAACATGGTTGTTGACACTCGCTGCATCCAGTTTGGTGTATGCCGCCATGAAGCGGTCCATCCAGCTGTTGAAGTGACTGTATCCCTGTTTCCAGGGCCGACGGCGGCGCGAAAAAATCGCAAGCATCACCTTCGCGTAGTACTTGGTCAGGCACTTGTGGTAAGAGCAGTGAATCAGGTTTGGCTTGCTATCAGGCATGTTTTCCTTCACTGTTCACAGATGTAACAGCGACTGATAATGAAGTTTGATCTTCATTATACTGGCCCCCTAAGAGATGAGAAGATGATGGCACGACAGAATTTGATGAGATCATCATGACCTTCATAGCTGGCATGCTGATGGTGATGCTCGGAGGCGCTATCGGCGCCATGCTCCGCTACTTTTCACAGGAAGCAGGCAAGCGATGGACCTCGCTCCCTGGCTGGACGGCGATATTTGCAGTCAATATCGCCGGCAGCTTCTGCATCGGCCTCAGCTTCGGTTGGATCCAGGCAATTGGTGCTGTAGATTCAAATGATCTGCAGCTCTCGACTCTTCAACATTTTCAGGACACTGAATCCATCAGCCTGGCAATGGGCGCATTCGTCACCGGTCTCTGTGGTGGATTCACAACCTTCAGCACCTTCAGTCTCGACAACCTCTTCCTGCTGTACTCCAAGCGGCGGCAACTGGCATTCAACATCGTGATGAGCGTGATTCTGGCAACCCTGGCTGCCTGGGGTGGCCTGGAACTCGGAGAGACGTTTGCATGATGCGTCTACTCCCCATACTTGCCTGTATCAGCATCGGCGGTGGCTTTGGCGCACTTGCTCGTGAAGGCACCATGAGCCTGATGCACGGGATCATCGGCCTGCCAGTGTTTGTGTCCCTGGGCATCGTCAATGTGCTGGGTTCATTCCTGATCGGAATCGTCTTTGGTGTTCTGGAAGGTCATTTAAGGCGTGATGGCAAGAGCCGCCTCAAACAAGTCCCCCACTCAAAGCCTCTCGAAGACAAAGTGAACTGGTGGCCTGATGGTGATCCAACCATGCCCGCGGTAGATGTCCTCCGGGCAGAGCTCTCGCTTCAGATGGCATCAGCCTTGCTGATCACCGGTTTCCTGGGCGCCTACACCACCTTCAGCGCTTTCTGTCTGCTCACGGTTCAACTGCTGCAGGCCGACCAGATCATGGATGCGGTCATCAGTGTCGTTGGATCAATATCGCTTGGCTTATTAGTCGTCTGGATTGGACTGCATCTGGGTGTGCGGCTGGTTCCGAAGACAAAATCAGAATCGCTCGCTTCCTAATCAGACCCACATCGAGCCTGGCCATGTCAACTCTCTCACCTGACTTCGATGCGCTCTGGAACTTTGCCAAGCCAAATGAGACCGAAATGGCTTTTCAGAAACTGCTCCCCAAAATCATCGCTACCGGTGAGGTCGACCAGCACGCTCAACTCCTGACACAGATCGCCCGGACACAGGGATTGCAGCGCCGCTTCGACGATGCGCATGCAACGCTCAACACAGTCGAAGCCATGCTGACCGAAGACACGCCAACGGCCCGGATTCGCTATTTGTTGGAGCGAGGTCGCACCCTGAACAGCAGCGGTTCACCTCAGGAAGCCATTGCGTTGTTCCAGGAAGCCTGGAAGTCTGCACCTGTTCTGGACCTGCATGGCTACGCTGTCGACGCCGCCCACATGCTTGCGATCGTGGACCGGGCACATGCGATGGAATGGAATGAGCAGGCCCTTGCCTATGCTGAGTCAAGTGATGACGCGGAGGCCTTGAAATGGCGAGGGTCTCTCTACAACAACATTGGCTGGGATTGGCATGATCGAGGTGATCCCGCCAAGGCCTTGGAGTACTTCGAGAAGTGCCTGATGTTTCGCCAGACATCCGGAGATCAGAGCCGGGTCCGCGAAGCGCAATGGTGTGTCGCCCGAGCCCTGCGTTCCCTGGAACGGTACGACGAAGCCCTGGCGATGCAGCGTGCCCTGGCGAAGGAACTCGACGAGGTTGGTGAGACCGACGGGTTCGTCCATGTTGAACTGGGTGAACTGGCCCTGGTCCGGGACGATGACGAGGCCGTTCGCCGGCAATTCGCCCGGGCCTGGGAGTTGTTGTCAAAGGACCAGAACTATGCAGTTGGCAACGCCGAAGCGTTACAGCGGATGAAAACGCTCGGGGGCATCAACTGATTGATCCCGCGAGTGTCTGTCACCCAGTGAGGTCTTTCAAAGATGGTCGCTGCCTACTTGTTGTCGGCAGGCAGTTGACTCTCAATATCTGGCTTGGAATTATCCGCAATCGTCCGCTCTGTCCAGATGATTCCATTCTCGATGGCCTTGTCATGGTCGGCGAACAAGAGCCAGATGGCACTCCTCTTACTGTCATTCGTCTGGTGTCTCACGATCTTGTATTGAGTCCGAACAAAGCTGCCAGCTAGACGCGACCGCAAGTCAATTGTAAGGAGACGGACGTCCCACGACCAAGAACCAGTTTCTGTGAACATGGACTTATGGCGAGAAGAGGTGGAAAGAGCATCAAGCCCCTGCTTGCTCAAGGTGGTCGAATAATCACTTGCTTTTTTCAATGACCAGGTCGTTCGTTTCAGAATCCCATTTTCTGAAAGCTCGTAGTAACGCACATAGACAGGTGGGTTCGTAAGATTTTCCCGTGGTTCAATGTGCACCCAGTTGCCAATGAGCTCCGTGTTGGATACTCCGACTCGATCACATCCGGCTAGCATCATCCCTAAAGCGGCAAACGACACAACAACAAAGGTTTTCAGGAGTTTCATCAGCGTTTGTCCTTCCAGTTCCACCACTTCCTGAGTTCCGGATCGATCTCAGGGTTCTGTGCATAGGCTACAGCGCATCTGTAGACGTACAGCACGCAGCGATCCATGGACCCTCCCGCCAGTCGTTTGGTCTCCTCGTACATCACCTCTGGATCACCCTTGGCCAGATCGTCCATGGATCGCATGCCAAGCTCCCAGAGATCCACGGACAGGGACTTGCCGACGCCTGGAACCGATCCGAACACCTTGAAGGCTTCCCTGGAATCCTCGATTGATGTTGCTGGATAAGCCACCAATCAAACTCCTTCTCAGACTTCAGACGTTAAACAGATAATGCACCACGTCGCCATCCTGCATGGTGTAGCCCTTGCCTTCTGAACGAAGTCGGCCCGCTTCCTTGATGGCCTTCTCGGACTTGAGTTCATCCAGATCGTCAACGTGATAGCACTCGGCCCGAATAAAGCCACGCTGGATATCGCTGTGAATGGCGCCCGCCGCTTCCGGTGCGGTTGCACCTTGCGTGATGACCCAGGCTCGGACTTCCTTCTCGCCAGCCGTGTAGAAAGTCGTCAGGCCAAGCAAGTCATTCGCTGCACGAGCAAAGGAGCCCAGAGCAGGCTCGGTGATTCCCATCGACTCGAGCATGTCTCCACGATCAGCCTCATCCAGTTCTGCAATCTCGGATTCGATGGTGGCGCACAAAGCAACGGACACACCACCACGACTTGCAGCTGCTTCCACCACTGCCTTGGCCGATGCCGTATCACCAGAGACCCCGTCCTCCCCGACGTTGGCCACGTACATGGTCGGCTTGGCCGTGATCATGCCGTAGCTCTTGAGGAGCGCCATCTCGGCCACGTCCCAGGTTCCCTGTCTCAGTGGTTTCTCTTCACCAAGCAGTTCGCATGACTTCTCAAGAACTTCAAGCCGCTGCTTGGCATCACGATCGCCACTGCGAGCTGCACGCTTGGCCTTGTCGGCACCGCCCTCGGCAACGACGAGATCTGCAAGAACCAGTTCCATCTCCAGTGATTCAATGTCAGAAACAGGATCTGCCGGCCCCAGACCAACATCATCCCAGCAGCGAACAACCTGGCAGACCGCATCAACCGTACGAATGCTTGAAAGCACGGCGTTCAATGCCGTAGCGCCTCCACCATCCGGAACACCAGGGATGTCCACGACCTGAAGCATTGCCGGAATGATCTTCTCAGGCGGAATGTGCACGGCCAGCCGTTGAAGCCTGGGATCAGGAATATCCGCAATGCCCAGATTGGGTTTCATTGAACCAACCTGAACCTCGACTGCATGTGATGTCAACGCCTGAAAAAGCGTAGTCTTGCCCGAACCCTGTACTCCAATCAGTCCGCATTCCATGGTGCTGTTCTGCCTCCGTTGAGAGGCGCCCATGATACCGACTGTGACCGCAAGACCGAATCAAGGCTCAGGATGAAGCCGGACCGAAGACGGCCAGACCGATGTCCCGGTCCATGACCGATTCCTGCACTGGTGGCAAAGTGGGATAAGCAAGGATGTGCTGCATCCACTCGGTATCCCTCAGCAGAAGAACAACTGGCCTCTGGCTTGCCTGACTCGTGATCAATTCCAGCAAGGCCGGTGCGTCCACCAGCCGATCGGGCTGCCCCTCGATTCCCCAGGCAACCTCGCCAGGCCCACCGAAGATCACCACGTCATAGCGGTCGTAGAACCAGTTCACTGCATGCATCAGATGTGAATCGGATATGACCAGCGTGTCCGGATCAGCCATGACCGTTCCATGCTCAAGAAGGAATGCGCCCGGCGCCTTGTAGCCCCCCATCCAGTTCGTGGGAAGCAACAAGGGCACGAAGGCAAACATGAGCACCGGGGAAAGTGCCATGATCAACACTCGGCGATTTGCCCGTTGTGTTGATACCGCCATCAGATCAAACGCAGCCCAGATGAAGAAGCCTGCTCCAATCAATCCGAAACGCCAGGATCCCTCTTCTCCCCAAGGGGTTGAATCCAGGAAGCCAAACGCCCATTCAACCATGGCTATCGCCCCGATCCCCATCAGGATCAGAGCCGGAATGATGGACTTCAGGGAACGCTTTTCACAACGGAACTCGAATCGTTCAATCAAGCCAACAGCCAGCAGTAACGCGACTGCCGGCATGCAAGGCAGAATGTACGTTGGCAGTTTGCCTGAAGAGATTGAGAAGAAGACAAGCGGGATCACAAGCCAGCACAACGCGTAACGCAACCAGGGCTCACGGAGATCCCGGCGCCCCAGGCCCAGAATGGCGAGGATCATTGCAAATGTCCATGGAACCGCTGAGGCAAGAATCACCGGACCAAAGAACCAGAATGGCTCGGGATGCTGCGCTTCCTCTCCACCAGTGAACCGGTGGATGTGCTCGACCCAGAAGAAGTAATGCCAGAAATCCGCATCTGCCATGTGCACCGCAATGCCCCAGGGCGCAATCACGATGGCTGCTGCAAGCATGGGGATCCATGGCATCAGGAAGATGTCACGCCATCGCCACATCCACAGCAGAAACGGCGCAATGACGATGCAGGGAATGGCCAGACCGAGGAAACCCTTCACCAGAAAGGCCAGTCCACAGAATCCACCAAAGAGGCTCAGCCATCCAACCCTTGAGCCTGGCGTGCGCGCAGTCCAAGCCATGTAGAAGAACACAATCGCACCCGTCACGGCCCCCGTGAACATCGCATCCAGGATGGCCACCCCTCCCCCGATCACGACTCCCAGCATCGTGATGTAGATGAGCGCTGCCAACCAGCCTGCCTCAGGCCTGAGCTTCAGACGTCTTGAAAGCAGCACGAGACAGAGGGCCGCAAATCCCATCGAAAGGGCTGAGGGCAACCGAATGGCCCAGGCGTTCTTCCCAAAGATCTTCTGGGAGGCCGCAATTGCCCAATAGCCGAGAACTGGTTTCTCGAAGTATCGAATTCCATTGAGACGAGGTGCCACGAACTCACCGGTTGAAAGCATCTCAGCCGGGATCGCGCCATAACGGGACTCATCCGGAGTAACAATTGGACGACTCCCAAGTGGCAACAGGTAGATCACCACGAAGACAATGCAGAAGATTGGAAGCAAACGAAGCATGGAGGGATCCCTGGTTTGTCTGGTGTCAGGAACACCACGAGTGAGAGCATGTGAATTGGAACAGGCCAAGCCACACAGATCAACCCATGGACTCACACCGTCGACATGACCTCAGCAAGTCGGTCGCGAAACCTCTTGAAACCAAATCGATCAATTGATTCGGCCCGAAGAGAGGCTGGATCACTTCTTTCTGGAGGCATCCGCCCCTCCAGGTGCGCCAGAATGGCTTCAGAAAGAGCCTCCACATCCTCAGGGTCGACCGCCGTACCCAACTTGCCATCACACAGTGGATCCATCGAGCCGTCCCGATTCCCACCGATGACCGGCTTCCCGCATCCCATGGCCTCCAGGAACACGATGCCGAAGCCTTCCTTGCGGCTTGGCAGAATGAAGAGGTCGCAGGCATTGAATAGCGGAACAATATCTTCCTCAGCAATGAATCCGGGCATGATGAGACGATCCCCCAGCCCGCATTCGTGTGCCACCTCACGCAGGCGTTCCATGTCGTCGCCCTTCCCTGCCAGGACATAACGGGCATTTGGAATTCGATGACACACTCGGGCCATTGCCTGAATACCTTCGTCGTAGCCTTTCAGTCGTTCCGTTGAAGCGAGGCGGCCAACCGTCAAGACAACCTTGTCCTCAGGCTTCAGGCCCAGTTTCGCCCTCATGGCTTTCGAATCCTGCGTGGGAGCAAATCGCTCCTCATCAAAGGTGTTGTGGAACACCAAAACGTTTTCAGGGTCATACTTGCCAAGCAATTCCAGATTGAGTGATCTCGTATACCTGCTGACAGCGAGTACTCGGTGGCTCCGTGCCGCTGCCGATATCTTGGCAGGTGCCGCGTCCCAGAGTTCCATTCCATGCGTAATCGTTATGAAAGGAACCTTGAACATCCCACAGATCCGGGCGCAGATTGGGGTGAAATTCAAATGGCCACACAGCACAAGGTCGGGCTTGCTCCGCATGACTTTGCGCAGCAGATGAAAGACTGCCAGCACCTTTCGGATTCTGTTGCCCCGATTACATCCGATCAAACCTGGCTCGGCATCACATGGCCTGTCATTCAAACCAATGACCGTGACGTCGATCTGCAGATCTCTCAGTGCCCTGAGCACATAGTTGTTGAAAACCTGAATACCACCCTTGTAGGCGGGATTCCGGATATCAGGCGCAAGGAAGACGACTCTGCGAGCACTCATATTGCACTACAGCATAGGGAATCAGGTCAGGGAAGGCCGATCCCCATGGCCTCAAGTTGCTTCTCGATCTGAGGTGCCCAGCCACGATTTGCCGCAGGGCTTGCTGGACTTGGATGGAGAATGGTCCCGAGTTCGGGCCCGTCATCGCCCAGGACATGCTTGGCCCGTTTGAAAGCAAATCCACCAACACCAATCAGCATTCGAGGCTGCATGGCCTCGACGATTTCACGCAATGCCTGATCACATCGATCCAGCAGATCACCTCGCTCTGCCACAGGCAACTTGTCTGGTGTCCGGTTACGGCCTTCCAGCTCAAGAAAGGCAAGAGGACAATGATTCCAGACGAAGAAGCGATCAAAGAACTGATCAGCCGTACCAAAGCGTTCTTCTGCCCATCCCCAGAGGCGACGCCCACTGACTTCTCGACGCGTGCACTTGAATCCCAGTATTGGGCGTTTGGGGTGCTCATCAGAAGGACTGTCGACTGGTTCATCAATGCCGAGGAAATCCTTTGTCAACTCGACTTCGCCAAATGGAACGCCTGTCTGGACCATCCCCCAGGGCCCGGGGTTCATACCCAGGAAAAGGGCCTCCGTTCCAGAGCGGGCATAACGCTCCAGGTAACACTCATGAGAACGGCGGGCATACTGCAAGGGGTTGTACACGACATGTACCGGTGCACTGAAACGCATGGGTTCCATGTCCCGGCAAAGAGATCGCGAAATGGAGATGACATCGTCAGCGATGCCCGCTCGGACCGGAGTCACAGCCCTTCGCCCCCACGTGCAAAGATGACACGCTTGAGCGCCATGGTGCCGAACATCACGGTGATGTAGTAGATGACCACGGCGACAATGATCGCATACAGACCTTCCTTGATCTGGAATTTGATCAGATTTTCACCCTCGGTCAGGAACAGCAGCAAGGCAAGTGTGAAGACATCCAGCATCGACCAGGATCCGAGGATGGTTGAAGTCCTGAAGAGGATCCTTCGCCAGATTCGGTTCATGGGAACGAAGCCCAGGATGATCATGCTCAGAAGTCGCAGGCTTGGTATGACAATCAGAACACCCAGCATGGTGTAACCGAAGATGTAATAGTGCGAACTCAGCAAAGCCTCGACGCTGTCAAAGACGCTGTAGGAATTCTTGTTCAGGAACCATGCCGTGATCTTGAAATACGAGATGTGAATGGCCTCGTACAGTGAGACCGCCGCAAGCCCCAGCATCGGGATCATCAACCAGTAGATCCAGCCAGCTGCCCAGTAGACCGGGGTATGTCGGCCCTCCAGGGGATCTCGCTTGCCCTTCACTTCGCCCTTGTTCAGAAATTCCAGCAGCTCGCAGACCAGCATGCTTCCGAAGATGGCTGCCAGGAACAAGGACACACCGATCTTGGGCACTGCACCAATGAAGAACTGGTCATTGGAGAGCACCATGATGATGAGTACGACAAAGACGTCCAGAAGTGACCACCGACCAAGTTGTCGCAGCGTACCCAGGATCTTGTGACGTCCAGATCGTGTCGTCGGAATCCAGATTACGCACATAAGCATGCCGATTTTGACAAATGGAAAGGTCAGTGAGAATGCCACAATGAGAATGGCAATCGCATAAAGCTTCCCTGACCACATCAACTGGATGGTGTGGGGAATGCTGTAGTCACTGTTGTTGAAGGGAATCTCGACGTACAGAAACGGATAGATCAAGGCCGTGATGTTGGATGCGAGTGCGGCCAGCAGCATGATCATCAGAACTGGCGTCCACCAACGCAGTTCCTTCGCCAGCAAGTGGCGTTGACCGGCTCCCTCCGCCTTGTCCTTCTTCTTTCTGCTCATGCTTCCCCCGTGGCTATCGTGGGGCATTCGGACCACTCATTCCACATACATCCGTCAGGACTCAGCGTAACACGGCTTTGAAGGCCATGTCGCCCAAAGAGCCACCCCGGATCAAGATGCCCAGCGGACCATCACCGGGTAGGCTCACAAGCATGTTCTACGCCCTGATTATTCTGCTGCTGACCCCAATCGCTCATCCAGATCTCAAGCAGGCCATGCGCGATCCCGACTGGATCGGACAACCTCCAACGGAAGCCTGGTGGGCCGATGATGGCCAGACCATTTACTTCAGGCGAGCAAAGCCGGGCGGCATCTCCGATGAGATCGGCAGCCTCGATGTCGAGACTGGTGAGGAAACGCTCTTCACGGATGCTCAACGCGCTCATGTGCCGCCTGCCGGAGGAGAAATCAACTACGCCCGAACACGTCGAGCCTGGTCACGACATGGGGATCTCTACCTGACAGATCTGTCCACCGGAGAGATCACGAGGCTGACCAACTCTGAATCATGGGAATCCAGCCCACGATTCATGAACGACAACAGATCCATCCAGTTCTCCCGAGATGGGCGGTTCGTCATCCGTGATCTTGCCACGAACACTGAAATTGATTTGAGGACTCTGGCGTATCTGGATGAAGAAGATGATTCAGATGAACCGCTGGAAGGAATGGAAGCTCAGCAGGAACGTCTCTTCAAGACCTTGCGGGAACGTACAGAAAAGTCCGATCAACGTGACGCTTGGCGCGACACTCTTGAGGAACAGGATGCGCTTCGTCGCGAGAAACCCATTCGACTCGGCAAGAACCGTCAACAGCGGATGGCCAGACTCTCCCCTGCTGGAAGATGGATAGCCGTCAGCACCTCATCCAAGAAATCCGACAAGGCAACGCGGGACACGATGCCTCGTTTTGTCACGGATTCAGGATATGTCGAAACCGAGCGTGTTCGGCCGAATGTCGGAGTACCCGAAAGATCCGGCGAATCGCTGCTGCTGGTTGATCTCGATTCCGGCACGTACTTCGAAATCGATCACTCGATCCTCCCGGGCCTTGCAACCGATCCACTCGCCTGGCTTGATGAAACTTCCAATGACAACATGACAAAGGAAGTCATCGCTACTGAAGTTGTCAATGACAATGTGACAACTGAAGCAGTCACTTCTGAAGTTGTCAATGGCAATGTGACAGCAGAAGCAGTCACTTCTGAAGCCGTCAATGACAATGCGACGGCTCATGAAACAGAGCGTCCACTGCGATTCACGAAGCTTGAATGGTCGCCCGATGGAAATCGTCTTGTTGTTCAAGCTCGATCCCAGGATGCCAAGGATCGCTGGATCGCTGAAATCAATTTTGAAGAAGATGGACCAGTCCTGCAGCCCATGCATCATCTTCACGATCCTGCATGGATCAGCCGTTCATTCAACGACATGGACTGGCTGCGTGATGGTTCAGGACTTTGGTTTCAATCAGAGGAGAGCGGTTGGGGTCATATTTACCTCTGGGATGCTGAAACACGGAAAACACGCTCCCTTACTGAAGGAAACTGGGAAGCAACCGGTGTTCGAGAAGGTCCCGTTGACGGCTTGCTGTGGTTCACTGCTGGACAGCATCAGCCAGTCGTCCGTGATGTCCACGTGGTTGATCCCAGAAGCAGCACCATTCGGCAAGTTACAGATCTGAATGGCTCCGTCGACAGCTTCTCGCTTGCACCGGATGGAAGTCAATTGGCCATGCGCTTCTCAAATACCACGCGACCCCATGAGATCGTGCTCCAGAATGTTGCCCCGGGAAGCCAACCGGAATGGTTGACTGAATCGCGAACAGATGAATACCTTGCAACCGAACTGGTGGAACCTCGCATCGTCCGGATTCCTTCTCCCCATTCAACGGATCTCTGGGCCAAGCTCTACCTGCCCCCAGATGGGGTCAAGGCCCCCGCTCCAGCGGTGATCTTTCTGCACGGCGCGGGCTACCTGCAGAACGCGGACAACCAATGGTCCTACTACGTACGCGAGGCCCTCTTCAACATGTACCTGGCCAGGCAAGGTTTCGTAGTAGTCGACCTGGATTACCGCGCATCCTCTGGATACGGCCGTGATTGGCGAACCGCTACTTACCGCAACATGGGTTCACCAGAAGTTGAAGACATCGCCGTGACCATTGACTGGTTGGCTGCCAACCACGGCGTTGATCCGGACCGCGTTGGCGCCTATGGCGGTTCCTATGGTGGCTTCCTTGTATTGATGACCATGTTCACACAACCGGATCTGCTGGCCTGCGGCGCTGCACTTCGTCCAGTGACGGACTGGGCCCATTACGCCGACAGTTGGACCCTTCCGATTCTCAACACCCCTGAACGAGATCCTGAGGCCTATCTCGCCTCCTCGCCGATCGAGCATGCCGAAGGTCTTGAGGCTCCCTTGCTCATCTGCCATGGGATGGTGGATAACAATGTGCTCTTCAAAGACACGGTGAGACTGAGCCAAAGATTGATTGAATTGGAGAAGGAAGACTGGGAGGTTGCGATCTATCCGCTTGAAGCGCATGGGTTCCGTGAGGATTCCAGTTGGCTGGATGAATACCGACGCATCAATGCCCTCTTCCAGGACATCCTCAACAGTCCTTGATTCAATCTGATCGCAAAGGTGAAAGACCAGTTTCGGGTATTCGCCAGATCAGAATGATCGAAATCAAGCCACCGATCCCGAGATACAAGCCAGGCGCAAGACTGTTGCCTGTCATCTGAACAAGCCAGGCGGCAACCAGCGGAAACGTCCCGCCAAGCACTGCAAAGGACACGTTGTAGGCGATCGATGTTCCCGTGTATCGCGTGGACGTTGGAAACATTTCCGTCAAGGTTGCCGGATAGACCCCCTGCATGGTGCCCAGCAGAATGGAACCCACCAATGCGGCCAACCAGGCGTAGGCCGGTACGCCCATGCCCGCCAGGAGAAAGAGTGGAATAGCCCAGGCCGTACCAATCAGGAAGGCCACCCGGATGAATGGCCGCCTTCCATAGCGATCAGAGGCGGCCCCGATCACAAGTGGCAGAACAGCAGAGATCCCGATTGAAACCGTCACGATCAAACCGGCCAACGGTTTGGGTAGATGGCCCTGTGTATACAGGAATTCACTGAAATACACAGTCATCGCATAACAGAGCATCGCGGGAAAACTGATGAGCAGAATGGCCCGAAAAAGAGAACGCCGTTGCGTTCGAAGGCACTCTCGAACAGGTTGCTTCGATAGGGTGCCCGCAGCCTTTGCCTTTTCAAAATGCGGCGATACGGGCATCTGCCATCGAAGCCATGCGGCGCACACGAGGATCATCAGGCCACCTGCAAATGCCAGGCGCCAACCCCACGCCAGGAGTACTGCTGGTTCAAAGATCCATTCCATGACAGTGAAAACCAACGAACCCAACAGGATGCCCAGCATGGCTGAACTCACCGTCATGGCCCCGTGGAATCCTCGCTTTCCCTGCTCGGAATGTTCAGAGAGATAAGCCGTCGCACCAGTGAACTCTCCGCCAATGGAGATCCCCTGAATGACCCGGAAAAGGATCAACAGAATCGGCGAGAGGATGCCAACTGATTCCCAGGTCGGGATGAACACCAACCCGAGGGTGGGCATTGCCATGACTCCCAATGAGAACAGGAGAGCCTTCTTTCGACCCAGTCGATCACCAATGGATCCAAAGATCACAGCCCCGAGTGGCCTGGCGAAATAACCCACTGCAAAGACGGCAAAGGCCTTCAGCAGGTTCCCGCCATCATGACTGGGACCAAAAAAGAGAACGGCGATGACAGGAGCGAAGAACCCGTAGACCGTAAAGTCGTACCACTCGAATAGATTCCCGATTACGCTGGCGGCAATGATCTTGCCACGGCCTGGGGCCTGTTCCTGTTCAGGACTAGTTTGAGTGGCAACTTCGGGCACTCGTGGATGCTACCCAACCTGGAAGCGATCCGACATCTTGGCCATGCCCTATGCTGTCCAGAATGATCCCCTGCGGGGACTGACAAGGAGATGGATCCCATGAGCTCGACACATATCGATCACGAACGACCCCGTCTCTACTCCGGTGATGGCGACCGCCTCCTGGAGGCCGATCGCAATACCGACCGAATCGTGCTGTTGCCTTCAAGTGATCCCAAACAAGCCACCATCGGTGGCGGTGAAATCAGAATCCAATGGGGCCAGAGCCTGCTCAGAGATGTTCTTGCAGGCCGATACCGAACAGTGGTCTGCGGGATCAATGACACGGATAACTCGCATGGCATCATCGGCACACTTCTGGAAATGGTGACCACCAGCCAGTGGACCATCGAGTCGGCCACGTCCTATGCCAAGGTATTCCAGGATGCCATTGGCTTGCATGATCGTCATGACAATGAGCCCTACGTGCTGAAGTTCGATCTCGACAGCCTGCTGATCCTCGCAATCCTGAGACCTAAGGACAAAGAGCACTTCACGCCAACAGATTTGGAACGCGGCTTCAAGACGGTCTCGAAGATGCTTGAGAAACGAAGTGACCGTCAGGCCGTGGCAAGCGTCAGCTTCCTTGGGGCCCATTCGAACAAGCTTTGCAACGAGGACGGCAGCGAGCCTCCCTTCGAAACCGTTTTGAAGTGCATGTACAACGCCGGCTACCGTGGCGATGTCTATCCCAGCCTCGCGATGTGGCACACCGCTCCTACCGGAGTGTTTGCAACCTATCCATTCCCTGAAAGCCTGGATCGGATGCGAGACGGATCTTCCTGAATCTGTTGCTCAGTCCTGGACCGCGATTGATTCCTCACGCTGGAATCGACCAAAGGCACGTTGTGCACGCGTTTGATTCACCAGTGGCAGCACCATGACCGCTGCCGTGATGGCCAGCGCGCACAGAAGATAGATCTGTGAATAGGTCACATCAGCTTCCAGCCAACCCCCGACCTTGTTGCCAATGAGTCGGGAGACATTCAGTAATGCCATGTAAGCGGTGAACTGGGTCGCTGCAACGAGCTTCCATGAAATGCCCATGAACAGGGCGAAGAGAGACACCGAGAACATGCCGCCAAGTGCCGCCTCCATGATCATCATCGTGATCATGGAAGTTCCACAGTCCCAATAAGGCCTGGTGAAAGCGAAGATGATCCAAAGGACCGCTGAACAGAGGCCCGCCACCGCCGCCAGTCTCCTTGGACCGATCGCATCGGCAAGAAAACCGCCGAGGATGGAACCACCAAGACCGACAAAGGCAATTGATCCGGTTACGGCCGTATAGGTATCGAATTCCCAGTTGAGTTCTTCAATCATCAGTTTCGGGGCATACACGGCAAAGAGACCGGTACTGATTGACGCCAGTACGGCCAGGAGAATCCCTGCACAGGTTGGCAGCGTGCAGAAGGCACGAAGGATGTTGATCAGAGTCCACGCCATTCGCTTCAAGCTGAACTGATCAGTGGCCTCCTGGGTATCCACATGATGATCATGTCTTCTTGTGAAACCAAGCAGACGGTCGCCGGGTCGTTCCCTGAGGAACAGGGGCAGCAGCATGATGAGACCAATACATGCCGCCAAAAGGAAAAAGGCGGCCTCCATGCCGTTCTTGACAACCACAATGCCCAGAACGGCACTACCAAGTGCCAGTCCCCCATAGTTTGATCCATACATCAGACCATTAACTCGTCCACGCTCCTCAGGCTTGAGGAGATCAACAGCAAGCGCATCAACGGATACATCCTGGAGTGCAACAAAGCAGTTGAGTAGGAACAGACACCACCCAAGAGTTCTGATGTCATCCAGTAGCCCCGGAGTTGATCCCATGATCAGCAATATCACGATGACGATCGACTGAGCCAGGAGGATCCAGGGACGGCGCCTACCCATCGCAGGAATTCCCAACAGGTCAATCAGGGGCCCCCACAACCACTTGAAGGACCAGGGCAAGCCGACCATGACCAGGAGTCCACTGATTTCACCCGGGGTAGCGCCTTCACGTGTCAGAAATGCGATGACCGTGATGGCAATGAAGCCATAGGGCAAACCCTGGGCCATGTAGAGCGCACAGAGTGTGATGAGCCGAAGGAACGAGTTGGACTTCAGAGTCCACCTGGATCGAACAGGCTCCGGCGTCGCCTCAGGGACCGTTTTTGGAGGCGGCATCGTCATACATGGCTTCCAGTTGGGACGCGATCCGGTCAACCGCAAGGTGTTCAAGTACCCACTCACGACCCTGACGCCCCATGTCCTCACGTCTTGATGGATCTTCAAGAAGTGGGATCAGACCTTCCACAATGGCACCAGCATCCTGATCGACTGCAACACCTCCACCGCTGGAAACGACTTCTCGCCAAGTATCAACGAGATTGGTTGTCATGACGGGTGTCCCGCAAGCCAGTGCTTCAAACTGAACGAAACCGAAGTTCTCCTGGCTCGTGGGAAGCACGAAGACATCCCCCGCCTGATAAAGAGAGAACTTGAGGCTGCCGTCCACATGTCCAAGGAAGTGCACACGATCCTGAAGCCCTGCTTCAGCTACCTGTCGACGCAGGCGATCCACGTACGCCTCATCACCACTTCCAACAACAGCTACTTGAACCGGATGACCAGTTTCACAGAGCCTGCAGGCGGCTTCAATCAGATGTTCGATGCCCTTCTTCACATGAATGCGGCTCAGAAAAAGCAGAACCGGTCCATCCTTGAGAAACGGATAGGCCGCACGAGCCTCTTCCGGACCAGGAAGATCCGCATAAGGCTCCAGATCGATCAGGTTAGGAACGACACGTCCCTGCCCCCTTGGAAACCATTTCCCTGACTGAGCCAGTTCATCATCCGCAGTGCAGTGCACGAATGCAGCGCCTTCCAGCAGGCGTCTGGCTTTGAGCATCATGTAGATTCGTTTCTTCAAGGCACTCTGTGCCATGCTCCAATCATCAAGCATGCCTCGCAGGCTGATCACGTAGGGGACGCCTGCAGACCGAGCCAATCCACCCAGTTGGCTGTTGGCTCGTTCCCAGGGGCCGTGCAATTGCAATAGATCCAGTTGCTTCATCAGGTCGCCAACCGGTGCCAGCTGAGCACGCTTGAATAGCTCTCCGGGAAGGGCTGGCCTGGGCAGAACCAGAACCCTTGGCCCATCACCACCGTCAAGCCAATCTCGAGGGACATCACGGCTCACGGTGGTCACCAGGGTCACCTCGTGGCCTCTTTCATGCAGGACACGGCTGAGGTCCACGACCGCCCGGGGTGGTCCCCCGTCCTCGAAATCGACGCGATGTATGTACTGCGCAATTCGCACGATGATTGGTCTCGTAACGGTGCAAGCCGATGCACACGAGGGACAGGAGCAACAGCCAGACAGAATAGTCTGTGGAGAACTACCTGGGAGCCCGGGCCCTGAGCCATCGGCCTGATAGTATCCAGACATGGAATTCAACCCATCAGACGCCGGTCAATCAAGTGGATTCGAACTGCTCCCGGAGGGCACCTACGACATCGAGGTAATCGATGCCGAGGAAAGGACCAGCCAGAAGGGCAATGAGATGATCGCCCTCACGCTTCAGGCCCAGCACCCTGACGGCTACCCCGTTCGGATCTGGGACTACCTCGTTTCAGTTGCCGCTGCGACCTTCAAGATTGAGCAGTTCTGCGGTGCAGCTGGTCTTCAGGAGAAGTTCAAGGCAGGTCGACTTCTTGCAGATGACTGTGTCGGCAAGAAAGTTTCAGCCAAGATCGAGATTGAATCTGGTCGTGACAATTTTTCGGATCGGAACTCGATCCGCGAGTATGTCACTGCAGGAGCAACTGCGAAGGGCATTGCCACTCAGCCTGGAACAGCCGAGTCACCCAAACCCATCGCTGAAGAAGAGATTCCCTTCTAGGTGATCATGGATGCCAACAAGCAACGCCCCCTGGCCGTTCTGACCAGGGGGCGTTTTCATTGTGCGTTGTTTTCAAGGATGGGATGAAAGATGCCTTGATCAGGCTCGTCTACGTCGACGGCTTCCAGCGACACAACCAGCCAGGCCGAGTAGCGCCATGGCGCCAGGTGCGGGAATTGGTGCCGCAACCTCGATGTCAACGAACTCGCCGGTTGTCAAAGTAATCCTTGCCACTGCGGCGTTCACTGCAAAGGCATTGGCGTCCGTGGAGGCAAACAGCATTCGGGATGTCTCACCCGAGAAAATGCCGGCGGTGCCACTCCATGGACCGGACCACTCGATCTTCTTGCCATCAACTGTGCGGTCTGCCTGGCTGGGATTCTTGAACCCCATGGCATCTGCACGCCAATCGACATCAGTTGCCCAGCCTTCGAAACCGTTGCGACCAATGCTGCCAATGATGCCGTTGAGGCCATCCTCGGAATCAATGACCTGGAGATCAAAGGTCAATTCGCCGGCGCTGTTCTGGAAGACCAGCGATTCAAGCTTGCCTTGGAACAGAAGAGCACCACTGGAATGAAGAATGTTGAAGTTGTCGACCTGGTTATGGACCATCGTGCCATAAGCATGTGGTGAGGCGAAGGCATCCGTTCCCGTAGTTGCCACGGAGGATCCGGAGCTCAATGGGCTTGCCAGGGCTGTACCGGCCATTGCCAGCGTTGCTGCGATTGCGATTGAGAAAGTATTGCGTGTCATGTGCAGGCTCCTAAATCCGGAATCAAGCAAGCCTGATGCAGCGCGTTCACGAAGGGCTTCTGATCACGTGGGAGATCGACCCGAGCATGTGCACCAGGAATAGGTTCCGGTCAAGGGGATTGCGATGCCCGAAGGGATCACCTCACACCATGGAGCACTATTTGGAATTTTTTAAGCTGATACGCCGCCTGGACCCCTTCAGGGCCCTTGGCACTCACTTCAGTCCTGATCAATGATCTTCCGCATCCTGACCTCGGTTTCTTCCAACTGGGATTGGTATTTCCGAGTGCTGGCAAGGCAGAGAATGAAGAAAAGGGCCATGAAGGCCAGCCAGAGGACATTGGTAATCAGGGTAGGAATCATGTCGTACTCGCAGCAGACCTTGAAAAGAGGACCTGGGGCTTGCGTGAATCAGTTCATTCACACAGGGATCGTGGCAAACATGATATCAGTCGGCTGGGCCTCCCGGTTGATTCTGTCTCCTTGGCCAGCAGGCCACCTCGATACCCGCCTCATGGAGCGCCCTGATGATCTTTGGAGGGTCATCAGTCGTGATCTCCTGAACGCCTGAACGGACCAGGGCCAGGGCTGCAGAGGGATCATTCACCGTCCAGACGCCCAGCAGCAGTCCAGCTGCCTTCATCCGAGCCGCGAGTTCACCGGGTTGCTTCGCGGTGGTATCCAGACCATCGAACTCATCGCGAACCGCTCTGTCAATCAGTTGTTCCAGGTTCAATAACTGCTCAACGCGTTTTCCACGACCACCACCAGAACGCCATGAAACCCACCAGTGAGCCGCTCCGTCCTCCACCGTCCGCTGCTCGAATGACATCAGCCAGAGCAACGCAATCTCCTTGCATGCCTTTCTGCAAGCCCGAAGAGTGTCAACGTTGAAGCTGATGATCATGAGTCGATCAAGCCCTACGCCACTTGCCTCTATGGCCTTGATGACTGGAACGGCTGATTCCTCTCCACTTTTGATCTCGATGACCAGACCACAACCTTCAGGCACAACCTCCAGAGCTTCTGAAAGCGTGGGTATTCGCAATCCAGACCATTGCGGTCCTTTCCAGGAACCCGCATCCAGTTTCTGAATGGTCTCGAGGCTGGACGTGTCTAGATTGATTGACTTGTCAGAAATACGCTTTGAAGAAAAGTCGTGTGTGACGACGGGCACACCGTCTCCTGACAAGATGACATCACATTCAACCCACGGCGCGCCCTGCTCCCAACCCCAAAGCAAGGCAGGTAATGTGTTCTCCGGTGGTCGATCGGGAAAAGTTTCACCAGCACCAGCACCCCGATGCGCCACGACACCAACCTGCGGCAACTCTGTGGCATGACCACCAGAACCACTCGGATCCAGGAAAGGGGCCAGCAGCAGGCTCATGATCAGGGCAACTCCCATGGGAAAGGGTTCTCCAGGCCGGTTCCTCTGCCAACGCTTCAGGCATGATGCCATGCTGGCAGCCGTGTGCAAGACAGAACGAGTTTAAAGCAACATGAGGGCGATTCCTGGTTAGGCACGGTGATTGCATCACCCTTGTCGACGCCGAAATGATACGGCGGACAATTGAATGAACTTCTGGCAAACAATGGAGATCGATACCGCGGCCTGGAGGCGGCTCCCGAACGAAAACTAAAACGACAGCACCGCCACGTGCACACCATGTTCGGACACTCCAGGACCGCGGATTTCATGCTTCAAGCCATTGACAGGAATGCCGCCGCACGTAGTCACCGTTGACCCATGGGATATCACCCGTCACGGGATACCACGGCAAACCCAATCAAGGGTGCCATCTGGAAGTCACATGATTGGCCTCGAAACCTTATATGGGAGGCACATGACATCCAACTGGCCAGGCCTGCCTGACAAGCATGACCCTGATATTGCAAATACCTATGTTTGAGGGGATGGCCCCCGCCGTACGAGTCGGTCGGCGGGGGCCAATTTTGCCATTTGGAGTGGATTCACAAGGAATGACAGCCGAATCCATGATGGCAAGCCACCCTCGACAGGCTCAGCATGGCACAATGCCTCTGCAGACTGATGCTCGTCAAACCACCGACATTCAGAGCACTTGATCTACCTGAAGGCAAGAAGCCTCCGGGCTTGGTGCGACGGATCATCTACAGGGTGAGCGCCAAATGTCTGTGGCTCCATCGCATTGATCGCGTCATGATCAACATGACCCAGCGGTGCCGGACCTGCCCTCATCAATTTGCACTCGATGACCTCCGGATTGACTGGACAGTTACCGCATCCGATCTTGAACACATCCCCCCAACAGGTCCGGTTCTTGTCGTAAGCAACCATCCCTTCGGCGGGGCAGATGGACTCGTACTCTGCGCTGCAATCAACAAGGTTCGGCAGGACTTCAGCCTGCTGACCAATTACCTGCTTCTATCACTCCCGATACTGCGGAATGACTACCTGCCGCTGAATCCTTTCGACAAGGATGCTTCCACAAACCTCCGTTCACTGAAGACCGCCATCGAGAGACTCAAGGATGGCCAACTCGTGATGACCTTCCCTGCGGGTGAAGTCTCACACAGGACCTGGCGGCGGTGGTCGGTCACGGATTCTCCGTGGTCACAATCCGTTGCAACAATGGCAGTCCGTGGAAAAGCAACTGTTATTCCCATCTACTTCCACGGGCATAACTCAATCCTATTCCAACTGGCTGGCATGATTCACCCCATGTTCCGCACGATGCTGCTTGCAAGACAACTCGTCAACAAGAATGGCCGGTGCATACGCGCCTCGATAGGCCGGCCAATCACCCCGGAGAAAATCAAAGAGTTTGATGATCGAGAAACCCTCACCGAATACCTCCGCGGTCGTGTCTACATGCTCTCCGGCCGCAAAAGGGAAACAGAAACATCCGTTTCCGCTCCAGCCATGGCGCCCAAGACAAATTCTCTCCTTCCGCAAATCACGGTTGCAGATCGGTGTGCGGATGAAGTGATGGCGCTCTCGGGACGACAACGACTGGTCGACAGTGGAAATCTGTCGGTCTACTTGGCCAAAAGTCGCCAGATCCCGAACATCCTCCATGAGATTGGTCGGCTCAGAGAGATGACCTTCCGCACGGTAGGAGAAGGAACTGGCAATGATGTGGATCTCGACCAGTTTGATCGCGCCTACCGCCATCTCTTTGTCTGGAACCATCAGGAACAGGAAATCGTTGGCGCCTACCGGCTGGGATTGACAGATGAAATCATGCGAACGCGAGGCGTGAAGGGTCTGTATACCTGGACGCTCTTCAACTTCGACAAGCGGCTGATGGACTCTCTCGGGCCTGCTGTTGAACTCGGCCGATCGTTCATCCGGCCCGAGTACCAACGCAGCTTCAAACCCCTGATGCTTCTATGGAGAGGCATTTCCCGATTCATCTGCCTCAAGCCGAAGTATCGCTATTTCTTCGGCACAGTCAGTATCAGTAATGATTACTCCGCAGCTTCAAAAAGGCTGATGACTGATTTCGTATCTTCAACCTCCATGGTCAAGGATTTTGAAAGCCTGATCTCTCCAAGAAATCCCCACCAGCCCAAGCGTGTTCGCCATTGGGATCTTGAGAGTGTCCGCCTTGCATGCACTGATCTCAAGGACGTCGAAGAACTGGTGCGAGACATCGAAAATGGAAAACAAGGCGTACCGATTCTGCTCAAGCAGTATCTCAAGCTGAACGCCAAGTTGATTTCCGTATTCAATGTCGACAAGGAGTTTTCAGACGTCATCGACGGCTTGATGCTCGTGGACTTTCTTGATGTCGATCGGCGGATACTCAACTGGTACTTCGGAAAGGAAGAGGCCAGCGATTTCCTCCGGTACTACGGACGAGACGATCAGGATCTCTCACCGCTTGACTCACCTGACAGCAGCGATATCTCTGCTTCTGCCTAGAGGGATCTGATCTCAGGGCCTTGGTCTGAAATGGACCGTGATTTCTTGCAAGCTGGCTTCACAAAGCACATGGGATGAGCCATCATGGGGAATCACCGGAATCCTCGCTGTGAAACCTGAATCGACGGCCAGCTTTGCAGGATCCAATCGACAGGCCAGTACGCGCCCCGCAGGCAGTTCACGATGTTCGATGAACAAGGTGCCCTGCAGATCAACGGCGCCCCCACCCCATCGTGAGAGCCATTCCAGATCAAACTCGATCCAGGAACGCCCGTCATGGTCCTGCAGGATCCGGCGATCACGGAGGATGGGAGGATCCAGGACCCGATGCAACCCGTTGAGCTCCATCGTGTCCGCCTGGGCCGTATGGGGCGAGAGTCGCCATGACAGGGATGTCAACAAGACGTATGAAATGACAGCACTTGCCATGACAAGCAATTTGAAGATGATGCTCACGTCCTGCTCCACCACCGGGAGAGGTGGCTCCCGGGTCAATGTCAGCCATCGACTACTTGGAACACAATCCGAACTCCGGTGCGATATGCTCAGGTTTCTGCCGACCAGGAAAGATGCATGAGCCTCACAAACCGCATAGTCCTCATCACCTGCTTTGCCACTGCTCTCCTGATGCAGTGTTGCAACGCACCAGAGCCCGCTTCCTTCGCCCAACTCCACAAGGGCATGAGCAAGGAAGACGTGGTCAAATTGCTGGGGAAACCGTCTTCACAGTGGAAACCGCTTCCTGCCAGGACCGGGGAACCTGATCCGGAATGGTCTCTTCGATGGCATTACGGAGACAGCCTGAGCACGACCGCCTCAGCAGCCATGGGACCGGATATCGCTCCAGATGGTGTCTGGGTAGTCGTATTCAATGAACGGGACACCGTCATGGATTTCCGGCCCCCGATCCTGCCAGATGATTCCTTTCCACTCCAGAAACCGCCCAAGTAATTTGCTTGAAATGGCCGCTCTCGTTGATATCCAGAACTGTATGCTGATGGAATCATGTCAACTGAATCCCACTCTATTCCAGCCTGGATGACTGAAACGTGTTGATGGCAACGGTTTGATTATCCAGCTAACGATAAGCACACTCAATGACCCCGAGGGGCGTGCCATCGCCGAATATCTCAAGGCTCGCTTGGATCCTTCCCACAAGCAGGCGGTAACGGGAGTCGCGTTGGACCTTTCCAAGGTCGAACTGATTGCCAGCCCTGCCATCGGTGCCCTGATCACCATTCACAAATGAATGGGGGCCTCCGGCCAGAAATTCGTCTTGTTCAACCTCTCGAGCATGCTCTCTCAAGCGTTGTCTTTTCTGAAGCTGGACAATCTGCGGAACTGCCAAAGAGGCTGAAAAAGCCCTCTCAGACCGCTGAAGAAAACTCTTGAGTTGAAATTGCGAGACCTAGGGACTCGTGCGCGATACCATGGTGTTCTTGGCAAATTACCCCGCCCCCAAGGCGTTCCCCTCAGGTCAGCAGGAGAATCAGACGTGACTACGGCCGGCTCAAGCACCCCAACCACTTCATCGATGCCCGACATCCAGAGTGAACCGGATCGCCGTCGTGTGGCCATTGACAAGGTCGGCGTCAAGGAGATCCAGCACCCCATCACTCTGACGACACCTCATGGCAGGGATCTTGAAACCGTTGCAGGCATCAACATGTACGTGTCACTCCCCGCGGAGCGGAAGGGCACCCACATGAGTCGATTTTTGGAGGCTCTCAACGAATACCGATCCGGGCTTCGCCCCGACAAGATCGTCGAGTTTTGCCACAAACTGCGAAATGATCTGGATGCTGAGAATGCACACCTTGAGATGACCTTCCCTTACTTCGTGACCAAGCCTGCACCCGTCACCGGATTGCCCGGCCTCATGGATTACCCCTGCCGTTTCCTCTGTGATGTCTCAGCGAATCGCGAGGACTTCATCATGAGTGTGTCCGCGGCTGCAACCAGCCTCTGCCCCTGCTCCAAGGAGATCTCGGAATATGGGGCCCACAACCAGCGGTGCATCATCACCGCTGATGTCCGGTTTGAAGGCATGGTGTGGATCGAGGAACTGATCAAGTACATCGAATCGGCCGCCAGCTGCCCGGTCTACGCCGTCCTGAAGCGACCTGACGAAAAACTTGTGACAGAGCAGGCATTCGAAAACCCCAAGTTCGTAGAGGACATCGTCCGAGATCTCGCCATCGTCCTCGATGACGAGCCCAGGATTTCGTGGTACCACATTCGAAGCGAGAACTTCGAATCGATCCACAATCACAACGCCTACGCTGAAATCACACGGGACAAGGGCTGAATCAAGAAGCTACTTCTCGGCAGGAAACGTAGCTTCGATTTCCCCTGTGGACCGTTCGTATTGCACACCACATGACTCAGGAAAACGCTCAAGCCCTTCAGCCTGAAGGCTGGGGGCATGGTGTTCCTCGTAGTTCTTGTACGTGGCTCTGTCAGGAAAGACATAGCGGATCTCAAATGCCGTCACCGCATCATCCAGACGCACGATTTCCGCAGAGGTCGCTCCCGCCGCGAGAACATCGTCGATGTGTCCATCCTTCAGCCAATGCAGCCATTCTGTAGCAGTGGCATCAGTCGCGAATTCGGCAGATACGGTGTAGCGGTACATGAATAGCTCCAGGAGTGGCCTCTGACTACCAGCGTCTGCCGCCGCCCCAGCCCCAGCCGCTGTAACCATTCCAGTTTCCGTTTCGGTACCTCTGGGCGTACTTGAAACGTTCGGTGTACTGCTCCTGGTTGAACTTGTACTGCTCCCAGGCAAACTTGATTCGCTCGTTGCGCTCATCAGCCAGCTGTTGCTTCCTGTCGACGAACATTTCCTTCGACTGGGCAACCCTGTTGGCCTCATCATCAACTGCCTGCCTGGATTTTTCGTCGAACTTGGCCTCTCGCTCGGCCTGGATGTCCTGATAGCGATCCCATCCCCAATCAATGAAATTCTGGAATTGACCCTTTTCCACAAGGAATTCGGACATGTCCTGGACCTGGGCCATCCTGTCGTTCAAGTTGTCCCAGCTTTTCTTGACAACACTCTCATAGGCCGTCACACGACGTTGATCAGGTGATTCCTCGACTTCCTCAATCTCACCCTGATGCTGGACAGCAATATCAAGTGCTTCATTGAAGTTGAGCTTGAAATCAAGATCCATGGCGTTGATCACGCCATCCTTGTTTCGATCACCGAAGTGCTTCTTGATGTCGGGATTATTGAATTCCCTCCAGAGATCATGATCTTTGAGATAGGTCTCCATGTACTCAATGATCCTGTTGACCTTCTGCTGATGACTGCCAATGGCAGCATTCATGTCACGAAGGGCGTCCATTTTCATCTCAAGAGTCGGTAATGCCTCGTACTTGGCACGAGCTTCCTGAGCCTGTTGGTTCATATTCTCCTTCCAGTCTGGATCCAGCCCCTTGTTCTGGGCCAGGGAGACGGAGCTGATGCCGATCAGGAGAATGCTTGTTGCAAAGATTGAAAGTTTCATTGTTCTGACTCGTGAGTTCGATGCATTACAGATGTGTTATTCAAACGGTGCCGTCGTGCCCTCGAACAGGGACTACCAGCCGCCGTAGCCGTAGCCACCGCCGTAGCCGTTCCAATTTCCGTTCTTGTACTTCTGGGAGTACTTGTATCGCTTGGTGTACTCCTCCATATTGAACTTGTAGTGATCCCAAGAGGTCTGCAGGAACTTCTGGTGTTGCGCCTTCATTTCCGCCTTCTTCTTTTGGGCCTGCATCTTGGCCTTGCTGACCCGGGCCTCTTCGTCATCGACGGCGGCTTTGGACTTGGCATCCTCAGCCTTTGCAGCTGATGCCTTTGCCGCCGCATCCTGATCTGTAGCCCAACTCTGGAAATCGTCAAACTTGCCCTTCTTGTGAAGGTAGTCGGACATGGAGTTGACCTCTGCCATCTTCTCGTGAAGATGATTCCAGGATGACTTGACGACGTCCCGATAGGCATCCGCTCGACGCTGATCAGGTGTCTCATCGCTTGCTTCGCGGGCCATGTTCACTTCATGCTGCTCCGCAAGACCAAGGGCCTTGTCGAAGGGCAACTTGAATGGAACATCGCTGGAGTCAACAGTGCCATCCTGATTGGTGTCACCGTGCGTGCCAGACTCGTAGTCTGCCAGCATCCCGTTTGTCTTGAGATAATTCTGCATCATCTCAATACGAGCGTTGGTCTTACTCAATGAATCTGCAGTGGCATTGTTCATGTCCTGCAAAGCATGCATCTCACGCTGAGCGTCGCTCGGCGACCCGTCTTCAGGGGACTGGCCGATGGCCTGCCCCTGAGTAGTGAGGCTGAAACTCAGCAAGATGGTTGTGCTGCACAGGAGGACGGTTTTCCGGATCATGATCCTGACCTCATTTGACTGGCTGTAGTGGTTGAAAGAAATACGGGCGCCAAACCGATGAGAGCCTATCTCTACATGCACCTTGGCCCGAGCCTGAGAGTATAGCGATCCCGCTTCAGGAGGTCTTGAACAGCTATTTCGCAGGCCTGGTGATAGTATTTGGCCCCAGGGAGCCGTTAGATTGCCCCGGAGAAATTAGGTCAAGGATCAAATGAATACAACCACGCTATCACGACGAGGGATGGATGCACCATCCTCACCCATCCGAGCCTTGGCCGCAGCAGCCAGGAAGGCTCAGGATTCCGGCAAAACTGTTCACTACATGAACATCGGCCAGCCGGATATCGAAACCCCCAGGGGCATGATCGAGGCATATCAGGAATATGACGAGAAGGTGCTGGCGTATGCCCCAAGCGACGGCTTTCAGGATTATCGAGAAGCGCTCGCTTCGAAGTACTACAACCGAATCGTCCAGGACCAACCACCAATCACCGCCGAGGACATCGTCGTCACCGTCGGTGGCTCAGAGGCATTGCTGTTCGCAATGGCTGCCATCACCGATCCAGGTGATGAACTGCTCGTCTGCGAGCCCTATTACACCAACTACCATGGCTATGCGCACATTCTTGGCATTGATACCTCGCCGGTGACAACGCATGCCAAAGATGACTATCGAATCAATCCTGCGAACATCGAAGCCGCGATCACTGGTAAAACACGAGGGCTTGTCCTTCCGACTCCCGGCAATCCGACTGGCCTCATCCTTTCGCACGAGGAACTCTGTGAGATTGCAGCCATCTGCGACCGCCATGGACTGTTCTTCATATGTGACGAGGTCTATCGGGAGTTCATCTACGACGCCCCGCATGGAACCCTGGCGCCCTCACTTCTTGCAGTACCCGGTGCACACGAACAGGCGATCATCATTGACTCCGTTTCAAAGCGCTACAGTGCTTGTGGAGCAAGGATCGGATGCCTGGTCACCCGGAACCGTGAGGTGCGAAAAGCAGCACTTCATTTCGGACAGGCTCGGCTCTCCCCTGCCACCGTCGATCAGCGGGCCGCCATGGCAGCCCTCGATACTCCACAGGAGTACTTCACCAGGGTCGTCACGGAATACAAGGGACGCCGTGACACATTGGTCTCCGGCCTCAAGGCGATCGGAATTCCCGTCAACCCGCCAAAGGGGGCCTTCTACCTCGCAGTGCCACTGCCTGTCGAGAACTCTGATGATTTCGCGCACTGGCTTGTCGATGAATTCGATGTGGATGGAGAAACCCTCTGCGTAGCCCCGCTTGGTGGCTTCTACAGCACAAAAGGACTTGGGCAGAACGAAGTCCGCATGGCCTATGTGCTTGAACAACCCATCATTGAGAAATGCGTCAAAATTCTCGAAGCGGCGCTCAAGGCGTACAAGCCAAGTTGAACTCGAAGCGCAATCAGGGCTTCACATCCGTTGGATCCGTTTGCATTGATTGGTCAGAAGCCGTGTAGAACTCTACACCTGGCTCCTGCTGCCCGGACCATTGCCCTAATCGAGCAATCGTCCGGCCTGCTGCGTCCGCCAGCCTGAGCAGGCCCTGGCCACTGCCACTTGCAGTCAGGAATGCAATGGCATGACCTTCGCGATCAAGGACTGCGATGGAACCTGATGAGTTGTATGCCGCCAAGGCGAGCATCGGCGAACCGTCCTCGCCTCGAAGGAACATGTGCGCGCCCACGCTCGAATCAATGCCCAGATTGATTCTGGGACGGTTCGACTCATCCACAAGCACAAGCGACCGAGCCACCAGCTTGTCAACGATCGCCGCACTTTTATCCCGTTTCATACTGCCTTGATCAGAACCAGCGCCTGCCAGCAGGAAGAGCAATGGCAGGACACATAGAAACGGCAACCCCAGCAGTCGGACCACCGTTCGCTCCCTCTCAAGTCGCCGCAGCCTCGCCTCAACATGGTCCATGGACGTCTCCTGATCCGGAAAGGGGTCGTCAAGTGCAGCCGGCCCGGAATCAACCGCCTGCATAACGTGGATCATCGCGGGAACCGGCCTCTGCGGCTACCCTCAGGGCATGTACATTCGCCACCCACATGCAGTCCATTCAATAATCCGCCGGACCTCCCTCTGCCTGGCGGTAGCCGCCACACTTGCCGCCTGTGGGCGAACGGAAGCCCAGACAGATGCAGGGACAACCCAACTTCAGGGCATCGTCTTCGAGGATGAAAACCTCAACGGCGTCCGTGATGGAAAAGAAAAAGGCCTCGCCAGAGTCCGTGTATCCAATGGAAGAGATGTCGTCATGACGGACGTCCGCGGGCGATGGTTCCTCAATGCCAAGCCCGGCGACACGATCTTCGTGATCAAACCAAGGCACTGGATACCACCTCTGGACAAGGATGGATTGCCTCAGTTCCATTATGTCCACAACCCCTCCGGCTCACCAGAGGGCCTTGATCATGCCGGCGTCAAGCCAACACCTGAGGATCCGGGCGTCATCTACTTCGCCTTGTACAGGAACCCGGAAGAAGAACAAGGACATCACAAGGTTGCACTGCTTGGTGATCCACAATCCCGCAATCTGACTGAAGTGGATTACCTGGCACGCGATGTCGTTGAGCCCATGGTGGGAACCGATGTGGCCTTTGGAATCGGCCTTGGAGATCTCGCATTTGATGATCTTGGCGTCTTGCCCGGACACAACGCCGTGATGGGCAGAACCGGGATCCCCTGGTTCAATGTGCATGGCAACCACGACATGAATTTCGATGTTGACGATGACGCTCTTGCTGACGAAACATGGCAGCGAATCTATGGCCCCGCCACGTATTCCTTCGATTGGGGAACCGCACATTACATCGTGATCGACAATGTCATCTACGACGGCAATGGCAAGTACCACGGCGGATTCACCGAACAAGACCTGGACTTCATCGAAGCGGACCTTGAGCACATTGGCAAACAGACGCTTGTTGTCCTGCTCATGCACATACCGCTTACAGGTGTTGAAAATGCTGATGAACTACTGAGACTGATCGCGGATCGACCGAATACGGTTTCTGTTTCCGCCCACTATCACATGCAGGAACACCATTTCCTTGACTTCCCCTCGGATACACAGCGAACTGATCCGCACCATCACCTGATCAACGCAACTGCATGTGGAAGCTGGTGGAAGGGCGCTCCGGATGAATATGGTATTCCTCATGCGATGATGAGTTGTGGTGCACCCAATGGGCACACCCTTCTTGGCGTACGTGATTTTGACTACTCATTGCGGTTCGTACCCGCGGGCACTGACCCCCGCCAGCAGATGCATATCTTCCTGCCTGGGTCAATATCGCAATCAATGACAGGTGGAACCGAGGTCGTCGCCAACATCTGGTCCGGTTCTAAACGCTCCTCTGTAAGGATGCGAATCGATGATGGTCCATGGATCACCATGGCACACGATGTCAGACCGGATCCTTACTATGAAATGGCCAAGCTTTCTGAATCACTCGATGGCAAACCTCGAGGCATGCCTCTGCCCAATCCGAGACCATCGCCACATATCTGGGTAGCATCCATGCCGTCTGACCTGGCCCCGGGCGGCCACGTGATAGAAGTGGAATCAACAGACATGTTTGGAAACGTGGACACGGGGCATCGGATCTTCCGAGTCACGCCTGAGAGTACGACAGGATCGTGAAGTTCAACATCGTCATGAAGTTCATTCTCGCCGTGGGCGTGCCCATGGTGGTGATCTACGCCATCATTGGTGTAGCCCAGTTCCGATCGATGTCTGAACTTGTACAGCGAGAAGGCTCACTTCGTTCGCATGTCTCCGCCGAACTTGTCGCGAATTACCTGGATGGCCGCCTGATTACCATTGGCACCGCGACTCGTTCCATAGCCGGTTTCGCAGAACTGGACATGAATGCTGCCATGAAGCAGCAAGTGCCCATTCTGATGAAGCTCCTGGAAACCGAGCAGTTGATCAACTCCACTACCGTTGCCTGGGGAGATCCTGAAGGCGCACTGAAGAATGGCCAAAGAGTGCAGCGCCAGCAGAACACGGTGGAATCCATCTCACTGACCCGGATGGAGCTTGATGACCTGAAGAAGGATTATGAAAAGTGCCGCAAGCCCAATGGTGGTTGGATCGGTCCACTTCCTGCAACCAAAGAGCTGGCCCACAGATGCGAATACCTGCACCCCATCCGGAAAAAAGACAAGACCATTGGCCTCCTGTCTGTCGTGATCAACCTCGAAGACCTGCATGATCAAGCCGTCAGATCACTTCCGGTCGCTTCCCGCTTCGTGATCATGAATGACCAGTGGATCGTTATGTCCAGCTCCAAGCCAGATGACATTGGCAAATCCGTATCTGAAATGATCAAGGGACCCGACAAAGAGAGCATGGAGTCATTCCTCACGAGCGTGACGACTGATCGCCGCGCAGGCGCGAGATCGAATTCCAATCGAGTTCCTACCCAATATGACGGCCAGAAGTACTGGATAGCCTGGTCCGTTGTGGACGAGCCGAACTGGATCCTTGTAGACGCCGTGCCGCAGGCGATCATGCTTGAGCCCGTCTACTCCCTCCTTCAGCGAGATACGATCATTCGACTGATTGGGGTCGTCATCATCGTCATAGCAATCATCGTCAGCAGTCTCTTGCTGACACGGCGTCTCCGCAGACTTCATAACGCCATGGAACAAGCACAAGGAGGCAACCTGGCGGTTCGAGTCAACCCAGGACATGGCAAGGACGAACTCACCCGGCTTGGCGAGGGATTCAACCGGATGCTTACCGCCTTCTCGAGCAATCTTGATGCGCTGGCGTCAGCAGAAGCTGATCGAATGGCGGTTGATCGAGAACTGGATATTGCTCGGCATATTCAGGAATCACTTCAACCCCAGTTGCCTCCGACATTCCAGACTGATGCTCATATGGAAATCGCCGCAGTCAACATGGCTGCCCGGCACGTCGGAGGAGACTTCTATGACTACTGGATCATGGATGATGATCACCTGGCATTCATGCTTGGGGATGTATCAGGCAAAGGCATCCCTGCATCGCTCTTCATGGCTGTAACAAGAACAACCATCCGAATGATCGCAGGCCGCGAAAAGAATCCCGCCCGAATTCTTGCTCGTACCAATAACCACCTTCTGAAAGACAACAGCCAAGGTCTCTTCGTGACCCTGTTTCTCGGTGTTTACAATGTCAAGACGGGGCTGTTGCAATATGCCAACGCCGGTCATCATCCTGCCATCGTGAAGCCACGTTCCGGATCGATTCGTCTTGAAGGGGAAGCCACGGGGACGATCCTGGGGACTCTTCCAGATGCAGATTGGGAAATGAAGTCGATGCAACTGGATCCCGGGGATCACATGATTCTCTACACAGATGGATTGACTGAAGCACACTCTGGTGATGAAAAGATGATCGAGCTCTCCGGCGTGGAAGAACAACTGAAAAAGGAAACCTGTCAGACCGCGAATGATGTCTGTGAGCACCTTGTACAGTTTGCCGTGCAGGTCCAGGATGGCCATCTCTTTGATGATGTGACCGTCATGGACCTTTTCAGACACGCTGACAAGATGCCTTCCGCCGCTTCTGAAGATTCGGATGGGGCTGGAGGGCGGACCTGACCGTATAGTCGAACTATGGGATCCACTCCTCCACCTCCCGAGATACTGGATGGTGACGTGACTCGTCTTGATGTCGATGGCACGTTTTCCGTGTCATGGACACACCGACTCCGGTTCAGTCGCAACGTGCTCGCCCCAGGCAATCAGCTGCTTGCCTCCCTGCTGCCGGAAGAGCCTCGCCCGATCAGAGTGCTCCCGGTACTGGATAGCGGCCTGGTGGACGCTCGACCTGGACTGCCCGAAGACGTTACTGACTGGCTGGACAGGAACGCAGACAAGGTGATCCCCGCTGCTCCACCCTTGATTCTCCCGGGTGGTGAAGACGCCAAGAACGGATGGGATGCCTATGAGATGACAGCCAGAGCCATTGCCGAGGGTCATGTCTGTCGCAGGTCCCTTGTGCTGATCTTCGGCGGAGGCGCCGTACTGGATGCCGCTTCATTCGCCTCGGCAACTGCACACCGAGGCGTCAGAGCCATCCGACTCCCCTCGACAACGCTCTCGCAAGGTGATTCCGGAGTCGGAGTCAAGAACGCCATCAACGCCTTTGGTTCCAAGAATTTCCTGGGAACATTTGCACCACCACATGCCGTTGTCAATGACACGTCCCTCCTGGACAGCCTTGATGACCGTCATTGGAGAAGCGGCCTCAGCGAAGCCGTCAAGGTTGCCCTTCTGAAAGATCCTGATCTCCTGGACAAGATCGAACAGGACACGGTGCCCCTCATGGAACGAGACCTGGATTCCATGGAACGCATTCTGATTGAATCAGCCAGACTTCACATGAATCACATTGTTCATGGCGGCGACCCATTTGAAACGAAGCATGCCCGACCTCTGGATCTGGGGCACTGGTCTGCACACCGGATGGAATCCCTGTCAAACTGGACACTGCCCCATGGTGATGCCGTCGCACTGGGACTTGCAATCGATCTGGTCTATGCGATGAAGATCGGCATGCTGCATGGCGGTATTACAGAACGAGTCATTCAATGCCTTCAGTCTCTGGGATTCCTGGGTGAAACATCAGTCCTGGATGATTCTGAAGCACTCCTGGTTGGCCTTGAAGAGTTTCGGGAGCATCTGGGTGGGCGGCTTGCGATTCCACTCATCTCCGACATCGGCGTCGCTGGCGAAGTCGATGAAATCGATCAGAAGACCATGAAGGAATCGATTGATGCCGTCAGGAAAGCAGCCAACCAGTCTGACTGAAGATCATGGGCATGCCGAGGCCATGATCCAACAGTATTTCTGATGAGGTTCGATGATGGCATTACCTCGTCGTATCAAGGTGATTAGAATCTGGTGGCCATGCCAGATCCCATTCCATGTCCCATGAATCGTGAACAGGTTGCTGATGCCTACTTCCTTGAGCATCGAGCAAAGCTGCTGGACCTTGCAGCCTTCCTGGACCGCATTGACCGTGCTGACCATGATGGATCAGCCGAAGACTTCCGGCTCATCGTATTTCGATCCTGCATTTCCAAGCTGATTGATGGAGAAGGTGATCGAGCACGACGAATTCTTGATGAACTGAGTGATCACACCACAGAGCCCATCGAAGCGGCTCCCATGAAGGGAGCCATCGGCGCTCCTCCTCCGGCATGAGATACATCGATCCTCACATCCACATGGTCTCACGTACCACCGACGATTACAGTCGGATGGCGCTCGCTGGATGCGCTGCAATAACCGAACCCGCTTTCTGGGCTGGATTTGATCGAAGCTCGCCACAGGGTTTCCATGACTACTACAGGCAGTTGACCGAGACAGAACCTGCCAGGGCCGCCCAATACGGAATCCGCCACCATTGCTGGCTGTGCGTCAATCCCAAGGAAGCCGAGGACATCGGCTTTGCACGTGAAGTGATGTCGATCATCCCGGAGTTCATGGACCGATCGAATGTACTTGGCATCGGCGAAATCGGACTCAACAAGAACAGTCGTAACGAACTGGTGATTCTTGAGGAGCACCTCGCTCTTGCAAAGAACATGAAACAACTTGTCCTTGTCCACACACCACACCTCGAGG
Source organism: Phycisphaerales bacterium (assembly GCA_029242715.1). Lineage (GTDB taxonomy): Bacteria > Planctomycetota > Phycisphaerae > Phycisphaerales > SM1A02 > UBA1668. Next base: position 42,706 of record JAQWTL010000001.1, read on the forward strand.
ACAAGCTCAAGGGAACTCGACTGATCATGGATGCCGTTGCCAATGCCGGCCTCGAACCTGATCGCGTTTTAATCGATCATGTCGAAGAGCACACGGTCTCAGAGGTTCTTGATCGCGGCTTCTGGGCAGGGATGACTCTCTATCCCGAAACCAAGTGCACTCCACAACGTGCCGTTGACATTCTTGAGACCTACGGAACGGAACGAATCTGGATGAACTCGGCCGGAGACTGGGGCCCCAGTGATCCACTGGCCGTGCCCAAGGCACAGGTTGAAATGCGTAGACGTGGACACACGGAACAGATGATCCGTACCGTGACCTGGGACAATCCCAAGACCTTCCTCTCACGATCACCACGGTTCAACGTGGAAGATGACTGAGCGGCCTGCCCCACGCAAGATCGGCTATTGCACCAACGTGCATTCCGGGGGCACGCTTGAGGAGATGCTTGCCAATCTCCAGAAGCATGTACCGGGCATCCGGGCCCATCTTGGTGACAAGGATCCCTTGCCGATCGGCCTCTGGATTTCCCGGCACTCACTTGATGATTTGCTCACCAGTGGCGTCCAGTCTCTGAAGGAGAGACTTGATCAGTTGCAAGTGGATGTCTTCACGATCAATGGTTTTCCGTATGGAAACTTCCATGGCCAACGCGTCAAGCATCACGTTTACGAACCCAACTGGAGCAACTCAAGCCGGCTTGTCTACACAATGCAACTGGCTCGGGTCCTGGAAGGCTTGCTTCCCCGCGGCTCGAGTGCCGGCATCTCCACCCTGCCCATAGGCTGGTCGGACATCGCACCCGATCTCGTGGAATCCGCCGCCTCCAATTTGAAAGCCGCTGCATCCACGCTGGCTGCACTGGAATCACAAACAGGCATCTGTCTGCATCTCGATATCGAACCTGAACCCGGTTGCCTGTTGCAACGTTCTGGTGATGTGGCCTCTTTCTTCGAGAATCACCTGCTTTGCGCTTCCAATGAAAAAGTGATCCGAAGGCATCTGAGAGTCTGCCATGATGTATGCCATGCTGCCGTGATGTTTGAATCACAGGAAGATGCCATCAAGACCTATGACACAGCAGGGATCGCGATCGGCAAGGTCCAGGTGTCTTCAGCACTCCAGGCTGATGGAGGCCATCAGAAACAGATGATGGAACTCGCTGAGTACGTCGAGCCGCGTTGGCTTCACCAGACATGCATCCGCCAAGATGAAGACATCACGTTCATCGAAGACCTGCCAATAGCGATCAAAGGCAACTCGCCTAAAGAAGGTGAATGCTGGCGAGTTCATTTCCATGTCCCGGTCCACCAAACCACCATGGGAAGCCTGTCCACAACCCAGACAGACCTTATTGAAGCCATCAATCTCCTGGCAGACCGCCCAGAGATCACGGCCTGGGAAGTTGAAACCTACGCCTGGAGCGCAATCCCCAGCAGCCAGGACCAGCCTGATCTGGTGACAGGCATCAGCGAGGAAATCGCCTGGACACGCCAGGCGCTGGACGCCGCATCATGACAAGCCGAATCCGAGCCTGGCTTGATCTTCTGCGGGCATCCAACGTGCCTACTTGCATATCGAATGTTCTGGTGGGCTGGGCCATTGGCGGCGCGCCGGATCGAATCGGTGATCTTGTTTTCATCGCAGGCGTCATCTGCGCGATCTACCTTGCAGGCATGATCCTCAACGATGTGGCTGATGCACCATGGGATCGCAGGCATCGAGCTGATCGACCGATTGCATGCAACCTGATTCGTCGAGGAACCGCTGGCATCATCGGAGGCCTTGTCCTGGCAGCCGCAACAGGTTCAACCATCCTTCTTGGACCTGCTGCCTTCACTGCAACAGCATTCCTGGCAGCCCTTGTCCTTCTGTATGACCTGGCACATCGCGCCTGGCCGATCGCTGTTCTTGGCATGTCCCTGTGCCGTGCAATGGTCTATCTGGTTGCAGCCATTGTCGCGACTGAAGCGCCACCCTCCATTCCCTTGTTTGTTTCGATGCTGGCATTAGCTCTCTGGATCGCAGGGTTGACGCTCATCGCCAGAAGAGAATCCGTAGGCAAACCCCTGAGATGGCCCGTGATCCTGCTGTTCATTTCGCCCCTGGCTGCAGCGTTGTGGATCACTGTCGGAAACATGCCGCTGGCCGTACTCACTGGAAGCCTTCTGCTTCTGCAACTTCTCTGGATCGCCTCCAGGCTGATGCAGCCTGCTGGCGTAGTACCGGCTGTCCTGGCTTCAATCGCAGGGATCGCACTGCTGGACGCCTTCCTGCTGGGATTGATGGGCTTTCCATTGCTGGCGGTGATCGCCGTATCCTGTTTCCTGTTCGTGACCATCATCCACCGCCCGCTGCCAGGAACCTGATGTGACTGACACGCCAAAGCCCGTAGCACTGATCAACATCGTCGGATTGACCGCCGACATGCTGGACGAACGGATGCCACGCCTTCGTTCCTTTGCCTCATCATGTTCATCACGAACATTGACACCTGTGCTGCCTGCCCTGACCTGTTCGGTCCAATCAAGCATGCTGACAGGTGTTCTGCCCGAGGAGCATGGAATCGTCGGAAATGGATGGTACGAACGTGATCAGGCAGAGATCCGCTTCTGGAAACAATCGAACCATCTGGTGCAGGCTGAAAAGGTGTGGGAAACCGCCAGGCGGCGTGCCCCAGGACTGACGGTTGCCAACTGCTTCTGGTGGTACGCAATGCATGCCAGCACTGATATCGCCATTACTCCACGCCCCATGTACCCGGCCGATGGCCGCAAGATCCCGGACATCTACACCACCCCACCTGAACTCAGGGACATCCTCCAGGCGTCACTCGGTCAGTTCCCACTCTTCAATTTCTGGGGACCAACTGCAAACATCGCATCCAGTCAATGGATCGCCGAGTCCGCCAGAATGGTTCACGACCAGTATGCGCCCGACCTCCTCATGGTCTACCTGCCCCATTTGGACTATGACCTGCAGCGTTTCGGACCAGATGATCCTCGCTGCGATCGAGCCATGTCTGAAATCGACGAGGTTGCCGGCAATCTGATCGAGCGATTACATGCCGATGGAAGGCGTGTCATCATCGTCAGTGAATACGGAATCGGACCAGTTCGAAACGCGGTGTTCCCAAACAGAATTCTGCGCAAAGCTGGACTGCTGAATTGTCGTGAAGAAATGGGACGAGAACTTCTCGATCCCGGAGGCAGCACGGCCTTTGCAGTCGCAGATCATCAGATAGCACATGTCTATGTTCAGGATCCCGCCAGGCATGAGGAAGTAGCCGCATTGTTCGACTCAACAGATGGGATCGCAACGGTTCTCATGGCTGAGTCACGCAAGCAAGCCGGGCTTGATCATCCAAGAGCTGGCGACCTGGTACTACTTTCCGAACAGGATCATTGGTTCACATGGGATTACTGGCTTGATGATTCCCGGGCCCCTGATTACGCGAGAACAATCGATATCCATCGCAAGCCTGGCTATGACCCAAGAGAGTTGCTCTTTGCTCCTGGCTGGGCGGGAAGCACGCCTCGATTGATGTTCAAACTGCTCGCACGCAAACTGGGGCAACGCACGATCATGGATGCCATTTCACTTGATACGCAACGGGTTGGTGGCTCCCACGGGCTCACTGGAGATGGAACGGGCGGCATCATCATCCAGGAAGATGGCGACAACCTGCCCGACAGCGTGCCGTGTACCGCCGTACGCGACATTGTCCTCAGTACCCTGTTTCGTTGAAGGGTCGTTCTAGCGCCAAAGCAGCAGGAGCATCAGCGCATCACGATCATCGATTCGACCATCATGATTCAGATCGTTGCCATGAGTAATCTTCTGACCGACTTGCCCATGACAATCAGAACCGTCCATCCGGTAGCTCCCGGCAGCGTCTTCACATGATTGCCTGCTGGCCACAAGGCAGGATCCATCACCCAGGACGCAAGCGCCCTTGGGAGCAACAGCCGTCACATGTGGCGCAGCCCCTCCTGCAACATCATCATGATTCGTCAGGTGCTTGCAATCCACGAGGGTGCTGACACCCTTGTATCCGTTGCACACGGCTCCACCTTTGTAGGTGGCACGATTGCGGTCAAAGATGCAGTTCTTCAATGAGCCCTTGCTGCCGTATTGGTACACACCGCCGCCGTAGTAACTGGCCCGGTTTGATTCAAACCGACATCCGGTGATCAAAGCCAATGTGCCATCAGCGTTGTAGATGGCGCCCCCGCTGTACCGACCTTCGTTGTTATCAAACATGCAGTCGGCAATGACAGGTTTGCTTTGAACGCTGTAGATCGCCCCGCCTTTTTCTGCCGCATTGCCCTTGAAGCTGCATTTCTCGAAGCGAGCCTGTGAATTACGAGCCATGTAGATGGCTCCGCCGTTGTAATTGACGTTGTTGTTCACGAACTGGCAATTCCGGATGGTCGGAGAGGACTCAAGGAGAAGGAGTCCCCCGCCAACTGCAGACCTGTTGCCATAGAGGTTCCTGTGGCCAGTGCCGTTGATGATCATGAAACCATCGATGATGGTCTCAGGCCCCTCGCCTTGGATGCACCGCAGGACACTTTCATCCAGTGATGTGCCATCAAGCACGGTCTTGCCATCACCCTCACGAGCAAGCAAGGTGATCGGCTTGCCCTTCAAGTCGATGGCCTCATTCCAGGTGCCCATCTTCACGGAGACGACGTCACCGGGCTTGGCCTCATCCACAGCCCCTTGAATGGTCGCCACAGCTTCTGGTACCCGTATTTCACGGGCATCAGCAGCATGCGATGCAAGCAGCAACGCCGAAGCGATCATGGTCAATGTGAATTTCATCTGATGGGACTAGAACCAAGGGTTGATGTATGGAAATGCTGGGAAGACCGGGAATTATGGCAGGCTGAACCCTCCAGAGCGATAGGAGATCGGCAAGTTGGCCTGTTTCCCTCCTGAGAGAGGAAAAAAAAGGCATAGAACCCATTTAAATCGCACAAACAGACTATCAACGGACACCTCCAAGACTGGTACTGGTCGGCATACACTCCCGGTTCGTTCCCAATCCAACTCCAGCCCTCATTAACTCATATAGCCCGTGGCTCCAGAGACCAACGCCCATGAAACCATTGAAAAGCTTATTCCTGGCACTCATCTGCCTGAGTCTTGCCCTAACTGCCCCTGGGGTAATGGCTGAAGCCCAACCCCACGGGATGATGCTCCGATTTCCGGACGTATCCGAAGATCGCATCGTCTTTTCATACGCCAATGATCTTTGGACGGTTCCACGTGAGGGCGGTCTTGCTCAACCTCTGGCCAGCCCACCGGGCACTGAGCGGATGCCTCGGTTCAGCCCTGATGGATCTCAGATCGCCTTCTCAGGCAACTATGACGGGAACGTCGACCTGTATGTCGTCCCGGTTGAAGGCGGTGTACCCAACCGTGCGACTTATCACCCTGAAGGTGAAATCATGCTCGACTGGACGCCTGAGGGTGACCTCATGTTCCAGGCTCGCAACTATCAGGGCAATGCCAGGATCTCTCGGCTCTTCACAACCTCTCCTGAGGGAGGCCTCCCCCAGCCACTTCCAGTTCCATACGGAACCAGGGGCGCCATCAGTGGTGATGGGCAATACCTTGCGTACACGCCCTGGTCGCGTGATGGCAGCACCTGGAAACGGTATCGCGGTGGCATGGCAACCGACCTGTGGCTCATTCACCTCCCCAGCGGCAAGGCGACACAGCTGACAGATTGGGAAGGCACTGACACCCAACCAATGTGGCACGGCAATGTCCTGTACTACCTCAGTGATGCCGGGCCTGCTCACCGCAAGAACATCTGGACCATGAACCATGAAACAGGAGATGCTCGCCAGGTCACCTTTTTCAAGGATCATGATGTGCAGTGGCCGACAGTCGGCCCTGGACCCAATGGGCAAGGCGAGATCATTCTGCAAGCCGGCACCGGTCTTCAACTACTTGATCTCGAAACTGAAAAACTGACACCCGTGAATGTCACGATTCCAGGCGACCGACCAACTATTCGAACGTATCGATTGCCTGTCGAGGATGAAATCAACAACGTCCACATCTCACCTTCTGCTCAACGAGTTGTGCTTGAAGCTCATGGTGACATCTGGTCATTGCCCGTAGAAGAAGGGCCTGCTCGAAACCTCACACGAAGCAGCCACCAGGCAGACCGTGATCCGAACTGGAGTCCAGATGGACAATGGATCGCATTCTTCAGCGATCGCTCCGGTGAATATGAACTCTGGATGCAGCAATCCGATGGGCGAGACGAACCGCGTCAAATCACAACTGACGGCGGCGTATTCAAACATGCCTTGGGTTGGAATCCTGACGGAACAATGTTCGCCTTCGGTGACATGACGGGAGCGATCTATCTGTACTCGGTCGATGACGAAACCGTGACAACCGTCGACCATGATCCTCTGGCACAATTGCCAAGCATTTCCTGGTCGCCAGATGGTCGGTGGCTTGCCTACCAACGAACCCAGGAGGACACGGTTCATGGTGCCCTGTGGGTCTACGACACCATTGATGGAACTCGACATCGATTGACCAGTGGCATGTTCAGCGACAGCGAACCTGTCTTCGATCGTGATGGCGACTTCCTGTATTTCACTTCCAATCGCTCATTCTTTCCGACGTACTCCAATGTGGACGACACCTTCATCTATGACGATGGCGGCATGCTGATGATGGCACCCCTTCGGGCAGACATCGACTCTCCATGGCTCGTGGAAGTAAGCGAAGAGGAATGGGAAAATGCGGAAGACGCTGAGGAACCATTGGACGCTGACATCCTGGTCGGCCAATGGGAAGGCGGAGATGACGAGACGGAAGTGACGCTGGACATTCAGCGGAACGAAGAAGATGCTCTGGAAGGCACCTGGACTGCGGGCGATGATGAGTCCATTGAAATCAAGGCTGATCTTGATGACGAAACAGGTGAAGTCCACCTTCGTTCTCTCGAAGTGGAAGGAGAGGAACCTCTGCTGGAACTGATGTTCAGCCTGGAGGACGACTCCCTCGAGGGGATGGATGAAGACTCTGGCTGGATGCTTGAACGTGCAGCAGAACCCATGCAGATAGACATCCAGGGATTCGAGTCAAGGTCCATGGCATTGCCGCTGCCACCCGGCTCCTACAGCCAACTTGCCATCACGGACAACGGCCAACTGATCTACGTGGACAACAGCAAGGAGTCCATCTTCTCAATCGATACCCATGATCGAGATGCCGAACCTGCGTTCATTGCGGATGGTGACTTCTTCATGCTTACGCCTGATGGTTCATCCATGCTCCTCAGCAATGGTGAATCACTGGCCGTCGCACCGGCCATGGAAGGGGCCGAACCTTCGCCCGTCGACACCTCCAGAATGGTGATTGTCGTCGATCCGCGAGCGGAATGGGAACAGATCTTCGATGACACCTGGCGCATCTTCCGCGACTACTTCTATCTGGAAAACATGCACGGCGTGGACTGGGAGGCTGTTCGAGAACAATATCGCCCGATGCTTGCCGACTGCACGACCCGGGAAGATCTGAATTTCGTGATTGATCAGATGATCTCGGAATTGAATGTCGGACATGCCTACAACTTCGGAAGCCCATACGAATATGGAGACTACGAACCCGTTGGAATGCTGGGTGTCGACTTCGAGTCGACCGATGGCGGTTGGCGAATCCAGAAAATTCATCGTGGCGGGAGCTGGGATGCAGATGCACGAGGACCACTTGGCATACCGGGACTGAATATCAATGAGGGCGACCATCTGCTTGCCGTCAATGGCATTCCCCTGGACCCAGCGGTCGACCCGCATGCCGCGCTGGTTGGCACGGCAGGCACCCCGACTGTTCTGACCATCAGTACCGCAGAGGATGAGCAGGAACGCGAAGTGACTGTTACCCCTGTCGGCTATGACGGAAATCTTCGCTATCGCTCCTGGGTCGAAGACAATCGCAGAGTTGTTGATGAAGCAACAGACGGCCGTGTTGGCTACATCCATGTGCCGGACACGGGTGTCAATGGTCAGAACGAGTTGTTCCGACAGTTCTTCGGACAGTCCGGCAAGGACGCGCTCATCATCGATGAACGCTTCAATGGTGGCGGCCAGATCCCCTGGCGTTTCATTGAACTCCTCAATCGACCGGCCACCAACTACTGGGCCGTTCGAAATGGCCGGGACTGGACCACTCCCTATACCGCCCACCACGGCCCGAAGTGCATGCTCATCAATGGTCTTGCCGGATCTGGTGGAGACATGTTCCCTTGGCTGTTCCGCAAATCAAACCTCGGCCCGGTCATCGGCGAACGGACCTGGGGAGGACTGGTCGGAATCTCAGGCAATCCCAGTCTGATTGATGGCAGCGGAGTTGCCGTTCCGACATTCGGTTTCTATGAGACCGACGGAACCTGGGGAGTGGAAGGCCATGGTGTCGATCCAGACATCGAGGTCATCGCCAATCCTGAAATCATGATGAATGGAACCGATCCACAACTCCAACGAGCCATTGATGAAATGCTCGCCGCAATAGAGAACAATCCTCCCAACAAACCCCGTCGTCCGGCATCACCGGATCGTCGTGGCATGGGACTATCTGAGGAAGACCGATGAGAAAGACACAACACGTATCACGTTCAATGCTGGCACTCTCAACCACCGCGTTGCTGGTCATGGCAATGGTGGCTGGTGGACTTGCAAGACAGGATGACTCACCAACCCCCACTACTGCTGATGGCCCTTCAACATGGACAGTTGATTCCGTTCACAGCACTGTTCTGTTCCGCGTAACGCACATGGGTGCTGGTGCCTTCTGGGGCCGTTTCAATGATCCATCTGGTGAAATCAAATGGGATCACACTGGCCAGGCCTGCCCGACATTTGATGTGACGGTCCCGGTCAAGAGCGTTGATTCTGGGAATAAAAAACTGGATGGTCATCTTCGAAGCATGGACTTCTTCAATGAGCCCGAACATCCGAACATGACTTTCAAGAGCACCGGATGTACGCCTGATGGCGAGAATCGCTGGGAGATGTCCGGTGAACTCACCCTGCTTGGCAAGACCAAGCCCATCAAGGTCAAACTGGAATTGATCGGCCAGGCAGATCTTGGCAGAGGTCACCGTAGTGGCTTCGAAGCCACCTTCATCATCAAGCGAAGCGAGTACGGCATGGACTGGGGTGTTGAACGAGGTTCATTGGGCGATACGGTCAAGATCATCGCATCACTGGAAGTGGTCAAGAAGTAGGCTTGCCACTTTCGAGCATGGCTTCGCCTGGGCCGATGTGTTCATCCTCGCTTGAGTAGGCGAGGAGTTCTGCATATCGAGACCAGCCAAGCAGAGTCTTCAAGGTCGGCTTGACATCTGCCTGAGGAAGACGGCCAACGAGTACCGACTCGAGGTCTTCGCGATCAATTCCATCACCCCGACTTGCCTCAATCTGATCAAGGACGAAACGGGTCAAGTTCAGCCTTTGCAACTGCGCCGCCAGAAGTCGCTTTCTGGAGGAGACGTCCTCGTTGATGTATGCCCGACCCTTTGCAGACAACATCACGATTTGCCGCTGTGTGTCGAGGAGATCCAGCATCTCCCCTGCCTTCACGATGGTCAGTGTCCGGCCAAGCTCCTGGTCAGTCGCTTCATCAAGATCAAAGAAACTCATTCGATCCTCATGGTCATGAACGACTTCCATCACACCAACGATCTCTGCAAGCACGACCTGTGGCAGTGACTCCAGGCGACCATCTGCAGCACCTGTAATTCGATCCGTTTCCTCCAGATCCTCGCCTGCAACCATGGCATGGTGTACACGATGAACCATTGCCTCGAATTCCGGTGATTTGTATTCGCGAGGATGCGGAACCGGGTTTTCAAGTACGCATTCGATCTCGCCGGGATTGCCCGACATGACGACAATGCGATCTGCAAGGAACACCGCTTCCTCAATCTGATGGGTGATGATGAGAACACTCTGAAGCCCCTGAAGCACGGCATCACCCTCTCCACGATCTGCTTCCACACACAGTCTGTAGATCTCGCTTCTCAATGCCTCGGCCGTAAATACATCCAGCGAAGCAAATGGTTCGTCCATGCATAGAAGTTGTGGATCACGTACAAGCGCGCGAGCGAATCCGACTCGCTGCTTCATGCCTCCAGACAGTTCCCGGGGATAGGCCTCCTCGAAACCATCAAGCCCCACAAGTTCGATGCAGGATTTCACTCGCTCACGGCCCGTCGCATCATCGATGTCCAGGCCATTGAGACCGACAGCCACATTGTCAATGACGGTAAGCCAGGGCATCAACGCAAAGTTCTGAAAGACGATGCTGACGCCTGGATGGACATCCTGCAGTACAGATCCGTTGGCCAGTACTTCACCGGTCGTTGGAGACTGCAATCCGACCAGCGTGCGCAGCAAGGTGCTCTTCCCACAACCGCTTGGACCAAGCAGCGCCATGATCTCGCCTTCGTGGACCTGGATCGAGGCCTCCTTCAACATCATCCGGGGCGGATGTCCAAAGGCAACGCTGACGTTACGGGCTTCACAGATCACATTTGCAGAAGACATGCTTGTTTCCATGGGATGATCAACCGGAAAGGTTGTACCTCGTCTCGCAAAGCTGGTACAGCCGCCGCCAGAAGAGTCGACTGAGAAGAACAACAAAGACTCCGAGAACAACCGCACATGCTGCCAGGAGTCCGCTGTTGCCCTCGTTGAGGGCAACCGTAATCAAGGAACCGATCCCGAATACGGTCTCGACACGTTCATGATCTCCAGGGCCCCCCAAGTTGATGTATTCACTCACGATTGTTGCATTCCACGCCCCACCTACGGCAGTCAACCAGCCTGTGACGAGAAAAGGGAAGACCGCAGGCAGGACGATCTTTTTCAGCCGTCGTATTCCCTTGATCTGGTTCACTTTGCCAACCTCGCGGAGTTCAGTAGGAAGCGACATTGATCCAGCCATGACGTTGTAAACGATGTACCAGGCTGATGCCGCGCTCATGAGTACCAGGCATGTCAACTCGAATGGAATACTCAGTGACATGAAAACAACGACAAGCGCGATGAAGAACATCGGCGCAGGAAAACTGGCAACGAGCTGAACTACTGGACCAAGCAGTCGCCTTGCACGTTGTGAACGCCCGATGAGAAGACCCAGAGGAACAGCCCAAAGCGTGCTTACCCCCACGACTACGACAACACGAAGAAATGAAGCGAACAATCCCAGAATCGCAGTGATCCAACTGGCATCTTCCGTCTTCAGACTGATCGAACCACTCCAGAACGGCAATGGGGCCAGCAACTTCACCATGCCCCATCCACCCCAACCCAGCAGACCGAGCATGCAGATGATCACAAACCAACGAAAC
>JAQWTL010000011.1 GCA_029242715.1 Phycisphaerales bacterium
CAGACCGTAGCCGGTCCCGTTCCCATTGATCGTTGATTGTTCGACCCACATGATCTGCTTGGACTCATCGGAAATGAGTTCATCACCCATCAAGCCGGATGCAAATCCGGCGAGATCATCGACGTTCGAAATCCAACCGCCACCACCCAGTTTCCACGAGACGTCGGTATTCGTCGAAGGGATCACTTGGCCGTCACGTTTTCGATAGCCCTTCGCACGGCCTGAAATCTCTTCCCACTGGTAATCAGGTCGCAAGGTCGTCAGATTGAGGGGAGTCGCAATGCGTTCCTGAACTTGTTGCGCATAGGGATCGTCTCCGCACCGTTGGATCACGGCGCTGGCCAAGATGTATCCATGTGTGGTGTAGGCAAACTTGGATCCAGGTTCCTCAACCAATGGCGATTCCTTGAAGCGGTCAAGAGCCAGAATGACATTCTGGTGGGGATGGGGGACGTCATAGGTTCGGTTGGTCTTGATGACCGGTCCGTTCGAGTAGTGCACAATGCCCCCGAGGTGACCCAGAAGTTGTCGCATGGTGATCGGTGTGCCCTTGTCAGGAAACTCGGGCACGGAAACTCGAACATCCTCATCCAGTTCGAGTTTGTCCTGTTCTGCCAATTGCATGGCAGCAACAGCTGTCAGTGGCTTGGAGATGGAGGCCCATCGAAAGAGAGTCTCGTTGCTGACGGGTATCTTGTTCTCCCGATCTGACCATCCGTAGCCTGCTGTGTAAGTCACGTTCCCGTTCTGAATGATTCCGATCGCCACTCCAACAGCTTCTTGTCGCTGCATTTCCGCCTGGACGACTGCATCGATCGTTTGTTTTTCCTTGGCTGTCAGTTCTGACCATGCAGTCTCTGAAAGAACCCAGAGACATGCGATGACGCAAAGGCCCAAAATTCGTCTGTAGTTGGTCATGTTACTTTGTCCGATGAAGCGCCTCTGAAGAGGTGTCATGCTCATGATTTGTCATCATCAAACTTGACGTCCACAGAATCACGTTCTGAGGCATCCTCAACTTCAAAGAAGTCGAACTCGGTGACTTTGAAACCGCCCATTCCAGCAATGATGCTTGCGGGAATCATCTGGCAGCCATTATGAAACTCACGGACATTCGAGTTGTAGAAGCGTCGGCTTCGGGCAATCCTGGTTTCGGTTTCCGAGAGTTCTTTCTGGAGTTCCAGAAAGTTGGCCGAAGCCTTCAGGTCAGGATAGGCCTCCGCCCTTGCAACGAGTTTGCCAACGCTGGCGCCCAGTTGGCCCTCGACCTTCCCTCGGGCACCTGCCCCCTTGTCCTGGACCTCAACCGCCTCATTGCGAAGCTTGGTGACTTCCTCCATCACCCCTGATTCATGTGCCGCATATCCCTTGACGGTATTCACCAGGTTGGGAATCAGATCATGTCTGCGTTTCAGTTCGGTATCGATGTCAGACCATGATTCCTTGCAGGACTGCCGTTTTCGAACCAGTCCGTTATAGACACCCAGAACCCACAGCAGGCAGATGAACAGGACGGCAACCACGACGATGACGATGATCACCGTGTTGGTTAGTCCCAACAGTGATGGTATTGGTGCAGACATTTGATTTTCCAGATTACTTATGAGTTGGTTGCGCACTTGTTGCGGCTCATTGGCAGAATCAAAGCAGCCATGATTGGGATTACAGCTGCAAGGATTCCGAGAGGCCAGGCAAGAAAGAATGCGGCCACCGTAGTGCCAGCACCAAAGAGAAACAGTAGTAATACGACTGTCAAGGAGTGGGCGCGTGCAGCGGCAACAGCGAGTCCCGTTGCAGCGAGTGCCAGCGCAAGATCAACAAATGCCCATATCCAGAGTAGCTTTCGTTGAGCTTTGTCAGCTTCAACTGCAGCATCATTCAGGTGCAGAAAGTGGAAGAGTGACTTTCCGGCTTCGTTAGGGTCACCCATTTCAAGAAGCCGGATCGCTAAAGCAGTTGTGATCGCTACGATCGTCAGGATTCCAAATACCATCGCAATTGAACAGAGGATCGAACGTGCCCGGCACTTGGATCCCTGTTTCTTGTCTTCTGACATGATGCTGCTCCCACTTGTACTTGTCGAACTGTACAAGATGAGCCGGGAAAGCGTTGTCTGCGGTGCCGGAATAGAGGGGAGAGGGGGGCCGCACCCATGATCTGGTGGCTTCTGGGGATCGGAATCAGTGGCAGGTTCGCCCGTAGTGATGAAGGATGTTCAGCAGATCCTCGATATCGGAATCGCCATCTCCGTTGACATCACCTGCCTCTGTGCCGAAGGTATCGACAAGTCCCAGGATATCACTGACATCAACCAGTGAGTCTCCAGTGAAGTCTCCAGGGCAGCTGGCAGCGGTTCCCTTCCATGATGAGGGCATTTGCTCGAATTCCCAGATGCCATACTGCGGCATTTGATCGGGCTGCCAATAGGACTCGAATGTGTCATCAAATTGACCAACGAAAGTCTTGAACGTATCTACAGTCGCTGGTGTCATGACGCCATCCCATGTGCCAAAGATCTTGCTGGATGTTCCGTTGTCGTTTGAAAACAGCATCGTCAGTTTGGACATGTCTGCGTTTGTCGTGCAATTTGGCAAGGCTATTCCACCTCCGCATGGAGAGGCATGAACCGCAATGAGGAAACCGAGTGTGGAGGGTTGGGGTGGAGAGAGTGTTGGATCTGGGCAATCCAGTGTTGGTGTACCAAGCAATGTGCCGGCAGGGTCGGCAGAATTACCTGAGCTTTCGTAGAGCTGCTGACCGGAGTAGGGTGGGTACCAGGCTGGTGAATGGGCGCCAGTTGTAACATCAACAACCGTGTGATGCCCACCAGAGTAGTCCTGACAGATCTTGTACATCTGATAACACTCAAGCATTCCGCCAACAAGTGGTGGGTGTTGGAAGTAGTTATGGTCAAGATTTGGGCCACCAATGGTGGTGGTTGTGTACCGGATCATATTGACGATGGAGTTGTTGTCCTTGCTGGCAATGAGCCCGATGAATTTCGGATCCTGGTCCCACTGGGGCCAGATGGTCAACAAGTGGTTCTGCCAACTCAGCAGGTCCGCATCATCAATCTGTATGAAGGCATGGCTGTCAAAATTCTCATAATTGACCGCGTTGATTCCATTGCTGACACCGTGCGCTGCCAGGACCTCGTTGGCCTGTATGGACCATTGCATTGGACGAAACCATTGTTCGAGACCAACGGTGCCATTGTTGTTCGGCCACAACCAGCCTTCCGTGTTGTGGTTGTAATAAGGAAGCACTGAAATCTGACCATCAAAATTTGCTGATCGCAGGTTCTTTATGAAGAGCAGAGATTTGCACAGCTCGCCGCTGGGTGGATCAGGAAGCACATAGTCTGCGCCCTGATCATTGGGTGCCATTGGATCCAGGAGCCTGATGACCAGATTGCCAGTGGGGAGTTTGGCATCCTGTCCGTTCACGATCCATTCGTCCAAGGCATTCCAATTGGGGGGGTCTCCTTCAACCCACAAAGTCCATTCAGCTGGCGTGGTTGCCCATGCAGTAGACATGCCAGTTGCCACAAGTACAACGGCGAGCAGAATGGTCTTCATTTTTGTCCTCCCCCAGGAAATTGAATAACATTTCAGAGTATCAGGCTATTCAATGGAATCAAATAAACAAACTGTGTGAGGTGTGTTTTATGCTCATTGAGGTACATTTTGCCTGATACATGCACTCATTTCGATCATCTTCAGGATCAAAAATTGTTTGACTACATTGATCATCTCGTATTGGCAGTTCCGGATCTGAAGATCGCAATGGATGAGATGCACCAGCGTCTGGGAATCCAGCCGGTCATGGGAGGCCGTCATCCCGTATGGGGAACATGGAATGCGCTGCTGGCAGTCGGTGAAGCAACCTATCTCGAGTTGATTGCGCCGGATCCTGATAATCATGGAACGGATTTTCATCGGCCTGAGATCTTCAGTGCAACCGAGGCGCCGAGAATGATCGGCTGGTTTGCCAAATGCAGTCAGTTGGAATCCGCTCGAGCTGTACTGGATTCTGAAGGCATCCAAATCGGAGGCATCAAGCCCGGTTCAAGAGTGCTACCTGATGGCCGCAAGCTTCAATGGCAATTGACGGATCCGGAAGTGATGGTCTTCGACGGCATCTTCCCGATGCTGATCGACTGGGCGGATTCACCGCATCCGGCTTCTTCCGCTCCAGTGGGGTGTCGTTTGCTTGAACTTCACCTGGAACACCCAGAGGGGGGGGCTGTGACCAGGCTCCTGGCTGCCATTGGGATTTCCATCGAAGTTCAAACAGGATCTGCGCCGTGTATTTCCGCAGTCATTGAAACACCTATGGGCACTCTTCAACTTCCGTGAGCCCTGTTCAATCCTCGCTCTAAAAACCTGGTGTGGCAACCGTCAGTTCGCCGCTGGTGACCACGGCTCCCTTGACCACGATCTTGGGTTGAGCGTTGTAGTCCTGTCGCCAGCACACGTCATAGTTTCCTGGTGTGAGCAGCAATGACGTGGATTTGCTGGCGGCCCAGTCCACCCGGTCCGCCACATCGCGACCCGCTGGTACAGCACCCCACCAGCCGTTGTGGCCGAGATCCGGTACTGAGTCGGGGACGTCCAGGCGGATTCCACTTCGGGCGGTGACAGTTGCGGCGGATGCAGGAACGACGACAACCGCCGTTGCCAGTCGGACAGGGGTGTCTTTGTGCTTGTAGTCCTGGACGCGATAGACGTCATAGTGTCCAGGTGGAAGCAAGATCGCGATGTTCTCATGGGCCCAGTCCAGGCGATCTTCAACTGTCATGCCAGTTGGTACAGCGCCCCACCAGCCTTCGTGACCAAGTTTCGGAACCCATTCGGCAACGTCCATCCGAATCCCAGTAGCAGCATCAACTTTGGCCACGTTGCCTGAGCTGACAATGACGTCGGTAGCGAGTCGCAGAGGTTCATTCTCATGCTTGTAGTTCTGGACCCAGTAGATGTCATAGCGACCAGGAGGGATGACCAAGGCGGTGTTTTCGTGGGCCCAGTCAACGCGATCAGCTACTGGTTTGCCTACGGGAACAGCGCCCCACCAGCCTTCGTGTCCCAGTTTCGGAACCCAGTCTGCCTTGTCGAGACGGAGACCGTTGTCGATGTTGACAGTTGTTTCTTTGGTCGACTCGACAAGAACCTTGTGCGCAATCCGCATGGGTGCGGATTCATGCTTGTAGTCCTGAACCCAATACACGTCATAGAAGCCTGGTTGCAGCGAATGGGGTTCATTGCTTCGTGGCCAGTCCGCTTTACCATCCAGTGGTTGGCCAGTTGGAACAGCTCGCCAGCCACCGTTGTGTCCAAAGGCTGGTACCCAATCTGCAACTTGAAGCTGGATGGAACCATCTTCGGTTGGTGGTTTACTGCAGCCGTGGAAGGATGTGATCAAAAGAGTTCCCATGATCACAACAAGAATGCGGAAACTCATGGAATGAGTTGTTGTTTGGCTCATTGTGGCCCCACTGGTCGAAGGTGAGTTGATCAGAACGTGTCTGCTTGTTTCTGTAGATCAAAAGATCAATTGCAAAGTTCAAAAACAACCTGTGTGCTCAACGTGATATTTTCTTGGCACATCAAGATTCAATCGAATGAATGGTATTAAAGAGAGAATATTCCATCGAAACGACCATCAAGATTAAAAACGCGATCAGCGCGACATTGATCAGTAATGCGATGATGATGATCAGGCGACGTCGACCGACACCCAGAACCAAGCCCAGCACCGCAGCAATGGAGGCAATCACTGCGATGCCAACTGGCATATACAGCGGAGCGTTTCCAGTTTCGGCAGGCCACGAAGAGATATTGAGAAAAGCCACAGTTATTCCTGGCAGCTCAACTTCGAAGTCCATAAAGATCTCATGATACTTTGGCACTTGCCAGTAGAGATAAAGATCAGCAATGATCGTGAGGACCCAGGCGAGCGCGATCGCCAAGACAAGCAGGACGGTTACACCGATTGATTTCCTATCTGTCATTTGATTTCCTATCTGTCATAGAGCCGACCTTTGATCAGGATTTGCAGGGCAGGCCGGATTGTAATCCGAATAGGTTCCATGACGTTCTACTACGAGCAACTCTAATTCGTTCTCAATGGCTTCACAAGTGTATATGGGTCGATACGATGCTCAGAACTGATGGCTATCCCACTCGACAACATTCTGGTTCTCGATGGCGCTACTGGCACTGAACTCGATCGGCGAGGAGTGGATGTCGGCATGCCGCTCTGGTCGGCGGGGGCTATGGACCAGGCCCCTGAGGTTCTCCGGGACGTGCACGCGGCATATCTTGAAGCAGGCGCCGATGCGATCATCACCAACACCTTCCGGACCCATGAGCGTTCCTTAGCGAAGGCCGGCCTTGGTGGGCGGGCCGAGGAACTCACGCATGCAGCCGTGTCGATTGCCCGGGCCGCCAGGGATGCGACAAACCCGAAGGCCTTGGTATTGGGCGGTGTCGCGCCACTTGAAGATTGCTACAGCCCATCGTTGTCACCCAATGCAGACACCTGCCATCGTGAACATGGTCAACTGATCGGCCACTTGGTTGATGCCGGTGTTGATCTCGTATTAATCGAGACCATGTGCTCAGCTCATGAGTCCCTCGCAGCAGCCGAGGCGGCTGCGGCCAAGGTGCCGGATGCTTGGGGCATCAGTTTCTGCTTGTCTTCCAATGGTGAGGTTGGCATGTTGTTAGATGGAACGCCCATTGCTGAGCTCCTGCCCACGCTCAGAGGGGCTCGCTTCATTGGAATCAACTGCGTGGCTGCGACCGTCTTGGCCGACCAAGTCACTCATCTTCGCAGTCTTTTACCTGATGACATGGCGATCGCTGCCTATGGGAACGTCGGTCACGCCGATGAAGAGGGGGGGTGGGTGTGCACGGATGCTATTGATCCGGAACCCTACGCATCTCACGCAATGGATTGGATCCAGGCCGGGGCCAGCATCATCGGAGGCTGTTGCGGAACGACACCAGCATCGATACAAGCCATCAAACGTCGCTTACAGGCATGGTAGAGCCCCGCTCGTACAGTTGTTCCTGCTTCACGTAGGATGCGAATTACAGCACAGGAGATCGAAGGATATGAGATCAACCCCAATTGCCTATCTGCTCTGGTTTTTCTTTGGACTGCTCGGCATTCATCGCTTCTATCTGGGACGACCGATCAGCGGGGTCATCTATCTCCTGACAGGTGGCGTCTTCCTGTTTGGTTGGATCATTGACCTTTTCCTGATCCCAGGAATGGTTCGTATCGCGAACCTGGAATGGAAAGTTGCAACAGGCCAGCGTGCTTGAAAAGTCGTTTGTGACGGATCAGTCGCTGGCCAGTTTCATGAGTGGCCCGATGTGCTGCTCATAATTCCGATATCGACCGATTGAAGTCGTATACATCGGCTTGTTGACCTGGTCATAGCTCAAGGTCATGACGGTCCGGCCGGAATCGTAGAACTGAAGGCATCGGTCATCCCATGGCAAGTCGCAGAATTCGACCATCTCACGGGTGATTCGATCCTGATCCTTGATCATGTCCTCGTATTGAACATCCATCCATTTCAGATTCAATACTGATTTCCAATGGTCGATCAATCGTTGGTGCTGTTCAATTGCCAGCGCCACATGTTCAATGGTCTGCAGTTCGGGATGAACATGCGAAGAGAAATTGCCAAGAAAGCAGGAGACGCCCGTATCTCTTGGATCACGGTGTGTGAAAATGACCTTCGCATTCGGGAAGAGCATGGCAATCAAGCCAAGCAGTCGCAGATTGAAAAGGTGTTTGTTTACAAAGTAACCGGTTCCTTCAAAGCCATGCTTCAAAAGAGCGTGTTCATAGGAAGCAGATAACTGACGCCTGTGGTCTGCAGTCAAACTGTTCACGCAGGATGGCCAGGGGGTCCATGCGCCAAGAAGGTTCTGCAGCCTCGTTGAAAAGATGTGGAGTTCCTTCGCTTCACCAACGCCTACAGCCTGAGGGTGTGCGTCGAGAATCTGTTCAACCAATGTCGTTCCTGATCTAGGCATACCGGCGATGAAGACGTGCTCGTGCTGGCTGGCTTCAAATCCGGGCACAGGTTGTATCTGCTCGGCGGTAAAGGTCTGGATCAGTTCATCGATTTCACTTACGTAACGAGCCGGATCAAATGGAACGGGTGTCAGTTGTTTGGCTGAGCAGGCATCCGTAAAGGCATCGTCATATTGGCCGATGGCATCCTGGGCCTTGGCTTTCAAGAGAAGAAGCCGTGCTCGCAGGGCGGCTGTAGCGGGAGATTCCATGGCCCAACTGGAAAGGCATTCATCGATAGCTTCAATTGCCTTGGCATGTTCCTTCTGTCGGATCAGGCATCGTGCACGAAGCATGGTCGCTACTGGATCATTGTCCAGTACTTCAGGACGATCGAGTGATTCCAGGGCGGCTTCGATATCACCGGAACGTTCCAGTAGCTGGGCTCGTGTTACCAGCGCACCACGTGATCCCGAATTCGCCTTCAGTACCTGATCGCAATATTCAATTGCGGATGCGGTCTGTCCCCGCGCTCCGTGAATATTGGCCATCATGATCAAGATGGATTCATCGCCAGGGCGAGCGGCCAATGTAATGTGTGCGGCTGCTTCTGCTTCGGCCCAGAGTCCCTGCTTGAGCCGGATTTTGGCAAGTGTCAGATTGGCCTCGGGATGCTGTGGTTGCTGTTCAACAACTGACATCGCCATCTGAAGTGCCCGACCAAGATCACCCGAGGCGAGCGTTGCCTGAAGTTGGGCATCAATATCGGTGCTTGGTGAGGGGTCATTCATTACTAGGGTGATCTCCTGCTACATCACCAGTGTAGATCATTGGGCACGTCAGGGTTTCCGCTCTTTCAAGGACTGTTCTTGGCCGGTATTCTTTGAGACGTCTTCAGATGTCCCACGAATTACATTGAGGGCTCCGGACATCTTTTCAGCAAGTCTGTCAGCCAGTCGATCAATAATCTCAGTGCTGCAAGGTCATCGTCTCATGGGTACCAATCGAAAAGCTGACTCGGATCCAACGGTTGAGTACTACAACAAGAATGCGAACGCTTTCATTGAGCGTTCGCGTACTGCGGACTTGAATCATGCGTATGCTCGATTTCTTGCGATTGTCCCAAGTGGTGGCCGGGTGCTTGATGCGGGATGCGGGTCTGGCAGAGATTCGAAATACTTCATTGAGAAGGGTTTCGATGTCGAAGCATTTGATGCTTCCAGAGAGATGGTCAAATTTGCCAGTGATCATGCTGGGGTAGAAGTTCAGCATCTTCGATTTGACCAGATCAGATACAACAAGGAGTTTGATGCTGTATGGGCATCAGCATCACTTCTTCATGTACCCAAAGATGACATTCAGGCAGTGCTGCATCGGTTGATCCTGGCACTGATGGATGGCGGTGTTCTTTACTTGTCGGTCAAGGTAAGAGAGAGCATTACGCCAGCAGGTGGCAGATGCTTCTACTACTACACGCCGAATGAACTCGAGCAACTACTGTCGTCACGGGACGATGCAGTCGTACTCGACACATGGATAAAAGAAGAAGAGGGCTGCCTTTGGGCAAATGCCATGTGCCGCAGGGAACAAAGCGGTTGAAAGAGGCTGGGCACCGATATGAAGATATGGAGGGCTTATTTCAGCCGCATGGCACAGGCCACACCAATGCAAGTCCCGATTGTCATTCCGATCCATATCCACCATCCCATGTTGCCGGTTATCGATGCGACGGCAGCACCGACGATCAATCCAGCGGCAAGCCCTATTCCAATGGATGTTGCACGTTTCCCAAATACTTGATTTGCTGTTGATGCCATCATTTCTTTATAGCAGATGGAAAGCAAGCATGTAACGTCTCTATTTCTCGTAGAGGTTAGTTGTCTTGTTATGTGTGTGAGTAAAATCATGAATGGCCGTTCAATCTGTCTTACACTCTCTGCATGAATTCCAGGGAAAAACTCCGACGAAAGCCAACGGTTGAAGCGGTGTTTGTTGGATTGGTTTGTTTCTTGCTGTCACTTGGAGCTGTCGGGTTTGTCGGGTTCCTGATGTTACTTGCAATCAAACAGGTCTCTCAGCCATATGGAACACTGTTATTCTGGATTGGTCCATTGCCCCTGGTCATTGCGGTCATCTGGATGACAGTCTTTCTAATGGACTTGTATGAGAACTCTACGGGCCGAACGCTTCGAACAAGATCGGCCAGAAAATCGAAAGGCAAGTCAATATCAGATCACTCGTGACGTTTCGGATCCTGTGATTTACAACGATTACTGCATCAATATGAAGCAAGATCAGGCAAGCCATACCGCAAGATTCGTTTTCAATGGTTCTCTGTGAGTGATAGAGTTCAAAGTCATATCAGCAACTTCAATCAGGGAAATCAGGCATGGGCCATGATGGTGTAAAAAAGTATTCCTGGCAGCAATATGACTGCATTCAAGTTGATTACCAGGTTGCGAATTGTACGCCGCTTGATCTCTTTCTTGATCATGCTGATCAGGGTGAACAAGACCGACATGCCGGAGATGGGCAGAACAAGGAACAGCCAGGGAAGCAATGGCAGAAACATGAACCCGTCGCCATGCTTGCCATTTGTCCACTCGTAATGAACGATCAGGCTGATTTGAACAAGAGTAATGGCAACTGCGATTGTCAGAGATATGATTGATTCGATCCACGCGACATGTGAAAAAGTGGACTTGTGGCGTTCAATGCTTACCTTGCCGCACTCGGGGCAGAGTGCTTCTTCTGGCAGGCCCATCCTCGAATAGCCACAGACACACATCGTGTCTTCAGTTCCGATTTTCTTTTCAAGCGTGTTGAAGTCGAACATCTCGGACCATGATATCAAGCATGATTTCAAGCATGATTTCAAGCACCAGTTCCTGAACGTTGCAGCATCGTTCAGTCGTTGTTGACGACAGCGATGCACTCCACTTCGACGCGTGCGCCAAGTGCGAGTCCGTTGGCACCAAGAGCGCTGCGAGCGGGATAGCGATCGTTGAAACAGGTCTTGTAGATTTCGTTGAAGGTGCTCCACTCTGAAATGTCGGCAAGCATCACGGTGCACTTGACCACGTCATCCATTGATGCGCCGTGTGCCTCAAGCGTCATTCGGATGTTTTCCATGGTCTGACGCGACTCCGCCTCGATGCCACCAGGGACCAGTTCCGTGGTCCCGGGCTTCACGCCAACGAGCCCCGAGAGATAGAGCGTGTCGTCGACCCGAACCGCCTCGGAGAAGGGGAAGCCGCCGGGGAGGACGGTTCCGGGATTCAAGAACTCAACACGCTGGGATCGGTGAGTCTCGCAGCCAACCATGGCGGTGAGTGTCAGGACGGATATCAGAGCGGAACGGATCATCTTGATCTCCAGTTTCGATTGGTATTCCGCACGTTCGGAATTCGACTTGGCCTGGATGAAAGCGGGTGAAGGGGATCGAACCCTCGACATTCAGCTTCGAAATGTGAACTTTCTCAGCTGACATGTACCCAAGTACTCCAGTTGCTTGAGTATACAAGCCGCCTGGTGTCACCCAGTCAATCGGCGAGTCTTGGGGAATCTTAGAGTAAATCTGAGAACAATCGGGTGAGGAATGGGGTGGTACATTGGTCGTATCAATTGATCTCAGGAGTACCAAGATGTCCACGATTGCGATTATTGGATACCGAGGTTCGGGGAAGACAACCATCAGTCAATGGATTGCAAAGCATCTCGATATGCCATGTATCGATACTGATGACTGGGTGCTGGAACATCTCGGTGTATCGGTTCAATCCGTGTGGAATGATGAGGATGAGGCCCGTTGGCGAATGGCGGAAGCTGAGATTGTTCCTTCGCTGCTCGAGGAAGATGCCGTTGTTTCAATTGGAGGCGCTTCTTTAATGCCGGACAATGTCAAGGAGGCATTGAAAAAGGTGTCGCTGGTCATCAATTGCGTTGCTGATGAAGAAACGACGTTGGCTAGAATCGAAAAAGGTGAGGATCGCCCCATGTCGCATGCAATGTTGCATGCAGATGCGCTGCAGGTGAGAAGCGAGCGGCTTGCGATCTATGATTCGCTTGCAACCCATCAACTCGATTCAAATGGAGACCTTGCCTCTGTCATACCACGCATTGAGGCATTGCTTAAGAAATCGCAGCAAAGCGGGTGAAGGGGATCAAGCCCTCGACATTCAGCTTGGGAATGTGAACTTTCTTTGCTGAGATGTTGCCAAGTGCTTCGGTGAGTTGAGTATACAAGCAGCGAGGTATCACCCAGTAAATAGGCGAGTCTTGGGGGATCTGAGAGTAAATCTAAGAATGATTGGGTGTGGCGTGGTGTTGTATATTGGGTTTATCCATTTCACTCAGGAGCACCACAATGTCTGGCGAATCCAGTACAACAACAGAACAGTTTCTGAAGAGTTCGCATGTAAAAATTCTCATCATCTGCGCATTCTTATTCCCTATTTTGCCACTTGTGATCGTTGGCGCAGTTTTAAATGATAGTCCTGGGCTCGGCGCCTTTCTTGGACTAATTGTTGGCGTATTAGCAGGGGCTTTCTGCTGCGCACCGCTGGTACTACTGAATGCGATCAGGAGTGATGTCGCACGTATTGCGGATGCAATCGAAAACCAAAGCGGGTGAAGGGTATCGAACCTTCGAAATTCAGTTGGTTGGATAAGAAAGCAGACGAGTAGCAATGAGTGACGAGAAACTGATTGAGTATTTGAAGAGTCGTGACCAAATCCGTGATATGGAATCAAGAGCAATTTGGAGCAATGTCTTAGATGAACTCCACGGTTTCAAATGGAGGATGTTTACTATTCATCTTGGTCTAGTAATTATTATTGTCTTTACAGGTCTTGGATTGTGGTAGGGGGACAGAAACTGACGAAACAAGAATTAGATTGGTGGTTTACTACACGCCGAACCACGATTGCGTATCAGCAATCTTCCAATCTGCGTATACCCGTTTCTGTCCCCATTGATTCTGGATCGATCTTCCATTGAGATACACAGGATCTATTTGCTTGGACGATCTTTTACTCTGCAAGTAATAAGGGATCTGTTTACTTGGACTGTTCTCTTCTCTTCTAGCAATCTCAATGTCATTCAGTGCTTTCGCTTTGTTGATTTGCTTCTTGAAGTGTCGTTCTTCCCGTGCATCCATTCCTCTAAATCTACCCATCAGAATCCCCTTGGTTTGTATGCATATCTGCGTTTACTAATTCAGGGAACTTGTCTTTGAGCATTTCAACTTCGTTTGAAACTTCCAACGCCCCGGACGCCATGTCCGGGGCGTTGTTGTAGTGGCGTTCAGTAGGTTCGAGTTTCAGCCCCATCCCTCAACCCGCAGCACAATCGCAGCCAAGTGAGATCCGACCAAAGCCGGTGGTAGGCTTCACAGGTTGATCCGGCGCCCAGACCCCTTCCGTACACCATGGCCCACATGCTGTATCAAATGGAGAGACCAAACATGAATCAGATGCTCGCATCCCTTGCCCTGCTTGGTTCGATCACCCCGCTTGCGATGGCATCTACCACCTGGATTGTTGACCCCGGCAGCGAACTCCCGACGATTCAACAGGCCATCGACGTCGCCAGCAATGGTGACACCGTCCTCGTCATGCCTGGAACGTACACGTCGGGGGGTGCTCAGGTGGTTGAGCTGCTGGGCAAGCAGATCACCCTTGTGTCCAACGACGGCCCCGAGTTGACCATCATCGATGGAGAGGCCGCCCGGCGGTGCGTCGTCTGCATCAGTGGCGAGTCTCATGAGACCATTATCGATGGGTTCACACTGACGGCCGGAGACACCAACGCAGGTGGTGGTGGCCTGTACTGTCTCCAAAGCAGTCCCAGCGTGATGAACTGCATCATCAAAAACAATACGGCAGGCGATTACGGCGGCGGTGTGCTCTGTGCGCAACAGAGCACCGCCCTGCTGGAGTTCTGTCAGGTCATCGACAACACTGCGGGCGTTTATGGTGGCGGCATCGCCGCGTACAAGGGATCCAATCCGACGATTTCCAACTGTTCTGTCTTGCGGAACACCAGCGTTCTCGGTGGCGGCGGCCTGGCCTGCACCAAGTTCTCTGAAGTTGTCATCGCCCAATGCGACATCAATGAGAATGTCTCGTCGTACGAGGGTGGTGGTGTCTACGTTACTGACCAGTGCACTGTCACGCTGATCGGCGGGAACATTCTCAGGAATCAGAGCGCACACGATGGTGGTGGGGTGTACGTAAGCGGGGGAACCATCGACGCAAGTGAGGTCCACATCGCCGAGAACGAAGCTGGAAGCCGTGGCGGCGGAATCTCGCTGGGGGCACAATCATCGCTGTCCGAGTGCACCATCACGCTCAACACAGCCCAGCGAGGCGGCGGCGTGTTCGTGGATCAAGGTGGGATTGCCACCATCACCGGCTGTTCCATCACCGCCGGCATGGCCCAGATGGGTGGGGGCATTTACATCGATGAAGATTCCGCCCCGCTGCTGACCAATTGTGACGTGTCTGACAACTTCTCAAGCGGCGCTGGCGGTGGCATCTACTGCGGCAACAACTCCTGGCCAGAGTTCAACGGGTGTGCCTTGATTGGCAATCAAGCCATGGGTCCGGGCGGCGGCATTCGGGCCGACGCCACAACCTTTGGCCTGCCTTCGGGCAGTTTCCCCAACGTGATTGGGTGCGAACTGAGTTTCAATCAAGCTAGTGATGGCGGCGGCATCTCCAGTGCGCTTCACAGTCTTGTGACGGTGTCCAAGTCGCTGATCTGCAGCAACGTGACAGATAATATTTCCGGCGACTGGCTCGACAACGGCGGCAATGACATCATGGACGCCTGCCTGCCTGCCTGTCCGGCCGACGTGGATGGCGATGGCTTCGTGGGCGTCAACGATGTGCTCCATGTCATCAGCGTCTGGGGCTCGGATGATGCCGCCGGTGACATCGACGGAAGCGGAGACGTGGGCACCGATGACCTGCTCACCATCCTCAGCGGATGGGGCCTGTGTCCGTGACGTGAATCCGGGCCATTGACATGGCCTGCCGTCTGTTGATCTCTCAATCAAGTGATCCGTGCATGCGAGTTCCTGACTCGCCCAACAAGTATGTGCCTAGGAAACATGTTGAGTAGGGTCTCGCACACGGATAAGAGCCAGTTCTCCCTCTTCAATCCCACCCCGCGGGAACTCTGGCGGGATCTCAGCGCCGACCGCCCCGACTTCACCGAGAGTCCGATCACCGTCGATCTGTCCTGGGGCCGCTTGGTCGCCATGCGGTTAGAACTGTGAACGGCAAAGGTCAGACACTTGTGGGACTCGGTGCAAGTCCAAGTGGGGGTATGGTTGTGACCCTTGACAAAGAAGGTAAAGAAATCACTGCAACTCAACCCTGACTCCCCCCGCCACCAACCAAACAACACTCAACCCCTCTGTCCATAGCAAGGGGGTTGTTTCTTTAGTTGCATTACACTGTGGGCAACATCTTCTCAGGGGAATCTCAATGCAGCACGAAATCAACGAACTCCGAAACCAGGTCCGCATACTCAAGCGAATGCTCTTTGGAGTCTTTGGAGTGTTTGGATTGGTTTTTGTTGGTGGACTGCTTGCCGCAACGACTCTTCAGAGTGTTCCTGATGTGATTCAGGCAAAGAAGTTTGAGGTGGTGAATGGGGACGGTCAGGCAGTTGTACTGCTCACGGCAAACAACGCAGGCGGTTTTGTCGATATTCAGAACGGCAAAGGGCAGAACCTTGTCCAACTGACAGCACATTCAGAAGGTGGCACAATCTCGACCCACAACAGCCATGGCAAAATTCTTATCCTGATGGGTGGGAATGAACATGGAAGCGGTGCACTTCAAACCAGGAACAACAAGGGTAAAACTCTTGTAACGCTCGGAACGGATCTGGCAGGGGAAGGAATCGTCTTCACCGAGAACGGCAAAGGTGAAAAGACCTCAGAGATGCCTTGAGAATCATTGCCAACCAAACAACACTCAACCCCTCTGCACATCGCAGGGGGGTTGTTCTTTGGGTGCATTAGACTGTGGGTAACACATTCTCAGGGGAACCTCAATGCAGCACGAAATCAACGAACTCCGTAACCAGGTCCGCACACTGAAACGAATGCTCTTGGGAGTGTTTGGATTGGTTGTTGTTGGAGGACTGCTTGCCGCAACGACTCTTCAGAGTGTTCCAGATGTCATTCAGGCAAAGAAGTTTGAGGTCATAAATGACAACGGGACTACACAGGCATCGCTCGGCTCGTATAGAAACGGAGGTATTTTGACTATTGAAAACAAAGAGGGGGAGATCGTCAATGTGCTCAGCGCGACTTCAGACGGTGGCGCTTTGGGCATGTACAACAACAAGAGGATACAGGTATTGGAACTCGCTGTAGATACCGACAGTAATGGCTCGTTGATTGTTTGTAACAAGGGTGGGAAATCAGCTGCTGGATTGTCTGCCATAGAAGACTATGGTGGAGTCGTAGTGACACTCGACAACAAGGGTAAAGTGAGTTCCCAGACTCCAGAGACCCCACTGCCATCAAAATAAATATTCGCCAACGCGGATCATTGCAGCGTGAGATGCATGAGATCGGCAGGCTTGTTGAGTGAGAGCAGTCTCCTGATGGAAGAAGTCTCTCCTCGGCAATGATTATTTACAAAGCGGGTGAAGGGGATCGAACCCTCGACATTCATGTTGGCAACATGCAGGGGTGTAACTCAAACCCTGGTAGGTGTGTCTTTCGAGAGAGGTCACGAATCTGATGGAATTCGAAGGATGGCACCTGGTTCAACAATCACATGATCCACGTGCGCGGTCAGGGTGTTGTCTTCGCGGTGAATCAGAGCGTGCATGTGGACGCTGCTGCCGTGATGGGTCATGACGCCTTCTTGGTCCTCTGCGTGGAATCCTACGAGAAGTCCCATTGTCGGACTGGCGGTCGTGTATCTCCACGGCTGTTCACCATTTGGGTTTGCAATGGGACATGATCCAGCAATGACATGGAGATCTAATTCACTGAAATGACCTTCGATGATGAATGGGAATGGTTTCGCGGTATCGAGACCATGGTTCTCAGCGGCCTGGACCACCATGCTGGCCAGTTGATATTCATTGCCAGCCTCAGGAAGTGATAGTTCGATCCAATCATCGACATGGGATGTTGTCAGCAGCGTGGCTTGATCGTCAGGTGACGTAGTTGGTCCAGTGACATGGGCATTGCCATCGATTGAACGAGCGACCCAGG
>JAQWTL010000018.1 GCA_029242715.1 Phycisphaerales bacterium
AACAAACCTTCACCCAATCCCGCTGACGAGAGCACCATTCGGGATTCGTCGTTGATGCTGGGTGGACACAATAACGACCCCTTGATTGGTTGCACGGTCGGGCAGTACATCATCAAGCAGGCCATCGGAGCCGGCGGCATGGGCAGCGTCTACGAAGCGATGCAGCAATCACCGCGGCGGACTGTTGCCCTCAAGATGATGCGAATCGGCATCTCTTCCAAGAACGCCTTGCGCCGTTTCGAATACGAGGCTCAAGCGCTGGGTCGTCTGCGCCATCCCAATATCGCTCAGATCTATGAGGCCGGGAATTTTGATGATGGCGCCGGTGGTCGACCCTGGTTCGCCATGGAGA
This sequence comes from Phycisphaerales bacterium, assembly GCA_029242715.1. Lineage (GTDB taxonomy): Bacteria > Planctomycetota > Phycisphaerae > Phycisphaerales > SM1A02 > UBA1668. The sequence continues at coordinate 353 of JAQWTL010000018.1, forward strand.
TGATCGTCGGCAAGAAGGAACTGACCACATACTGCTCCGAAAAGAAACTCGACAATCGTGCCAAGCTCAAGATCTTCAAGCAGATCTGTGATGCCGTACAACATGGTCACCAGAAGGGCATCATCCACCGGGATCTGAAGCCTTCGAACATCCTGGTCACCTCATCCGGCGTTCCCAAGATCATTGACTTTGGCGTCGCGCGTTCAACCGACAGCGACATGGCCGTCACGACCTTGCAGACGGATGTCGGGGCCATCATTGGAACACTCCAGTACATGAGCCCGGAGCAGTGCGCCGCCGATCCCGCGGATATCGATACCCGCAGTGACATCTACGCCTTGGGAGTGATTCTCTATGAACTGCTCTGTGAAACGGTGCCTTACAACGTGGCCAAAGTCGCCATTCATGAAGCTGCCCGGATCGTGCAGCAGGAGCCACCCACCAAACCCTCCACATTCGACAAACGACTGCGTGGGGACATCGAGACGATCACCCTCAAGGCCATGGAGAAGGATCGGGATCGACGTTATCAAAGTGCCACGGAGCTTGAGAAGGATATTGAACGGTATCTGTCCGGCGAGCCGATCGCGGCCAAGGCACCCAGCGCCATGGACTACCTCAAGCGATTTACTCGCAAGCACAAGGGTACAGCTGCTTCCATCGCTGCGGTCTTTCTTGTCCTGATCGCTGCGGTCGTGGCGATTTCCATCTTTGCCTACAAGAACGAACAGGAACGCAAGAGATCCGATGCCTTGCGACAAACAGCAGAAGAGGCGAACACCAGTCTTCAACACGCACTCGATGCGAACATGATGTATGCCCAGCGTGAAGCTGATGTTCAACTCCAACTCTCTAACTCTGTTGAGCGGGCCGAGGAACTGCTCGTCGAGGCTAGACGCCAGGCGTACTATGGGAACATGCATGCAGCGGCTGCTGCCGTTGATCGCAACGAAACAACAACAGGGCACAAGCGACTGGCAGATGCCCGGATCGCGTTCGGCGATGTGGCAACTGAGGACTTGCCCTTCGAGTGGCAATACTACTCGGCACGCAATGACGACTCGATCGCCCACATGATCGCCCACGATGGATCGATTCAATCAATCGCATACAACGCCAATGGAACCAAATTGCTTTCATGTGGAGACCGGCGCACTCAGATCTATGCGTGGGACGCCTCCACAGGCAGGTTGCTTGAGAAAGACACCACTCCACACGACGCGTCTTACCAGGCAATCAGTCCCGACGGTCGGTGGCAAGCACGGTGTTCGAAGACTGGCCCTGTCCATGTGTACGACATCGAAACCAACGAGGTCCTGGTCACCCTCGATCGTGATGATCGCAAGATCAATAAGATCATCTTCAGCGAGGATGGAAATCGAATTGTCCTTGAATACAGCAAGGTAATTGGCGAGAAAGCGGTAGAAGACATCCAGGTCTGGGATGCCCAGAACGGTGAGATGCTCGCACGAATACATGGCGGCAACCGCGCAAATGTGATCAGCCCCGATGGCACGCTCTTTGGCTGCACATCACTCGAGCAAGTCAGCCCGGCGCCCTTGATTGGTCCCATCGTCGTCTATGACGCCTCGACCGGGGAGCTGATCAACAAGTTCGGACACCAGGAAAGGCCGCTGACGTACGATTCCATCGCCTTTGACCACACGGGCACCAAACTGGCTGGCATCGACTACTCGAACAACATCCACATCTTTGACATTCGCAGTGGCAACCTTCTTCAAACGATGGAAACAAATGAACTCTCAGGGAACGCTGGGAGAGCGGGAAGCTTCGCATTCAGCCCAAACGATGCCTGGCTCGCGCTTGGCTCACCCGATGGTTCCATTCACATCTGGAATTCCGAAAATGGTGAATTGCTCATAACGCTGCGAGGCCATGAGCATCGTTGTGATCTCCTGGCCTTCAGCCCCGATGGTATGCAGTTGGCTAGTGGGGATCAGCGGGGTGACATCCGGATTTGGTCCTTGAGGGATCTTGGAGCCTCGCACTTGTCCGTAACACATCCAACAAGCGATTACTTGGTCGACTTCAAGTTGAGCCCGGATGGAACACAGTTTGTCCGGTGCAGTTCCGTTCAAGGCCTGCGAGTCATGGACACGATGACAGGCGTACCCCTGTTGGAGTATGGCGGTGAAGGTGCAAAGGCTGTTTACAACGATGACGGCACCCTGCTTGCTGCCCTGATCAACCAGAATCTTCTGGTCTTTGACACTCGAACAGGCGAGGTTCTTGCCGAAACTGAGCTGGGTGATGTCCGTGACGTATCGTTGTTGTTCACGCCGGATGACAGCATTCTCAGTTGTCAGAAGCAGTTGGCGGAGAAGGACGCTGGCAATTCCTACAGCGAAACAACGGTCTGGGATTGGTATCCATGGGATGCATCTCGTCGCAGAGCAAGCTTTCAACGTGTTGAACAAACATTGAAATCGCGAGGTCTGATAGGTAACGGGTATCTGGATCTGTCGCTCCACCAGGATCCAGCAGGCAAGTACCTGCTCTGTGCGGCTGATAATTCATGGCTCCTTCTTCTATTTGATTCCGCCAGTGGCGAACTCCTGAACACTGAATCCTTGTCTGGGGAATCCCGGATCGTTGTGTTCTCACCGACTGGTGACCGTATTGCGACCTCCAACGGTCAAAACAATGAAATCGTCATTCGAAGCGTCCCGGAGCTTGAGGTACTCAGCCGCCTGGAGGGCCCTGACTCCAGGGTGATCACTGTCGCCTTTCATCCCGATGGTCGCCGCCTGGCATCCAGCAGCGGTGGAAGCAAAATCCGAATCTGGGATCTCGAGTCCGGTGAAAATGTAGCCGTCCTGAGTGGGAACGAGTCTTTCATAGGCTCACTTTCGTTCAATCCACAGGGGACCTGGCTGATTTCCAGCGGCAACGAATTCACCGAGTACTGGCCAATACAGTCCCTTGGACGATTCAAGGAAGATCGCTACGCCGCTCAAGTTCGAGCCTCACAACTGAGTCCTCTTGTCGAAACCTGGATTGAAAAAGCCAACGGTGATCACGAGGTGCTTCTGGCCATGCTGGAGCGTGAGCAAAGGAGACGACCAGAAGAAGAGGCTCGTGCGATCGGAAATGTCCTGCTCAAGTCTGTTACACGGAAGAATCGAATCGAAGAGTTCGACGACTTGGTCGAGCAGAACTGGGACAATGTTACCGAACTGAACCAGCTGGCCTGGAACGTGGTGATCTCCGAGGATCCCATCCTGATCACCACTCTTTCCGAGTCATGCTTGCGAGCCGCCAAGCAAGCGTGCGAATTGAGTTCATATGATCAGTCCACTGTTCTGGACACGTTGGCTCGGGTCTATTACGAACGAGGTGAACTCGACCAAGCAGTTCACTGGCAGAAAAAAGCTGTGGAAACCGCCGCAACGAGTCAACAGTTTGTGATGCTCAAGGCACTCCATGCGTACCAGGCTGAAGCTGGCAACTCAAACCACACTTCTGTCGAGCCTTCTGTACCCTGATGGGTCATGGGGGATACGCCACGCCAACCTGATGAGCAGCCCGATGAGCTGAAGAACCAGCCCACCATCATTGATGGTGATCAGGCCAATCAACCGGATGCGACCGTGGTTGATGGCGCCACTCCAGGCAGCGCGCCCATTCCAAGAGACATCGGTCCCTACAAGGTGAAGCGTCCGATCGGTGCTGGTGGGATGGGCACGGTGGTGCTCGCTCAACAGGAGAGCCCGAAGCGCGATGTCGCCATCAAGATCATGAACCCTGGCGTCGTCTCGAGGAAGGCGCTCAGAAGGTTCGAGTTCGAGGCCCAGACCCTCGGTCGCCTGCAACATCCAGCCATCGCCCAGGTCTATGAAGCCGGAACCTTCGATGATGGATCCGGTGCTCGCCCGTACTTCGCGATGGAGTATGTCTCGAGCGCGAAGGAACTGGGCGACTACGTTGCTGACAAGAAGCTGAATACGCGTCAACGACTGGAACTCTTCCGGGCCTTCTGCGAAGGCGTCGAATACGGCCATCGCCGCGGAGTGATTCATCGCGACTTGAAGCCGGGCAACATCCTGGTGGATGCCGAAGGCCATCCCAAGATCATCGACTTTGGCGTAGCTCGAAGTACCGAGAGTGATTCGGTAACCGCGACGCTTGCGACGGAAGCTGGGCAGTTGATCGGCACACTTCAGTACATGAGCCCCGAGCAGGTGGAGCTTGATCCGGCTGATCTGGATACACGCAGCGATGTCTACGCCTTGGGCGTCATCCTCTACCAGTTGCTCGTTGACAAGCTTCCCTATGACCTCACCGGCACCAGCCTGACCAAGGCCGGGCAGCTCATCAAGGAAACACAGCCTCAGCGGTTGAGCGAGATCAACACGAATCTGAAAGGTGATCTGGAAACGGTCTGCCTGAAGGCGCTGGAGAAGGATCGAGATCAGCGCTATCAGTCAGTTGGCGATCTGTCAGAAGACATCCTTCGTTATCTCACTGACGAGCCCATCATGGCTCGGCCCCCGACACGAGCCGAACAGTTCCGAAGACTGGTCCGAAAGAACAAGGCTGCCGCAGTGGCGACTGGTGTCGTGGCCGCGGCCCTGATCGCCGCCACCACGATCTCGATCGTCTTTGCGGCTGAAGCGGGAAGGCAAAGAGACGATGCCAATAAACAACGCGATTTAGCGCAAGCCGCAACAGATGATGCCAATGCGCAGCGTGATGCGGCCCAGACCGCCCGTTCAATTGCTGATCAAAAAACCCAGGAAGCTGAATCACAACGACAGATTGCCTCCGCACGCTCTCGCGAACTGACTGCTCAGACATTGGAACTTGAAAGTCTGGTGGACTTTCAGAACGAACAGCTGAAGCAGATTGATATCGCCGCCATGGGCGCAGACCTCAGAGAAAAGCTGACCGCCGGAGATCCCACCGCGTCTGATCAATTTGATTACACAGGGACGGCCCTTTCGCTTCTGGATCGACATCTTTTTTCCAGCACGATCAAGGCAATCAACGAGCAATTCGCCAACCAGCCGGTTGTCCAAGCACGATTGCTTAGCACGATGGCTGAAACGCTGCGTCAACTGGGTCTGATTGATCAGTCGATCACATGTGCATCTGATTCGATCGCACTCTACCGACAAACGATGCAGCCCAATGACCGACGCCTCCTCAAGGCGCTCAACGATCTTGCAGTGATCATGATCAATCAGTCCAGGCACGCTGAAGCGGAAACAATTCTGAGAGAAGCTCTGGCAGGCTATGCAGGTGGCCTTTCACAGATAACCAGCCAGAATCGGCAATCATCACTGGGGAACCTGGCGGTGGCCCTGGTAGGCCAGGGAAAATATCAGGAAGCCGAGCCCATGCTCCGAGAAGTCATTCTCTGGCGCAAGCTCGTAAAAGGACGGTCCCATCAAAGCACATTGCTTGCGCAGAACAATCTGGCTCATGTGCTCAACAAGCTTGGCAAATACTCCGAATCAGAGCAACTGCTTCACGACATCATTGAGAAGCAGACCTCGTCTCTCGGAAGATCTGATTTAAAGACCCTGAAAACAATCGAAACGATGGCTTTGCTTCTACAGGAACAGAAGCGAGACAAGCAGGCAGTCGAGTTGCTCCGTGAGATTCTTGAGGCCAGGCAACGCAAACTGGGGCATTCGCATCCCCAGACACTTCTGGCCATGAATAATCTTGGGCAGGGGCTCATGCAACTCGGCGAGGTTACCGAAGCAGAACCATTACTTGAGGGCGCATACAACGGATATCGATCGGTTCATGGCGAAGATCACCAGATCACAATGATTGCCAGGAACAATCTGAACAAGGCCAGAACCACGAGCTCGGACGGCTCTGACAGTGAATCAAATCTGAGGCAGGCACTGGACGACTATGTCAGGGTTCTTGGCGATGAACATGCCAAGACCTTGAAAGCAAAGAACAATCTGGGTGTCCATTACTACAAGAACAAGAGATACGACGACGCCGAACCCTTGATTCGCGAATCACTTGCTGGGTATCGAGCAATATATGAACCGGACCATCCGGAGCTGCTCAAGGTCATTCGCACGCTTTCTCTGATCTACAAGAAGAAACGCCAGTACGCAGAAGCAGCAATCCTTCTGGAAGAACTGATCCAGTACATGCAACCAGCCAATGAGCAGGACGCAAGCCTTGCTGCTATTCATCACGAGCTCGGAACTGCCTACACGATGAGGGGCCGACGATCCGACGCAGAAAGTGCTTACAGATATGCCTATGAGAATCGCCTTCGGATCCTCGGAGAGAGCCATGTCAAAACCCTTGAGTCCAGACGTGATATGGGTGGCGCTCTCTTTGCTCTGGGCAAGCCGGATGAAGCTCGTGAGCATATTCAGGCTGCACTGGATGGATTTGAAGAAAAGTACGGACCGGAAAACGCGCGTTCCCTGTTGACCCGCTACACACTGACCGGGTTATTGGTTTCCCAGTTCCAAGGTCAGGAAGTGTTTGATGCAGCCAATACCTATCTTGAACTTGTTCGAAAGGTGCATGGCGAACAGCATGCCGATACTTTCGAAGCAATCGCGTTTCTGGCTGTTGCTCATAGCGTGAATGAAGAATGGGCAGAGGCTGCTGAGAACTATCAGAAGGCAGCGGAAGGGATGAAGAAAGTCAATGGCATTTCTCATCCAGATACACTTGATTATCTGCACCGGCTGGGCATCATTCTGACCCGAATGGATCGCGTAGCTGAAGCGGAGCCCCACCTATTGGAAGCTCGAGATGCTGCAGAGGATCTCTATGGGCCGGCTCACCCGAAGACACTCGAATTCCAGGAAACCATGTGCCTGGTACTTCAACTACAGAAAAAGTATGAAAAAGCAGAGCCGTTTCAGATCAACAGCCACCGAGTTCTGGTGGAATCTCTAGGTGAAGATCACCCTCAGACAATAGAACAACTCAAGAACACCATCCGCTTCTATCGCCGATGGCACAAGGCCGACCCAGGCGCCGGTCATGACACCGCAGCCGCCGAGTACCAGGCCCGGTTGGAAGCCATCCAGGCCCAGGATGATGAGCTTGCGGTACCCTGATGAGTGATGACTGAATCAGCAGGCAATCAAGTTCCTGAGAACGAACCGCCTTGCACGGACGATGTCAGTACAGCTCATGACTCCAAGATGATGTATCAGGCGTCCCAGCACGACACCATGATCGGCGTCTCTGTCGGCCAATACACAATCAAGCGCATCATCGGAATGGGGGGCATGGGCACGGTCTTCGAGGCCATGCAACAGTCGCCTCGTCGGACAGTTGCCATCAAGATGATGAAACAAGGCATCGCCTCACGCGGTGCCATGAGGCGATTCGAATACGAAGCCCAGACATTGGGTCGACTGCGCCATGAAAACATCGCCCAGATCTATGAGGCAGGAACCTTCGACGATGGCAATGGACCTCGTCCATTCTTTGCAATGGAATACCTCGCTGGGGCCAAGACCTTGACGGACTATGCCCGCGAGAAAAACCTCGGGATCCGCGAAAGACTCAGGATCTTCTCACGCATCTGTGATGCCGCCCACCATGGACACCAGAAAGGCATCATTCACCGGGATCTCAAACCGGGCAACATCCTGATCACCAGCAGCGGTGAACCAAAGATCATTGACTTTGGTGTCGCGCGATCGACTGACAGCGACCTGGCCATCACCACCCTGCAGACAGATGTCGGAGCCCTGATCGGCACCATGCAATACATGTCGCCTGAACAATGCGATGCCGATCCCAACGATATAGATACACGCAGTGACGTCTACGCCCTGGGTGTCGTTCTCTACGAATTGATGACCGACCAGCTTCCCTATGACGTGACGAACCGGGCCGTCCATGAAGCCGCCAGGATCGTTCGAGAAGAAGCACCGACTCGTCCGAGCACCGTCAGTCGTCTCCTTCGAGGCGATATCGAGACCATCTCGCTCAAAGCTCTGGAGAAGGAACGCGATCGTCGCTACCAATCAGCTGTCGAGATCCGGCAGGATATTGATCGATACCTCTCCGGCGATGCCATCACTGCACGGCGACCAAGTCTTGGATATCAGCTGAAGCTCATCTACAACAAGCATCGGGCTGTTGTTGTGCTTTCGCTGCTGGTCATCCTGCTCACTGTTGGAGCAGGCATTACATTTTCGTGGCTGGCTGGCGCACAATCAGGTGCCTTGCGTGAAGCCACCCGCCAGGCGGATCGGTCACAAACCGTCATCGATGGCGTGATGAGAATGCTGTCACCCTCTGGGTCCACTGACGGTACCTGGCCACGCGATATTCCACTGGAGGAAGTCCTCGATCAGTCTGCGGTGGAGCTGGCGGAGGGAATGGCTGTGATCACGGATGAGACGGATGTGCAAAATGCCGCCTACTTGTCGCTCACAATCGCATTCTCCTACCGTTCATTGGGCGCCATTGCAAAAGCTCGAAAGCAGGTAGATGCCGCACTTCTGCTCCTCAGAAAGTGGTATCCAGAAGACCATCCATATCTCTTCGATGCTCAAGTCATGAGCATGATGATCAACTTTGAAGAAGGTCGTGAAGCTGTCGGCATGGAAGCGGGCCGGGCAATCCTTGCAAGAAAATCGGTTGAACTCGGGCGATACAGCCCCGACACGCTTGCAACTGTCTGGCAGGTTGCCAACAACATCGGTACGGCAGGCTACATGGACGCCGCATCACAGCTTATTGATGGGCATTTGAATGGCATTACATACGAGGAAGCGACGAGTACCCAAGCCGCCTATGACGCCATCGAAATGCTTGCGACCATTCCAGCAACGAACCCACCGCCAGGCCTGGTGACCATGCTCAAAGGGGTGGTGCCGCCAGATACGGCAACGTTGGACACGGATCGCATGGAATTCGTTCAGGAAATCACCTGGTATCTGGGCCGGAATTGCGGCCACCCGGCAGTTGCACTTGAGATTCTGGAACAATTGGAACCGGCCCTGTCAACAGTTTCACCCAACCAGAAACAACGTCGATTGAACCGGGTCTACCGTGGCTTGATGTTGTTTGAAATGGAACACTATGGCGCTGCAGAAGTGATTTTCCAGGAGCAGGTGGCACTCGACCACAACGATCCGACGGTGTCAGACAGCAATCGTGATGATCTTGTCAACAATCTCAACAAGACACGAGTCCTTCTCCAGGAGTCCTCTGAAAACAATCCGCCTGCTGTTCCCTGAGATCAAATCTCTACAGACACTCACGGCCCCAGTCGCCGATCACCGCCAGCAGGTCCAGCACGTTGGTGAGACCGTCACCGTTGACATCACCGTCGCCAGCATCCGAATCCCAATCAGCGATCACCGCCAACAGATCCAGCACGCTGACCACGCCATCGCCGTTGGCATCGGCCATGTCAACCGATGGTGGACTCGACAAGGCGGAAGTCTCGTCCTGGCCACCACCCTGGTAGTGACCATCCGTGATGAGCGACCACCAAACATCAATTAAACCCTCGCCATTGCAACCGCCAATCGATGACCCGTCCTCAAGATTCAGCGGAGGCTGGGCTGGTCCGGCCAAGTTCACCTCGATGTCATCGATGTGCAATTCGATCGTGCTCGAGAGACTGTCGCCCTCGATGCCGAAGAGCACCCGCGGGGCCCAGTGGGTGATGTTCACGTGATCGTTCCCAGGGAGGAGCGCAAGATCGAAAGCACACTGGATCCAATCATCCGAGATTGACTCTGTATCCGGGATATACAACGGGGTTCCAGAGCCCTCGATCACTTCAGATGGAATGGACTCATACTCGCCGCTTGGCATGCGCTGTCCCAGGTCGACCTGAGCCCAATACCGCTTACCGCAGTCGTGATCCACCGTCCGGGCCCGAAAACGAACGGTGATCGAATCGCAGGCCCGAAGCAGGACCGTCTCATCCAGGGCATTACCGAATGGTTGGCCGTGCACGTAACTGGTGTGGTATCCAGCGACGGCCCGCATCACCAGGTGACCATTGCCATCGTTGTCCTGCTCAACCCGACGCCAGGGCAAGTCATCGCCCCACGAGAAGGCGCCGGCATGGCCAAGCCAACGACTGCCGGGGCCGTCCGTACCTGAAGTCGCCTCCGTGAAACTGCCGTCCCAGATCACACGATCAAGCGTGGCCGGCACGGGCGTCAGCAGGCTCCAGGCCCAGAAATCATTGGACGAATCATGGCACGGGTTACTGGTGTAGATCTCGTTGCCGACGAAACACTGGTCAGGATCGCCAACATTGTTGGCCTGCAAGAGTGACACGCTGGCTAATGTGAACGCAATCGCTCCCCCGGCATTGATGAATAGACGTGGCATTCGTTTGTCTCCTTTGTCTCCCGCCCTCTCCCAACCACCGTATGACACACCCAGCAGCAGGCTGCCCTTTGGCAGTCAACACCCCAGCGTACGACCAGAAATTAGCCTCGCTCTTCAACAGATCTAGCTTTGCAGGGTTTTAAACAGTGCTTGAATGTCAGACAGTCGCCCAAGGCGTCTCATCGCATCCAGAGATCGCGATCTCAGCATCAGGCAGCACCGATGCCAGTAGATCACGAATAGTCGGAAGATAACCACGCTCGGTATTGGTGTGACCTGCCAGCATGATCGTCATGCCCGACGCCTTGGCCGCCAGCACATCGTGATGTCGCATCTCGCCCGTGACGAACAGCGTCGCGCCCGCTGCTCGTGCGGAATCAACCATGCTTCCACCAGCACCTGGACAACACGCCACGACTGCATGTGTTTCCACACCACCATCTGCGACTCGGAGTTGATCCACGCCAAGCGTTGATTTCAAACGCGTGACAATGTCGGCCGTCGACTGCGAGCTCAAGAGATGAACTGCTCGACCCATTCCAGAATCATGAACAGGATGGGAGGCCAGGGGAATGACATGGACCGGAGGTTCTTCATAGGGATGCGCTTCACGAAGCCCGGCAATGGCATCGGCCAATGCGCCATCGGAACAGACCATCATCAAACGTTGCTCATTGACATGCTCAAGCTTGCCCGCTTCGCCTGTAGCTGGATTGGTCGAATCATCTCCCAGGAACGTGCCCTGATTCTCGATGGCCGTCGAGCAGTGCGTGTAGCCCCCGATGACACCGGCCCCCGCCGTGGCCATGGCAGCGCGTACCGCATCAACATGTTCAGCAGGCACATAGGTCACGATCTTGTTGGTCTCACCAGGCCGGTGTGATTGAGCGTGTTGCAATGGAACCACTCGGCCCTCTCCCAAGGCGGAAGCCAACCAGTCGGTCATGCCACCTGGTGCGGCATCAAGAGCCGTATGAGGGGAGTACACCGAGATCCCGGCACCAATCAAGCCAAGCAGTAATTGCCCCGTGGATGTGGAGTCATCCAACCGCTTCAAAGGCGCAAAGATCGGTGGGTGGTAGGACACGATTGCATCGACACCTGATGAAACCGCTTCCGTAAGTACATCGGCCGTGAGATCGATGGTCAGCAGAATGCTGGCCGCAGGCCCATCACGTCGACCGACCAGCAAACCAACGTTGTCCCAGTCCGCCGCATGAGCGGTGGGGGCGATCGATTCCATGGCCGAGCACAGGTCAGAAACAGATGTCATGGCGGGGAGGCTACCGCGCCTTGGTCCAAGCCGTCACGCCGTCCAGTACCTCAGCACGAAGAGCAGGTCTTCAACGGCGACGACGCCATCGAGATTGACGTCTGCGCCACACTTTGCCTCGCAGGCACCCCAATGATCCAGGACCAACAGGACATCGTTCACCCCAACTCGACCATCTTCATCGAGATCGCCCGGCATCGGCGGTGCCAGTGGTGGGGCCGGCAGAGTCATCACGGCCTTGCCGGACATTAACGTTGTGCCATTGTTGTTCGAACCGTCTGCTGATGATGCACCTGCGAGTACATAAGGCTGTCCCTCCACATCACCAACGGCCACCGAAGTCCCGAGGCCTTCCTGCTGTGTCAGCAGGGAAATTGAAATCGGGATCTCCCGGACGCAGCTGGGCTGCCAGGACACGGGGCGGAGTTGAAACACCTTCACTGCTGCATTTGGATCCTGATTTGACCCAAGCGTGACATTGATGATTGAGTCCTCGCTCATCGCAGCATCCAAGGAAGTCACGTTTGTCATGCCACTGGCATAGGACAAGAGAGTCACATCGTTGTTTGAGGCGCTGTCGAAACCGGGCCGAATCACTCGGTCCGGTGTGACAACCAAACCACCCTGATCATCGACAAGCGTATCGAAATGCATTCCGTAACTACTGCTCGATGTCCAGTAGTTGTAGTCGACAGACCACGTGGCACCGGCATCATCACTGACGTACTTTTTCATAAAAGTGGCATTTCCCTTATGAACGATGAGGACAAACCGGCCACCTTGTTCCTGGTACAAGCCGAGGTATCTGCCAACCAAATCCCCCGGGATGCCATTGCTGTCAGCTATGGTCGCCACATTGACCCAAGCACCATTTTCACGTCGAAAGATCTCAACGGCCCCAATACCGTCATCCTCACCGGGATACCCCGCTGCCACGACGGTCGATTCACCGCTTCCTGCGGCATGGACCGACATCTCAAATCCATCCCAGACAGTGAAGGGCGCATTACATTCAAGTGGATCAATCGGCACCAGCTCTTCAATACCCCATCCGCTGCTGGAGTTTGCGTTACGTATGGCAGCAAAAACTTGTCCGGGATTGGTAATGATGCCCTGAGGATCACAATACCCTGACCCGCCCAGAACAATCACTGTCTCATCACCACTGCCCGTCACATCGAGGGTTTTCCCCAGGTAGGAAAACCCCTGAACAGGGACCATCAAGACCCCATCCTGAACCCATGTGTTGCCAACACGCTTGAGTACGAGCGCACTACCTGCGGGCGTCTGGGCCGTTGATTCGCCACTGATGCCGATGGCCGCGTAGTCCTCGCCCATCGCAACACATGTACCAAAGAAGTCATAGTCTTCTGGAGTCGGGTTGTCGATGACCTGTTCCGGATCCAGGGTCGGCGGTAAGGACCCAGGTACTCCCGAGAGATTGGCTGCCACGGCAATGCCCGTTCCATACAGCCCTGAAACAGCATGTGGTCCACTGAAGGCAAGTTCGTTGAGTAACAACAAACCCGTGCAGAATGATTCGCCTGTCAACGACCACGCCATCCCATCATGCTGCCAGACCTCGTAGATATTGCCGCCACTTTCCAGAACTTGTTGCTGATCGGAAAGTCGCAGGGCATTACTGCCTGGGAAGCTAGCATCGACCTGCCATGTCCCGTTGATTCGCCGGAACACCGTATTCCCGATCAGTGCGACGCCATCCCTCATCTCATCGGCATACTGGTTGTTGACGTTCGGACAGTTGGACGTCGTCACCCATGTGTCACCCTGGAGCTCCAGGCACCCCGACTGCCAGACAGCCGTATTGCCATCCAACAGCAGGGAGGTTGGTGTCACGTCCTCGACAATCTGGTGAGGTGTTTCCTGCCAGATTCCGTTGACCCGCTTGTAGATGAACAGATCGTTCCAGCAAATGTTGTTGTTGTCCGGACACTGGTCATCGGTTTTGCCTCCGAAAATCCAATCTCCATCGACGGCCAACGATTGGAATGACGTGAAGAAGCCATTCGATCCATTGGATCCGTGGTCGATCGGACCGAGGTTCTTCTTGAATTGCCATGTCTGACCGTCATGCTCGTACACGTAGATCCGGCCATCTGTGAGTACGGGGTTATCCACGCCGACTCTCGCAAATTGATCTCCGACAACCAGCGTGTTGCCATCAAGATCAATGACTCGACCAAAGTAGCTGGAGTCGTTGGGATCCACGAGGTTGGGGTACAACGTCTGCTCGAAATTCCAGGACGACCCCATCCATCGCCAGATATGTACGACAGCCCCTTCTGGGCCGAACTGCTCCCAATCGGCTATTGCCGCCACATCTCCATCGACCACAATCGGGCTGGCCATGTTGCCACCGCCCAGTTCATCCCCAGGGCCTGAACCAGGTTCCAGAATGTGGTCAAACAAGGACGCGTTAAAGCACTGGGCTGTCGACCAGGGACTGGCCACTGCGACCCACACCAATACAACGATGATTTTGATTACTCGAGCCATATCGAATCTCTCCCAATCAACTATCCGAACTCGATCTCCTAATTATTCATAGGCTTCAGGCCACTGCAAGCGCTAGATCCATCAAATAGGAAAGCTGTTGCTCAGAGGTGCTAGAATGCTGCCCAATCTGAACATGGGAGAACCAACATGGCCCTACGAGGCTTCAATCTGACCGAGTCCAGCAACCCCGCGCTCAAGCATCGTGAACTTTTTGCTCCGATCTCCGGCGCTGAAACAGCATCCATCAACGGGGTCATCAACAAGACAGCGTTCCTGACAGTGCTGGCTGTTATCGGTGGCATCGGCGGTGTCTGGATTGCCAAGACAATTGCGATGACACAGGGCGTTCTCATTGGATGGTCCCTCGGTACCGCAATCGTAACGATCGGTCTTTACTTTGCTGCGATACGAAACCCGATGCGAGCTGTTGCGCTCGCGCCCATCTATGCCCTGATCCAAGGTGCGTTCCTGGGCGTGATCACCATGCTTATTGATAGGTGGCTAGCCAGCAGTGGTTATGTCGTTGCCGGAGGCGTCGCTCTCCAGGCATTCGTGATTACGCTGGCGATCCTGGTCTCGATGCTAACCCTGTACTACTTCCGCATCCTGCAAGCTACTCCGATGTTCACCAGAGTGGTCTCAACACTGGTACTTGGCATCTTCATCGCCTATGCGGTGTCGTTCGTACTCTGGATCTTTGGAATCTACGTGCCATTCATCTCCGTATTCACAACACCCGAATCCGGTTCTGGAGCATGGATCGGGCTGGGCATCAATGTCTTCGTTCTGCTGGTCGCTTCCCTGATGCTGATCGTCGACTTCGGCATGATCGAGAAAAGCGTCAAGGCGGGATCTCCCAAGCGAATCGAATGGTTCCTGGGCTTCACCCTGCTCGTAACCCTTGCCTGGATCTATTACGAAGCCGTGCAACTCAGTGCTCGGGTCGCCATTCTTGCCGGGGGGCGAGACTAGCGATTTTCACGTTACAATTGCTGGACTGTGCTGAGCCCGATTCCTGAGATCCTGGAAGACCTGAAACAAGGTCGCATGATCATCCTCGTTGATGATGAACGTCGCGAAAACGAAGGAGACTTCGTCTGCGCGGCTGAGCATGTCAATGTGGACATGGTCAACTTCATGACACGCATTGGTGGCGGCTACCTGTGCGTTGCCATGGCCAATGCCGACTGTGAACGGCTGGACCTTCATCCACAAGTCTCGACGAATACCTCACTGCGAGGGACGCCGCTCACGATCAGTGTTGATGGCAGCCCGAAGCATGGTGTCGGCACAGGCATCTCGGCGAATGACCGAGCCACCACGATCAAACTGCTCGCGAATCCCAACAGCACACCTGATGACTTCGTACGTCCAGGTCACATCAATCCTCTGCATGCCAGAGAAGGTGGCGTGCTGGCTCGAACCGGGCAGACTGAGGGCTCAGTTGACCTGTGCCGAATGGCTGGCCTGCGACCAGCCGCTGCCATCATTGAAATTGTTCGACAAGATGGCGAAATGGCGCGAATGCCGGACCTTGAGGAAATCTGCAAAGAGCACAGTTTGAAGATGTGCAGTGTTGAGCAGATCATCGAGCAGCGACTTGCCCATGAGACACTGGTCACTCGAACGGCACCAAGAGAAGGTACACCCATTCAAACACCATGGGGCACCTTCAATCTACTTGTCTTCAACAGCACGATCGATGCCCAACCGCACCTCGCGTTGACTCTTGGCGATGTTGGTCAACTCGATGGGCGTGGAAACGTCATTGAAATCGATGATCCTGTCATGGTTCGCGTACATCGCCGTGATGTTCTGGGTGACATCTTCCATGCCGGAGACAGCCCCAGTGGTGACCTTCTCAGGGCCTCCATGAAACGACTTCAGCAGGAGAGTCGAGGCGCCCTGATCTACCTGCGACCAGAGCACATGGGCGATGACCTGACGGGCCAGATTCACAAGATCCAGCGCCCCGAGCAGGATGACCCCAATCGGCCCGACCTCACAAGAGGAGATGGTGTTGCCGGACGTGCACAGCCAATGGACACCCGCAATCTTGGAATCGGAAGCCAACTCCTGAGAGAACTGGGCTTGAGCAAGTTGCGGCTGCTGGTCAGCAAACCGCGCGAATACCCGGCCCTTCACGGCTTTGGACTCGAGATTGTCGAACAGGTGGCCTTGTCGGTCAGTCCACAACCTGCCTGATCAGTTCATCTTTTTCGAGCCGTTGCTGCGAATCAAATCACGCAGTGTGTTGTGAGCATCTGACTCTCGATGCATCTCAGCCAGCGCCTCCATGACAACCCAACTGGCTGCATTGCGAACGGAAGGCCAGAGGTCTGTATCCGTCATGATCGGGGTCAGCATTTCGACACGCTGCTCAGGAGACATGTGTTCCCTGGCCTGCCAGACTCCAAAGACTGCCAAAGCTTCCCTTGAACTCAGGGATGCAGCCATCTCCTTGGACATCGAAATCTTATGGATGAAGCTGTCTGCCTGCTGCATGAATTCATCATGCCTTTGGTCATGATCTTCATGCCCATGATCTTCATGTTCACGCTCACCCATCTCATGAAACCAGTGCTCCGACATTTCATGAAGCTCTTCACGCTCACCAGGGTCAAGATCCTCGTCTTCGATCATCTCGAATTGTCGTTCGATGATCTCGTGTGCACGCTGAAGCATCGCGTGGAGATGTTCCATCTCACGCTCGATGTGCATTATTTCCTCACCGTGAAAGCCCGTCATGCCCATGACAGCGCCCGGAGGCATCATCATCGGATCATCGTTCATCATCAATACCATTCCGCCGGGCATTCCGGGCATACCGCCACGTCCACCGGGACCGCCACCCATGCCGCCGGGCATTCCAGGCATGCCGCCTTGTCCACCGGGACCGCCACCCATGCCGGGCATGCCGCCACGTCCACCGGACCCACCATTCCCAAACTGCCTGACAACACGACGTCCATTGTCATCTTCGATCATCATCGAGATCTGGATATCTGATTCAGCTGTGCTCTTGGGCCCGTTGCCAGTGCCCATCATGTGACCGATGTCAAGGACAAGATGCCCCATGACCTGGCCGCCTGTTAGCTCAGCCATGTCCAACTCGATGACACCACTGCCCTCATGATCGTCATCACCATGAGTGCCATGAGTGCCATGAGCGCCATCAGCGCCATGAGCATGATCACCATGATCACCATGATCATCATCCTCCACACCGAAACTGAACGAAAACGACTTCTCAATCGTATGAGATTGAGCCTCTGCTTCATGCCCTCCGGCGGGTTCCTCTGCAGTCATGGCAACAAGTGGGATGGCAGTCGCGGTCAGTAAACCGAGAGGGAGTAACAGTCGCATGGTCTGAGGCCTTTCTCTGTGGATTACGTGAGATCAACGATGACAGGGAAGGCTCGATGATAGCCGGTCTATTCAGACGAATCGGTAACGGTGTCTTTCCGCCGCTGAATGCCGATTCTGGCAACCTGTGTTGAACTGGTTTCAAGAGCCGTCAGTCGGATGCCTTCCACATCCCAGGTTTCTCCCTGCTCGGGCACACGTCCCAGAGAAGCCATGAGATAACCCCCAACCGTGTCGTATTCCTCATCCTCAGGCAAACTCAACATGAGCTCTTCATTCAGGTCGTCGATATGGAATCGGCCATCGACCTCCCAGTGATCCTGGTTGATGGGCCGGAGTTCCGGCTCTTCCTCAAGGTCACCTTCATGCTCATCCTTGATTTCTCCGACGATCTCCTCGAGCACATCCTCGATGGTGACCAGGCCGGCCGTGCCGCCATATTCATCAACGACGATCGCCATGTGTACTTCACTCCTCTGGAAATCAGCCAGAAGATCCGCGACAACCTTTGTTTCAGGAACGACGATCGGCGCTCTCAAAAGAGGTCGCAACCTGAAGGTGGCAGGATCCTCTCCCAGGAACGGCACGAGATCCTTCACGTAGAGGATGCCGATGATGTGATCAAGGTCCTCTTCGTAGACCGGTATCCGAGAGTGGCCTTCCTGGCCGATGAATGACTTGATCTCCGTCAACTCATCCGTCATCTCGATGCCTTCAATATCAGTACGAGGCGTCATGACTTCACCGACATCAGTACTGGTGAACTCCACAACATTCTCGATCATCTCAGCAGTTGTTTCACCAAGTGCGCCTTCTCGTTGAGACTGCTCAACGCTTCGAAGCAACTCGGCTTCAGCTTCTGACTGCTCGCCATTCTTCATCAGTGTTGCACCACTGAGCCTCTTGACGATCTCGTCGACAAAACTCGCAATCCAGCCGAACACGGGGCCAATCAGGGCACATATTCTCAACAGGGGCACCGCAAGTGTGACCAGTGGATGGGCAGACCAGCGAGAAGCTGCTGCTGCAATGACGCTGACAAACAACCAGAGCAGGGCAACGCCTGTTGCAATCCCAATGAAGAAGCCCGTCGGCGAAAACCCTTCGCCAGTGCCTGAAAAATCCACGGTCCAGAGGCACAGAAACGTAGTTGCCAGCGCCACTCGAAGGAATGAGATGCAAACCGTGACATCCATCAGCCGATCTTCAATCGGCCTCCATAAATGAGCTTGATGACGGGCTTCCAGGGCACGTTCCACCGCAACACGTGCTCCATTACGAAGAGTCAATTCGATGGTCGCCATCCAGGTTGTCAGGATCCCGGCCAGCAGAGGCAGCAACCAAGAGAGGAAATCATTCACGATTCACCTCCCGCGGCATAGATCGGTGCACGACCGATTGTCTGGAGAAGTCGATCCTCCTCACGATGCATCGCAGTTGATGATGTTTCATCATGATCATCATGCCCGCAGCAGTGCAGCAACCCATGAATGACATAGAGCAACAATTCATCTGCAACACCGTGACCACGCTGAGCTGCTTGCCGTGACGCCTCATCCAGACAGACCGCGATATCAACTCGAAGCGGGGCCTCGTCGGACTCACTGAGGTCGAAGGTCACGACATCAGTCGTGGTCTGCTCCTTCTTCCAGAGACTGTGCAACTCGGTCATATCGGCATCATTAATGATGCGAACACCGAGTCGTTCCACAGCCCGCGTCAGCAATGGAATGACATCAACAATCCCGGAGCGCAGTTGCGTCGTATCCGCGGGGATCAAGTGTCCCGGATCAATTTCAATTCTGTTTTCGGGATCGACAGTCTGGCGATTAGGCCCCGGTTCAGGGGGCACCTCGCCGCTTGTAGACGAGCCCGGTTCCTCCGCGTCGCTTCCCGACGATTCGGAAGTACTCAGGTTAGTTGTATCCATCGAGTCATGAATCTCCGGGGGCCAACGAAAGCCGTGGCCCCGACCATCACAGAGATTACGGCCTGGAAGCCCATGATTCCAGTCAATTGGTGAATGGGGTTTGAAGTTGCTGCCCAAGGGGCTTCAAGAGCCCTGGAAATCAAGCAAGGTCCGGATAAGCAGATCAGGCCGGAACCAGCAGCCTGGCCTCAAATTCCTCTCGGAACTTGTTGATGATCGTACGGGCCGCCCAGTTGTTGCCGTCAGCCAGGCCACAGATCGTCGTACCTGGAATGATTCCCATTGAACCTGCGATCTCGAGAATCATGTCCAGATCGTTGGGGCGAGCTTCGCCTCGCTCAAGACGAACCAGCAACTTGTAAAGCCATTGCGCACCCTCGCGACAAGGGGTGCACTGTCCACATGATTCGTTCTTGAAGAACCGTGCAATGTTACGAGCAACCATGACCATGTCGGTGCTCTCATCAAATACGGCAGGGCATGCCGTACCAAGACCCATCAGGTCATATTTTCGACCGATATCGAAGTCCAATTCGGCGTGGTATTGATCCGTTCCCAGGACCCCCATGCTCACACCACCTGGAATACAAGCCTTGAAGGAACGTCCACCTCGAATGCCCTTGCAGTAATCAGCGCTTTCCACCAGATCACGAAGGGAAACACCCATGCCGACTTCATACACGCCTGGTCGGTTGACATGACCAGACACCCCAACGAGCTTGGTTCCATAGCTTGGCGGCTGACCAATGGATGATTCGACACCAATGGACTTCCACCAATCAACGCCTCTTTGAAGAATCGGTGGCACGGCTGCCAGCGTCTCGACGTTGTTCACGATCGTAGGTCTGCCAAAGAGACCTTTGACTGCCGGGAAGGGGGGCTTGATCCTGGGCCAGCCACGCTTGCCTTCGATGGCTTCAAGAAGACCGGTTTCCTCACCACAGATGTACGCACCGGCACCTCTGTGCAGGTAGCACTCCACGGCAAACTTGTTCGTACCGTCCATGAGCCCCTGGGAGCCGAAGATCTTTGCGTCATAGGCTTCTTGAATAGCGGCTTCCATGACTTCAGCCTGATGGTGGTATTCACCACGGATGAAGAAGAACGCCGTATCAAGCTCACAGGCCCAACACGCAATGGCAATCCCTTCAAGCACGAGATGGGGATCGAAATCAACAAGCAGACGATCCTTGAAGGTGCCGGGCTCCGCCTCATCGCAATTGATCGCCAGGTATCGCTTGCCTCCATCGGGAGCCGGAAGGAAAGACCACTTGAGGCCACACGGAAAACCCGCACCGCCACGTCCACGCAGAACAGAGTCCTTGATGAGATCGATGATCTCACCACGCTCCATGTTCAATGCCTGACGGAGACCCTGGTACCCGCCCTTCTTGACGAACTCGTCGTAATGAACAATATGCCGCTCGGCGGGATCGGCCCAAGGCCATGTCGGGATGCGCTCACAGAGCACCGGTTCCTTCAGGAACATGACGTCTGATCCTTCCCTGGTTTTGCTTCTGGATCGCGATACTCGATCTCTTCGATGACCGTACGTCGCAAAGTGACGCCGTCTTCATGCTTTTCCTCAACCGTTCGCGACACTTCTTCAGTGCTGGGTTGGTCGACCTTGGTTCGCAGCCCCTTGGCAATGTAGCCAGTGAACTCTCCAAGGCATCGCATGATGGATTTCTTCTCGGTATCGCCCATCACTTCCTCGACAGATCATCAATGATCCTGTCAATCCCTTCAATTGTGAGATTGTCGTAGCGACGGTTGTTTACGAGTGCGCAAGGAGCGGTATCACATGAGCCCAGGCACTCCATGGCCAGCAGCGTGAACCCTCCGTCAGGAGTGGTTTCATGTGGCTCGACGCCCAGACGGTTGCGAACATGATCAAGAATCGCCTGGTGGCCGCAGGCTTCGCAGGTAATCGACTGGCAGACACCAATCACATTCTTTCCCGTCGGCTCAGTGTGGAATTCCTCGTAGAAGGTCACCGTGTCCAGGACATCCGCTGCCGAGATCTCGAGGAAAGAGGCCATCTCTTCCATTGCTTGTGGTGAGATCCAGCCATAACGGTGTTGTACATCGTGGCAAATCGGCATCAATGCGCCCATCGATGTCGCATAGCGAGGCATGAAGATCTCACGATAGCGAGCCTTCATGTCATCATTGAGCCACGGTTCTTCGCGGCGTTCGATTCGAGTTGTTGCCGAGGGCTTGACGCTCCAGGCCATTTGGTATCTCCGATATCGAAACGCTATCGATCCAGTTCAGCCGCAATCACATTGACCGAACCGAGCACGGCCACGAAATCTGCCAATTGGTGTCCTTCAAGCATCTTCGCAAACGCCTGGAAGTTGATGAATGATGGGGGCCGCACACTGGAACGCCATGGACATTTGCCGCCGTCCGCAACAATGAAGAAGCCAAGTTCACCATTGGGCGATTCAATGGCTGAGTAGATTTCGCCAACAGGAGCATTCCACCCTCGGTTGGTCATGATCAACTCGAAGTGCTGAATGGTCGCTTCAATCGATCCATACACATCGCCCTTTTCAGGAATGTGCATCTTGCCGTCAGGACTCGAATTGACTGGACCTGAGGGGATATTGTCGATGAGTTGATCGATGATCTTCATGCTCTGCTTGATTTCCTCAAGTCGCACGAGATACCTGCACAGACAATCGCCGTCTTGAGCAATTGGTACTGTGAAATCAATCGCCTCAGCGCCCTGTCCATCCCAGTTGTCCTTGAAGCAGAGATAGGGATCATCTTTGCGGAGATCACGCTTGACCCCGGAAGCACGCGCCAATGGACCGGTCAAGGACCATGCAATTGCTTCCTGCTCGGACACGACTCCGATGCCCTGGACTCGATCGACGAAGATCCTGTTCGTGTTGAGCAGAGTCTCAATGTCCTTGATCGCCTTGGGCAATCTTTCATCGATGAAGCTCCGGATCATCTTTCGGAATATGACCTCATCCGGAATGTCCCGCATCACACCGCCGACGCGGGTGTAGTCGGGATGAAATCGTTGGCCGGAGAGAAAATCCATGATGTCATAGATGAACTCTCGTTCATTGAATCCATACAGGAACGCTGTAAACGCTCCAAGATCGAGTGCGGCGGCACCAACACACAGAAGGTGGCCCTGGATACGACCGAGTTCTGCCAGGATGGTTCGCAAGACCGTGCAACGAGGAGTCAGAGTCACATCAAAGAGCTTCTCGACAGCCTGGTGCCAGGCAATGTCATTCACGATCGGGGCGACATAATCCATCCTCGAAACCGTGCAGACATATTGGTTGTAGTCGTGGTGCTCAGCGAGCTTCTCGAAGCCGCTGTGCAGGTACCCGATATGGGGAGTTGCCCGGACAACACGTTCCCCGTCAAGCTCCAGAATGACCCGGATCGTCGTATGGGTCGCCGGGTGCTGAGGGCCGAAATTCAGGATCCACCGATCTCCAGCAGTGACCTGCCGGTCGAGATACTCGACCGTCTCGATATCGATGTCATAGGCGTCAGCTGGCTGGAGGGTGTAGGGCATGGGTATTCAGGTCCGGAAGTCGGGCAAGTATAGGAGAACCGGCCCCGAATCGGTCCTTTACACCCTGAAGATCGCCCCCATCTTCTTGCCAATCAGCACGGACGCGCCCACCAGCGTGACTGCCAGCAAGGCCATCGCCCAGACACCCATGGCACTGGCAATGTAAGGGCCGTCGCCAAGACGCTCAAAGAGGACGTAGATGGCCTTGGTGATCGGGTAGTCGCCCTCCCGTTGGGCCAGGATCAGTGAATCGCTCACCTCCAGCATCGCGAAGCTGAAGGCAAGCAAAGCACCTGCAAGCAGGTTGGCGACGATCAACGGAAGGATGATGGTGCGTATGGCACGGATTCGTCCCGCTCCGAGGTTGAGGGCCGCCTCCTCCAGTTCTCCAGAAGTCTGCTCCAGTCCTGCCACGGTCGCTCTCACCACATAAGGCAGTCTTCGGACGGCGTACGCAATGACAAGCAGCAGCATGGGGTTGGGGTCAGCACCCACCACATCGATGAAGCCCTCCAGGGGGTCACCCTTGGCCAATGGCCATGTCAAAGTCATCGCCACATATCCAAAGGCCATCACCAGACCCGGCACGGCCAAAGGAAGCATGGAAAGCGCATCAAGCAGACCGCGCCCCCAGATCTTTGTGCGCACGATGATGTAGCCGATGCAGATACCAAGAAAGATGTCGACACTGACGGCCAGCACCGAGTAGAGCAGACTGTTCTGGATAGAACCAATCGCAAGGGGATGGCCCAGGGCTTTCTCGTAATGCGCGAATGTGAATTCCTGCGGGAAGACCGAGCGATACCAACTGCCTTCAACAGACAAGCTTGTGAGAACGACACTGATATGTGGAAGAATCGCCAGGAAGATGACAAAGGCGAAAAGCAGAAAGACCAGAGCGCTTCCAAAGCCCCCAAGTCGCTTGGCTGTCGACTGGATGGAAGCCTTGGCATACATGGTGTAGGCCCGACCACCAAAGGCGAACTTGCCCAGCACGTAGATGCCAACGGCAACGAGCAACAAGACGGCCGTCAAGGCGTATGGCTGCCTTGAATCGGCAATCTCCTTGAGACCGTTGAATATCTGAACAGGCGTGACTTCCTGGTAATCGAACATGAGCGGCGTGCCCAGTTCGGTGAATGACCAGATGAAGACGATGGTTGCACCAGCGAACAGTCCCGGCCTGATGAGAGGCAGGATGATCTGCCGCAGACGTTGCCAGGGGCTGGCGCCCAGATTCTCGGCAGCCTCATCCAACGCCGGGTCCAGGTTGGCAAGCGCCGCAACAGCGTTGAGGTACAGAATGGGATAGAGGTGAAGCGCTTCGATGAAGACGATCGCCCAGAAGCCTCCAGCCCCTATGAAATCCACACCCTCGGAAATCCAGCCCAGATCAATGAGCAACGCATTGAGTGCTCCAGATTTGCCGAGCAGATGCTGGAGGCCGATCGCGCCCACGAAAGGTGGCAGGATCAAGGGAACAAGAATCAGCGCGTTGAGCAATCCCTTGCCGCGGAACTCATAGCGGACCGAACAGATCGCCAGAGGGATCCCGATGAGCAGACACACACCGGTCGTGCATACTGCAATCCCCAGCGCATTGAAGAGACCGCGAAGCGTGACGGGATCACGAAAGACATCCAGAACGTGGTAGAGCGTGAAGCCGCCGTCTGAAGCCTCGAAGCCGGTGGCTACAACGAGCCAGATCGGCCATGCAAGGAATACACCAAATCCTGCCAACAGCAGGATCATCAAGAGCCATGGCATCAACCGTGCTCGACGCATGGGGCGGATTGTAGAGACTCGACCCCTTGGACGGGTTCAGGAGCTTGAAGGCGTGAAAACAGGCCCAGCAGCCATGGATCACATGTAGTTGAGCAACTCCAGGAGATCATTCACGTCCGTGTCGCCATCGCCGTCAAGATCCGAGGCACAGCCGCCATTGCAGTTGCCGAACTCGGAGAGCAACTGAAGCAGATCGTCAACATCGACCACACCGTCCGCGTTGATATCGCCAGGAACATCGACGATATCCGGCTCACTGAAATACCAGGCCAGGCCTGCCCTGGCATTGCTGGCACCGCCGCCTCCCAACAGGGTGAGTCGCAATTGATACTGACCCGCTGCGAGCCCCCTGATATACAGATGTTCAACATTGTCCACAGCGCTGCCGCTGTAGACATTGCCTGACTCGAAGACCTCGGGACCTGATCCAACGATTGAAACAGGATTCCCGTCTGCATCAAGTCTGACCAGTTCGAGATCAAAGTCACCGAGCGTCCAGTCTGATCCGAAGCCGGTCGGAACCTGCCGACTCCAGGCAGCCACAATCGATATCTCATCAACCGAACCACCCAGTGTGAAATTCCAGGTCCGCGAGTTTCCGACAAGGCAGTAGGCCCAATCCCAGCCGTAAAGCGGCGCCTCTGGTGTAGTCGCAGGGCTGACCCCACCCGTGATACGCCCACCACTCATGACGAGGTGTCCTCGATCAACATCAACCTGGCCTGCGCCCTGCACTTGATCCAACGGTCGAGTTGCCATGCCCCGGTCTCCCCCGGATTCAGAGGGCTCATTGCTCCACTCGCCATCATCAGCGTTTTCATCAAGATGATTGGCCGCGGACATCAGCACTGCCTTGATGACCTCGGGCTGTTCGCCATCCGAATGGAGGTCTGAATTTGAACGAACCTGATCAACCAGCATGACAGCTGCCGAAGAAACCACTGGGGTCGCAAAGCTGGTCTGAGCTGATGTCGCGCAGATCTCCGGCTTCATGCGACCACCGCCTTCGTAGTTCGAAGCCGTGTCACTGTTGGCATGGTTTCCGGATCGCAAGCCCACGCTGATGTTGTTGTAGGCGTAACACAGAAGCGGCAAATTCTGGCTGCTGCTCCCATTGTTGACGCCGACCACGATGATGCTGTCATCACGGGTCACGCTGAAGTCCAACCGACGTAACGCCGTTTGATCCGTCGCAACATTGCCAAAGCTGCCGATCCAGGATTGGCTTATGACCTTGATGCCACCAGGCAGTCCCAATGGAGGAGTGCTGGATGAATAGTTGGCTCGAAGAAAGTCATCTGTACACCAGCCATTCGCCTCGTAGAGGTTCACGGGATCACTGCCTGGCGTCATGCTGGTGATATCGCCGTAAAAACGCTTGGCAACATTATTGGCGTGTGATGACGTACCTGAAAAACCCGGCCCACGATCGATGAAGGTGTGAGAGTCGTATTCGGCATGAGTCAGGTTGGGCGCGTAGCTCGTACCTTCCATGGCCTCGACCTGGCAGACCACCACGCCAGTGCCATCAGGAACCTGATCCTGGCCGATTCGCTCTATGAGTTCAGGCCAACGCGCATCGCTTTTGAAGTCAGCCTGCAGTGAACATGTGAACAGAACGGACAACCCGAAGGTTGCCAAGAGACCTCGACCATGCTTTTTCTGATGCATTTCCAGGACTCCCTCTTGTCCATGTCTCGCAACATTTGATGGTACTCCCCACGATTCTCGAAGCAAGCACGCAACGATTGGAACAGCATCAACCAACTGTTAAAACCGTTTCAATTGGAATTGGAACCACCTGAAACGTGCCTCAAGGCTGTAAGGCGGGATCCTGTTGGGGTGTTGCCCCCAAGGAAACATCATTCTCAGAAGCTTCCTGCTCATCTATCCGTTCGCTGACCTCAGCAAGTAGACGCCGCTCTGCTGGACGATCACGCGTGGTAGGGGTCCAGAAGAAGACCTGGTTTTCATCCCAGTTGCCCTCTACAGGCACCTTGTAGGTGTATGACGTGCCAATAAATGTCCACGTATTGCGACGTTGCCCAACCGAATGGCCACGCTCTTCAAACACCCATGCTCTGAGATTGAGTTCTCCGTCCCCCTCTGTCAGGTCCCAATCCTCATTGGTAACCCCAAGAATGTCGACAGGAGGAATCTCCTCGCCGGCCGTTCGAGGCTTGAAACCCGCCCTGGTGAACTCAAACCGGGCTCGGTAACGGTTTCGGGCAACCGTGTTTCGAATGACTTGGTTGAAATCGGCGTTATCCCCGTACCAGGGCTCCAGGAGGGAGCCGGCAATCACCGGCTCGGTCTCAATAATCCCCGCCCTGCGGTCCATGAAAGCCGGTCTCATCCCATGGCTGCGAGCTACCTCGATAGCCGAATCAAAGGCGAGTTCATAGCGATCTGCTGGCACGGAAAGGACCTCAGGGCCTTTTCCGCCTGCACAGCCACTCCAGACAGCACAACTGGCAAGGAGGAGTATGGCCCTGAAATGCATCCAATTACCGCCTGCGTACGAATACATGACCTGAGAGATGGTCCACAGCCCAGAGTTTATCAGGCCTTCGTTATCAGGCCTTCGTTATCAGGCCTTCAAAGCGAACTCCGCATGATGTTTGGCTATTGACCGAGCCACTTCAGGAGGTACGCTTAGGGACTGTCTGGGGCAATTGAGGAGCGAGGCCTCGTGAATTCCAAGTCATTTATCTGCCTAGTTTTGGCCTCTGCGTGGGCTTTGCCCACGTTGGTCTATGCCGTTGGAAACCCGCTGTTGCCCCTGCCCACGACAGCGGAGGATTTCTACCAGCCCGGCACCCAGCCACTCCCGACACAGCCGGGAACTGATCCGCCGATGCAGATGCAGGAATTCGAAATCGCACCCTTCAGTTGCGCAGGATGCCATCTCTTCGAGGATGACAACAACCCTGATATCCAAACGGGTCCCATGAATCTCTGGGCCGCCAGCATGATGGCCCAGTCCGTCCGCGATCCCATCTGGCAAGCTGCCGTGACCATCGCGAACCAGGACGCCGATTTCAGTGGCGAGTACTGCATGCGATGTCATACACCCACTGGCTGGGGAAGTGGACGGAGCACCAATGGTGTTCTCGAAGATCTTCTCGATCCTGATGACTATGACGGAGTCAATTGCAACTTCTGTCACCGCATGGTTGATCCAATTGCTTCTGAAGAGAACCCCACTGAAGACGAACTCATCCTTCAGGATCTGATTGATGCCGGCACGTATCCGGACCCTGATCAACCAGGTAACGGTCGTTTCATTTTCGATCCAGTCGATACACGACGTGGGCCGCTGGATGATGTTCTGTACAACATGCACGGTGCCTCGGAGATCAAAGTCTCCCCGTTCCACCTGGACTCGGCTCAATGCGCTGCGTGCCATGATCTGAGCAATCCGGCCTTTGAACGGCAGGAAGATGGGACATACCTGTTGACTGACTTCGACACGGCCCATCCAACCCAGAACACCTATGACATGATGCCCGAGCAGAGGACCTACTCGGAATGGCTGGCCAGCAAGTTCGCTGATGGGGGCGTGCAGTTCGATGACGGTCGTTTCGGCGGCGAACACCCCACAGGACTCATGCAATCCTGTCAGGACTGCCACATGCCCAAGGCATCGGGCGCCAACTGCGCCTTCTGGTACCTCCCCGATGTCGGCCATCGAAAAAGTCTTTCGCTGCACCATTTCACAGGAGCCAATTCCTGGGTACTGGGTGCTGTCAAAGAGCTCTACGAACCTCAGCACACCAGCCTGACTGAACAATCCGTATCAGACGCAAAGGATCGAACCGTTGCGCTGATGCAGGCTGCTTCAGACATGGACGTCACACAGGAAGACGCCATACTGAATATCCGCATCACCAACTGGTCCGGACACAAGCTTCCAACCGGCTACCCGGAAGGTCGCCGGATGTGGGTCAATGTGAAGTTCTATGACGATTCAGACACCCTGATCGAAGAAATCGGGGAATACGACTACACGACTGCTGAACTCGATGTCGAAGGAACGAAGATCTACGAGATGCTCCGTGGCATTGATGCAAATGTTGCTGCAGCCACTGGCTTGCCTGAAGGCGAGACGCTCCATCTGGTCCTGGCAAATGAAATCCTCAAGGACAACCGCATCCCGCCAGTCGGTTTCACGAATGCGGGCTTCGAAGGGATTCGAGCTGCACCAGTGAACTACACCTATGCAGATGATCAGCATTGGGATGACACCGCTGCCTCGATTCCTGCAGGTGCCACGAAAGCTGTCGTTGGTCTTCTGCACCAGACAACGACCAAGGAATACATCGAGTTCCTGCGTGACAACAACCACACGGATTTGAAGGGGCAAATTGCCTATGACGCCTGGGTTGATCATGGCAAGAGCGCGCCTGTGACGATGGACCTCGTCGAAATCGATCTGGAAATTCCAGAAGGCGATGGCGACACCTGTGATTCTCCGTTGATCGCCTCCCTTGGCTCAAACAGCTTTGATACCAGTGATGCAACGGACAGTGGCTTCGGTAATCCTGACGAACTGCAATGCCCTGACAGCTACCTTGACTGGGGCAGTTCACCTGACCGCTGGTTCTCATGGCAACCTCTGGACAATGGAACCGCTTCGTTCAATACCTGCGATTCCACTTCCTATGACACCTCGCTTGTCATCTACGAGGGCTCCGAGTGCAGTTCTCTGACCCAGTTGGCTTGCAATGGCGATGCCACGGGTGATTCGGGATGTCAGCAGTTCTACTCATCGATTACCGACCTGGCCATAACCGGTGGCAGCACGTACTACATTCGACTCGGTGGCTGGCAAGCCGCCACCGGTCCTGGCACGCTGAACATCGATTACGAAGCCACTGCAAATCCTGCCGACCTCGACATGGATGGCGATGTGGATGTGGATGACATCCTGTTGCTCCTGGCTGATTTCGGCTGCACAGGTTCATGTACGGGCGATGTGAATGATGATGGCGTGGTTGACGTCACTGACCTGCTGGAATTGCTGGCAGCCTGGTCTGCCTGACTTCAACAAGCGATATACTTCCCCCGCGATGAGCCATCATTGGAGCAATCGCGGACACCTGTTGAGCCTGGAAGATTTTTCCCGGGAGGACATGCTGTCAATCCTTCAAGAGGCCGCAGCCATGCTTCCGATTGCTCGGGGCGAAGCACCTGCTACGGATGACTTGTCAGGCAAGACGGTTGCAACCCTGTTTTTCGAGAACAGCACTCGAACACGGTTGAGTTTCACGATGGCTGGCAAGCGTGTTGGGGCAGAAGTCCTTGACCTCAATGCCTCAACCTCCAGTTCATCAAAGGGCGAAACGCTTCTGGATACCGCTCTGAATGTTCAGGCCATGGGTGTTGATGGGCTGGTACTCAGGTGCAGTGCATCCGGTGGTCCTCAGCTCGTTGCCAAAGGTGTTCGGATCCCTGTGATCAATGCCGGTGACGGCAGACATGAACATCCAACACAGGGTCTCCTTGATGCCCTGGCTCTCCAGGAACACTTCGGCCGCAAATCACTCGATGGATTGACGATCGCGATTGTGGGCGACGTCGGCAGCAGCCGCGTTGCCAGATCCAATGCCCAGAGCTTGACGGCCCTGGGGGCCGACGTGGTTCTGACCGGCCCACCTTCTCTGGTACCAGAGGCCATGGCTGAGCTTGTGACCTCAACAGAGAACACACGTGGATCCGTACGTGTGGAACATGAGCTTGATGGAATCCTGGGCTCGATCGATGCGATCATGATGCTCCGCGTTCAGTTTGAACGGCATGGTGGACTGGGTATCCCCAGTGACTACGTGGAGCAGTTCGGTCTTTCTGTTGATCGCGCAGCTCGCTTGCGGGATGGTGCACCGGTTCTGCACCCGGGACCGATCAACCGGGGGACCGAGATCGATCCCGAGGTGGCTGATGGCCCCAGAAGCCTGATACTTGACCAGGTGACATGTGGCGTAGCTGTCCGAATGGCCATCCTCAAAGGCCTTCTTTCCAGGAACAGCTGATCCTGTCTGCAAGTTCACATGGACAGGCCTCATGGCCCGATAAGCAGGGTATGAATGCCCCCATCGATGCCACGCAACGTCTTCCAATTCCAGTCTCGGTTCAAATCGCAACCAAGCCCACCCGACTCCAGGAAATCACCCGCCTTCAGCCCGGGTCCATCATCGAGTTACCCAAGAGGGCGGATGAGGATCTTGACATCATGATCAACTCAGCCGTGATCGGAAAAGGCAAGGCTGTGAAGGTTGGTGAGAACTTCGGCGTGGAGATCACGTCATACCGTGGCCTGACGTCGAGCTGATCACTGGGCCCGTTTAAAGCCGATCATGCGGACCGTTCGGTCTGTGCGGCCTCATCTGGACCAATACACCCACTCATGGGGGTGTAACCAGATCGCCAAGCTCAATTCATCCGAATCAACTGGTATGGCAACTACGTCCCAAGGCTGGCCTTCCAGGATGCTTCCACTCTTGCAGTGGGGGTGGTACGCAGGTCTCGCAGGAGCCGCCTTCACGGTTCTTCTGGTCAATGGAGATCCATCAGCCGCCCTGGTACTGGCCATTGTGCTTCCGGTTGCCATGCTTCGAACTCATGGCACCAGAACCATCACGACCCTGGCCCTGGCTGGCGGCGTTGCGATCATGGCCATGGTCCTCTCCACGCGATCGGAACTGGATCCATCGCTACGAAGCACGTTTCTGTCCGTTGGAATGCTTGCTCCAGCATTAGGCCTGGCAGTCGCCATGCCCATGTGCATCTGCTGGATTCAAGAGAAGCGTGCCTGTCCGGAACATATGCCGGAAATCATCGCGGAACCTGTTGATCAGAGTTCAATGATGCTCATGTCCGATTCGACGACCTGTGGAACCTTGGGAAGGCTCACGTCAGAAACGAAGCGGTCCAAGGCTGCGTGAGATGCCATCGCCTGCCGGGTAACAGCTGCATTGAAATGTGATGGCCGGCTCGAGGCCAAGGCTGCTTGCAGATCCATCGCGATCTGGGCTTCGCTCTTGCAGTAATCGATGGGCGCTATGGCCTGCTCGAAACTCTGCAGCACACCATCCGCATTCTCGAACGTCCCGGCTTTTTCCATCCAGCTAGCTGCCGGCAGGTAAACATCTGCTCGAGTCGTCAGAGCATTGGGAAGCGTATCGATCTGGAGAACAAATCGATCCGGACCAATGGCCTCCAACAGAGATGGCGTCACCCACTGGCTGGGATAATTACCCGTGACGACCAATCGATCGATCTTGGTATCCGTGGCCAATGTCTTCTCCATGGCGGCAGCATCCATGACCTGCAGGCCAAGGGCTTCAAGCACCCGACGAACACCCCTTGCATTCGGGGCCTTCTCCGCTCGGATGGTGTAACCACCAGGGAATGATTTGTCCTGGCCATTGAATGGGACTGGACCGACACCCACCACGGCCTGTGAATCAATTGAAAGCGCCAGCTGGCCCAGATACCAGGCATCCTCACAGGACAGCATGGGCGAGACCAGCAGGGCCAGTCTTTCGCCTGTTCGTATTGCTTCCACAGCCTTTGCCATGGATTCCGTCCACGCTTCTGCAGCTTGAGGCATTGGCCATTCATCACGGCTCCTGACCATGGGCATTCGGTGCCTGGTCTCATCGTGTATGAATTTCCACCCGTAGCGGATCTCATCTGAAATCCACCATTTGTTGATCGACTCGTTGGCACGTGGCTTCACTCTGAACACGGTCCCATTGTTGTGCTCGATGCTGATGTTGTCGCCGGAAGCAGTGATGCCATCAATGGAAGGGGTGCGTGTCAGGAACCACACACGCTGAGCAAAGAGGAAGTCCTTGTCCAGCAAGGCACCAACGGGACAGATGTCCACGACGTTGCCACTGAGTTCGTTATCAAGACCCTGACCAGGGAAGACATCAATCTCTTCCTTGGCACCACGGCCCTGGACCATGAGTTCATCGGTACCGGTAACCTCGCGAGTAAAGCGAACACACCGAGTACACATGATGCAACGGTCGCCATAAAGCAGCACGTGTAAACCAATGTCCTTCTTGGGCTGCTTGATCTTTTCCTCTTCGAACCGACTGCTCGCACGGCCATATCGATAGGCATAGTCCTGGAGGTAGCATTCGCCAGCCTGATCACAGACCGGACAATCAACGGGGTGATTGATCAGCAGGAGTTCCATCACGGATCGTTGATTGGCGACTGCCTTCGGCGAGTCCGTGTAGACAACCTGGCCTTCCTGGGCAAGGGTCTGACACGTGGGCATCAACTTGGGCATCGGCTCGAGCTTGCCTTCGTTGCGAGGATTGGGCGCCCAGATCTCCGCCAGACAGATACGACAATTGGCCACCACGGAGAGTCCCGGGTGCCAGCAGTAGTGGGGGATTTCCTGTTCCTGCGCAAGAGCCACTTCAAGGATGGATTGACCCTCCTTGAACTCAGCGGGCCGGCCATTGATCGTGATGCTCGGCATAAGACCGGTCATGCTAGTAAACCGAGCCATACCGCTGCAAGCATCCTTCCAAAGATCACCTCGCGGGCAGGGTTGATGCTTCCAGGATGATGGCCCCTGGCTCCAAAGCCATCTTTTCCACCCTGACCCTTCGGTCGTCCACGAGCGGGATCATCGCCTCCATAGCCGCATCCCCCAAAGCAGCCTTGATCAGGCTGCCAGCAGAGCCTTCCAGTTGGGGCAACATCTGCCGGAGCCTGGCATCCATGGCCGTCCTGCCAAAGGGGATTGGCAACCTGCCTAGCCGGACCCATCCGGGCCGAAGGTCGATTTGCCCATCCCTGATGGAAGGGTGAAAACTGAGCACAACCACACGATCGGACCCCAAAATGTCCTCGATCCGAATCCCCACATCGATTCCTCTGGTTCTGAATCGAATCTGTGGCCGAGACAGGCCATCAGGCCACTGGATGGAGGGCTGATGGCTCAGCCAGGGTCCTAGCCGTGTCGACAACCAGGCGTTGATTGCTTCATCGGTGATCCGAAGTCGCCAACGCTCTCCGGATGGCCTGATCTTCTGGAGCTCTTCCGCCAGACGAAATTCAACCTGTTCCCCCATGTTGGCTCGGGCAATGTCATCTTCTGCCACGGAGTGGAACCACCCCGGCGACCAGCCCGCCAGGATCCAGCACGCCAGGACAAGCAGTAGCAGGATGCAGGCGGCAGCAGCCAGGAGCATCGGGACAGGTGTTCTGCTGGCACGTGTTGACCTCATGCTGAGAATGGTACCCTGCACCGGAGTGGCTCCAGCACTGCCGCTTTGACTGCAAGATGATGGACAAACAAAGCACATCCG
Organism: Phycisphaerales bacterium; assembly: GCA_029242715.1. Taxonomy (GTDB): domain Bacteria; phylum Planctomycetota; class Phycisphaerae; order Phycisphaerales; family SM1A02; genus UBA1668. The sequence goes on from JAQWTL010000018.1 coordinate 34,438, forward strand.
ATGAGAACCAGCCGAAGCGAAGCCTCAAAGACGGGCTGAAGCGTGTCCTGCACGCTGGCCATTTCAGCGGCTACCCCGAAAGCAACCTCACCCATCAAGCCATTGCCCAGAATGGAGATGCCCCGCCTGTCCAGAAAATCTGCATCGACTACGGCCCGGACAATCTCCAGGAGCAGAACATCGAGGATGTGGAGGCCTTCTTCGCAGCGCCTCGACCAGCCTGGAGCAAGGTTCGCTGGATCCGGGTCATCGGAACACCGGATGCGAATTTTCTGAATGCCCTGGGCAATCGGCATCACTTTCACCCCCTGGCACTTGAAGACCTGATCCAGATCCCTCAACGCCCCAAGGTGGACAAGTACACCGAGGATCCAAATCATTCCTATCTCGCTGTCATTGCCTCCTCACCTGCATTGATTAACCAGCGGCTGACCAGTCAGCAGGTTGCCATCTTTGCCAGCAAGACCCTTGTCGTCTCCTTTCAGGAATATGGAGAGGACACCTTTGACCGAATTCAGGAACGTTTGAAGATTGAGAAAAGTCACTTGCGTAAAGGTGGTGGTGATTTTCTCCTGTATTGCATCCTGGACAAGATCGTGGATCAACTTTTCCCGATCCTTGACCAGATGGGTGATCAACTGGAATCCCTTGATGAAGCCGTACTGGAATCCCCCAGCACGAAGCACATGGTGAACATCCATGATGCCAAACGTGAAATGATGCTTCTTCGCAGGGAAATCTGGCCCATGCGTGAAATGCTGTTGTCCTTGAAGTCTCTGCATTCCGAATCAGACAAAATCATCAGCGCTGAGACCTCGATCTATCTCCGTGATGTCTATGACCACTGCATACACGTTGCGGACATGCTTGAGACCTATCGCGACGCCATCACGGCTATTCTCGACATCCACATGAACATGATGAGCAACCGGATGAACGAGGTCATGAAGGTCCTGACCATCATCGCAACAATCTTCATCCCGCTCTCGTTCCTCAGTGGGGTCTTCGGAATGAACTTCACCACGTCGCTACCAGGGCAGAACGACCCCTGGTCATTCACCATCTTTGCCTTAGCCTGCGGGACTTTGGGCCTCGGAATGCTTGGCTTGTTCTGGTGGCGAAAGTGGCTCTAGCCCGAGACTCATTGCTCGGTTGACTGCTCTACCTCGATGCCCAGACTCCGGATGTACGGCTCCATCTGGGGATCACGTCCAAGGTAATCCCGCAACATCTCGGAAGCATCAACGGTTCCACCGCGACCGAGAACGTGCTTGCGGTAATACGCGCCTGCTTCTGGATCCAGCATTCCCAGCTCTTCAAATCGCTGCTCCATGTCCTTTGCAAAGACCTTGGACCACAAATAGCCGTAGTAACCGCCCTGGTAGCCGGTGAGGTGGCCAAAGGATGCCTGGTACCAGGTGCCATCAATGGGATCAAAGAGCGTGCATTCCTCATACAGATCCTTGCCAACCTGAGTCGTATCGACTTCGCCGTCAACGTCGGTATGGAATGCCTGATCACTTCTTCCGTAGAAGACTTGCCCTTCATCGATCATCCCGGAACACAATGTCTTGGCCGCAATCATGCGATCAAGAAGATCCGGTGGAAGAGGATCGCCGGTCTCATAGTGGCCGCTCAGCATTGGAAGCGTTTCGGGCGACCACACCCAGGCTTCGAACATCTGGGAGGGTGCTTCCACAAAGTCACGCTCCACCGAGGTGCCGGCAAAGCGAGCCGTCTCCGATTCGGTCAGGATCGTGTGCAGACAATGACCGAACTCATGAAAGAACGTTTCCGCCTGGTCATGTGACAGCAGGCTTGGACGATCAGGAGTTGGCTTCGGAAAATTGCAGACCAGTGCAGCCACGGGCTTCTGAACAGACCTGCTTGTCCATGCCTTCCTCGGAACAAGTCCCCACTGAGCGGCATGCCCGTACTTGTTGTCGCGAGGATACATGTCCATGAAGAACTCACCGAGCGTTTCACCGGTCTCTCGATCGACGACCTGGAAGTACTCGACATCCTCATGCCAAAGCGGCGCGCCTGCGGGCGCCTCCATTGGGATGTAATCAATCCCATAGATATTCTGAGTGATCTCGAAGAGGCCATCACGCACCTTCTCGAAGGGGAAGTATTCCTTTACGACATTCGAATCGACCTCATAGTCGCGTTCTCGAATGCGTTCCATGTAGTAACCGAAATCCCAAGGCATGACTGTTGCCTCAGGATCAGCGACATCAGATCGCTTGGCTTCCAGGATGAGCGCGTAATCCTTCTTCGCCTTTTCTCGCAGCAGTGGCTGGAGCCTGGCATAGAAATCTGCGACGGTCTGGGCATTTCCCGACATGCGAACTTCATTCTCGAAATCAGAGGCATGGGCATAGCCCAGCAGCCTCGCCTGCTGGGCTCTCAACGCAAGCAGCTTCTCCAGTACCTCGATGTTGCGTTTGGCCCGTCGCTTTCTGGCCATCCAGATCTTCTGCCTCGTCTCAGCATTCGGGCAATGATCCATGACAGGAATGATTGTCGGGTAATCCATTCCGAGAACGTAGAGACCATCAATCTGATCTCTGGCATCCAGCCAGTCCTGGGGCATGCCTTTCAGTTCCTCTGGCGTTACCAGCACAACGGTTTCATCCGCCGTGATATTCCGATCAAACTCGATCGATAGTACGTTGATCTCCTTCTCGATCTTCGTCAATTCAGCACGCTGTTCAGCAGTCAGGTTCATGCCTGCTCTGCGGTAGTCACGCAGGGTGAACTTCAGGAGTCGCGCGTGCTCTCCATCCAGTGAGGGATTTGAATCAGCGATGACACGAACCGCCTCATAGAGATCTTCACGCTTGCCCATCTCAACAAGCCAATCGCTGTAGTTCTGGTAAGCCGCCCGTGAAACATCTCTCATTCCGGGATCCGTATGGACATAGGCCATGAACAGCGGCATCCCGATGCTTGCATCCAGTCTCGCATGCATGTCATCAAGAGCCAGAACCGTGTTCTCGTAGGTTCGCTGGTTATCCGGGATCGCGACAATGGCATCGATCGACCGATTGGCCTCGGCCATCGCCGTGTCATAGGAAACCTGCAATTGATCTGGTGTCTGGGGTACCGCGGGTGCCGCGATTGCAATGCCCGAAACAATGAGGCAAGCGACGGTGATGAACAGGATGTGCCGGAAGGTGCGATGCATTCGAGGGCTCCTTGTGCCATGGCCTGTCACAGGCCGAGCCCTCAATGGTAGCGAACAGGGAGGTCAGGATCCGGCGGAGGCGAGTGGCATGTTCGGTGCCTCAGTGACCTCATCAATAGCGATCAGGCGAATATCGCCTACGAGCATCTGCTGGTTTTCACTGCCATCTTCGCACCAGACCAGGCCATGGCCATCCTCGCCGAGTGACTGGTTCCAGGGAACAGCGATCTTGCGGGTCTCGCCGACTCGCATGCCACGGATCGTCTCATTCCAACCAGCAAACATGTCCTCTCCCATGGGGAGGACCATGTCCCCCTGTGCCTCCTCGGTGAGAAGGACGGGGGTGCCATCTTCAGTCCACATGGACATGGACACGGTGACAGTCGAGTTGGTTTCATCAACCATTTCATTGCCTTGCCCGGGCATGACGGTGGCATACCAGGAACCCCCTGGAGTATTGGTCCAGGTCCGGGCGGTGATCCCCGGAAGAACTGCTGCATCGAAGTCAGGAGTTGCTGCGGTGAGTTCCAAGGTTGTAGTCGTCGTGCCAGCTTCAGGTGTCGCCTTGGCACTGTCGACTTCTTGATTGCTGCTTTCGGGATTCTGCGGTCCCTCTGGATCGACCTTTGGTTTGGAATCCTTACAACCAACCATGCCGACAACCAGCATGAAGCTTGTGAACAATGCGGCGGACTTTGTAAACGAACGAGTAGTCATCTGGGAGGCCTCCTTGCGCCAGGGGATTCAGTTCGACACCAAGATTACCCCAACATGAGTACTGAAGTCGAACAGATGCTCCGGATCGGTGGATCCGTTGTGGGCACAGGTATGAAAAAACCGGGTGGCCAGAGGCCACCCGGTTTGAAGACATGTGCATGCCCATAATGGGCACTGAACGGTGCTAGGCGACGGCTTCTGCCATTTCCTTGGCCTTGCGTTCAGCATCATCGAGGTTGCCAACGTACATGAAGGCACCCTCGGGCAGATCATCACCCTCACCATTACAGAGGCGATCAAAGGAATCGATCGTCTCTTCCAGCGGCGTTGTGATGCCCGGGAAACCGGTGAACTGCTCAGCCACGTAGCAGGGCTGACTGAGGAAGCGTTCCATACGGCGGGCACGAGCCACCACGGCCTTGTCCTCCTCGGCCAGTTCGTCCACACCGAGGATGGCGATGATGTCCTGAAGATCCTTGTATCGCTGAAGGATCTGCTGAACCTTTCGAGCGACCTCGTAGTGACGCTCGCCCACGATCTGTGGATCGAGAATTCTTGAGGAGGAACCCAGTGGGTCCACAGCAGGGTAAATACCCTTCTCGGCAATACCACGTTCGAGAACGACGAATGCATCCAGGTGCGTGAATGTCGTAGCGGGGGCTGGATCCGTCAGGTCGTCTGCGGGAACGTAAATAGCCTGCACCGAGGTAATGGCACCGCGGCTGGTTGATGTAATCCGTTCCTGCATCTCGCCCATCTCAGTGGAGAGCGTCGGCTGGTAACCCACGGCCGATGGCATACGGCCCAGGAGTGCGGAAACTTCCGAACCGGCCTGGGTGAAACGGAAGACGTTGTCGATGAAGATCAGGGTTTCCTTACCGGAGTTGTCCCGGAACTCCTCGGCCATTGCCAGCCCGGAGAGACCGACGCGAAGACGTGCACCCGGGGGCTCGTTCATCTGGCCAAACACCATGGCCACCTTGTCGATCACGTGAGAGGTCTGGCCCGCGGCATCGGTGTATTCGGCTTCCTGCATTTCAAGCCAGAGATCGTTTCCTTCACGGGTACGCTCGCCGACACCACAGAAGACGGAGTAACCACCGAAGTTACGGGCAACACGAGCAATCATCTCCTGGATGATGACCGTCTTGCCGACACCGGCACCTCCGAACAAACCGATCTTGCCACCACGAACAAACGGGCAAAGAAGGTCGATCACCTTGATGCCGGTTTCAAGCATCTCGGTCTTGGGGTTGAGATCTTCAATCTTTGGAGGGGATGCATGAATGGGGCGCCGCTTGTCGCACTTGACCTCACCGCGATTGTCCACGGGTTGACCAAGCAAGTTGAAGACGCGACCAAGCACGCCTTCACCTACCGGCACGGTTACAGGGCCGCCGGTATCAACGCAGGGCTGCCCACGTCGAACACCATCGGTGCTTCCCAGGGCCACACAACGAACCTGGCCGCCGCCAAGGTGCTTGCTGACCTCGCCATAAAGTGTTTTGTTTTCGTCACCCACCCCGACCTCAGTGGTCACAGCGTTGTAGATGTCCGGAAGATTGTCCTCCGGGAACTGGGCGTCGAATGTTGAACCGATGACCTGGATGATCGTGCCTGTACTGGCCATGACGTCCTCATGTCTTTTCAGGTTAAATGACTGCCGTCACCTGGTCCCCTGAGGACACGCCTTCAGTGACGGAAGACCCGGGAGGATAGCGGAATCCAAGGGTCCCGTCATCGAACCAGGGCCCTTCCAGCCCCTTTTCCCGAGCTGAGCTGCCCGCCGAGGTACCATGTCCCCCCATGCGATTTGAACTCATTGACCATGTCCACGAGCAGTCCGACGACCAGATCCGGGCCGTGAAGCATGTAACAGCCGCTGAGGAATACCTGGGCGACCATTTTCCAGGCTTCCCCATCCTTCCAGGGGTGCTGATGCTGGAGGCCCTGGTCCAAGCGGCCAGAAAGCTGCTCCAGGATCGTGAATCCTGTCGGCTCGTCCTCGGAGAGGTCAAATCCCTCAAATATGGCGCCATGGTCCGTCCCGGGGAGCGGCTTGAAGTCGAGGTCACCGCGATCAAGCGAGATGATCTTGGCCAATGGTCCTGCAAGGGAAAGGGCATTGTGCTCCGAAACGATGATTCAGCCCGTTCAGAGGAGACAGCCATCTCCGGACGGTTTACCATGCGACCTATCAGGGTCTGAAGCAACAACGCACGACCCAACCAACACGGAGTTGCCGGACCCATGGCCATGAGCCCCGAAGAGATCTTCGCCCATATTCGCGATGTTCTGGAAGAAGCACTTGGTGTCGACGAAGACGAAGTCACGTCGGAAGCACGACTTGTTTCCGATCTTGGCGCCGAGTCGATCGATTTCCTCGACATCCAGTTTCGGCTGGAAAAGACATTCTCGACCGACGACCACCCGTTCAAGATCGAACAAGGTGAACTCTTTCCCGAGAACCTGATGGACAACGCTGATTGGGTTCAGGACGAGACCTTCACGGATGCAGGCATGTCGATGCTCCGGGAACGCATGCCTCACCTTGATCTCACTTCATTCGAATCAGATCGAAGTCTTGCAGGCGTCGCCGACCTCATCACGGTGCAATCGCTGGTTGCCTTTGTACAGGGCAAACTCAACAGCGAAACAAGCCCCGCCTGATCCTCCCCGGAGGCTGCTGTCATGCGGTGGATGTGGATTGACCAGATCGTTGATTTCGAAGCCGGCAAACGCATGTCCGCGGTCAAGAATGTTTCCTTGGCCGAAGAGCATCTGCATGATCACTTTGCTGCCGATGATCGCTTTCCTGCACAACCATTGATGCCCGCATCCCTCATGATCGAGGGCATGGCCCAAACAGCAGGCATACTTGTAGGAGCGGTGAATGGATTTCGCGAGAAAGTCGTGCTTGCGAAGATCGCAAAGGCCCAGATTGAATCCGACGTGACACCCGGATCCACGATCCGATACGACGCGACGCTTGATCGAATTGATGAAGCAGGTGCTGCCACGAGTGGAATCGTGTTGATGAGGCGCCCGCACGATCAGGAGACCTGGACAACCATTGGACGGGTCGACCTGATGTTCAGCCACGTGGATCACAACATGGCAGGCATGTCATTCCCTGAAGAGAACTTCGTGTTCTCAGAGAACTTCAAGACGATCCTGAGAACAGCCGGCCTGGATTCCCTGGCAGAATCCGAAGCCACCGACTGACACGTGGGATCAGTCCACTCCCCAGGTGCCTTCCATCGTTCGATCATGAAGCACATGTGACTCATCTGCCTGAATCTCACGCAGACGACTGATCACCGTCTTTGGCACAACACCCTGGAGTCCCTCGAGGTCTCCACCCAACGCAACGATCTGACGGATCAAGCTTGATGAGGTGAAGCCGTACTCCTGCGATGGAAGGACGAATACCGTCTCGATATCAGCCACGTGCCTGTTGGCAAGTGCCAACTGGCATTCCGTAGCCGTATCGGTGGCATTGCGAAGACCTCGAAGCAAGGCTGTTGCCTCGATCTTCCTGGCAAAGTCAACAGTCAGTCCTTCATAGGACTCGACCCGGACCTTCGCGAGTGAAGGTTCCGAAGTGACAATGTCTGCAACCAGATCGCTGGCCATGGCTGTGCGATCCTCAATCGTGAAGAGCCAGGATTTGTCCGGATTCTGACCGACCCCCACGACGATCTCATCGAAGAGCCGACGTGCACGACGGATCACATCCAGGTGACCGAGGGTAATGGGATCGAATGAGCCGGCATACAGGGCCAGGTGCGTAGTCGTCATGGTTGGATTGTAGGCCCGATGGCCTCCCGTTCCATGCAATCGGACCAGTCTGCATGCCCAACCCCCTGCATCGTGGGCTCTACCCGCTTTTCTTTGTTTGTCCCTTGCATGACATCCTCCCCAATCGGACTGTCTTAAGGAGTGGAGGCATTCGCCTCCTGGATTGAATCTCACCCCGCATCGGTACGCCTCCCCGAGCGGGGTTCAATCACGGGGCTCGGTGTCCCATGGATACCGGGTACCCATTCCTCTCTCTCGCTCCGAGGGACGCGTGGTCCCAGACGGACGACTCGGCGGCTGCCGGCTGATGACGGCGGCCGCCGATCGCTTGCTTTCAGAGCATTGGAACATTCGCAGCCATGAGCTCACCGGACCAGGATGTTGTCCCGGCCAGGAACAATCACGTCTGCGATTTCGATGGCTTCCTTGAAAGACTCCCTGGCTTGTTCAAGATCTTCGCAACTTGGAAGAACCTTTCCTTGCTCAAGGTGCTCTGAAGTCGGCACGGCATCACCAGCAACAAGGACTGTCGCCCTGGGCTGAGAGAGCAGCAGTCCACAAGTTCCTGGCGTGACGCCCGGCAGTGGAAACAAGTCGACACCTTGGACAATCTGGTCCGGAGCCGGTTTGATGGATGCGAGTGGAGCCAGCCGGGCCTTGCAGATCGCAACAGTCTCATCATCCGCATGGCTGCGGGCATCTTCAACGGCTTGTTCAAGTTGTGAACGGGTATGCAGCAATTCCGGTTCATGTGCCAACCAGATTGCGTCCTCAAATCCCTCAAGGCCACGTCGATGGTCTTCCGCAAGGCTTGTCAAGAACACATGAGTGACCTCGCCTGGTTGGATCGGCGATCGTTCACCAAGCCGAGCATGCAGGACCTGGGCTGGCAACCCGGGATTGACGAGAATTCGGCAGGAGTCCGCCATGATCAAGGTCGTGGTGGCATGAGGGGTACGGACCATGCCAGCCTCTTCCCAGAGCGTATTGGCAGCCAGGGTTCCCAGTGAGATAACACGATATTCAGGGGGCATCAATCAACCTCCGTCCACTCAAAATCAACATGACGTCCAATGGGCAGAAGTTGCCCGGGAGAAGGAGCAGGATACGGTCTGCCCAGACAATACACTTGTGGCATGTCCATGCTTACCACTCCACTGTTCGCCATACTCCTTTTCATTCAACCAGCCATTAATGAAGAAGAGGTTCCCTGGCCGGTCAAACTCGGCGCTCGTGCTCTGCACAGAAGCAACCAGATCCCATTGGTTGACCAGGTCGTCCTTGTTCCGGACCTGGACACCTGGATCGATGAATTGGCCCATTGGTCATTGAACGGGCATTGGCCTGTGCTGATTGAAGATGATCATTTCGCCCCGATGTTCATTCGTGAACTCAAGCCCTCGCAGGTCATTCAAAGAAAGCCTGTCACCCCTCCTGATAAATCAGTGATGGATCGCTTCCGGCTCATGCTTGCGCGGGCATGGGGAGCCCAACCAGGTGAATCATTCCAAGAGGCGCTTGCACGCCAGAACATCCAGCCACTTGGCCTGGTCCTCACAACCGAGTCTTCACCTTCGGTGACTGCTGCAATGGCGTTGGCGGTTGGACGTGGGCAGGCGGTTGCCATGCTGGATGGTCAACTGGGTGGTGGCGGAACAATCCTGAATGCGACAAAGACCGCCGCGCTGGCAGAGCAGGTCCGGAATCGATGTGAAGAGACCGGACTGAGCTGGAAAACACTCGGAGATGAACTGGATGCCATCACCATCTGCCGAAAGCTGCCCGCACGAGTCCGCGCTCAATTACCGGAGACGGCACGTGTCAATGCCCCAAATGTTGGTCCAGAAGATCCACTGGCCATTACGGATGTCCTTGGAAGACGCCAGAATGGACGCCGCTTCGCCATTGTCGGTTGGATCAATGGAAGCCAGATTGAATCGGCCTACATGGCCATGTGCAGCCTGTTTCTGGTTCCCAAGACAGCGTGGCTGTGCAATGGTTACTCCAGCAATGGTGAGCGGGCTCAATACGGAATAAGAGAAGCCGCTGCCAATCTTTCGAAAGCAGGATACGAATGCACGGTCACCGAAAATGCCACCGTCCAAGCGTTGCGATCAATGTCTACAGGAGGAATTCATGAGGACCTGATCCTGATGAACTCCCAAGGCAACAGAGATTTCTTCGAACTGGGGGCAACCCGGGGTACCACGAATGATGTCCCCGTCCTGTCATCACCATCAATCCTGCAAATGATTCACAGTTGGTCCCTGCAGGATCCGACGAATGCCAACACCATCGGCGGTCGCTGGCTGGAACATGGTGTCTATGCCTATGTGGGTTCTTCCCATGAACCATTCCTGGCGGCATTCGTGAAGCCAACCGAATTCGTGAGGCGCATTACCTTGCTCGTTCCGTTTCTTGCCGCTGGCCGTTGGTGGGACGACCAAGGCCCATTCAGCCGACCCTGGCGTGTCAATACGCTCGGGGATCCGTTGATGACTGCCGCGTCACCTTCGCTCTCGACACGATCAAAAATTACGCCCTCTGGGTCAGCAAATGCAGCACAAAGAGGGCAGAACCTGCGCACCGAAGCTGAGAAGCTCATGCGAAGCATCCAGGACTCGCCTTCTCCAGAGTCACTGGCCATGGTCATCAAACTCCTCAACCTGTTGGGAGAGGACGAACTCGCGAGAAACATGTGGGCCTATGGCAGCCAGAACAAGCTGCTGAGCACGGCATCAGCATCACTGATACTTGGCCCACTCTTCAGACTCCAGGACAGACAGGCCTTTCTCAAGGCCTGGCCGTTGGTGACGAAGCCAACCAGATTGCAACGTGACATGTTGTGGCAATTGATTGGGCCGTCCCTAGCAGCCAGTACAGACGATGACACGCTCCTGCTCCTTGAGCAGGAAGTCACCGGACCAACTCCTTCAAGTTACATCGAGATACTCGGGCCTCATCTGTCGAGGTCTTTCGGCACCGCACGCACGATCAACTTGATCAAGAGGGCTGGTGCACGCGCCAACTCAGGACAGGAAAAGAAACGCCTCGAAGCGCTTCTGGCCCAGTATGCAACTGGTCGCTGAATCCCTTGTAGAGAAACCTGCGACTGATGAATCAGTCGGCGTTGACGACCAGTTTGATGGCGAAGAGCTCATAGCCAAGGGCATCGCCGGAACCAAGCGCGAGGGCGGTCGTTGGGCCTTCGAAGGCCGCCAGTGCCGCATGATTCGAGCAGGGCTGCAAAATTGGCTCTGGATTGACTTCCATGCCTGGTGTGAGGGGGCCGCTGAGGGCAACGGTGACGATAATCAGTGCATTCATGGGTCCAATTCCTAATTTCATTTCACTGATTCGAAGAACGTCCTCGAAATCAGATTCCACTTCGCGATCACTCCGACCCCTCCGTCGACGTCATAGAGGCCCGAATCCAGTGCAATTCAAGGATCGAGTGAAGACAGTCCCTAAAAAGACTGCCTTTTCCGGCGTAAAACCAGCTAGGAGAGGGCATAACAGAGGCATTGAGGACAACCCGGAAAGGAAAGGGAATCTCTCAACCAATGCCGTCTTGACAGAAAGATGACACACGGAGAGGCTGTATCACCGGATAGAGCCAATGTGAGCTCGATTCGCAGCCTCAACAAGATCTAACAAACGGGCGACCACGAATCGAACTGGTCAAATGACACGTCGCATGCCACCTAACCCATTCGAAAAAAAATCCATGTCCCCAAAGGGACATGTCCGGTTGGCGCGTCTGCTGCTCATCGCATGCGTTCTTGTGGGGCTCGCTCCCTGGAGCCAGGCCGATTCAATCACCGTTCAATCCATCCAATTCCTCTGGGATGAGCAGCATGAACTGCTCCCGGAGGGAGACTCACTTCAAACTGTCCCGTTCATGGTTCGTCGAACTTCCGCTGGTCTTGCACCCGCGATGGATGGCGAAACAGCCATTCATACCGATATCGCAGCCATGAATCGCATGGGTGGTGCCCGGTGCACGAAGGCCGTCATCCATGCACTCGCGAAAACACTTGCAGAGCACCTTCAAAAGGATGGACTGGTCGGCGCCACTGTGCTTCCGAAACAGATACCTGTGCAAGGGCTCGCCAACGAATTCGACATCTTCCTGGTGGGGCATCTTCCACTTGATGGTGGAAAACCAAACCCAGCGATCCCTGCAAACCTGCAGCCTCTAGGAGTGTCTGCCACACCACCTGATGCTTCCCAAAATTCGTACTGGACGATCCAGTCAGTAGACGCTCGCTGGCGTATCCCCAACCCACTACTCATTGAAGCTGCGAGTGTTCGTTCAGTAGAAGTTCGCCTGGGGGAACGGGATGGGCGTTATACCTCGCCGGAAAACGGGCGGCGGATCCTGGTCGATTCAATCCGCAATTTCATTGCAGGCGGCAACAAGGAATTCGATGAGTCGGCCCTTGAAACAATAGCTCAGGCTGTCTCAAATCACTTGAAAATGCAGGGATTTGAGCAGGCCACTGCTACCGCGGTCGTGTCAGGCAATGATCGTCTGCTTCTGGAACTCTCCATTGAAGCTGACACATCGCCCGCCCCCGAAGAAGGTGGGCAAACAGCCCAGCAGGACACACCTGCAACAGAAGATCTGACGAGCAAGCCCGCTTCCGATGATGGGAAACCTTCCGCTGCGCAAACGCCTTCTCAAGAATTACCCGCAACAAAAACAGAGACTTCAACTGCGGATTCCACGCCACCGGCCACATCTGATGACACTGCGGATGTTTCCACTGAAACTGATTCACTCATTATCAATGAGCCTGATCCCTCGGTTGATGGTCTTCCATACATGGTGGACACATTCTCGGTGGCCTACCTTTACGATCACCCGCACCTGCCGCCTACTGCCAACTTCATGGATCTCCCACTTGTCCTTGGTTACATCGACACCGAGGAGGGTGATCGAAATTGGGTTGGCCCTCGTGCAGGCGTCAATATCACCCAGACCACGTTGAACAAGATTAATGAGGCTGGTGGAGGCGTCTTCTGGAGTTCCTGCATCGCGACGATCTCATCAACGATCAGTCGTGTGCTCATCGAGGATGACCTGCTTGGCGTCTTCGTAATCCCGAACCCCAAACAGATCAGCAGTGCGCCTGGTGATCTGGGTAAAGACCTGCGTCCTGAAGGGGACACTGAGCTGACGATATTGATTACGGTCGGTCGCGTAGTTGAAAGTCGAACCATCGCTCAAGGTGACCGGATCCCGGATGATCAGACTTTCAACAATGAAACACACACATCCATCAAGCAGGCCTCTCCAGCAAAGCCTCATGATGAAACCGCAGATGCAGATACGGCTGATGAAGAGCGATCCGATCTGATTCGCAAATCAGATCTGACCGATTATGTTCACCATCTCAATCGCCATCCAGGACGAAATGTCGAGGCCTCAGTCGCCGCGTCTGCTGTTCCAGGAGGCGTGAGTCTTGATTATCTCGTGTTCGAAGCCGACCCCTTGACCCTCTACTACGAGATTGGCAACACCGGCACGCCGCAGGAAAGAAGTCTGCGACAACGCTTCGGCCTGGTCCACTCGCAGTTGACTGGAAATGACGACATCCTGGCACTTGAGTACGTGACGTCCAACTTCAGCCGTACAAATGCCGTTCTCGGTTCGTATCAGTTCCGCCTCTCAGATGACAACCGCATACGCGGCAGCGTCATCGGCTCATGGAACAAGTTCGTCAATGACCAGTTTGGACAGGATTTCGTCCAGTACACCGGATACTCCTGGTCAGCAGGCGGCCAGATGACCTTCAATATCTTCCAGGATGGTCCCTTCTTCATCGACATCGTCCCCGGGATGAACTACCAGAAGGTCAAGGTCAACAATGAACTGCTGGAAGACAGCGGGATGGCTGGCTTTGCCCTGCCCAATACCGAAATCCTGTTATCTAGACAGGACAACAAGGGATTGTTCCAGGCCATGGTTGGCCTGGAAGGCAGTTTCATCTCCCAGAATGTCAATGAATTGACCTTGCTTGGGCGAATTGATCCATCAGAACAATGGGCCCGATTGAATTGGAGTGCATCACTCTCCACCTTCCTGGAGCCCCTGCTTAACCCCGCTGGCTGGGGTGACCCCGACAGTCCAGGCAGTTCGACACTCGCCCACGAATTGGCTCTTCGATTCACTGGTCAGTACAGCTTCGACTACCGGCTGGTCCCCCAGTTCCAGAGCACCATGGGTGGCTTGTATTCAGTACGCGGCTACGCCCAGTCCGTAGTCGCAGGAGATAATTCCGTCTTCGGCTCCATTGAATACCGATTCCACCTGCCCAGAACCTTCGCCGTCAATCCTGAGCCCTTGGAATTCATGGGTGGCCCCTTCCGAATGGCCCCTCAGCATGTCTATGGGCGTCCAGACTGGGATTTGATATTCAAAGGCTTCTTTGATGCTGGATATGTCTTCCAGAATGGAAATGAAGGCTTCGAGGTCAATAACACCCTCCTGGGGGCAGGAATCGGCCTTGAATTCCTCTACAAGTCCAATTTGCGAGTCCAATTGGACTGGGGATTTGCCCTCCACGACCTGAAATTCGGTCTGGCAGAGGCAGGAAGCAGCCGTTTGTACGTGACTGGCACCTTTCTCTGGTGATTTTGCTCTTTTAGGCTAGGTTTTGATACTTCCCTGCTGTCTATCGCCCTTATGGGACTAACAACAGTGGAAGATCGGAGCCGGCAGGTACAATCAGTGCCACAATAAAGCTGAGCATGGACAGAAGCACTGGTGGACCCTGGAACGGGTTGTGCAGTCCAGACTTTGCAGGAAGAGCAGTCAGGAGCGAGACCGATGAGGAACACCTCCCAGATAGAACGTGTCCGTCATGCCGCAGCACGAGTTGTTCGGCCAATGATCAAACGGAGCTGGTTGATTACAACTGGCGCAGTACTTGGGCTGGCATCTGGTCCAGCACTCGGTGAGCTGCCCTCGGGACACCATTTCAGCGTCGGTTCCGGATGGGTCGACAACACACCCGGCGGCCACCAGACCGTCTGGATGAATGGCTCGACCGCCTTGATCAACTGGAACAGTTTCAACATCGGTAGTGGTAACAGCGTTCATTTTCAATCGACTTCTGACCCGAACTTCCGCGTCCTCAACAAGACCAGCCAGTGGGGTCCATCGATGATCCATGGCCAGCTCACTGGCTCGGGAACCATCGGCCTCATCAATCCAGCCGGCGTGGTCTTCATGCAAAACAGCGTTGTCAACGTGGGCTCCTTCCTGGCAGCCAGTGGCAGCCTTCTTGACGAATCTGCATTCCTGAACAACAGCGCCGATGGCTACACCGTCCGGTGTGGCAATGGAAACATCAACATCCTTCCAGGCGCAACCATTACAGCATCCGACACTATCGGGCTGATTGGGCGATCGGTTACCAACAGAGGCAGTTTGACTGCACCAACCATTGTCATGGTTGGCGGCCTTCTCAATAATGATGACGTGACAGTCAAGAACCTCGGTGACGTGATCAGCCTCCGCATCAATGGTGAAGATCTCAGTATGGATGCTGAAGACAACGACGATTTTCACCAGCCAACGGATGGTGTTGAAACGCCTTCTCATCTTGGTTCCCGAGGCATCCATAACAGTGGTGACATCAATGGAACAAAGCACATCGCCATGGCGGCGGGTGATTTGTTCGGACACGCCATTCATAACACCGGTTTGATTTCAGGAAATGGTGGTCGCGTAGATGCTGTTGCATTGAGCGGACTCGTGAAGAACGATGGAACCATCGAGTCCACCGGCAGTGACGGGGGCCGTGTACGAATTGCTGCGCCTGTCATTGTCAACATGGATGGCAGCTCGATTGCTGCGGATGCCAACTCGGACGACGGCAATGCTGGTGAAGTATTCCTTCACAGCAACCTGGCGACGATCCTCCAGACAGGCAGCCAGATCAGCACGAACGCCCGGATGACAGGTACTGGTGGATTCATCACGACTCAGAGCGATGGTGTTCAAATCATAGAGAACGCCGCAACCTTGACCTCGCGAGCCGGCACCTTCGATGGCGATGCGGGCTATGTACGAATTTCCGGCGACAAGGTTTCGGTCGACGGCAGTCTCAAGGCAAGCATGGGTTCACAGAACGACAACCCGCTTGGCCTCGGAACCATCAGCATCGTTTCTCAGGACAACATGGATGTCGTGGACAATGTCTCGGCAGTGGCTTATTCACTCGACGACCTGTCAAACGTGACCTGTGGTCGCTCTGAAGTAGCCGTCAACACATCACTGGCCTACATCGATGCGAACCTGACTCTGGAAACACCAGAAGCCGCACTTACTTTCTACACCGATCTGCACATCAACCCCGTCACGAACAACTACCGGATTCTCGGTGGACTGGGAATGAACACGAAAAACGGCATCTACCTGGCACATGCTGACCAGACACGGATTTCAGCAAACAAGTTCATCCGTTCCGTAGGCAACATCGAGATGGCCAATGGTTTCTATTCCGGCCTGCTCATGCATGCGGGTACCGGCATGCAGATCACCGGCAACATCGGCGAGGCAGCGCCAATCAAGGATGTCGGCCTTGCTGCTGGTGGCTTCATCAAGTTCGGTTCAAACAGTCTCGACCCGGGCACGAACATGATCCATGCCGTGGACAACATTGTCCTGAACGGTGATGGAAATCAATGGCTCGAGCAACATGGAACCGCCACGATTTCCATCTTCTCTGATACGTTCGATATCAATTCACTCAATGGCAATGTGAGATTTGGCCCAATGCAAGCCATGTCCACTGCTGGTGATCTGAGTATTTCAGCAGCACAGCAAATCACCGTTGGAGACCTCAATGTCTCAGGCGATCTTGCACTTGCAGCACCTCAAATCGAGATATTGCTTCGACCGGCCGTCACCGTTACCAGTGCGTTAGGCACGGCAGAATCATTAGGCACTTCAATCATTGCCAATGGTGATATCGATTTCAGTGTTACACCTAACTATGACCTCACCGAAGGCAATGCCCCGGTGTTTGCATCTGCAAATGGACCTGCCACAACTGGAACTCTGGCTTCACAAGAGTGGGGCGAAATCGATGATGTGAACCTGGCAGATCTCGAAGTTATTTTCCAGAACCAGAATCTGCTTGGATTGCTTGTCGCCGAAGCCATCGTGCCTCCTCCTGGACCCGGTCCAGACCCCGGTCCTGATCCAGGTCCCGGTCCAGCTCCAGATCCGGGTCCGAATCCCGCCCCAACACCATCGCCAGTACCCAACCCCGTAGTGCCCGTTCTACCCATTGATGCCGTCGTCGATGCTGGTCTGGCCAACAATGAGGTGGCTACTGCCAATGACTTCACGGATGCCATTGCCGCCGAATCACAGATCTTCCCGGCCGAACAGGAAGTCTCTGCTCCACCTGAAGGCAACTCAGCACCGCTAGGTGTCAGCCTGGCAGATCTTGGTATCGAGGTCGTCGCCATACCCAATGGTCAGCGGCAATCAGTTGTCAATGACTTTGCAGCTGATATTCAAGACGGGCCTGGCGGGGTCAATACGAGTGTCGTGAAGATCAATCAGCAACGGCTCGACAACTCGGCAGCCAAAGCGGCCGTCAAACAGTTCGAATCGGTGTTGACCAGCCAGCCTGACATGACCAGCCAGAAGATTGCCGAACGGGACATGGCCCCGATGGCAACTGCCTTCAGCCAGGCCTTTGCCGAGTACCGGTCCTCTGATTCAGATGCTCCAGACAGCAACTTTGCTTCATGGCTGAGCTCCTCAGGGTCAAATCCACAAGCAGAGGCCTACATGTCTGGAATGCAGCAGACCTTCCAGGACCTGGCATCTGCAGGACTCAATCCTGCCGAGGTGTCCAAGAGCAGCCGGTTTGTGGCGAACAATATTCTTGGCGGCACGGCGGATACCGGCATCACCCCAGCTGATCTGGCAGGAGCCATGGCCTCCTCGTCCAAATAAGAGCCACTGGCAGGACCCCAAGGCAAGCAATTTCAGCAGGTTCCATGACCTGACCGGCTTGAGCAGACCGACCGGTGCGCGTATCCTCAACAGCAGTACTGAGGAGTCCCGTCACCATGGATGGTGAATCTACACGACAACGTTACCAGTCCGTTTGCCAGCGCATTAACGAAGCCAGGGCCAAAGCCAACCGTGAACATGAAACCATTCACCTGGTTGCTGTCACGAAGTACGCCGCCATGGACCAGGTTCGAGAGCTGATTGAACTTGGCCATGTTGATTTCGGTGAAGGCCGAGTTCAGCACTTCCTCAAGATTGCTCCCCAGGTGCAGGAGTACATCGACCGACGTCGTGCCATCGGCGAAGGCGGCGACGTGTCCCAGGCACGGTGGCACTTCATTGGACACCTGCAGAGGAACAAGGCCAGGAAACTTCTGTCACAAGTACGCCTCATTCACTCCGTCGACTCACTCCGCCTGGCAGAGGAAATCCAAGCTGGTTCTGAGAATGCTGAATCACCAGTTGAAGTTCTTGTTCAAATCAATCCTTCTGATGATCGAAAACGATATGGCATTGCCCCGGCAGCTGTGCGACACCTCATCGAACAGATTGAGACGATGGTCACCATCCGTGTGCGTGGTTTGATGGCCATGGCTCCAGCCGTTGAGAATCCGGAAGAAGCAAGACCGGTCTTTGAACGTGTCCATGAGCTATTCCAGGAAATCCAGCGCAGCGGTGTCGGTGGTGAGCACTTCGACATCCTCTCCATGGGCATGAGTAATGATTTCGAGGTCGCCGTCGAGTGTGGCGCAAACATCGTTCGCGTTGGAAGCGCGATCTTTGGGGATACCGAAGTCACGGAAACACCAACCATCGAGACGGCTGGCGCCTGACCAGAGCTGGATCAGCAGCGGCCTGGATCCGGATGAGCTAGTCGTCCAGAGAAAACTCTCCAGTGAGGCCTCTTGATACCTGGAAGGCCAGTGTTTCCATTGATCGAGAAAGATCCACACTGACAACTCCAACTGGCACCATGAGGCGTGTCGGCGCAAAGTTGAGGATTCCCTTGACGCCCGCCTCAACCAGCTGCTCGGCAACCTGCTGAGCAGATTCAACGGGGACTGCTACCAGCCCCAGGTGGACATCCTGATCTGAAACGAAATCTGGCAGGCTCTCCATTGAACGAATTTCGATTCCCGCCAAGTCTGTTCCTACAACAGCCTCGTTCTGATCAAATGCTGCGACGATATGGAATCCTCTGCGGGCAAAGTGCGGGTAGCCAAGAATGGCACGTCCAATGTTGCCGGCCCCAACAACAACCGCTCTCCATGTGCGATCCAGCCCCAGAATGCGACGCAAGGTGATCACCAGGTTTGAGGCCTGGTAGCCAATGCCTGGTTTTCCAATCTGGCCGAAGTGACCTAGATCCTTGCGGACCTGGGTTCCGGCTATATCCATGGCAGCACCCAGCTGGCGGGAACTGATCGTGGTCGCTCCCCCCTCGATCTGCCGCTCAGCCTCCCGCAGGTAGAGGCTCAGACGCTTGACAGTAGGCCGCGGGATATCAGCACGATCAGGCATATGACCTACAAGTATAGATTGCTCTGTTCGCTCCAGAATCAGGATTGATGATGGTGGCAGTATGATGTGCAAATGCACATTCGGGACATCCTCGAGCGTGATACGACGACGATCAGCTTCGAGTTCTTCCCCCCACGAACGGATACCGCTGGGCAGGAACTCGAAGCTCGGATGGATGCGTTCAAATCGCTCGCACCATCATTCGTTTCCGTCACCTACGGCGCTGGTGGATCAACCCGCCAACGAACTCATGATCTGGTCGTGTCGCTGAAGGACAACACCAATCTTGACCCCGTCCCGCACCTCACGTGCGTCATGCAGACCCAGACAGAGTTGGAGGAGATCCTCGCTCGGTATGCAGAACATGGCATCAGCAACATTCTTGTCATTCGGGGTGATGCCCCTGAAGAAGCTTGCGGCTATGACCCGGCAACAGAGGATTTTCCTCATGCCGCTGACCTCATTCGAGCCATCAAGTCCCTTGGGGAATCTGGCAATCATTCTGATCCGAGAGGATTTGGTATTGGTGTCGCTGGGTTCCCAGAAGGGCATCCTGAAACACCCAACCGGCTCAAGCAAATGAATCACCTCAAGGCAAAGGTGGACTCAGGTGCTGATTGGATCACGACGCAGATGTTCTTTGACAACCGGGTCTTCTATGACTGGTGCGAGCAATGCGAATTGAACGGTATTGAAATCCCGAAGATTGCCGGGATCATGCCGATCACCAGTATGGGCACCATGAAACGTATGGCCGAGTTGGCTGCTGGAACCAATTTTCCAGCCCGCCTGCAGAAACGTATTCGAAAACACCAGAATGATCCCGTAGCTGTCGAGCAGATCGGCGTCCAATGGGCCTCTGAACAATGCAATGATCTTCTGGATCAGGGAGTCAGAGGGCTGCATTTCTATACCCTCAACAGATCGGATGCGACCATGAGGATTTTCGATGCTCTGGGTGCTCATTCCAGCGTCCCACTCAGAAACGAACCCACCTGAGGGCCGTCTGATTCCCTTCGCCCATGGCAGGACACGGCTTTGGTAGACTGACGGAATGCAGATGAGATGGAAAATCCTGTTGATCATGGCTGGCATTGGGTTGCTCCTTGGCGTGCCTGGGATCGCTGAAGCCACGTTGCCACCTGTAGGCAATCCGCCTGCCCCTGCCGGCAACCTGAGCCCTCCGGCAGCCCTCATTGGAATGGCCATTACCTTCCTCTGCTTCATCCTGGTTGTTGCAGTCAACCTGATTCCATCGAAGCGTAAAGATGTCAAGTGATACTGAAACACATCCCTCTGGTCGACCGGGAAGCTGGGCACTGATTGCTCTGAATCTGACCCTTGTGATGGTCCTGGGATTGGTGACCTTTGCTCCCAATGCCATTGGCCAGTTTCAACCTGGTGGCCAGACACTGGCTATCTCCACCCTGTCTGGCCACGGTGATGAACAGTTGCTTTGGATGTTCGATACCAACAGCATGAAGCTTGTCGCCACTGGCTGGGATCGAACTGGCAAGATCCTGATTCCCTTGGATCACCGCGATATCTCTGAAGATGTCATGAAGCTCAGGAAATCCCGCTGAATCCCATGGCTCATCACATGTTCCCCATCTCACGACCGACTCTCTGGATCACAGCGATCCTTCTGGCCATCCTCATCATCATCCAGGCAGGTGGCCAATCAAACCAGGTTGTCCATGCAGACATGGTTACTGAGGGCGGTGGCTTCACGATGCTGACCCTGGCTGGTCGGAATGGCTCGCGACACTCTGGTTCCCAGTCATTGATCATTCTGGACAATGCCGCCGGCTGGCTCATGGCATATGAACTCACTGGCAATCAGCCCAACCGGGTCATTGAGTTGTTGGATGGTGGTCCATTGGACCGATTCTTCAACCACGGCCAAGGCTCGTCCTCCCAAATTCCACGTCCCTGAAGCACGGATCGCCTCTACCCGCTTTCCGCCTGACGCAGACGGCTTGTCAGCCGTACACTGGCCTCATGGTCGCTCACCCCGTTGACGCCATCATGCTGGAACAACGTGCGGCGTCCTTTACAAGACGTTCGATCAAGGAAGGTGCGAAGAAACAGGGGCTCCGTCTCGCCCTGTCGATGGTCGATCTGACCACATTGGAGGGTTCAGATTCGCCAGAGAAGGTTCGGTCGCTGTGCCGCAAGGCCATCCGACCATGGGAAGGTGATATCGAACAACCCCTGCCATCCGTAGCTGCAGTGTGCGTCTATCCGAACCTTGTGCCCACCGCCAAGGAAATCCTTGAAGGGACTGGTGTCAAGATCGCCTCAGTCGCCACCGGTTTCCCAAGCGGGCAGTATCCCTTGAGTGTCCGGTTGCGGGATGCCGCTGAAGCGGTTGCCGCTGGTGCTGATGAGATCGACATGGTGATCAACAGAGGCGCCTTCCTGGCTGGCCGTGATGAGGAAGTCGCCGAAGAGATTCGAGAAGTCAGATCAACCGTGCATCCTGCACATCTGAAGATCATCCTCGAAACCGGTGAACTGGGTAACTACGACACCATCCGAAGGGCCAGTGACCTGGCTATTGAGGCTGCTGCTTCAACAGGACCGATCCGCGATGGTGAGATTTTCATCAAGACATCAACAGGCAAGATTGCACCTGCAGCCACCATGCCTGCCGTCCTTGTCATGCTCGAAGCGATACGTGACCACTGGTTTGCTACAGGGGTCCGCATCGGAATGAAGCCAGCAGGCGGCATACGGCGAGCCAAGGCTGCCTTGCACCACCTGGCCATGGTCAAGGAAACCCTGGGTGATGACTGGCTGACCCCGAATCTATTTCGTTTCGGCGCGTCCAGCCTGACCAATGATCTTCTGAGACAGATCATCCGACTCGAACGTCACCGATACATGGCAGCCCACGATTTTTCTGAGGCTTGAGCTGGAGAGACCCCCCGATGCCCGACAGGATTCCAGACAGCACGACCAAGGTTCCGGTCAACATTGGTACGACAAGTGCCTGGGAGTATGCCCCTGCTCCTGAGCGGACGCCCGTTGAAATCGAGGAACGCTACGGCCTCTATATCGATGGCGAATTCCGGTCGCCCCGTTCCCGACGCTGGTTCGAAACCATGAACCCGGCAACGGGCAAGCCGTTGGCCCGCGTCGCCTCAGCTAATGACAAGGATGTGGATGACGCCGTTTCCGCTGCACGCAAGGCCCTGCCTTCCTGGTCAAGACTGGGAGGACAGGAACGAGCCAAGTACCTGTTCAGGATTGCCCGACGAATCCAGGAACGGGCACGGGAACTTTCCGTTCTCGAGACGATGGATGGCGGCAAGCCAATCAAGGAATCACGGGATATCGATATCCCACTGGCAGCCAGGCATTTCTTTTACCACGCAGGCTGGGCAGACAAGCTCCAATGGGCCTTTGCAGGTGCTGTGCCTAAACCGATAGGTGTCTGTGGCCAGATCATCCCCTGGAACTTCCCTCTCTTGATGGCTGCTTGGAAAATCGCACCGGCACTGGCTTGTGGCAATACCTGCGTTCTCAAGCCTGCTGAAACAACTCCACTGACCGCTTTGCGGCTTGCTGAAATCTTCGAGGAAGTGGATCTCCCTCCCGGCGTCGTGAATATTGTCACGGGCGCTGGTCGAACGGGACAACATCTTGCCGCGCACCCGGGCTTTGACAAGCTTGCCTTTACAGGATCCACCGAGGTTGGTCGCAAGATCGCCGAAGCGGCTGCTGTTGGCGACCGGCGATTGACCCTCGAACTTGGTGGCAAAAGTCCCCACATCATCTTTGCTGATGCGGCTCTGGACCAGGCCATTGAAGGCATCGTCCATGGCATCTGGTTCAACCAGGGGCACGTCTGCTGTGCCGGCTCAAGGCTATTCGTTGAAGAATCGATCCAAGAGGAAGTCATCCGGCGACTTGAACACCGCATGCGAACTCTCCGAGTTGGCGATCCTCTCGACAAGAATACCGATGTCGGTGCCATCAACAATCCGGAACAACTGGCCAAGATCGCTTCATATGTGGAAACCGGACAATCAGAAGGCGCCACGCTCCACGAGGTCAACAACCAGAAACTGCCCTCTGGCGGACATTGGTTCCGACCCTGTTTCCTGACCGGCGTTCAACCCAGTCATGTCATTGCACGAGATGAGATCTTCGGCCCTGTCCTGGCAGTCATGACGTTCAGGACTCCCGAGGAAGCGCTCAAGCGTGCCAACAACACACCCTATGGTCTGGCCGCTGGTGTCTGGACAGACAAGGGCGCGCGTATTTTCGAAATGGCCCGGCGTTTGGAAGCCGGAGTCATCTGGTGCAATACCTACAACCAATTTGATGCCGCCTCACCATTCGGTGGCATCAAGGAATCCGGATTCGGGCGTGAGGGTGGTCGGCATGGCCTGCGTGCCTATGTTCAGTTGTGATCGACTTGCCGGATACCATCCTGGAGGGCCCCCATGCCTCAACGCATTGACGTAGCCAAGACCTGGAAGCTCTACATCGGTGGCAAGTTCGTTCGCAGCGAATCGGGTCAATCCTTTCCCGTAGAACATCGCCGTCACGGAACCACCGTGCATCTCTGCCGTGCTTCACGCAAGGATCTGAGAGATTCCGTGGAAGCAGCCACCTCTGCCCGGAGCGGTTGGGCGAGTGCTTCTGGTTACCTGCGGGGGCAGATTCTCTACCGGATGGCTGAAATGCTGGAATGCCGGCGTACGGAAATGGGTGAAGCGCTGGGCGCGGGCAGCAACCAGACCCCGAAACAACGCCTTGAGGAAGTGGACGCCTCGATTGATCGGCTTGTTGGCTTTGCGGGATGGTCAGACAAGATCGAACAGATTCTTGGTGGGCAGAACCCTGTGCCTGGCCCCTATTACAACATCACAGTCCCTGAACCAACCGGTGTTGTAGGCATTGTTCCACCGGATAAGCCGGCTCTCCTGGCAGCCGTCTCGATGCTGGCAGCGCCCCTGTGTGCTGGCAACACCACGATCTTGCTTGCACCCGAACAGCATCCACTCCCGACGACCTTGTTGGGAGAGATCATTGCGACCTCGGATGTTCCCGCAGGCGTCGTAAACATTCTCACGGGAACCCGTGATGACTTGTTGGGACACATGGCTGATCATCGAGCTGTCAATGCCATCTCGGCAGTAAACCTGGCTGAAGAAACCCTTACTGATCTACGAAAGCGTGCAGCGGAAAGCATCAAGCGCATCCACCACGAGCGGGTCACTGCCCCAGCCTGGAAGAAGCACGAAGACAGATGCTCCCCGTGGAAAGTAGAGCCCTTCCTTGAAATGAAGACGCTCTGGCACCCTTCTGCCTGCTAGTGAAGAACTGCTAGAGCTTGGGAACTTCAACCATCCGAGGCTTCTGGACTCTTGTTCCAGCACCTGGATCCTTTGGGATGAGAGGCTCCATGAGCAATTCCCCATTGACCAGTCGAGCTGAGAATTGACTCATGACGCGTTCAACGGCATCGCTGTGAATGCCCGAATCCGAGTCAATTGCCGAATGGTCGAAGATGCCGACCGTTACCGTGCTCATCTTCTTGCGTTCATTGTGGTGGAACCAGGCCTTGTGACCTGCACGCCTCAGGGACTGGGCATATTCCTGCGCCAATCTGCGACGTTCATTGTCAGCCAGTAACCCGCCTCCGAAATCACCCCATACGGCAACTTCAACGGTGTAGAGAACGCGTGCATTCGGATAGGTCCGTCTCGCAGAAAGCAGTTCCATGGGATGGATGGCATTTGGATCCCTTGGTGGAATCACTTCCGTGAGGATCGGTGTTTTAAAAATCTGCCGGCCTTGAATGCGAATGGACCGCAAACTCCTCGTGACCTGGCCCACATCAGGATCCTTCCACCCCTTGAAATCACCATAAAGAACCTTTGAATGATCTGATTCGGTATGGAGGCTCAGCCCATCGGTCATAGTTGGCAACAACATCCCAATCCTCTGGATGTACTCCCGACCACCCATCTCATGATCGTCATCGATGAAAGTGGCCAGGCAGATGCCGTATCGAGGGGCCTCCGGGGCCATGAAGGGCACGTTTTCGGGATTCGGCCTGCTGCCCTTTGCTGATTTCTGCTCACCACCTGAGAGGAGGCCTTCTACGTCGTCCCAATCATCTCCAAAATCAATTTCCTTCTCCTGTGGCTTCTGTTCGACAAATCGAGGCGGTCGAATACCCGAAGCCTTCTTGTCAGAACCTGCCTGTGGAGATCCCTGACAACCCGCTAAAAGCAGGCCCAACAAGGCCAATGAGGAGCGATGATCCAAAGAGGAGAACAACATGGAAACATTCTCTCAAAAGGTTGAGCCCCATTCCGTGGCCGCCAGTGGGGTTCGTCATGGCCAGTGTTAGACAAGATACTGTCAGAAAAGGAGTTGTAGCAGGATCCCGGTTCGTCCGAAAGTTCAAGGTCCTCGTGGATCTGGGTCGATGTATGTATCGGTGGACGGACTTGGTGCTCCGCCACTGGTGGATTCTGCCTGACCCGGTTCTATCGACTGGCGAAGGTACTTCCAGGGAAGACAGTTTCGAGGAAACCGGCCAAATTTGGCTGGAGGCGTCACATCCAAATTTGAATGTGGCCCCTAAAGGAGTCTTGCAATGCTCGATATCGCATCCTTCGGCAATGGCCTGGTGGGGCCTGGCCGCGAGGTGAACGGACCCCGTGGCGGACGGTTGGAGACAAATTCGTCCCCTCGTACACAGGAAACCTACCAGGACAGACCTGGGGGGCATCCCACACGGTCTGTTGATCGAGTTGAGGTTTCCGAGCATGCAGACCTGATGGCCCGCCTGGAGCAGGTGCCTGATGTCCGTTGGGATCGGATCGAATCCGTCCGAGCGGCTATTGGAGAGGCTGATTACATCAATCAGCACCTCGATAAGGCCATCGATCAACTGCTTTCGGACATCTGAGGCTACTCCGCATAGCTGGGTTTCCATGGAAGCAACTCAGAGCGGTCGCACCGGGTGAGGCAGGTCGATATCCTCGCCCTGTGCCTGATAACACTACAAGCTTCAACGCGTTCCAACGGCTGCTCTCATGGACACTCATCTGCAGCATGAGCCTGGTGCTCGTTGCAGCATGTGTTGAACGAGCGGCGCGAACAAGCCAACTCCCAACTGGAGTTCGTGGGACATTTCCTTATGAGCCAGAACGGATCAGTGTCCATCCACTGACACGCTACTGGGTCTCACCGACGGGTGATTTGGAAGTTGAGGCCCGAATAGAACTCCTTGATCCAGATGGTTACCCCGCCAGGGGCATCGGGAGGCTGGAGCTTGATCTGGAGTCGCAAAATGGTCGGCGGGTTGAAACCTGGATCCTCGTATTGTCAGATCCCGAGATCAACAGATCCCATTTTGATGATGTCACACGCACCTATCTGGTGAGATTGAGCTTGCCAAACAATGACATTCCTGAAGGTGCTGACCTGGTGGCAACCCTGGTCTTGCCTGATGGAGATCGCTTGGTGGGCAGTGGTCGCATCAATAAAGCCCCAGTGCCCCTGGAGCCCAGCAGTAAACCGCCGCAAGATCCAATCAATCCAACTGAGGACTAAGGTTCAGGAAGAATCATCCGCTGGGGATATTCGTTCCACGACGCTGTATTGGTCCAGGTTGAGAACAGCGATTTCACCATCATCAAGGCGAAGTTCCAGGCGATCCAACCACAATTGATCGTCCTTGGCATGCGCAAACCATGAGCCTGTCCGCGCCTGTCGGCATCGCTGGATTGTCCCTTCAAGGGAATTGGTCCATGTCCGATCACGCAGGGGGGTCTGCTGGGTGACACGTACACGGGTTCCAGGTGGGTGTGGAAAGGTCAACAAGGCCATTTGCAGATCTTATCAGGCCTAATGGGCCTGCTCGATACGGAAGACCTCACATTAGACGGATACAGCTCGGCAAAGGGGTTCTTCTGCTTCAAACCCTTCTCCAGGTGGCTCTGGCCCGACCGCGACAATTGTCCTGTCCGAAGGCGTTCTCCTCGATAGATAGGCATTCAGCTGGTCCAAATCGACCTGATCAATTTCAGCCAACCGCTCTTCCATGGAACGAGCTTCACCCAGCGTGTACTGATCATTCACAAGGGCCGCGGCACGCGCTGGCATGCGTTCTCCTCCAAAGACGGTGCTACCCCTCAGCCCCACCTTGGCACGGTCAAACTCTTCCTGGTCAACACCTTCCTGCATACGGTCGATTTCCTGCTCACAAATTGCCAGGGTCTCGGCAGCCCGTTCTGGCGTGGTGCCGGCGTAGAGAGACACAACCCCTTCTTCTCGACGGCCGCGATAGGCAGCACTGACGCTGTAACACAAGGATCGCCTTTGTCGAACTTCTGTGAACAGTCGCCCACTGGAGGATCCCCCAAGGATTCTGACTGCCAGACGTTCAAGAATGGAATCCTCATGTTCAGATCCCGGTCCTGCCCAGCCCATTCCAAGATGAAGTTGAGCTGATTCACGCATGAGATGCCCTTTGCCGCCCTTTGCATCCTCAATTGCCTCAGGTTCCTTGCGACTGCCACTCCACCCCGCAAGAAGGCCCTCTAAACGCCTGATAACGGCATCTGGATCCACATTTCCTGCCAGACCAAGCAAACTGCCCCCGGGTACAAATCCCTGTTGCCATGCTGATCTGACTTCCTGCATGGACAGGTTCTGTATCACATCGAGATATCCATAGTTGCTTCTATTAAATGGAGCCCTGTTATGCCTTCTTCGAACATGAAGCATGACCTCATGCTGTGGTTCATCCTCCAAAGACTCAATTGATTGTTCTGCGAGACTTTGGCACGCGCCCAGAGAAGCTTCAGGCAATTCTGCCGCCCGAATCACGTCTGTGAATAGCGCCAAGGACGTTTCCAAGTGTTTTCCCAACGCGCTACCAACAAGCCAGGCATGTCGCTGAGATATTCCACTATCCCGTTCGAGCCCGATCCGATCCATGTCTTCGCTCAACTGACGACTATCACGGCCTCCTGCTCCACGAAGCAGCATTTCACTCAGGATAGTGCTGATTCCCATCCTCTCAACAGGGTCATAAGCCGTTCCAGCAGGCGTTAACCAGTGAATTGAGCACGATTCGACCGATGTGATTGGCTCAACAAGGACAGTGAGGCCACAGTCCAACACGCGTGTATGAATCATCTGGTTACTCCTCAATCCTCTAGCAGTTGCGGGGTGAGGATAACGAGTTACCGCAGGTATTCAGGCCGCTGATACTCATAACGAACTGTTTCTTTGACCCCTAAACAACACTTACTAACAATAAAATGTGTAAAGACTCTTTCATGTCCGGTCCGATACGGGTACAACACTCGGAGAGCGTTCCGCCTTAGGGCCTAGTTGCGCCCGCATTACTCCGACAATGACGCGGAATTAGGAGGTCAACAAATGGCCAAGAAACGCGCCACGAAGAAGAAGGCTACTCGCAGGAAAGCCACTCGTAAGAAGGCTACCCGCAAGAAAGCCACCCGTAAGAAGGCTACTCGCAAGAAGGCTACTCGAAAGAAAGCCACTCGCAAGAAAGCCACCCGTAAGAAGGCTACTCGCAAGAAGGCTACTCGAAAGAAAGCCACTCGCAAGAAAGCCACTCGTAAGAAGGCTACTCGCAAGAAGGCTACTCGAAAGAAAGCCACTCGCAAGAAAGCCACTCGTAAGAAGGCCACTCGCAGGAAGAAAGCTACCCGCAAGAAGGCCACTCGTAAGAAGGCTACTCGCAAGAAGGCTACTCGCAAGAAGGCTACTCGAAAGAAAGCCACTCGCAAGAAAGCTACTCGCAAGAAGGCCACTCGCAAGAAAGCTACTCGCAAGAAGGCCACTCGCAAGAAGGCCACTCGCAAGAAAGCCACTCGAAGGAAAGCTACCCGTCGGCGCCGCTGAGCCGTTCAAGCTCTCCAGGACACGTGCTCCAGGACTGTGGAACGCTCAGGAGCAAGGACGGGTGTCCGATCGAACAAGTCTGAAGGCCGGCCCTCGGGTCGGCCTTCTGGCTTTTTGAAGAACTTGGCATTCCATCCAGGCATCGAAGTGCCGAATTTCATAGAAGACTGCCGATGACTGTGGGGCCGCTTTGCCCTAAAATGACCTGGTTGCCCAGGCCCCTTGTCACTTGTCACTTGTCACATGAGATTCAAGCCATGACCCACATCATTGCTGAGCCCTGTGTTGGAACCAAAGACACTGCATGTGTAGATGTCTGCCCTGTTGATTGCATTCACCCGACCAAGGACGAGAGCACCTATGAAGAATTCAAAATGCTCTATATCGATCCTGAGACCTGCATTGATTGCGGTCTGTGCGTAGATGAATGCCCCGTCCAGGCAATCTTCCCTGAAGAAGATCTGCCGGAGGAATGGCAGAAGTACATAAAGATCAATGCCGACTGGTATACCGAGAACGAATAGCAGTCTCCAGGTCGAATTTAAACTGATGCCCGGCTTTGGTTCCAGATGAACCTAGGCGGCATCCTCGCTGACTTTTTCCAGCCCACTGGGAGAATCGGCTCGCTCAGTCCAATCCTCCGTCTTGCTGCCAAGAGTCAGTTCACTTGGAAGCGTCTTCCGATATCCCAGCCTCCTGATGACTTCAAGGACATCTGTCCAAGTCGGGAAGGTCTTTCCATTCACCCGCTTGAAGGCATCTATGGCTTGGACGAAGAGAAACTGCTCCGCTGTCATCTCGCCTTCTTCAGCCGATCGGAGGAAATCGCTTCGGCGGCGGCCTGGCCCCCTGCGACGTTCCAGGTTGGTATCCGAAGGATGTTGATTGGTGTCACGGCGGTTCAGGCCACTGCGACGGTCTACGACATTCAAGGATTGAGGGCCCTTTGAATCGTTGCTTTGGTCTTTCATGATGTTCTTGCCTTTCACGGCAGCCGATGCCGATCCTGAGTTCGGCTTCGCCCGCTAGGATGATCGTCGGCTGTGTCATACGACCTCTTCAGAGAGACTCTCATCAAGGCCCATGTGAAATCAGTTTGGCAAGGCTGATACGCCGGAAAAAACCGACTTACCCGCATGACCCCACCTGAAACCAAGCCCGTTGCCCAATCGCCCCGAAGCTGCAATCCAACTGCAGCCGTATTAGCCTGGGCCTTCCCAGGCCTCGGACATGTCTATCTCGGCCAGCGACAACGCGGTCTTTTGATCATGTTTGGCATCCTCTTCCTGTTCCTGGTTGGGCTTCTGGTGGGTGGACTCGATGCCGTAGATCTCAAACATGACAAGATCTGGTTTGTGGGACAGGCCTTCAATGGCCCTATTGCCTTCATCGCTGATTTCCTGAACCAGGCAATTATCCAAGGAAAACCTGAGGAAGCGAAGCTTCATCTCATTGGTCTTGGCCATGTCAACGCCCTTGGCACACTCTTCATCACCCTCGGTGGTTTGATGAATCTGATCGTCATCCTGGATGCCCTGTATCCCACCGAATGGGATGATCAGCCCACACGCAGGAAGGGGGATCGATGAACTTCCTGGCCTGGATCCCTTTCCTTGAGCCCATCAACTGGTTTCATACGTGGTGGTATGTGTTGCTGATTCCTTTGGCGTTTGGACTCTCCGTGGTCTACAAGGCCATCCGAGTTCCAAACCTGAGGAATTACTGGTGGCAGGTTGGTCTGATGACTTCCCAGATCGTGCTGGGTGTCATTGCTCTGGGAATCGTCGTGATACTGTTTGTCCAGTTCGCGATACCAGTCCTGACAAATTGAAAATCGGAATGTGAATGGAATTCGAAGGAACTGGAGCCCAAGCGGCTTCAGGAGGCCTAATCCTTGATCAAAGGCTCTTGGGGGGCCTTATGGGCACATTGGCGAGATTCCGGCATCTTGCCGATGAGTATTGGTTGGGAGCGTGCCAAGGATGGCGCCTCCCGTGAGAAGAGAGAGACTAGCCAGGGACGGTGCACGCATGAAAACGGCCACGACTGCTCACCCAGGTCGCCCTGTAGCGATCCGGGATCAAGCTTCGCCTCGACTATTGACTAAAAGTCCTTCGAGGCATGGACGAGAAAGACAACTCGACACCGGTTCTGACCGTCAGCAGGGGAGCCGGAAACATGATCGGGAATACATCACTGAGACCTGGAAGCGTTACAAGTCCGAACCCTCCCTCGAGCTCCGGGATGAACTGGTCGCCCATTACATGGAAAAACATGTTCGGCTGATTGCTGAACGGTTCCGAACCTCGCTGCCTGCGTCGATTGAAGTTGATGATCTTCTTCAACAGGGCTATCTGGGTCTCATGAGATCCATCGAGCGATATGAACTGGATCGTGGAACTCGATTTGAAACCTTCAGTTCGCTGCGTATTATCGGCGCCATGCGAGATTGGCTCCGTGAGCAGGACCATATTCCTCGACAGGTCCGGCAACGTTCAAAAGCTGTCGGCGCCGCCATGGAGCGATTTCGCGTGATGCATGGCCGAACACCAGATGCCAGTGAACTGGTTGATCTGCTTGATCTTCCCTTTGAGGACGCCCTTGTCAGCATGGCTGCCGCGAGGCCGCCAGCCATGGTGACCTTCAGCACGGTGACCGCCACCTCATCCGGAGATAGTCATGAAGGTTCCGAATTAGCAGGAATGGCCGATGGCAACCCCGCCAGCAATCCTCTGCATGACTTGAGCCGTGACGATCTTCGACATTGGTTGACACGTGAACTGGAGTGCAGAGATCAGCTCATCGTGGTCCTGTATTACTACGAGAACATGACCATGCGTGAAATCGGGATGGTGATTGGCTGCTCTGAATCCAGGGTCTCCCAGCGACTGAACTCGATTCTCCTGAGGCTGAGAGCCACATTCTCCTGCCCACGTGCCCGGGTTGAGCTGGAGCCCCTTGATTGAGTGAGACGTCAGGGATTTACGAGGATCCTCAAGCGATGAATTTCGGGTCGCTACACTGGCCTCCTAATGCCAAGCCCAGGAAGAGCCTGTCTGCTGCTTGTCGTGCTGTTACTGGCATGTGGACTCAACCTCATCTGCATGAGATGGGGGATGAACCGGCCGGAAACGGCCATTCTGACCTTCAACACTGACTGGTATTTTGCCTTGGGCATGCAAGATGCCGAGCAAGTTGGCCTCTACTCTTCTCCATTCATGGATAAGAAACCCTGGCTAAGCCTGGGCTTCGGCCTGATCCTGCCACTGCTCCTTCTCGGAGTGGCTGGATACATCCTCGTACGCCCCAGAAAGGCCTCAAGCGAATTCTGAGGTCGGTTTAGCTGTGGATTTAGCCCTGCCCAACCGCATGAGGCGTTGCCCGGCCATCCAAGAACGGATAACCTCACGGTTTCACCAGGTCGAGCTCGCCCTGATGGTCAACTGGAGAGTTCTCTCCACCAGGAGTCCGTGATATGGCCAAGATGTTCTACACAATTGAAGAGGTCTGCGAGAAGCTTGGAAAGAGCACGGAAGAGATCAATGAAATGGTCACCTCCGGGCAGATCCAAGAGTTTCGCGACGGCGAGAAGCTCATTTTCAAGGTCGAGCAAATCGATCTCCTTACGGAGGCTGATGACAGCGGCATTGATCTTGATCTCTCCGATCAGGATGCCTCAGGCTCTTCAGAGAGCCTGATCGAGCTCACTGGTTCTTCAACTGGTCTGACTCATGAGCCTCCGCCCAGCTCCGAAACCTCAGCCTCCATGGCCAGTGGTACCGGCAGCGGTCTCGCGTTTGACCTGAGCGGATCCGCTTCTGGCGTTTCAGCCTTTGGTGGTGGTGATGACGCTGGCGAAACCCAACTCGGTGATGAACTGGATGAGGACCTCACGCTGGAGTCCGTTGGCTCTGGTAGTGGGCTTCTTGACCTGACACGAGAATCAGATGACACCTCACTTGGTGCAGAACTCCTGGAAGAGGTCTACTCCGGTGAAGACGAGTTTGAGCTTCCTGCCAATGCATCGGGCCTCTTTGAAGCAGTCACTCCAGCTGAAAGCAGTGAACCTGGTGGCGCAGCCGCCTCAGCACCCGCTGCATCGGCTGCTGCTGCTCCCATGATGATGATGGAAGAAGAGTACGACGGGGCTGGTTCAGGCCTTGGTGTGGGCCTCAGCATCGGTGCACTTGTTGCAATGATCGTCCTGCTCGTGATCCTCGCAGCTGAATTGGAAGGAACGGCATCCGTTCTGACCAACGCAATCGCTGGCAGCCTCTGGATCTGGACCGGTGGTCTTGCCGTTGGAGCGATTATTGCTGGTGGCGTCGGCCTGTTCATTGGCCGAGCATCGCAATAGCACAGGACTTCTGATTACCTGATTCAAAGAAGCCGTTCATGAGGCTATCGCATTACGGCATCAGAGAATGGGGTACCGCAATGGGCATCTTTGGTGCCTGTGTTGGCCTTGTCCTGTTCCTCAATCCGGTTCTCGCCATCAAGTTGGCCATCCTTGTTCCACTGGGCATCCTGCTTCTGGCAGTGTTTGCCTTCTTCCGCGATCCCCGACGACGCTTGCCCGGCAACTGGACGTCTGAAATGATGTTCAGCCCCGCAGATGGCGTCATCTCAAGTATCGAACGACATGATCATCATCCCGACCTGGCAGGACCAGGCATCGTCATCAGGATCTTCCTGAGCGTGCTGGATGTTCACTTGAACCGTTGGCCATGCAATGGAACTGCCACATTGAACCGACACGTTCCTGGTCGTCACCATGATGCTCGAAGTGATCGATGCCACATGGAGAATGAGCACAATCTGGTCATGCTTCGAAGGGACGATGGAAAGATGGTCGGGGTCCGCCAGATCGCTGGCCTGATCGCCCGCCGCATCGTGTGTCCTGTGAAGATTGATGATCGAGCTGAAGCCGGAAAACGCTACGGCATGATCAAATTCGGTTCCAGCACCGAGTTGATCCTTCCAGATCCTGGAATGGTGGATGTCCATGTGAAAACAGGGGAGCGTGTTCGTGGCGGTGAAACGCTCCTGGCAACCCTGCCTTCTGATGAGACTAACTAAGCAGGCTTGATCGCAATCAGGCCGTCACGTCAACCTTGCGAACACCCACAGGTTGGCCATCCGTCTGACGCCGCTGATGCTCCTGGCGTGACTGCTCCGAAGTGTTCTCAGGTATCCAGTGAACGGCGTCGGAAAGTTCCACTCCGTCGACACTTCGCTCCTGGTTCCTGGCTGGTTCATCCTGCATGGCACGATGGCGATTTCGGCTGCGGCTGGCGAACTGAGTCGCTTCCGCAGCCAACGCTGCTGATGCCTGGATGAAACCGGTGATCAGGCCCATATCAACTCTATCGGCCTGATTTGCTCCGACGCCATGATTTCTCAGGAAGTCTCGACCCTGGGAAAGAGCGCGACCTTCTCGATTGTCGTACCCGGCTCAAGCCGACCCCAGACGCACTCGCCACGGAGATCTCCACTGGCCTCGCCAAGGTGCCAGGCCGTGCGGAGTTGCTGAACTCGGTCGGGCAAGGTGGCCTCAAGGAGACACGTGGCAATACGAATGGCCTCCGCACACCGATAGAGGATATTTCCAACCATCGGAGCAGAATCCGGATCCTTTGCCAGCTTGAATGGTGCCGTGTCATTGATGAAAGCATCAACCTGTCGAACGATTGACATCGCAGCAGCAATCGAACCGGACAAGTCGAATTTTTCCATGGCCGCAATTGATGCCTCGACCTGCGCCGCGGTGAAATCAGACCATTCAACGCCGCCACCGGCACATTCACCGGTGTCCTCTGGACAGGCCCCTTCACAGTACTTGCCGATCATTGCCGAAGTACGACTGGCACAATTGCCCAACGTGTTGACCAGATCCGTCGTGTAGGTCTCATGAAACTGGCTTCGTGAGAAGTCGGAATCCGTCGCTCCAAGAGGACCCTGGGTCGCCAGGAAGTAACGCAATGCATCACTTCCGTAGGTCTCCATGTAATCCTGCAACTGCTCGAGATCAATGAAGTTCCCCAGTGACTTGGACATCTTCTGTCCTTCACTGATCCAGAATGAGTGTGCGTAAATGCACTCCGGAAGAGGTAGACCCAGTGCCATCAGCAGGGCGGGCCAGATCACCGCGTGGAACCACAGGATTTCCTTGCCGATCACCTGCATGCCCGCCGGCCAGTACTCGGAACGATCGCTGTACCACTCCGAATCGGAATCTGCCAAACCCAAGGCCGTGATGTAATTGAAGAGCGCATCGATCCAGACATAGATCACATGCTCAGGCGCACCTGGCACGCCAATTCCCCAGGCGAAGTTTGTCCGGCTGATGGGAACGTCCAGAAGACCTTCTCGCAAACGACCAAGAACTTCATTGCGTCTGGCGTCCGGACGGACAATCCCGGGGTGATCCTTGAACATCTTCTCAAGCCGGTCCTGATAGGCGCTCAGCTTGAAGTAGTAATTCTCTTCCGTCGCCCGTTCAAGAGGCTTGCCCGAAATGGGAGACTTGAACTCGACCTCGCGCGCCTTTGTCTCGGTGTAATACTCCTCCTGGCCCGGGTCATACCAACCCTCGAAGGTTCCGAGATAGACATCACCTGAATCCATCAATCGCTTGACCAGGGACTGCACCTGCTGTTCATGTCGCGGGTCCGTTGTGCGAATGAATTCATCATTGGTGAGATCAAACATGCCCATGATGCGACGGAACTCGGCCGAGTTCTCATCCGCCAGGGCCTGAGGGGTAACACCTCGAGCTTCGGCAGATTGCTCGACCTTCTGACCATGTTCATCCGTACCGGTCAGGAAGAAGACATCATGCCCAGCCAGCCGCTGGAACCTCGCCCAGACATCACAAATAGTGGTCGTATACACATGGCCAATATGAGGCCTGTCATTGACGTAGTAGATCGGTGTCGTGATGTATCGCTTTAAGTGGCTCACGGGCTGGGATGGTAGCAAGCCGTTCTCACATGGGTTCCCAGGCAAAAACGGGCGACACTGGCTCAAAGCAGTGATTCTGCTCAGTAGGCAGGCCGTTTGGACCCGATGAGGGATACCATGAACTTGGAAAAAGGCGTTGATAAACAACGCAAGGGAGTTCCAGCATGAATCGCGTCCTCGTGTTCCTCCTGAGTCTCATGCTCATGCCAACTGTCCAAGTGCACGCCCAGAATGCCCTTGGTGACGGGCATTCCCTGGATGGCAATCTCAACACCCGTGGAACACGGAACGGGGCGACAGGAACCACCCGTCCCGGGGAGATGAGCAATCAGCTGGTCGCGCCCAACCTTCGAGCAGGGCTGGCCACGAATGCTGACTTCTCCGCTCAGGCAATGGCTGATCCAGGTGCCTTCGCCCGATCTGGTGGTGGACTGGGAAACAATCCCTGGTACTGGCAGCGAGCCGGCACGCTCCAAGGCGAAGCCATGCAAAGCGGCTACAGCGGTGGACTCGGGGGCGGCGTCTCGGCACGTTTCTTTCAGGGAGACGGCAATCAAGACAGTCTGCGTTCTGCTTACAGCCCGTTCTTTCGAAACAACTTTGAACATGCAGGCAAACGCGTTGGATTTGGATCGGATCTTTCTGCTCTGGACCAGCTCAACCGAATAAGCAATGATTACATCCCAGCCGGTCAGCCGGGCAATGTTCTGCAATCACGTGGAGAAAGCACGCCTCGTGGCTATCGAGAGCCATGGGAATACACCATTGGTGGCCCCAGCCCGTTCCTGCGGGATGCGCGACGAGGCGAACTGATGCGATATGACATGAGCAATCGTGAGCTGCATACTGAACCTCGTGTCGTGGGCTCCGGAATCTCCAGCAGACAACAGATGATCCGCTATACCGCGTCCAACCTGCGCGGACTCGGTGCTATTTTTCCTGGGGGAACGCCTCTTGATCTGGGCATGACCCAGTACGACATGATGCGAGCCAAGGAAGATGATTTACAGAATCGAGGCAACAGGATCAAGTTGGGTGCCGCCTATGAGACACGTTTCGAACCGGATCTCATGGAGAAGGACCGGATCAGTAATCGAATGGACAAGGACAGGATTGGACATGAGTCACCACAAATCGAATCGGTCATGGACCGTATGGCCAAGCGATACAAAGAACTCAATCCCACTGATTCTGATGATCTCGTAGGACAATTTGAACAGGACTATCGCCGGGTCCAACGTGATATTGCGCAGTTCCAGATCCAACCACGGCTCGATCGAAAAGCCGCCATCGAGGAACTCCAGCCCGAAGATGAATCGGAACTGGAACCTGGTCCTGATCTGCCGATGCCCGTGAAACCAGATGACGCGATCCCCGGCGAAATCGATGAAACGGGCGAACCCATCGATTCACGTGAGCTCAACTACGACAACGTCGGCATCATTCTCAAGCATGGCCAGCGGGTTGATTCACTGGCAACCGGTGATCAGAGTCGATTTGATGAACTGATGAAGGCCGGCCAATCAAAGCTCAAGGAAGGCGAGTACTTCTGGGCAGAGAAGCGATTTGGACGGGCGCTTCGTTTCACTCCAGGACATCCACTGGCTACGGCTGGCCTGGCACATAGCCAAATAGGTGCTGGCCTTCACCTGACTTCAGCCTTGACGCTCAAGAGCTTGCTCGGCTTCCAGCCGGAAATGATCGACGTTGTCTACGATCCGTCGCTGCTTCCGAAAATGTCTGACCTGGAAACCACAATCAAGGAACTCGATGAGCGTATTGCCAGAGACGAGGATCTTGATGACTACGGTTTCCTGTTGGCCTACATAGGACACCAGTTGGATCGACCCGATTTGATCCGCCGCGGTCTCAATGCCATGTCCCGAGCCAACCAGGACCTTGTCTTCACCGACCTGCTGACCAGAATCTGGTTGCCGGAAGTCGAAGTCGATCTGCCTTCAATCGAGCTTCCTGTGGAACTTCAGGAGGCCGATCCTGCTGAAATCGAAGTTGATGTGGAAGAGATCGCTCCCGAGGAGCCTGTAGCGGACCAGCCAATCGAACTGGAACCACTGCTTGATCCGGACACGCCCTGAAAGTTGATTTGCCTTCCGGGCCTCATCTTGGTTTCAATGCATGAGTCGGGCAGCGAAAAGTGGGGGGCCTGACGCTGAAGGATCCGGTGGCAGAGGCACGTAGCCATGCAAGTGGAGCCCCGCCTCCTTGGCAATCGCCTGGATGGCATCCTCTGGGAATCCCAGGTGCAAATGACCCATCGTGTCTCTGTAGGACGTACGGTCGTGTCCCATCATGTCCAGAACCAGAATCGGGCCCGATGTCATGCGTCCGGCTTCCCTCAGGGCGTCTGTAGGCGACTCGAGGTGGTGAAGAACCAGTGACATGATGGTGGCATCAACACTGTTGTCTTCAAACGGCAGGTTGCAGATATCCGCCCTGTGGACCCCGACATTACCCAGGCCTTCCAGGCGTATGCGTGTGGCTTCCAGCATGGCTTCCTCGCGATCAACTGCTTCCACACGTTTGACCCATCGTGACAGTTCAGCTGCTGTCTGTCCCGTTCCACAACCCAGGTCTGCAACGATCCAATTCGGATCCAACAGACCAAGCAGTGGCCGTACATTGAGTGATTCCCCAAAGAGCTTGTCCCTCAGATCAGTCCATTCACTTCCAAGGTCACCAAAGAACTGGCGTGTGTCTACCCGGCGCCGAGCAATGACCTCACGGGCTCGATGATCATCTTCGTCACATACGGACATGTCCGCCAAGGCCTTGATGGCAAGTTCCCAGAGCGTCTTGGCTGCCTGATCGAGTGAACTCGTTGCCAACCGGTACAAGGCCGCCGTGCCGACGCTGCGCCTGATGATCCATCCGGCATCAAGTAGCCGCTTGAGGTGACGAGATACGGTGGACTGGGGCAGTTGGAGCACACTTGCAAGCTCGCCTACGCCCAATTCGTGCGCATCCAGTACGCGTAGAATCCGCAGCCTTGCCAGGTCGTTGAGGGGTTCAATCCACTGCAGAAGCGGTGGCGGCGGAGCCGAAGTCATCCGCCCATCTCAACCGCGCCGAGCATGGTCGGACCAGGCACCTCACCGAGGCCACGGATCATTGCCTGAACCTGGGCGTTCTCCGGCTCGAGGGTCCAGGCAATCTTGAGTGATTGCAAAGCACCATCGATATCGCCAAGTCTTTCAGATAACTCAGCAGCGACGATGTAAGGGGCTGCGGAATCAGAGACATCCAGAACCAAAGCCTCCTGGACGGCCAAGCGGGCCATGTCAGGATCATCAAGGTCCAGGCTGTACCGTGCCAGTACCAGCCAATCATCTGATTTCTGGGTCGACTCAGCCCGGTCAACGAGGAAGTTGAACAAGGCGTCGCGATCATCCTGGCGGTACATGGTCTCTGCCAGGTTCAAGGCGATGACGCGATCCTGGGGGCGAAGCGTCTCAGCGATCGAAAGCGACTGTCGGGCCGTATCAAGATCGTTGTCATGCAGAGCAGATGTGCCCAGCTTGTACTGGTATTCCCAGTTATCCGGGAATCGATCGACCAGCTCGGCATATTCAACCTGTGCCAACTGCCAGTTCTGTGCCCAGAAGTTGAAATGAGCCCTCTGTGCCAAGGACCTGGCAGGAACTCGGGCACTGCAGCCCACCAACGAAAAGCTCAGGGCGAGGGTGCTAACTGCACCCAGACCGACGATCATGCTGTTGAAACGCTTCATGTACGTCATCATACGATGAGCGCCTGGCCCGAGCAGCATGGATCCAAGACCTTATGAGTTCCCCACCGTCATGACCGGAACCCAAACCGTCCAACTGCGACATGAAGAACCCGAAGGGGGCTGGCACATCGACTGGATGCTGTCTCGCGGCGAGGGATCCCTTCTGGTCACGATCCGCCTGGAAGATCGCCTGGAACACCTTGAAACGGGCTCCAGCACCACAGGCACCTTTCTGGGGGATCACCGAAGGCGATACCTGGTCTATGAAGGGCCGCTCTCGGATGGAAGAGGTGAAGTAAGCAGGGTTGCAACCGGGTGCCTTCTGGATTGGGCATGCCATGGGGATGAGTGGTGGATCACTGTCCAGTGGAAAGGTGGCAAGAGCCAGCGGCTTCGCCTTGAACTCAAGGATGGCGAGCCATCAAGAGGATCCACCTGCGAGATTCACTACCTCGAGTCGTCAGCAGAAGGCTGATCTGACTCCTTGCGTTGCTTGTACGCCGCACGTCGCTTGGCATAGGACTCTGGTGAAACGGCGAGATCCATCTCCTCGCCCGCTTCTGCTTGCCGATGCAGCTTCTCCAGGAAAGGGACGCACCACTGGCATCCCGTCCCGGCTCCAAGACACTCGGATATCTGCGAAGGCACCTTGGGCGATTCTCGCTTGATGAAAGCACGGAGCTTCCTCAATGAAACATGGAAACAAAGGCAGACATGGTCATCTTGGTCCATCAGGCTGAACGAAGCCGAGTGGCTCGTCTGATCTCCGCACCTCGAACAAATTCGGACAATTCCGGGACAGACTCCATCAGAACTACTCCAAGCAGATAACGATCGCTCCGGCCGTCTCGCCGGACGTTCATCACCCGGATGGGTCGGTCAAGCAGTCCCACTGGCTGTGGAAGATCAGCGTCAATCCAGAGGACATCGCCAGGAAGAATTCCCGGGTTGCCGTCACGGCTTCGCAACTGCAGGCCCTCGACGCTGATGTTGAGGATGTCTGCCAGCCATTCCTTGCCTGATTCTGGATCACGCAGCCGGCCGGTGGGGGCCAGGTCGAAACCGACACTCACCCGATGGCTGCGACGACGTTCACCGCCTTCAAGACGACTGGGCAAGCTCAGCCGCAGAGTCAGGATTGGCCGGTTTCCGCCGCTTGGCCGCTCGCCATGACCAAGGCATCTGACACGACCACGGAAGCGTCCTCCGCCTCCCTGCAAGACGATCTCCAGCGGCTCTCCTGGACGAACACGGTGACCAGCATCGGGCCTGACAACCACAACGCCTGTTCGATCCACGGAGATCAAAGTGGTCTCGACCGCTTCAGGAGTACCGTCGTCCCGCCATCGAACCAATTGGATATCACTCTTCAGGGCCTGCCTGAGAATTCTCAGAACGGCCCCCTCGGGTGGAGGAGGCATCCCGCGTCCGCCACGAACTAGCTGGCTCAACCAGGCAGGCATATTCAATGCATCGGCATCAGAGCCGCACCACCTGCAATGCCAGAGGCTTCAGAGCGTCTCAAGGACCATGGTTGTGTTGGTGTAGATGCATATGTCCGCAGCAATCTCAAGTGAGGCCTTGCAGATGGACGTGGCATCCATGGGCGTATTGGACATCAAGGCCCTCGCTGCAGCGAGGGCAGGGGTCCCCCCTGAACCGATGGTGCAGACCCCATCCGGCGGCTCGATGACATCACCTTGCCCGGAGAGCATGAGGGTCATGGACCGATCTGCCACGATCATGAGGGCTTCAAGCCGTCGCAGAGCGCGATCCGTTCGCCATTGCCGAGCAAGTTCTATGGATGCTTTGAGGAGATTGGTTGGCGTCGCCTCAAGAGTTGCCTGGAACCTTTCCAGCAAAGCAAATCCATCAGCTGCTCCACCAGCAAACCCTGCCAGAACACCACCACCTTCTGCGCCAAGGCCTTCAATCCGCCTCACCTTGACTGCATTGGATTTGGCAATGGTGTCACCCAGAGTGACCTGACCGTCACCAGCCATGGCAACTGCTCCGTCACGTCGTACTGAGATAATAGTTGTCGAGCGTAGTTCCATCCCAAGCATCCTAGTTGGGTGCCGAGCGGAACGCTGATGGATCATTGAGTACCTGCTTGATCATCTCAAGTCGGTTGGCAACGATATCCATTGATTCAGGCCTTTCAGCAGGATCCAGTTGAATGCAGTCCATGACCTGTTGGGACAGCAACGGGTGTATCCGTGGGTTCTGCTCATGAGGAGGCACCGGGAGTTTGATTTCGTGATCCTGACGGACACTGGCGGCATCCGCTGCATCTCCATTCGATGGCGGCAATGCCGTGGGCATCACATCTCTTACAAGCACCCAGTACATCAGTGCCCCCAGGTTGTAGATATCCGTCTGGGGTGTGATCTCACCACGACGGGCCTGCTCGGGAGCGATATAGCCCGGCGTTCCCTGAATCCTGGACTTGACGGTTCCAATGGCACACGCCTGCCCGAGATCAATGATCTTGACACTGAGATCTTCCAACACAAGCACATTCGTTGGCTTGATGTCCGCATGGACAAAGCCACGTCCATGCATATGAACAAGGCCTTGAGCGATCTGGTGGAAGACATGGACGATTTCGCCGTAATCTCGAGGCATCCGCTGATCGAATGTCGCCGCATCGACGAGTTCCATGATCAGAGAGACCGAGGTGGTCTTGAGCAACTTCCGTGATCGAATCAGACGCTCGGTCTTGCGTATGGCCGGGTGATCCAGCTTTGAACCGATGGCATACTCGCCCTCGGTCTGCTCGATGAACCGGTCATCCTTCTCGGTCACACGCAGAACATGCTTGAGTGCCCAGACCTGCTTGGTCTTACTGTCCTGTACGGCATAGATACTGGACCGCGCGCCATCACCAAGATGGGCAAGGATGTTGTACCTGCTGATGGACTTGAGCTTGGTCATGAGCTAAGGACAGCCATTCGATTGGATCATCATCAAGTAGTTCGAGATTACCGAGGCTCCAACACCCTGGAAATGACCACCGGACCTGACAAGGAAGGCGGGAAGGGGTCGCCTCATTCGATTCTAAGCAGTTCAGATTACCCCACCTCGGCAACTGGCTCAATCTCAATTGTCAGGTCGATGTTTGATCAGGGCCAAAGTTGGCCTTCTGGCAGGGGTGAGAAACCGTTCAAATACCCATCAAACAGCACGGGACCGAAAAGGAGGCCCGAGATAGATCGCCCCATGGCAGAGATTTGGAAGGTTCAGTCCCTGATATCCAGCAGTTGCTCCCGGAAATCAGCCACCGGGAAAAAACGACCGGGACTCGTCTGGCCGGGTGAAATGCCCGCATGGAGCTGAACCCGCTCAGCTGGAATCCGCAATTCCTGCTGAAGCCTCTGGACAAGTCGTACCAAGTGACGGATCTGACGGTCGCTGAAGGGGCGTCGCTGCCCATTACCGACCAGGCAGATACCGATTGAGTGGGCATTATGGTGAGCGCCTGAGTTGCCTACGACGTGTGCCCCTGGAAGCTGTTGATTCCAGCGATAGCCGACATGTACCTCGCCATCAGCAAGGCCATTGCCATTGCCCAGGAGGAAGTGGTAGCCAAGTCCCTGATACCCCCAGCCAAGGTGGCGTCGGTGAATGGATTCCGCGGTACCAAATGGCTCGCCGAGGTGATGGATGACAATTCCATCCCAGCGATCCCGATCCAGAGGCTGCTCGAGCCGGAAGAGTGGGTCATCTGCTGGTCGCTCCTGGAGATTACCCAGGTTGGTCAGAGGGAAGCCGGTAGCCTCAGTAGGGGTGCTCAGATCCAGTAGCAGGATTACAGCAGTCATTGCTGCAAAGAAACTGCCCAGGACGATCTGGGTACGCCGGGAAATCGGTGCCTTCGAAGTGTCGCGTCCATGCTCGGTCACGTCAGGCAGGCATCCATTCCAGGGGAGAATCAATCAAGTGATTTGTGAAGTAAGGCACCAACAATTCCTATCGGAGAATCACCCCCGTGTAACTTGAGCAAAGCCCGCTTAGAAAGGAGTTTCCAGCAGATTTGCTATCGGACCTCCCGCATTATCCGCGGATATCTAACCGGAATTTGGACGTAATCAATCATTCATCAGCCTCTGTCGCAAAGCC
Source organism: Phycisphaerales bacterium (assembly GCA_029242715.1). Classification (GTDB taxonomy): domain Bacteria; phylum Planctomycetota; class Phycisphaerae; order Phycisphaerales; family SM1A02; genus UBA1668. The sequence goes on from JAQWTL010000018.1 coordinate 78,454, forward strand.
GGCTGTGGATTACCGAATGCATCCTTTGTCTCGCTTGGCTTTTCACCATCACGAGCTTGATCATGTTGTGAAAACTGATTCCGTGGGAGCTTGTCATCAAACAACGGCCGGTAACACCCGGCCAGAGGGGACAAGAGGCACGAAGCCATGGCAATTTGGAATTTCAGCTTTCGCATGAGTTCATGGTACCCCGGGCTGGGGAAGAGTCGAACTCAGCGTATGTCCACCTTGTCTCCACAGACCAGTTGCTGACCGGTTCGGAGATCGTCGTAGAAGATGTCCACATCCAGAGCTCGGGTTCCGTCTGGAAGATCCTCATCCTTGACAGGAACATTGATCATCCAGGTCGGCCCCCCAAAGACACCACCTCGCCAAGCCTCTCGAACCTCCTGAGGGGTAAGTTCGCCGCTGTAAAGCTCGCGTGGGGGCTGGCCCTGTGTGATAAGCGTGACCTGAACCCGCATGGATCCAGCCAGTTGAATGGGACGGTTATGGCCGTCGACTGCCTTGACATGGATCTCAAGTGGCCGATTGCCCGACTCATCTGGCTGTTGACGCCGGCCACTGGTCGCATCAATCTGGATATTGGTGACTACTGGAATGGCGGGATGGCCAGATATGGCCGATTCGATTTGCTCGCCATGAGCCGATTCCAGTTGAATCTCCAGTTCCTTGATCTTCAGATCGCGGGACCGATTCTCTTCCTCAAGATCATGGATACGTTCACGCAGTCCGGCATTGACCGCCCGGCTGCGATCTGTACAGGCCGACAGGCCAACCCAGATCACGAGGAGTGTCCATATGGGCGCAAGCCTTGTGATACACCGGACTGATCCGGAGCAACTCATTCCGAGGTAGCCGGCAGTTCATGGATTACGCGGTCAATCAACCCATACTCTGCCATCTGGTTGGCATCGAGCCATGTGTTGCGTTCGCAGTCCTCGCCGATCTGATCGGGAGAGCGACCTGTCTGATCGGAATAGATCTTGTAAAGAACTTCACGGATGCGAAGCATCTCGCGAGCCTCGATCTCAAGATCCGTCGCCTGCCCTTCAAGAACACCGCCCAGCAGTGGCTGGTGCATGAGGTTCTTGGCATTCGGCAAACTGCAACGCTTGCCCTTCGCGCCCGAGCAACCGATCAGGGATCCCATCGATGCCGCCTGGCCGATGATGTAGGTGGCGACATCGCACTGAACGAAGTTCATCGTGTCGATGATGCCCAGACCAGCAGTCACGGATCCCCCCGGAGAGTTCACGTACAGTGAAATTTCCGAATCACCGTCCTCGTTTGCCAGGAACAGGAGCTGCGCCACGACAAGATTTGCCATCTCGTCGGTGACCGGACCTGAAACAAACACGATTCGATCGCGAAGCAGCCTTGAAAAGATGTCATAGGCTCGCTCGCCGCGACCTTCCTTCTCGATGACCATGGGAACTAGGTGGGACATGCCGTTGCCGTTCTCGGAAAAAAGGGTGTGTGGTAGTCAGAACTACTACTTGGAATCTTCAGGAAATTCACAGACGACGTCGACGAGACCATAATCCTTGGCCTCATTCGCGGAAAAGAACTTGTCACGCTCACTGTCAGCGGCAACCTTGTCGAATGGCTGGCCGGTGTGTTCAGAGAGGATTGTGTTCAAGGCAGCTTTGGACTTGACGATTTCATCCGCCTGGATCTTCACATCGCTTGCCTGGCCAGTGACACCGCCATAAGGCTGGTGAATCATGACCTTTGCATGCGGGAGGATGTGCCTTTGACCTGCTGTCCCTGACGCAAGCAGAAGTGCTGCACCAGAGTAGGCGCGACCAATGCAGTACGTCGCCACATCGCTGGAGATGAAACGCATGGTGTCATAGATCGCCAATGTGTCATCAACGGCTCCACCATGTGAATTGATGTAGAAGTTGATCGTCTGGCTGCGCTTCTGATCTTCCAGGTAAAGCATCTGCATCATCACACGAGATGCTGTCGAGTAATTGATGTCTCCGATCAGGAAGATGATCCGATTCTCAAGAAGCAGTTCATCCAGGGTCATCTCACGCGTTCGTTGCATGGTCGGCGTTGCAGCCCGATTGCCCTGAGGTGAGATCGGAAGAACATTCGGGTTCCCGAGGGACGCCCGGGGGTCAAGCACGTGGGGTGTGGAAAAATCCATCATGGTCATCGCTCCGCTCCTGGAAGGGCGGCTGCCTCCTTGGAAGAATGGCATGATAGGACGGTGGCGAAGAATGCGTACAGTCGATCGGGCACCATTCGTCAGTCATCGAACTCAGCGGCCGATGGGCTGTTGGAAGCGGGCATTCGAGGCGTATCCGTATCCCCAGGATCCCCATCCCGAGCCAGTGGCAGTCGAAGCAGGAAGCGTGCACCGGCTGTAAAAGCCTCATCCAGTTCCAGAGATCCGGCATGCTCTTCAGCGATCTTGCGTGTCACGGCAAGTCCTAGCCCTGTCCCACGCTGGCCCTTGCTGGAGGCGAATGGCTGGAAAACCTCTGCCTGACGGTTTGGCTCGATACCGTCCCCGTTGTCTTCAACACCGATGATCACCCAATCACACGAGTCGTCGACCTGGAGCCGAACCACTATTCGACCCGTCTTTGCCGAAACGGCCTCAATGGCATTGGTCAACAGGTTCAAGATCGCCTGGTGAAACGCGGATGCATCGACTGGAACCGGCGGGAGATCCTGATCACCTTCCAGATGAATCGTCACCTTCCGGTGCCTGCATTGAACTGCCAGCAGGTCGATGGCCTCCTGAATGATGGGGCCGACCTGAACCCGCTCCGTTTCCAGAGAAGCGGATCTGGACCACGCCAGCATGTTGAAGGTCAGGTCATGAATTCTGTCCAGGTTCCGTGACAGGATGGGCCAGGCCTCTCCGGCCATCTCAAGATCTCCTCTGGAGAGCGCCAGTTCAATGGCGCCGGCGCCGCCCCGCAGCCCCTGCATGATGTTCTTGACCGCATGGGAGATCGTCGCCACAGTTTCGCCCATGCTGATGAGTCGCGCTCTTTGCAACTTGTTGGCGGCTGCATCTGCATTCACGATGGCCAGTGAGACCTGTTTGGAAACGGCGCTGAGCAGACGGATGTCGGATTCCGTCCAGGCCGCTGGCGCCTCTCGTTGTTCAATGAGAATCAAGCCAAATATGGAGTCGCCCATTTGCAGGGGGGTCGCCATCAGAGAACGATGGCCATGCTTGCTGATCGACTCGTCATTCTTGAACCGCGGATCGACCGCAGCGTCAATGACCAGCAACGGTCGGCGTTGATTCCTGACTCGCTGAACGATTGACTCACTCCAGGCTTCATGCTTGCCGCGTTTCACAAACGGCGGCATCCCTTCTTCGCCCTTGCTGGAGAGCAGAACGAAAACAGTCTCCGCCGAGAATTCCTTCATGATCATGTCGACGACATGTTCAAGCAGTTCCGATGCCGATCCTGCTGAAACCACTAATGATGAAAGAGATTCGAGCATGCGAAGCCTTGCCTGCGCTGCTTCGAGGGTTGCCGGCAGTTCCTGTTGTTCAGACATCGCCACGGTTCCGCCGCTCGGAACATCGACAGGTGCATCAGCCATTGCAGCCGGGCCGCCGATCAGGCGAGCAGCCTCCACCATGCGCAGGACGGTTTCGCCACACGTGATCTCATCACCGACACGAAGGGCAATACGTTGTTCCACTCGGCGGCCGTTGAGCCATGTGCCATTGGCAGATTGAAGATCATCAAGCCACCATGACTCTCCATCCGGAGTCAGTTCCGCGTGCCGCCGACTCACCGACCGATCGGTCAATGGCAATGCCTCGGATGATCTGCCAAGAAGTTGTGGCTCACCATCGGGCAACGGATAGGTACGCCCCTGATCGACACCTCGAATGACCTCGAGAGCCAGCATGTCATCATGGTAACCACCGATCCACATCTCCCCCAGCGTGGCCCACGCAGGTACCCTGCAGCTATGGCACCTCCTCGCCAATCTTGGAATACCTCCAGTTCGAAGAAAACAGCCTTCGATACCTTCTCATTCGATGGCACCGAGAAGTGTGTGGTGATGGTCTGCCGTGACTCCTACCTCCGAAGCCACAACACCGCGGAGGTGGCCAGAGTGCTCGAGTCGATACATGGAGAAATCGATCGATTCGAGTTCGATGGGGACACGGATTCCGCTGGTGACGTACTTGAGGAACTTCAGGCGGTCGGGCTCCTGCACAATCACAAGCTCGTGATCCTGGACAAGGCAGACCGTTTCCTTGTGAGCAAGGGCGATGAGGAAAGCGGGAAGAAGTCAAAGGGAGCCAGCCGTTCACGCCAGCTGATGGAACGGTATTCACAGAATCCCAGCGAGGGTGCCACGCTGCTGCTTCGGTCCGAAACCTGGCGCGGCGGCAATCTCGACAAGCACATGCATGTGTTCCGCCTGGGCGTTGAAGACGAAAATAAAGCCGCTGGTTGGTGTCTCAAGCGTTGCCCCAAGGCCCATGAAGTCGAGATTGATGCGGAGGCGGCACAACTGCTGGTCAGCCGGGTAGGCATGGATCTTGGTCGCCTGGATGGAGAATTGGCCAAGCTGGCAACTCTTACGAAAGCTGGTTCCAAGATCACGATTCGAGAAGTCCGTGAAGCCGTAGGTGCATCGCGGGAGGAAGAAGGCTGGGCGATCAAGACGGCCGTCGTCCTGGATGGGCCGGAGGGAAGCCTGCAAACCATTCGTGAGATCTTCGACCTCTCACGGGATCGACAGGACGTTCCAGCTTTCTGGGCCATCACTGAATTGCTGCGAAGCCTTCATGCGGCCTCAGCGATGATGAAACAAGGGATTTCGCCAGGACAGGCCCAGCGAGCCGCCGGGATCTTTGACCGCAAGGGTGAACGTCGGACGGCTGACCGAGTGATGCGTATCGCCCAGAAAATGGAGCCAGCTGAAGCAGCCACCCGACTTCAGCAGGTCATGAAGATCCAGGCTGATCTCCGACGTGGAATTGGGACTCCAAAGCACGCTCTTGAAGGTCTGACGGTCATCCTTGCCGATAGAGTCCGAGAGCTGTGCCCCCGCTGAACATGTCTCAGTGGTCATCACGGCGATCAAGGCCATGGATGGCCCTACGCGTGTCAGGAGGACACATGCCCGTTTCAAGGAAGCTATTGCTGCTTTTGTCCGCGTCACTGCTGGCGCCTCCCATTGCCTGCCGTAGTTCCAAGGGACCTCAGCAGGGCATGTCCCGCACCATGGAAGCACCCATGGGTAGGGCAGAGCCATCTCCCATGGCGGACACCTCTCCCACGCCAACCGCTGCTGAAGCCATTGCCACCCGAGCCCGTCAGGATCTCCTGGACAGCATGGCAATCGGTACCAATGCAGGCGGGGGCATGGTTGCCCCGAATGATCTGCAGGAAACGACCGTCGTTACATGGACGGATCCTCTGGCAGCCCAATCAGGGCCAACAAATCCGGCGGAGGCCTCAGCCCCAGTCAGTTCACCTGGGACAACACTCATTGGAACGGATGAAGTCTCAGCGCCATCCACGGATATCACCCAACTCACCAATGCCCTGGCTCATGCACTTCATGACCGCAGCCATGATGGCACAACGCCCATGCGGGATCTGACGGTACTGGCAGCCCTCGCAATGCTTGATTCGGAACGTGCTTTGAATACAGAAACCCTCGGACCTCTGACGGAGGACGAGCGGGTCGTGCTGAACGCGATGCAGGAATGGTTCCTCGCCATGGAGGCCGGTCTGGATGACCAGGAAGCCGTGCTGGACACGATGATGGAATCCCTTCGCGGACTCCAGGCCTCACTTCGCCGTTCATCGGATTTCGGTTTGTCAGAAACGTCTCTGGTCACCCGGGTGGGAGGCTTCGGCGATGTGGATGAATGGAGCTTGCGCAACGAGCAGGCGCAATACAACTTCATTGCCCATACCGGTCAGGAAATCATTCTCTACCTTGAACTGCAGGGATTCGAGAGCCGGCTCGATGGGGGAGGCCGCTGGGAAACTTCAACAAGCCAGCAACTGGTCATCTATTCGGACCGTGATGGCATTCCGGTCTGGCGTGAACAGTGGCAGACGGCCACTGATCATGCAGGAAGCCGTCGCAATGATTACTTCACTGCACAGAAGGTGACCATACCGACCAACCTGTCAGTCGGAAAATACCAGTTGAAGGTCCGGGTGCGCGATGAGTTCTCACAATCGGAATCGGAAGCCACCATCCCATTCGTGATGACGGCCGCAGTCCTCTCACCGTGAGTTGAACTATTCGCAGCCCTGGGCCGCTGGAACGTGGTCATCGGCATGTGAACTGCCGGATGCCTTGACGAAGACTTCACAGCAGGTGAATGTCTTTCCTGGAGAATTGAATTCAATTCGCTTCCTGGTGACTGCCTGACCGCCAAAGGCGCCACGTTTAGCTGTTATCCAGACCAGTGCCACGTTGTTCTCAACGCTTGAACGGTTGATCGTTGCTTCCCAACCGCTGGAAGGAAACGTGAATTCAATTGTTGCGGAATTGTCTTCCACAGCAACTGCAACAGCAGGTCCGTCATATCCCGGCACGGATGTGACGCAGCCGGCAAGGCTGAGAACAGCCGTACAAGCCAGGCACGATCCTGCCCATTTCATATTCAAGAGGTCACCCCATGTGTCACATCAAGGCCGAGTGCCTCAGCCATGCGTGTTCCGAGATCCGCTGGGGATTCGCAAACAGTCACTCCACAGGATGCAAGGGCATCCATCTTGGCCTGAGCGGTGTCATCACTTCCGCCGATGATCGCACCAGCATGACCCATTCGCTTGCCCTTTGGTGCCGTACGACCAGCAATGAAAGCGGTCACGGGCTTGTTCATGTTCGCCTTGATCCACTCGCCTGCTTCTGCTTCGTCAGTGCCACCAATCTCGCCGATCATGACAACACCATCGGTTGCAGAATCCGCTTCAAATCGCTCGAGCAGATCAATGAATCCCATTCCTCGAATTGGATCACCGCCAATACCGACACACGTCGTCTGGCCAAGTCCCATTGCGGATGTCTGCCAGACAGCCTCATAAGTCAGTGTTCCACTGCGGCTGATGATGCCGACAGCCTTGCCAGATGGTGCATCGCTGGGCGCCTGCTGAATGTAGCCGGGCATGATTCCGATCTTGCAGCCATCGCGGAATGTGGCATTGGATCCTTCGCCATCAACCTTCACGCCAGGTGTGATGACACCCGGACAGTTGGGGCCGATCAGGCAGCAATCCGGGAATTCACGAAGGATCTGCTTGGTACGAACCATGTCCTGAACAGGAATGCCCTCTGTGATGCAGCACACCACGCCCAGGCCAGCGTGCGCTGCTTCCAGAATGGCATCAGCTGCAAACGGCGGCGGGACGAAGATCATCGTCGCCGTAGCACCCGTCGCATCAACTGCCTGCTGAACGGTATCGAAGATCGGTAGACCATTAGCGTCCTTGGTACCACCCTTGCCTGGCGTGGTGCCTCCGACCATCTTGGTGCCGTAATCAAGACAGCCCTTGGTATGAAAAGCACCAGATGTGCCGGTGATGCCTTGGCAAATGACCTTGGTCGAGCCATCCACGAGGATAGACATGGTTCTCTCCCTGCTGGACCAGACGGGGCCTCATCGAGGCCGAACGACAAGTCTAGCAGGCGGCAGTGATCTGTCGCCAGATCGAGCCGGTGGGAACGCTGTCAGGTGCTCCTGGTGAGCTAGGCGTTGTATTCCGACAGCAAGGCCAGCAGGTCATCGACATCAACATCGCCATCTGCATCGGTGTCCCCGGGGCAGTTCTCCGGATCAGCACATTCGCCGTAATTGGAAAGCAATGTCAGGAGGTCATCAACATCAACATCACCATCACAATCCAGGTCCGATGAGCTACATGGCACTTCCGCGGAACGCTCGGTGGCCTCGCCACCCTTGGAGCCAAGGCCCTGATCCGGTTCAATCTTGCCCGGATCCTCATACATCACGATGTCCGTGATCTTGCCCTTTGTGGAATCCGAAGTCGTATCGCGGGTAAACATCCATTCAACATCTACACTCACTTGTTCTGAATCATTGCCCAGGATATTGGTCATGCCAAGTACCGGGTCGCCGGGTTCTTCAGCATTAAGACGCAGCAGTTCATTGGGGTTGCCAGAAACCGAATCCAGTGCCCGGATCTTCCAGATCAACTGGTATTGCGCAGCTGTTCGGTTATGGATGATGAAATCGAAGGGTGTGATATCCCCGATAGGGATGGGCTGCACGCCCATGGGTATGCCAACTGGTTCGACACAGATGGCATCACTCTGGATGACATAGCCACGACGGACCTGCACAGGATCGACGCGACCAGCCTCTACGAGTTTGCCACGCCAGCAAGCCGTTTCAGCATCCTCATCCATACCTTGTGGCCTGGTTATGGTCACCTTGACTTCTCTCTGACCCAATGCCGGCACCTGAATTGGATTGGATGTGTCAGCAGTGAAGGTCACCGGGCCATTGATGTTGCAATCAACTCCGTTCGCTGGAACACCATCGAAGAAGAGTTCGAAAGTGGCGTCCTCAGGCAGATCGTTGAAAATCGTGACGGCTGCAACTGTCGTGTTATCACCATCGCAGAATGGCGTGAAACGAGTCACGTGGAACCGCTGCCTGCACAGGCCTCCGCAGCCCGCCTCGGCAATCTGCTTGATATAGGAATCCGGCATGGGGTAGTCGACGATGATCATGTCATCCAAACCGCCCTCAAAGAAGCGTGTCACGCCGCCGGGTTCTTCGGTGGCCCCGAGATAAAGAGGGGCGCTGTTAGCCATATTGCCCTGAGCAGCTGTAGGGTCGCCTGTTCCTGCAAGGTCACCATTCACGTAGAACTTGATGCCAGAGGCGTTGTCACGATCAATGGTGGCAGCGACATGAACCCAGCGATCTGCTGGAACCATATCTGTTGAAAGTCTCAGCGCCGAGCCACCCACATCATCACGGAGAAGCATCATGAGACGGTTGTCATTGTTCAATGCCAGACTCCAACCGACGCTCGCCAAGTTGATCTTGCTGTACAGAATACGGGTGCCAACTGAATCACCATCAGCCTTGATCCAGCCCATGAGCGTGAAGTCGTCATCCGCCTCGAAGTTCAAGGGCGCCGAGTCTGGTGTCCGCAGGTGCGCATTGATGCCATCCAACTCGATTCCCAGATCAACTTCTCCGTTGATCCCGGAAGTGACGCCACCATTGTGTGTCATATTGTGATTGCCGACGATGTCCACGGACGTTGTCGCAGCAGGGGATTCATCCATCCTCCACCAGGCAACCATGCCTTCCGGTGCCCGGACACACTCTGGACAAAGTTCTTCATTGCAGTCATCAGCGCATGTCACGGTGAAGTAATAAGGTGATCCGCCACCAACACATGGGTAGCCATCAAAGATCGGACCGGAGCCCTGGAAGCCAGGCCCCACTCGCACAAGCAGTTCGCTGAGCTTCGGCGCGCAGAGCGTCATTTCCATGACCCACTCGCCAGTATTCAGATCCAACTCACAGTCCTGAATCTCCACTGCAGGATCAAAGCAATCCAGTTTGACCTGGGCAAGGAGCGGCACACTGGAGCGAAACTCCAGCATGTACTTGTCACTGCCACTGTTGTTGGAATCCTGGACTTCCAGGCGATACCAGTCGATATCGCGATTGCCGTTGTCAGCCCAGGTCGTTGCGCAGACCAAGTCGCCACATTCCGCATCTGTAAATACAGGAACGGCCAGATCGCAACCCAAATTGACCTGCGTACCGCAAGCCTCGCCTTCCGTGACATCAGGCGCACTCGGACACTCGCCCGGCAGAGTCTGGCCAATGGCTGGAGCGGATAACAGAAACCCTGGCAGAAGCAGCAAGAGGCAAAGAGGCCACCCTCCGCCCAACAGGGTACGAGTGAGGCTCGGACGATCCGGTATCCCATCGGTACATATCAACCGTGGCATGGATTCTGCTCCTTCTCGCTGCCTTTCAAGGCAGACACAAGGGTTCTCATCCCCATTGCGTCTGGTCCCCGATCCATCTCACCGCAAATCTCAGGATCTCTCGGATTTGGCCCTTGGGCAAGGGAATCCCCGCATACTTGGGGCAGGAATCGAAGAGAGAGCAATAGTGGAGGCCTCAGAGGCCCCTCACGCGGCCTCGGCAGCGATACACTGACTCGATGGCATCGCAGCAACCAACCTCCTCCGGACTCACCTATGCGGAATCGGGCGTAGATATTGACGCCGGAGATCGAGCTGTCGCCATGATGCAGGCCGCATTGAAACGCACCCATGGCCCACGTGTCATGGGACCCATGGGTGGATTTGCAGGCCTCTTTCGGCTCGACTTCAATGAGAAGCTGTTCCAGCGCAACTACCGTGACCCGGTCCTTGCAGCATGCACTGACGGGGTTGGTACGAAAGTCAAGTTGGCGGCAGAACTTCAGGCCTATGACACGCTTGGCATCGACTGTGTTGCCATGAATGTCAATGACCTGATCGTACAGGGAGCCGAGCCACTCTTTTTCCTGGACTACCTGGGTCTGCATAAACAGGATCCTGAAACAACATCACGAATCGTCGCAGGCGTTGCCCGTGGATGTGAAATAGCAGGCTGTGCACTGATTGGTGGCGAATGCGCCGAGATGCCTGACATCTACGCAGAAGGTGACTTTGACATTGCCGGATTTGCGGTCGGTGTCGTAGAGCTTGCCAGAGCGACTGATCCACTTCGGGTGCAACCAGAAGATGTTCTGATTGGACTTGCAAGCAGTGGCGTACACAGCAATGGCTACTCACTGGTGCGACGAATCATTGATCATGCATCCCTTGATCTCGGTCGATGCTATGAAACATTCCAGGGCCATGACAATCGCAGCCTTGGTGAGATTCTCCTTGAACCCACACGTATCTATAGTCCGACCATCGTGAATGTGCTCAGCCATTACCGGGTCAAGAAGGTTGTCTCAACCATGGCTCATATCACCGGCGGCGGTCTCCCGGGGAACCTCTCAAGAATGCTCCCGGATGATGTTGATGCCATCATTGACACCAGCAGTTGGAAGGTGCCTCCGATCTTCGAGTTTCTGCAGCATCATGGTGCTATTGAGACCGAGGAGATGTACCGGGTCTTCAACATGGGCATCGGATTTGTCCTGGCTGTTCGCCCGGCATTCGCCGATTCCGTCCTCCGACAAGTCCAGAAGCTTGGAGAGCGCGCTTCGATCATCGGAGAGATCACCGCAGGTCATGGAGAAGTCACTCTCAACAACCGACCACACAGGCGAGGCACAAAGAACCACTCATGATCCAGTCATTGTTATGGATTGCCGCGATCCTGCCAGCACAGGCATCGGCAACCGCAGCCAATACAGATTCCGATTCCAACGTCGATTCAAAGTCGGACAGCAGCCAACAGGCTGTACTGCCGGAGACCACTCCGGAGTTGACCTTCGAGGTCACCCCCGGTGTCTGGCTCCTTCGTATTCGTGGCGACGCTTCGAATGGTCCGGACAATGCGCCTGAACTCCGATTCGATACTCAATTGGGCTTGAGCGATCTGGTGCCTGCTTTTCGCGGAGAAGCAATCGTCGCACGCGGGGATTGGTCTGTTCGCATCGCTGGCTCCACCTTCAATACCTCCGGCTCTACGACCGCCGAAGAATTCTCCCAGTGGGGGTCCGTGCTCCTGGTTCCGGGTCTTGACTTCCGTTCCACGTTCGACATGGCCTACGTTGCTACTGAAGTTCGATGGCGTGCCTGGAACCCATTGGGTGAGGACACGTTGACCAAGGAAAATCCGCTGAGGTTGGGCATTGGTCCCAACGTTGGTATTTCATGGCTCGACATTGACCAATCACTGTCCACCTTCTCCCAGAACGTTTCCAACGGTCACTCCTGGTGGTCTGTCTGGGGCGGTGCCAATCTGGATTTCGAGTTCGACATGAGCCGTTTCATCTCCTGGATGGATTCCATCAGAGTGCACGCCTTGATCGGTGTCGGCGGAACGCCGGCCAATGGTGGCATGATGTGGCAGGCGGGTGGTGGTGTTCAATTCTTCTTCACGCACAACATCGCAGCCTCCGTCGGCTATCGGTATGAGAAATACACTCTGGAAGATGGTGATTGGAAGCTCAATCCGAACTTCCAGGGACTCTTCATAGGCGCAACCGTCCGCTTCTGAGCCTGGCGGATGTGATCAAGGATCGGCTTCATGGGCGACAAGCGATCAGGCGATCCCGACAAGCCATCCAAGCCGAAGCGAAGCGTGAAGTTTCGCAAGGCCAAGATTCGTCACACCGTCTTTACCCTCGGAGCAGATCGGATCACGGGCGGTTGGCTCAGCCGAAAGCATGAGTCCCAGAAACCTGTCAAGCGTCACGTCGAGATCTCGACACCTGCCTGGCCAAAGGAACTGGACGGCATTCGCATCGGCCATGTCAGTGACTTTCATTTCGGCGACCTCATGACCCTCGAGAAGGCTCTGATGGCTGTCGAGGCACTCGGCTCCGAATCTCCGGAAATCATCTGCAACACTGGTGATCTTGTTGACCTTGAATGGATGGGAGTCGAACCGCTGGCTCAAGCCTTTGTGGAACTCAATCCCCCTCTGGGCAACTTCTTCGTCCTGGGAAATCATGACGAGCTCGATGATGGCGAAGCCGTTGCCCGTGTCGCTGCTGAAGCAGGCATCCATGTACTGCGAAATGAAACCAGAACTGTAAGCCGCAATGGCTATGACATTTGTATTGGCGGGGTGGATTGGGCGAGAACGCCCAAGCAGTGCCGGGAGAAGATCAACGGAATGCTTGCCAAAGGCAGTCCGCATCTGCTCTTGTGCCACAATCCCAAGGGTTTCGATCACGCTGCGGAGATGGGAATACCACTGACTCTTTCAGGTCACACGCATGGTGGTCAGATTGCTCGCCGCAACAAGCCCGATGCCAACATGGCCTTTGCCCATCGTCGCAGTGCCGGCCTTTATGAAATCGGCGACTGCCGACTCTTCGTAACCGTTGGCGTCGGCGCATGGTTTCCACTTCGAATGAATTGCCCGGCCGAAGTCGTGATCGTCACCATGCGGCATGGCAAGCCGTGCGCAACGCACGATTGAAAACAACTGGATCAGAACAGTTTGGCAGCTATTGATCGCACCGCGGCTCCACGATGCGATCTTGCGTTCTTTTCCTCGGAAGAAAGCTCGGCACTCGTGCAATCCCGGTCTGGAAGATAGAGCAAGGGGTCGTACCCGAAACCGTTCTTTCCGCGAGGCTCTGTCGTAATCACACCTTCGAATGTGCCCCTGGTTTCAGCGACGATGGTTCCACATGGATCCGACAAGCACATTGCGCAGACAAACCTGGCTGTCCGATTGTTCTCCGGAACATCGTTGATCAATCCCATCAACTTGGCGTTGTTGGCAGCATCACGAGCCGAACGATCTCCCTTGGCTCCAGCAAACCTGGCTGAGTGAACTCCTGGATCACCGTCCAGTGCGTCAACTTCCAGCCCTGAATCATCTGCCAGGCAACGCATTCCGGTCGCTGCGGCATAACCGACTGCCTTCAAGCGGGCATTTCCCTCGAACGTATCGGAATCCTCGACAGGTTCCGGAGGCACCACATCAAGATCTGAAAGAGATTGAACGGTGATTCCATGCGGCGACAGAATGGCCGCGACCTCTTCAACCTTATGAGGGTTCGATGTCGCAAAGAGGATTTTCACAATTCCTCGCCTGCGGTTGCGGTGATACAGCTTCGTATTCCGCCACGGCCTTTCCATTCACTGACAACTTCCAACCATCGCGGCGCCATGCAGTCACGAAGATCGTCACGGATCTGATTCGTCACGGCTTCATAGAAGGCCCCTTCGTTCCGGAACGATTGGTAGTACAGCTTCAGGCTCTTGAGCTCGATACACAGTGCATCAGGTTCATAGCGAAGAGTAATACGTCCAAAATCGGGGTGGCCCGTGATCGGGCAGACTGATGTGAATTCCTCGTTGATGTGCTCGATGAGGAAAGGTTCTTTCGTTGGAGACTCGAAGGTCTCCAGGAGTTTGGCATCCGGCATCTTGCTTCTCCGAGTGAAACACGGCCCAGGCCGTCATGGGCCTAGAGCTGGTACTTGAGCACCAGGTTGATCACCTTGGGTTGATCACCATTGGCACGAAGGGATTGTCGAAAGGCATTGCCAGCTTCGATGAAAGCTTCTCTGTCTTCACGATTGCTCAGTAGAAATGCATTCAGCCGGTTGACACCGATGCCATTCCACGCCTGCCACATCTCCGGGTTCACCTCTACCGCAGAACGGTATGACTTCAGTGAAACCTCATACTCACCAAGCCGAAATGAAGCCCAGCCCGATCTTTCCCATGCATCGGCATCAGGACCGAAGCGTTGAATGGTCTCTGCTGTGGAAACCACTTCGCGATAACGCTTGAGTTTGGCGAGCATCCGGAGCAGGTTGCCCATGAGTTCCCGTGTCGGCTCCATCCGCTCTGACGCTGCAATGTAGGCATCTGCAGCCTGCGTCCAATCCTCCATGCCTTCCCAGGCAGCGCCAAGGCTGACCCACGCCGTTCCATCGCTGGGATCCAGGGTCACTGCACGTTTGGCAAAGGGCAAGGCATTACGAGGCTCCTGAAGTCTCAGGTAGGCCGATGCCAGATTCCTGTTGGCCTCCACACTTTCAGGATCAATTGTCAACGCACGGTGATACGCCTGGACTGCTTCCAGAAAACGATCCAGCATCTGCAGTGCGAGCCCGTGGCTGAACTGTGCGTCATAGCTGCGGGGCTCCAACTTCGCAGCACGCGCAAGAGCTGGTTCGGCACGGACATAATCCGCTTGCTCGAGATACACATCACCAATACCCAGATAGGCATCGCCAGAGGTCGGGTTCTCTTCCAGGATCTGGTGGAAGATCGCCAAGGCATCGTTGTATTCGCCGTCGGTGGCCTTGGTACTCGCCTGCTCCAACATCGCCTGCTCGGACTGCACAGCATCTTCTGACCGATGGACGCCTTCACGTTTACCGTGACATCCAACGATTGCCGTAATCGTCAGAGCAAGTAGCAGATATCGGATTCGTAGCATGTCATTCATGGTCACGGATCGCCCTGTACGGGTCGAAATCTATACATGGGACATGATACGCGCCCAGATCGCGTCAATCAGCCGACCTTCGCCAAGCCGACCATGGCTGCGGCAGCCTCTGTGATCGACTGATGGGTAAGGCCGCATTGCTCGAGAATCTCAGTTTCATTACGGGCTGACTTGGGAATCCGGGTGACTGCCATGGGCTCAACCGTAAAGGCGTCTCCAGCCTTGACACACGCCTCGGAGACTGCTGAGAAGAGGCCTCCGCCGTAGTTGTCCTCAACTACGAGCACATTGCCGCCGTTCTGGTTGGCCAGATCGAGGAATCGATCCTCATCAAAGGGAAGTGAATACATGTCAAGAAGAGAGGCATCAATGCCCATCTTGTCCATGCTATCAAGGGCTTTGTTGCATTCATGCACCATGTAACCCGCCGAGACGATCAGGAGATCGCGACCTTCAGTAAGAACTTCCATGCCGCCCAGTTCGAATGTGGTCCCTCCGTCATAGATGAACTCGACATCAGGACGGTGTGTTCGCATGTAACAGAGCCCGTTGTACTCAGCCATTGCAACAGTCAACCCGTATGCTGCCCAGGCATCGGCAGGCTGAAGGACGTAACAGCCGGGATTGCCAGCATGATTTGTTGTCGTGGACAGGCTTCGGAACCAGGCCACATCAGGCAAGGCCATCTGGCTTGGACCGTCTGCTGCCAATGACACACCTGTATGGGAACCAATGATCTTCACGTTGGCACCCGTATTCATGGCCATCTCGATCTGGTCATAGGCTCGAGTGACGAACTTGCCAAAGGTGGCACACATGGGCCGCTTACCAGCAGCAGCCAGACCCTTGGCAACCCCGACCATGTTCTGCTCAGCAATCCGACACTCAACGTGGCGGTTGGCTAATTCAGGATCATCGCCAAATGTCTGAGTAAACGTAGAGTTCTTGACGTCTGCATCCAAGGCGTAGGCGCTGGGATCAGCATGACCAATTGCTCGGAGTGCCAAGCCGAACGCTTTGCGGGTTGCCAGTCTTCGTGAGGACAGAAGGCTGCCCATGTCCCATGAACGCATGGCTTCACCCATGTTCATGACCGGGCCCATTTCGACTTCAGCTCTTACTGCAGTCGGTGGATAGATCATCATGTCATCAGGTGAACCCTGTGCCGTGAATTGAGACCCCGTGGTAGCCAGTTCTTCAAGAGCCTGCTCCAGGGCCTCTCCTGATACGGGCTTGCCATGCCAACCCTCACCTTGGATAGACGGAACGCCCCAACCCTTGACCGTCTTGGCAACGATGGCCATCGGCTGCTCCGAACCATTTGTAAAGGCTTCAACCGCCTCTTTAATGGCCGCAGGATCGTGTCCATCAATGGACAAGACTGTGAAACCCGTTGCTTCGAGCTTGGCCCGAAGGCGGTCGGGTGACTGCTGGATGCTGACTGTTGCAGATTGACCGTATCCATTGCAGTTGAAGATCGGCAATACATTCAGGATGTTGTGCTCAACGATGAAATCGAGTGCTTCAGTCACCTGACCTTCACGAGCTTCGCCATCACCGATGATGCAGTAGATCTTCTGATCAATACCGTCATCACGAGCAGCAATACCAAGACCCGCAGCAACCGACAAGCCCTGTCCGAGTGAACCAGTAGCTGCATCAAAGAAGGTGAAACCCTCGCGGGGGTTGGGATGACCATCGAGAGGGGAGCCGGTGCTTCGAAAGCCACTCAGATCGTATTCACTTGCGGGTCGATACTCGCCGGGTTGCCCGATCATGGCCTGGAGATCTATGAAGGCTGCATACACAATGGGAACCGCATGGCCTTCGGAAAGAATCAGTCGGTCAGACGTTGGATAACCTGGATCCTCAGGAACCCATCTCATGGCGTGGTACATCAAAGCCGTGGTGAGATGCCCGAGGCTCAACGCTGTCGTTGGGTGCCCGCTGCCAGCATGTCCACACATCGTCAACGCAAGAGAATCGAGCCTGACGGCCTTGGCGTGAACAGCAGCTTCGAATGACATGGGGGCCCTTTCTCGGGTCGAACAGCGTTTTTCCCGGCCCCGCAGGGGGGTCCGTGGAAAGCACCTCGCCAGAGATGCTGCCTGCATTGACCTGAACCCCGGCGACTCGTGCCGGCTGAAGCAGATGAGTATCGCACGGCTTGCTCTGAAGGGCAACCAAGGACACTTGATCTTCCTCCGGATGTTACACTCGGCTCCGTGCGCTCAATCTGAGCCAATACAAGGGATAAAACGGGCATGAAGGTCATCTGTGATCAAGGGGCATTGGCCGACGCGCTAGGCGTCGTTGGCGGCGTCGTGGCAAGGCGGACCCCTACCCCTGTGCTGACCTGTGTTCGCCTGACGGCCCAGAACGGCCAATTGGCAATGGCTGCCACTGACACTGAGGCCTCACTCCGCCTCGTGCTGGATCAGGTCGAAGTTGAAAAGGATGGGGAACTGCTCATCCCGGCCAATAAACTTCTCCAGATCATCCGAGCATGTGATTCTGCCACTGTCACCCTCAATGGCAAGGGACATCATGTTCAGATCATCTCTGAAGGATCCAATTTCAAGCTCAACGGCTATGACCCTGCCGAAGCCCCTGAAATACCGGAATTCAATCCCGAAAACGTCGACTGCACCATTGATGGAGGCACTCTTGTTCCCCTGGTGACCAGGAGCCTCTTTGCCGCTGCTGACGAACACAGCCGCTATGCCATCAACGGGGTGCTTTTCGACCGCAATGACAAGAAGCTTCGATTCGTAGCTACAGATGGCCGTCGACTGGCCGTTGCCGCCGGTGATTGTTCCGAAGGTTCCGGTGAACGCCGCTGCATCGTGCCCAGCAAGGCCCTGGGTCTCGTCCGTCAACTGGTTCGATCTTCTGACAGCAAGGTGTCCATCTCGGTTGATGATCACCATGTGACATTCCACGTTGACGAGGCCACTGGCCCATCTACGCTGACAACGACGCTTGTAGAAGGAAAGTTCCCGCCCTTCGAGGATGTGATCCCCAAAGATCAGGACAAACGCTGCACCATTGATCGAGAGGTCCTGCGTTCAGCAATCGTCCGGGCCGCGTTGTTGACCAGTGAAGAATCTCGAAGTGTCTGCATGAAATTCGAGAACAAGCAACTCACACTCTCAAGCCATGAGCCAGAAATGGGCGAAGCAGTCATCCAGCTTCCACTCCAGGACTGGGAAGGCGATGAACTCGAAATCAACTTCAACCCGAATCTCCTTGGAGATGCCCTGAAGGTCATCGACACGGATCAGGTGTTGTTGGAATTCAAATCGCCAAACAAACCTGGCGTCCTGCGTACAGGTCGCGAGTTCACCTACGTGCTCGTGCCTCTCAACCTGTAGACCGACACGGGTCTTGCTGAACCAAGAAACAAAGACAAAAAGACAGCCGGCTGCCCCGAGGCAGCCGGCTGTGCTTTTCAATTGAATTGATTGAAACGTCGAATCAGCGAGGGTACTTCACGCCACAACCCCAGGGACGGGTGCTTGCAGGTTCGCAACTCTCGCCCTTGTTTGCCGACATGACTGCACCAAGAACATAGTTGGTCTCTTCTTCGCCACCGCGACGGCTGTCCGTGTAGGCGCCTTGGTAGATCAGAACACCATCACCATTGATGACATACATGTGAGGCGTTGTGCGAGCGCCATACATCTGGCCAACTTCTCCGCCGTAATCGATCAGAATGGGGCTCTTGAGCTTCCACTGCTTTTGTGATTCCTTGGAACGCTTCACGACAGCATCCTTCGGAGCATTGGAAGTGCTGTTGACGAGCAGGTAGACGACCTCGGTGTCCGACTTCGCTACTGCGTCATGAGTGCGCTTTACAGTGCCACGCTTGTGCACGCTCTGGCCTGATTCCTTGCCGGAATAAGGGCAGTCCGGGTTGTACCACTCCAGGACGACAATCTTGCCGGCATAGCTGGAGAGCTTGTGCTTCTTGCCATCAAGGTCGACGAGTTCGAAATCCGGGGCCTTCTTGCCAATAGTCGCCTTCATGGGCTCCGCCGTCTTCGCGGGAGCTTCCTTGGCCGGAGATGCCTTCTTGGCCTTGCAACCGCATGTGTCACAGGCAAGGCCCGTTGAGCCCATCGCCAGTGTTCCGGCAGCAAATGCGATCATGATCATCTTGTTGAACTTCATGGTTGTTCCCTCTGTTCTCGCTGTTCTCGCTGTTCTCGCTGTTCTCGTATCGATTCAATTTCCGTTGTATCTATCTCGATGGGTACCGAAACTTGGTAAGCAGACATCGTAGCCTGCTCCCCGAAAGTCAGCAGTCCTTTCGCAAATGGTTCTTCTCCAAGGGTGTTTCCGGGCTGCACACTCACGGGAATCCGCATGATGAGGCGATCCTCCTGGGGATCAACCAGTGGTTTTCCCAGGACAACCCCGGGTGTTGGATCCGGGATGAAACCGACTGCGTTGGCCTTCGTGGGGGGACCCTCGATCACCAAATGGCCATTGCGAATTTCCGCTGTCGTCTTGGGTCGCAATTTCAACGGCCGGGGCAGTGCCGGATTATCAAACAGGGCCCGCGCCCATGGTTCCGGAGCCATCGCTGTTTGTGTCCATGGCAGCATCACTGTCTGTTCAGCCGAGCCGATGAAGCATTTGTCCCGGCAGATGAACCAGGTACAAGTCAGCTTGAATGGCAGTGCATCGGAATCGCCAGACCAGGACTCCGGAGGAAGAATGGGCTGAATCAGGGTCACTTCGTTCTTGTAGACGTAGCAGGCTTCTGTGGACTCATCGATCACCATTGGCCGGGGAAAGAGCGCTGGCTGAACCTTGAAGCCTTCTGGAACATCAACCTCGATGGTGGTGGGCACACCCAAGGCCCCAGGGTTCTTCCAGTAGATATGCCATCCCTCTGGAATCTTGAGCGTACAGACCAGGGCCACAGGTTGGCTATCGTTTACGGAGGTGGTGCAGGAACGCACCTTCATGGTGACTGTTGGTGGAGCGTCCTGTGTAGGTGTCGGGACAATCGGCACCAACAGGGCTACCAGGACGAACAGGGCTGACATGAGGGTGACCATGCGTTCTTCCTCCGTTTCCGGAGAGTCATCGTACACTGCTCCCTGTCGCCAGACCTTTGGAAGGACCCGCCCATGATCCGGTCGAATTTCCTGTTGAAAACAACTCTCCTGGCCTCTGCCGTGTTTTATGCGTCTGTTGCCATTGGGTGTAAACCCGATATCAGCGACAAGGACATCGTCAAGCTTGATGTTGCCCAGGCTCGCGAGTACATCGTTCGGCCTCCAACCACCTCGATATTTGAATCGCCACTTCCAGGCATCTGGGTCGATCCTCGTCGAGAACCGGATTACGTCCTGGGACACATTCCTGGCGCGGTCAATATTCCATTCGCTTCGGTCTCGTCGAGCTGGATGTTCCTGGAGGGCTACGGGCCCAAAATCGTCTACGGCGATACCTACAACGATCCGCTTGCTGACGCGATGAGCAAGACATTGATGCAATATGGGCTGACAGACATCTACACGCTTCGCGGCGGGCTGGAAGCCTGGACAGAAGCAGACATGGAACTCCAGAAAGGCGCGCCTCCTGTTCTGGAAAAGAAGCGGCCTCCTCGCAAGCGTCCCATCCGACACTGAAGAGTTCCACTCACATGTCCATGGCTGTACATGAGATTGACCTGAACTACCTGGGTGTTCCTGGCGCGATTGCCGCATGGGCGGTGGAAGGCCCTGAAGGCTGGGTCCTCATAGAGGCAGGTCCTGAACGAAACTGGCCGGAACTGGTACGAGGTCTTGAATCTCTTGGTGTATCGCCTGGAGATCTCTCTGCGTTACTGCTGACCCACATCCACCTTGATCATGCTGGAGGCGCCTGGCGATTGGCTGAACTGGGCGTACCCATTCATGTGCATGAACGTGGTGCTCATCATCTCGTGGATCCGACAAAGCTGCTGGCCAGCGCAACGAGAATCTATGGCGATGACATGGACAGACTGTGGGGCCAATTGAAAGCATGTCCTGCACATACCGTGCATGCTGTCAAGGATGGTGATGTGATTGAAACTGCAGGGCTGCGTTTCACCGCCGTGGAAACAACTGGACACGCAAGCCACCACATTGCCTGGAGTCTCGAGGAGAGTTCGCCCGCCACAGTGTTCACTGGTGATGCGGCAGCCATGCTGCTTCCCGGAACAAAGTGGATCTCACTGCCGATGCCACCTCCGGAACTGGATCCCGAAGCATGGCAGAACAGTATCGACCGGCTCGATGGGGGCCACTGGACACGCCTATGTCTGACCCATGGTGGAACAGTTGAAGCCGGCGACCTCCCTCATCACCTGGAGAACCTCCGGATCGCATTACAGGACCATCTCAGTTGCATCCAAAGGCTTCTGGCTGACGAGCCTGATGAAGCTTCCAGAATGCGCCTTTACAGAGAGTGGCTGCTGGAATCTGCTCAGGAATCGGGGATTGAAGAAGCTTTATTTGACCAATACGTCTCCAAGGGGCTGCTATCGATGAATCTCTCCGGGGTAGCCCGTTTTAAGGCCCAAAAAGACCACCCTGCCAAGAAGAGGTAAAAAATACACCTCGCCACAG
This sequence comes from Phycisphaerales bacterium, assembly GCA_029242715.1. Taxonomy (GTDB): domain Bacteria; phylum Planctomycetota; class Phycisphaerae; order Phycisphaerales; family SM1A02; genus UBA1668. The sequence goes on from JAQWTL010000018.1 coordinate 100,174, forward strand.
GGACATACCTCCTGAAGGCCCTAAAAACGCATTGCCCCTTGCACCTTCTCGGCTTACGCTGAACGGTCTGGCACTCCCTGTCGATTGGGAGGAACATCTCATGGCCATTTGGCCGAACAAGTTCACCAGAGAGTCGCATTTGGAAACAAGCGGTTGAACCCGATTCTGGGTGGAAGAAGCATTAGGCCCGAGGAGGGCCCATGGAGAGGACCAGCAAGATGTTGAAGAGAGCATTCGCCGGGGTGGCAGTAGTAGGGCTCTGTGTAGCCGCGACCAGCCAATTGGATATGCCATCCAAGAAAGCAGACTCGGCAGCACCGACCACAAGTAGTACGCCACCAGCATTCCGTTCCGGTTCTGGTGACACCATGACAAGCTACCGCTTGGCTACAGGCCTCAGCAGGCCCGTGCTTGTCACCAATGACGGCGTCAACCCCGACTGGATCTACGTTGTCGAACAACGCAGTGGATCCACGGGTCGAATCAAGATCCTGAACCGTACCAACGGAACTCTGATCTCAACCTTCCTGTCGGTGAGCGGTTTGAACACGGGTTCCGAGCAGGGCCTTCTTGGTCTTTGCTTTGATCCTGACTATGAAAACAACGGGTACCTGTACGTCAATTACACGGCCAACAACACGACCTACGTAACGCGATACACGCGTTCGAGTTCAAACCCACAGGCCGCCGATGCGTCTTCTGCCACTGTGATCTATTCCGTCTCTCAGCCTTATACGAACCATAATGGTGGTTGGATTGACTTTGGACCTGATGGATACCTGTACATCAGTACGGGTGATGGTGGATCTGGTGGCGACCCTGGCAACCGTGCCCAGAACCTCGGCAACCAGCTTGGCAAGATGTTGCGTATCGACGTGAGTTCTCTGCCGTACTCGATTCCCGCGAGCAATCCCTTTGGTACCGAGATCTGGTCGTATGGAATCCGGAATGCCTGGAGATGCGGCTTCGACCGTGATACCGGAGACCTCTGGATCGGCGACGTCGGTCAAAATGCATGGGAAGAAGTGGACTTCCAGCCAGCAGACAGTGCTGGTGGCGAAAACTGGGGCTGGCGTTGCTACGAGGGTGACCACAGCTACAACACCAGTGGTTGCCCGGGTTCCGGCACCATGTCATTCCCGATCTGGGAGTACAGCCATGGTGGCTCACCTTTCCGTTGCTCGATCACGGGTGGTTATGTCTACCGCGGCACCAGCATGCCTTGGCTGGATGGCACGTACTTCTTTGCAGATTACTGCTCCAATCAGATCTGGTCGCTGCGTTACGACGGATCAAACGTCAGTGATTACACCGAACGAACCAATGAACTGTCTCCGAATGCCGGTGCCATCGGTGCCATCTCGAGTTTCGGTGAGGATTACTACGGCGAACTCTACATCTGCGATCTCAATGGTGAGGTCTTCAGTATCCGACCGGATCAGCCAACTGGCGCCTGCTGCTTCAGTGAGCAGTGCGTCCCCAATCAGACCGCCGCTACCTGTGACAATGTCGGCGGTGTGTACCAGGGTGACGGTGTTGACTGTGCTGATGTGAACTGCGCAACCCCGCCTTCGAATGATGATTGTGGAAATGCAGTCGCTGCTGGAGAAGGCGATACCAGTTTCGATACCGATAACGCAACAGACAGTGGGTACACCGAGAGTTGCACCTTCGGACAGGATGTGTGGTTCAAGTTTGATCCGCTGTATGACGGCACCATGCTTGCTTCCGTCACCGGGGTACTCTTTGACCCTGAAGTCGGCCTCTATGTCGGCAATTGCCCGACTGGCAACTTCCAGGCGGTTTCCTGTGGCGATACTTCATTCATCTATTCGGTCAATGAAAGCTCGAGCTACTGGTTCCGCATCGGCAACGATTCAAATGACACCGGTTCCGGAACACTCTCGATCAGCGTGATCCCGAACAAGGAAGAATGCCCAGGTGACTGTGATGGCAATGGCGAACGAAACGTGAATGACCTGCTGGCCCTGCTGGCGGACTATGGCAATCCCAGTGATTGCGATATCACGGGCGATGGCATCATCTCAGTAGACGACATCCTTGATTTGCTCGCCAACTTCAACGTGCCGTGCGAATAGAGACCGTCAGATAACCTGCCTAAATGAGACCGGGCCGGGAGCATCTGAATGCTCCCGGCCCGTTGACTTTCGATGTGCTATCCTGTCGCGTTCGCCCGGGCTAGTAGCTCAGTTGGTTAGAGCGCACCCCTGATAAGGGTGAGGTCGGAGGTTCGAGTCCCCCCTGGCCCATTGGACGGCGGATCCTGAATCAGGGTCCGCCGTTGTTGAAAAAACAGGCCACCATTCGAAAGAGGAATCTCATGCGTCGCGCCAAGATCAGTGTCATCGGAGCAGGAAATGTCGGAGCTACTTGTGCCCATTGGGCCGCCGCCAAGGAACTGGGGGATGTCGTCCTCGTTGATATTCCTGACAAGGTCGGCGTTGCACAAGGCAAGGCACTTGACCTGGCCTGCTGTGGTCCAATCGAACATTTTGATGCTGAGATCATTGGAACCAGCGACTACAAGGATGTTGCAGGTTCAGACGTTGTCATCGTGACTGCAGGTCTGCCTCGCAAACCTGGAATGAGTCGCGATGATCTGATTCAGACGAACGTCAAGATCGTCAAGAGCGTCTCGGAGCAGATTGCCGAACATGCACCTGACTCCGTAGTCATCGTGGTCGCCAATCCCCTTGATGCCATGGTCTACACGGCATGGAAGACCACTGGCTTCCCAACGAACAGAATTCTGGGCCAGGCAGGCTGCCTGGATGTCGCCCGCTTCTGCACCTTCATCGCCATGGAAATCGGGTGCAGCGTAGAAGACGTCACTGCACTGCTCATGGGTGGTCATGGCGATGACATGGTGCCACTGCCCAGGTTTGCCAGTGTCCACGGCATTCCGGTCAATCAACTGCTTTCTGATGAAACCGTGCAGGCATGCGTGGATAGAGCGAAGGTTGGCGGTGGTGAAATCGTGAAGTTGATGGGCACCAGTGCCTATTACGCACCCGCCAGCGGCTCGATCCAGATGGCCGAAGCCATCATCAAGGACAAGAAGCGAATTCTGCCTTGTGCGGCCTATTGTGATGCCGAGTATGGCGTTGGTGGCTATTTCGTCGGCGTCCCGTGCATCCTGGGCGCCGGTGGCATGGAACATGTCATCGAGATCGATCTCAATCCGGAAGAGAAGACCTTGATGGATGAGTCAGTCAGCCATGTGAAGGATCTGGTCGGTGTCGTCCGGGAAACCTTCCCCGAACTGGTCTGAAGCCCTGTATCGCTCGAATATCTCTCGTGAACCCCTCGGAGGCCGGTTTTCCGGCCTTCGAGTTTTTTTGGCGCACACGACCGCCATCATGACCTCTCTCCAGCGGCGTACCGGGCCTGGGTGGGAACCGGCGTCAGTCCCTCACACAACAGGAGATTAAGCATGAAACAGGCTCCCCTTTTGCTGTCCTGCGCGATCGTCGCAACTACAACGGTTGGCTCTGCTGCCGATGTTCAGACCGAGGATTTTATCTTCGAGTCCTTCATGTTCGAGCAGCTGTATCCACTGGCATCGGATGGCGAGCGACTCTTGGTCGAAGACCCCTGGCCAGGTGTTGTTCATCTAGCCGTTTTCTCCCCAGAAGGACACTTGGGAGATGATTGGCTTCCAGATTCGATCATCAAGATTCCACCAGACGAACCGGGTTGTGATTCATGGCTTGAGAAGGCGGAGCTCTCAGGCGATCACGCTGCATTGTTGCTCTGGGACGATGATCAGGAAAGCTATTCCACCAGGCTCTTCTTCTATGGACAAGAGCCCGCTGGCCATTGGGATGATGTCATGTCGGTGACCAATACCAACACGCTACCGTCCCAGTACGAAATGACGAATATGGAACTCGAAGGCCTCGAGTTGGTCGTCGCATTCGCCAATCAGGACACCAATGCAGCGGATTCGGGCGCGTTGGTGGTGTATCACGCCGATGGCAACAATTGGTCCAACGAATACACCCTTGAGATTCCGGCTCCAGAAGAGCCGAGTGTCGATATTGGTGGCGGCAATTGGATGCGATTTTCATCTGGCTTCTCGGTCAAGATCAGTGGTGACACCATGATCGTCACCGAATCGGCTACTTACGTTCAGGACATGACCTACACCTGGCTGTACTACCCGATCGTGCATACCTATCACCACGATGCCAACGGCATGTGGCAGCTTCAACACTCCATGCGATTCCAACCGAGTTGTGCTGCTGAGATGATGATGGACAAAGGCGACGTCTGGGTAGACCTCGACTTCAAGGGCAACCGTATGGTCCTCCTGCGTCACCAGGAATGCACGAGCCAGGATTATCCATGGCAGACCAGTGAAGCAGTCCGGGAGTACTCCTGGAATGAGGGTGCCATGAACTGGTCCATGATCAACGATCCCTTCAATATGCCCGCTGCACACCAAGTGACCATGCTCGATGCAGAACGCGTCGTGCTGCAGCATGCTGATGAAGGCACCCACGAGTTTCGTCTCGAAAATGGAACGTGGTCCAAGACCCTCACGTACGAACCAAGCAATTCAGAACTGGCCTTGGATAGGTTGGTTGCAACTGATTCGATCCTGTTCGCCAGCACCTCTATCGAGAACAATGACCTCGACAGCGGCCCCGTCCTTGGTTTCGAACTTGATGGTGGTGAGAACGGCGCAGACATCGACGGAGATGGAATCGTCGGCGTCAACGACGTGCTTTCATTGATTGCCGCTTGGGGAAGTGATTCAGACGCCGCAGATATCAACGGTGACGGTATTGTTGATGTCAATGATCTGTTGGTCCTCCTGCAAGCATTTGAAGGCTGATCAGTTGAGGTCCCGCTCATGAAGGAAACGGCCCGGCATCCGCAGGACGCCGGGCCGTTGTCGTCAACTGTGGGAGGCTTCACCCGCAGCTGGACTCGCACCCTGTCTCTCTCTCATTGCTCAGGGCTTCAGTGCACTGAAGAGATCACCGGGGAGGGTGTTCTTCAATGTCTCAATACCGCTGAATATCTCCCTGGGCAGATGGGGTCTAAGGTAAAGCTGTCCATGCCAGGGTCCAATGGCCACTCCTTGGCCATTCATCTCGGTGGGCTGCCTTTGCTCGAATGAACAGGCAGCTTCGACATCGTGCGCCCAGTCGACCGTAAATCAACCCGATTTCTCAGTTCTTAATACGATTTGATTGGGCCATAGAGCGGCCCAGAGACCCGCTGGCCTGACCAGGAGCCAGTCTTCCACATTGGCCAACTAGATGTAGAATCTCAACCAATGGGAAAAGTCCTCGAAATCTGGATCGCTCCTGCTGCAGGAGAGCCAATGGAATCAAAGGCCTCCGCCCAGGCAGTTGCTGGCTGTGGACTGGAAGGTGACCGTTATCGTGCCAGTGGCAGCTGGTCCCGAGATGGAGGGACGCCCGATCGGGAACTCACGCTCATCGAATCCGAGCAGCTCGAATGGTTCGAACGTGAAACCGGCAAGCCTTTTCCTTCTTCCATGAGCAGACGAAATATCCTCACGCAGGGCATCGCCCTGAATGATCTCATTGGCAGCCGAATTCATATCGGATCTGTGGTGCTGGAAGGCATTCGCCTATGTGAGATGTGTAAATCGCTCCAGGATGGAACCGGCCTGCCGTTATTGCCCGCGATGGTCCACCGAGGTGGTCTCAATTGCAGAATCATCACAGGCGGCGAAATCAGAGTTGGAGAGCTCGTTGAGCCGATGAGTGGTGATCCGAGCTGCTGAACGGACTTGCCAGGTGGTAATGAAGAAGCGGCCAGACCTGAGGATCGGCCGTGGCAGACAAAGACACCAAACAACCGCAAGAAATCAATCACCATCCAGTTGGGGCCTACGACCTGTATATCGCGGTCGTGGCTATTGTCTCGTTGATTCTGATGGTCTGGCAGTTGTTCCTTCCTCCAGATCTGGAACTTCGCAAGCTCCTGAACATGTTCGACATCATCTTCTGTTTGCTGTTCTTCATTGACTACATCCGCCACATTGTCCTGTCGAAGAAAAAGTGGAAATACATCTTCACTTGGGGCCTCTTTGATCTGGCATCTTCCATCCCAATCATTGGACCATTCCGACTCTTACGATTTGCCGCCATTCTCCGGGCATTCCGAGTCCTGCGTTCCTTCCGAATCCTCACACAGATATTTATCCAGGACAAACTGGCTTCCACGGTCAGTGTTCTGATGCTCATCAGTACCTTGACCATCGTGGGATGCTGCATCGGAGTTCTTCATTACGAATTGCAGGATCCGCATGCAAGCATCAAGTCAGCTGAGGATGTTGCATGGTGGGCAATCGTGACAACTTCTACCGTTGGTTACGGCAATCTTGAACCCGTCACAGCCGGAGGACGCTTGCTCGCCGTACTGATCATGTGCGTCGGGATCGGCCTCTTTGCAACGTTTGCAGGCGCCTTGGCAGGCGTATTCATACGTTCGCCGAAATCAAGTGAGATGCCCCACACACCCATTCAGCGGTTCGATGCCCTCAAGGAACAAAATCGGATGATTTTGCAGCAGCTCTCGGAACTCCAGAGTAGGCTGGATCGCACGCAGAATGCAGATCAGGATTCTGGTAGAGAATCCCCTTAAATGCACTGTTAGACGGGCTGAAAATGCTGCTTGGATGAGTTCGGTAGTTCCTGATTGAACTGGGCATCTGTGCCTATACGATGTCCGTTTCCAACCATGACAAAGGAGGAAGAGTCATGCGTTCCTGTCTATCCACCGTCACTGCGTGTGCCATTCTTGGTGTTGCCGTCAACGTTGCCATGGCTGATACATGGAATGTTCCTGGTGACTTCTCGAGTATCCAGGACGCAATCGACAACGCCTCCGCTGATGACATCATCATGGTCGGGCCGGGAACCTATGACGGACCCATTGATTTTCTGACCCGGGACATCGTCGTGATGTCAACGGATGGCCCTGATAAGACGATCATTGATGGATCCAATACCAACGCATCACTGGTATCCATGATTCACTGCAATGCCCCTGCTCGACTGGAAGGTTTCACCATTCAAAATGCAGATGGTGGATCGGATGTCAGTCAGGATGGAAACATCATCGTGGGTGGAGGCGTTCGTGTCCTCGTCGGCAGCCCAGTCATCGAAAACTGCATATTCAAGAACTGTCGCTCTGGCTACGGTGGGGGCATGCATGTTGGAGGTTCAGACATCACGATTACCAACTGTGATTTCTCTGAATGTTCGGCTTCAGCGAACGGTGGCGCATTGCTCGTCATCAACGGCGTGGCCACGATTGAAGATTGCTGGTTTGAAGATAATCAGGCAACGCTCATGGGCGGCGCGATCCATATCGTGAATGGCGATGGGCACTCGATGTGGAATTCGACGGTAATCAACAACTATGCAATCGATGGTGGTGGTATCTCCTGGCAAAATGTCCAGACGGAATTTCCCTTCGCCATATCAGCTTCCGTCATCACGGATAATGATGCCCTCAATGCCGGTGGTGGCATTCGAAGTGTTGCGGGATCACAGCCTGTTGTCTTCACGGACTCAACGCTATGCGACAACGAGCCTGATGAAATCATCGGTCCGTTCATTGATGACGGCGGCAACACACTGTGTGTGTGCCCGGCAGATATCAACGGCAATGGCATTGTCGAGGTTGATGACATCCTGGTGATCGTTGCCCAATGGGGCACAAGTGGCCCACAAGGCGACATCAATCAGGATGGCATCGTCAACATCACTGACTTGCTGGAAGCCCTTGATGCCTTTGGCCCTTGTGCCAATTTCTGATACAGGGTCAATCCTGGGCTGACATCATCTCGAGCATGTCGATGCAACGTGTCGCATAGCCCGACTCGTTGTCATACCAGCTGATCACCTTGAAGAACCTGTCATTGAGCTCAAGGCCTGCTGTGGCGTCATAGATGCTGCTGTGTGTGTCGCCCAGGAAGTCACTGCTGACCACGGGATCTTCGGTGTAATCGAGTACACCCTGCATCGGTCCGTTGGCGGCTGCCTGCATGGCCTTGTTGATTTCTGCCATGCTCGTAGGTTTCTCTGAACGGAACGTCAGGTCAACAGCGGATACATCGGCAGTGGGAACCCTGAAAGACATGCCTGTCAGTTTGCCTTGAACCTCTGGCAGGCACAGTCCAACTGCCTTGGCAGCACCAGTGCTGGCGGGAATGATGTTCATGTAGGCATTACGTCCACCTCGCATGTCCTTCTTCGATGGGCCATCCTGCGTTGGCTGAGTAGCTGTTGCAGCGTGAGTAGTTGTCATGAGCCCCTCAGCAAGACCACATGAATCCATGATCACCTTGGTAATCGGAGCCAGGCAGTTCGTCGTGCAGGAAGCATTGGAGATGATGGTGTGGTTCGCCGGGTCATACTGGTCACTGTTGACCTTGTAGACAAAGGTTGGAACTTCATCAGGAGTCTTGGTGGGGGCGGAAATGAGTACCCGCTTGGCACCGGCCTGGAGATGCTTTGCCGCATCAGACCCCTTGGTGAACAAGCCTGTTGACTCGATCACATAATCAACACCGAATTCGCCCCAGCCCAGATTCGCAGGATCGCGCTCACTGAGACATCTGGTTGAGTGCTTGCCGCACACCAGAGTGCTCTCTTCAGCCCGAACAGGCAGGTGAAAGCGGCCATGCATCGTGTCATAGGTGACCAGATAGGCAAGATTTTCCGCTGGAACCAGGTCATTGATGGCAACCACCTCAAATCCGCCTCGACGGATTGCTTCCCGGTAAGCCAGGCGGCCAATTCGGCCAAATCCATTGATACCGATTCGAATCGTCATGGAACATCTCCTGTCAGCGGATCATTTGGGTGTTGGAGAACCGGACTTTCCCCGGGAATCGCGGCAGGGTACGGTTCCTAGGCCGAGGGTTCAACTGATTTGAACCAGAAACCCTCGCGGAGCGCTGTTCCAATAGGAAGGAGGGCATGTTGAGCTTCATTTACCAGGCTCGAATCATAATCATCCACATGGCCCTTGCCTGCAGTTTGGCCCTGATCTGGGGTTGTGATCAGTCCCAAATTGAACCTGTGCATGCTCCGAAAGATGCCCGAGTCCGAAGCGAGATCGAATCGGAGTTTCAGGCTGAGTTGAGGTCTCATCCGCCAACGACGACTGTCGACATGGGGGTCGATGGACCCATACGGCTTTCTCCGTCACCTATTCAGTGGGGGCTTGCCAACCGGTTCGAGTCCGGCATTGATATTGGCTGGCATGCACGAACTGAGGCCGACAATCTGCCACCTATCAGGATTGCCATCATTGATGAAAGCTTTGATGTTCAGGCAGCAGGACTGACTCATGCATTCAACGCAGATGATGGAATCAACCTGTTGCATCCAGACCAACCACTCTGGACTGCCCATCGTGATGGCTTCCATCACGGGAACATGGTGGCTTCGATCATTGCCAATCGACCAACAGGCGAGCTCGCTCCACTTGGTGTGCTCGGCAACCAACCTGTTGAATTGATTCCGATCGTAGCGGCCGGAGGAGGCGGGCCTGCCTGGAGAACGCCTCGTGCAACACCCGAGATGATTCTTCAGGGCCTTCGACATGCCCTCGACGCCAAAGCAAGCATCATCAATATCAGTGCTGGTGTCGAGATCAGCCCTGGCAAATTGAAATCTCTCTGCTCGCACGCCATATGGGATCAATTGGAAGAAGCAAATGTTCTGGTGGTCTGTGCCGCTGGTAACACGGGCCATGACATTGATCAGCAACCCGTATTCCCAGCGAGTGTTGATCGTTCCAATGTCGTGGCAGTCATGGGCGTTGGTCCCACCGGTGATCTTGCCATCCGGCATGATTCAAATACAGGTGATTACGAACTGGCCACCAACTGGGGAGTGAAAACCGTTGATTTTGCAGCACCTGGTGAAGTCATTGAAGTCATGGCGCGTGCAGATCGGCCCGAACTTGTTGATGGGACATCGGCGGCAGCCGCGTTTGTGACCGCAATCCTGGCAATTGATCGCGATCCCGGCCTATTGGCGATTGAAAACCTCGCGTCTCGCTGCCGTAAAGGGGGCCTGATACAGCTTCCATCGGCCCCGTAATGCCCCAACACGCATAGCTTCAAAAAATCTCACGAGGAAAGTCCACGAATCCTGCAAGCAGCGTTCGGATGCTCGTCATTGATACTGACGGGATGTGTCGTCCCAGCTACCTGGATGAGGAGACTCTCATGCCACGCTTGCACTGCGCCTTGATTCCACTGGCAACAGCCCTGTTGATGGCTGGTTGTCAATCCAATGAGGCTTTCAATGCCTCGATTTCCCGAGCGACCATCGATATTTCGAAGGGTCGACTCGAACAGGCCAGGACCACTCTCTTTGAAGCCGATTCACTGGCATCTGGTCCTGATGAACAACAGAAGGTCGAGGACCTGACCGCCGTCGTCAACGGCGCTGAAGCCATGATCAATGGCGATTCTGTTGCTGCATCTGTGGCCTGGTCCAACGTCGAGGATGACAATCTTCGATGGCAACTCCAGCGAGAAGCCAAGGCGATGGGCCTTCAACTTGAGTCAAATAACTAGGAGGACACCCGATGACGACTCATGTCTTCAACAGCGTACGCACCCTGCGGTGTGTCCCCGTGCTGATCCCGCTGGCATTCTCAGCCGTGGCCCTCGCACAGGACGCAACCAACAATTCAATTGACATTCCTGCAGCACCAGCGGTCGTGGTAACGAACCCGACACCGCCGGTGACTCGGCCAGCGGTTTCTACCCCGGCTTCTCCATTTGATGGCTATGACTTTGAGCATGTCGTTGACACGCTTCAGTCATCAGTCAATCCGCTGGCAACCGAGATGAATGCAAGCTTTGTCGTCTTCGTAGAAGAGGTCGACCGTGCTGTCATCCTCATGGAAGAAGGCCGAACTCGTGAAGCCGTTGAGGCCAGTGTGGTCGCCATTGACGGCGTCCTGGCTGTCCGCGACTCCGTACTTGAGCCCATGTGGGAAGCCCAGGGCGAATTGACTGCACAGATTGCAGAAGTACGATCAAGACTGGCCCGAGCGGTTGCTCGCACCGATGCACAACCCGCAACATCAAAAGCTGGTTTCTCGCCTACGACGGAACGGCTGTTGGATGGTGTCGCTTCGCGTATCGCGGAAACAGACGATCCCATTCGAAAGAAACGGCTCGTAGCCCACTACCGGACTATCCGGAGCCTGGCCAGAGTCAAGCATGCTGCTGAGCGCATGTCGCCCGATCAGCGTCGACTGTGGACCAACATTCTCACCGTGCTGGAACAAGCTGCATTGGCTCACCAGCAGGTACTCATGGGTTCTGAAATCCTGTTTGCACAGTTCGAGTCGACTGCAGGCCAACTGCGCGAATACCTCGGCCTCATGCAGACCATTGACGGGGTGAATGATCTTCTTGGTGCCGTCAATGGAATCGGCGACGACGCTTCCGGCATGGCCAGCTTTGTAAACGGCATGCGCAATCTCCAGGAACAACTCTCCGGCTTCAACGGCATCGTCGAAGAAGCACTCAATGAGAGCATGTTTGAACTGGAAGCCAATGTTGATGCCATCCAGCCGGTTGATGGTGACGACATGCAGGGCGTTGTGTCCACGAGTATCGATGACGAACTCGCGGCCCGAATGCAACGTGTCGAAAACTGACCTGCCTCGCATGTCAACACAGAACAACAGGAGTACAACCATGAAACGCCTGCCTATTCAACTTATCTCGAGTCTCCTCCTCGCCGCCGCAGTGCTGCTTCCGGCAGCACCCGCGGCGGCGGGGGATAACGGTCCGACCCCCGCGGTAAAAGCAGAGTTCAAGAAACTCTGTTCACAACGAACTCAACTGGTCAGACAACTGGTCAAGCTTGACAACAAAGCAGCTGATGCCGTTGCTGCGGGCGAAGACCCTGTTGAGATCAACGCCAAACAGACTGCTAACCAGGATGAACTGGACCTGATCCAGCTTCGGCTGGAATCCATGGCCATCCGACACGGCCTTGCGTTGCCGGATGTTCCCTCTCCCGGTGACGTGAGCGCCGCAGAAAATCAAACGGAAGCCAGGGCTCGGGCCATGTTCCGTGCTGGGGAAGAACGAACCAACCGGATTGTGGCTCGTCGAACCATGCGACTGCTTTCACGTCTGGACTTCGGTTCAATCACGAAGGAATAGGAGACACACCATGCTTCGGCCCTGGTTCGATGCCGGCGGCCCGCTTATGTGGCCGCTTCTGATCTGCTCGATTCTTCTGGCTGCGATTCTTGTTGAACGGACCTGGTCGGTCGTCATCCGTCACCTGCTCATGGGATGGCGCCTTCCAGGAGATCGGCTGAATGTCCATCGCCGCGTGCTTCCCTTCTTCGCAGAAGTGCCGCCGGCACTTGGGTTGCTTGGGACGGTTCTGGGTGTTGTTCAGAGTTTCCGGCTTCTGGATGGACAGATTGACGCTGATGCAATCGGAGGTGGGCTGGCTGTCGCCTGCACAACCACCATCTTCGGTGTCAGCATTGCTGTGATCGCTGCTGTAGCTGGCCATGTCCTTGACTGGCTTACCCCTCAGAAAGCTTCGCCAACTCCGGGAATGACAACATGATTACCCGAGGATTCGTGGATCTCCTGTTCATCCTGCTCTGCAGCACCATCGTGCTGCTCGCACAGTCAATCCCCCTGAAGGGCTTGATGGCTGAACCTGCTGTAGCTGGTTCAGGTGGCACACGGCCACTGGATAGCGACAAGGTCGTGCTCGTCTCCGTTGACGAATCAACTCTTGCAACCACGACATCCACGGGAACTCGATTGGATGAACTTGATCTGCCTGCGACACCCTCGACCGTGATCATCGTTCCTGCAACTAATGAAATCACGCATCATCGCGTCATTGACATATGGCGAGAAGCACGAGAAGCCGGGTTCAAAGTGGAACTCGGTGTTCAATCTGGAGGAGGAACCTGATGTCCAAGCCAGCAATCATCATTGGACTGCTCATCGCTGCAACGCTGCACTTCATCGTACTCATGCCGATTTCATCTACAGCGAAATCAACTTCTGTCATACCTGCAACACGGATCGCTATGCGCGAACTTCCCGAAACAGAAACCGAGTCGGCACCTGCCAGGCAGGCCGATGAAGTCGAACCTGCCCCGACACCCGAACCGGCGCCCAAACCTGCGCCGCAACCCGCTCCGAAACCACGCCCACAGCCTGAACCACAGGCATCAACAAATCTGGCTCGCGCAGCAGCTCCGCAGCATTCCACCCTGGAAGGCAAAGGAGATTTCGCAGGAAAGCCCGATGGGACACAACGTCCATCACTGCGAATTGATTGGGGAAGCCCCCAACAGGCGCATGATGTCGTGATGGCCTCTGACATGCGACTTGTCATGCTTGCAACAGCAGGGGGCATCGCAGGTGAAGCTGTCGCCACGACGAATGGATGGCAACGTGTTGATGCCGGTTCTTCCGATCTGTCTAGTTATTCAAACAGGGTGCGGATCGTTGATTCCACGCCCGCTTTCTTCCAAGCTGCATCACTTTGCAGTGGTGGCGAACGTCTCGCTGTCCTGCTTCCGCTTGCACTGGAACATACGCTTCGAACCCAGCAAATTCGAGCCGCTTCAGAAGCAGGTGTCGACTCGTCCGGAATCCGGGCCTTCTATGGCCGTTTCCGAATTGACAGTGGACGCGTTGCATTTGATATCAGCGGTATCGAGAGGAGGTCCTCATGAAACGGTTCATTCTCGGCACCCTCACCGGTGTCCTCGTCGTAGCCATCATTGTCACGTTCATTCCAGACCGTGCTCACAGTCTGATCGATCAGGCCGGAGATGTCCGAGGTCTGCTTGAAGACGTGGCGTCGCGTCTTGAACGTCTCGAACAGGAGCCGAGCCAGATGGAATCTGTCGAAGTACTGCTGCCTGCGCCTTCAGGAGCCAGTCAACTGCCTGAACTCGGCAGCTACCAGGCCAATCAGGTCGTGGTGCCAGCGACTTCATCAACGATCACAGCTGTTTCTGTCAGTGAACCGGCCCAATCAGAGCAACCTTTGCCCTCTGCTGTTCAACGTCAAGCGATTGACTTCGATAATCTCGCGACAGGCCTGTCGAGAGTCAGCGGAGCCCTGGAACGACTGAACCGGACCATGAAACCAGGAAACAGACCGTCTCGGAGTTCCTCCGGATCGGCTGCCAGCGACGGTTCATCGTCCTGATCCTGCCATGAAGGCTCTCGAGATGTACGCCTCCCGAATCAGCACGCACGTTGGTCTAGACTGCTCATCAGTCCAGGGCCCGTTTGCCCTGGCTGGTCCGGGAGGCATTCTCGCGTGGTTGCAGATCAAGTACAGGCTCTCTGGGAATCTGCCCAGGCCACTTGGCCAGAGGTCAATTGGCCTCTGGAGGCCTATCGCCTGCACCTTGAGGATCAATCGCCAACGCATCCTCATGACCTGTATGTGGCGGGTGCAGCAGGACACAGAATCCAACCTGCATGGTCGGCCATTGATGAGGCCTACCGCGTGATGGTGATCAGAAGACTGGAACGGTCCGCTCGAGCGGACATGGAGGCGGAGGATCTTTGGTCCGAAGCCGTTGCACGCATGATGCGGGATGATCCAGAGTCCGGTACGAATGATCAGGGCGAGCCGGTCATGCATATTGCACGCTACCGAGGACTCACCAAGCTGCCATGGCATTTTCTTGCAGCAGCAAGAACCATTGCCATCGATCGGCATCGAAAACGAGAGCGAGGTCCGCGTCAGGTATCTGCAGAAGCCGCCGTGGAAATTGAAGGCTCACGTCAGCAGGATGATCCTGCACTGCAGAGCAGTGCACGTGAGTTGGCGGATGTGCTCTCGAATGCCGTCGTGCAAGCATTTGAAAACCTGGAAGCACGCCACCAGTTCCTGCTGGCGGCCATCTATCGCGATGGACTGGGAAAAGCAGACGCTGGCGAGGTCGTAGGACTGTCTCCCTGGCAGACTTCACGGGAACTCCGCAAGGCGGAGGAACAATTGCGTCTCCAGGTACAACACCTGGTGCCAGGAGAATGGAGCTCGGAAACACGGGCTGCCTGGGACCACGGGTGGCGGCTGTGCTGGAACCAACTGGCACCGTCCGATCCCGACAAGGGAACATTCTCGGAAGGCGCAGCATGAACACCATGATTCACCCACAGAACCCCGTCGATCACGATGTCATCATCGCAGCTCTGCGCGATGCGATGCAGCGACGAGCTGGTGACTCCTGGAGTGATCTTGATATTGAGTCCATGGCAGTACTTGCGGAAGGTCGTGGAGACGAGCTTCCACCAGCTGAACGTGCGCTGCTCCTGAAACGAATTGCCTCTGATCCGGATCTGGGACAACTTCTCAAGGAGCTCCGGGCCGACATCGGAGGATCCCTTGCCAGCCCGGCCATCTTTGTGCCACGTGCCGCCATTCGGCTGGCATGGGTCGCATGTCTCATTGCACTGGTCACCGTTGGCGTGATCCGGATGGGGGACTCACCGGCAACCAGTACCGTGGAAGTACTGGATTCCGGTTCCGGGAAGGCCAGCTACCTGGATGAATTGCATGACGACAATGGCTCTACACTGTCAACGCTGGTTGGCGACCCGATATTCATAAGTCTCCTGGTTGGCACCGTGCTGTTGGGAGCAGGCGCTTTCTGGCCAAGACGGAGTTCCCCTTCATGACTCATGCGATCCTCGGCAGCCTGGTGATGACCTGGTTGTCGATGGGCTCGCCGGCCATGGATACGTCTGCAGAAATCACGTCTGCAGACCAGGCCACACGGATCATTGAAGCCTGGCCGGGTGAACCTGTGCCTCGCCTCGACTTCATCAGAGATCTGGTAACACAATGCGGCCATCCGACGCTTCTGGTCATGCCACCCCGACCAGGTGATCCACTCCAGGCAACACTCGTGTCACGTCTTTCCGAAGAACTCTCGCCGTTGTCTTTTAACGTGGAAGATGGTGAGCGAATCCAGTCAGATATTGAACGAGATGCTGACCGAACCTACGCGGAAACCAGTGATGCTGCAGCAGCCACGCGTGTACTCCTGGCCCGGCAAGGAGACTATGAACTGGTGTGGCGTCTTGAAGTGGATATCGATGGTCCCCGGGATCTCTACGGCGTCGAAACCTGGAAAGCCACTGCAAGATTGCAGGCCACTCTCGTAGACCTGGTTGTTGGTCGCAAGTTGCCCACCCTCGAAATTGATGCACAAGCCAGACAGCGCACACGAGAAGCCGCCCTTGATCAATCGATTGAAGCTGCGGCCAATCAACTCGCCGAACGCGCCAGTGGACCATTGCTCCGGAACTGGTATGCCGCAAGCATCGGCGAGAATGTTCTGATCGTGGAATCTCCCGGCTCTCAACGTCGGCAGGAACTGCTTGCTCAACGACTGGAAAACCTCCCGGGTGTGAGCACTGTCGAAAGAGCCTCGCCCGCCGAACCTCCACGGCTGCTGGTTGTCGGTTACCTGACTGCCATGGATCTGGTGAATCAACTTGGCGAGGGAAAGGCAATCACCCGCCACCACGTCTTCCTGTCCGGCAGGAGCCTGACCTGGTGGTGGCTCCTTCTTCCTGGTGGAATTCTGCTGGGGCTCCTGGCCTTCTCCCTGGTCTTCAGGACTTCAAACAGTGATCCCGGCCAAGCTCAGGAAACGGCCCCACCCGCCCTCAAGGACTGATCCAGAGGGTTTCTGGGCAGAGTTTGAGCCAATAGGCCTTGTTGGGGGACAATGAACACCTGTTCTATACGTTCTTGTATTGGAGAAGCCCGCAAGAGGTCTCCATATGAGCGTCCTTGCTGAGATCCCGTTGAACTGCACCTGATTGCCAGGATCGCCCACTCCAGGAGTCCCCACATGATTCGCTGCCTACTCCTTGCTGCCGCCTTGACCCTTCCTCTGTCAGCCTGTCAGAGCGTCAACACGGTCGCGACAAATAATCCCAAACGAACGAATGTCGATTACTCCAGGATCGATATGAATCCCGTCCTGAAGAATGACGTCCGGGTCGAGGGTGTCCTTGCTCGTGATGTCAATGGTTTGCTTCAGGGCCAGGTCACACTCCTGAACCGATCTTCCTCTGCAAAAGACATTCAAACTCGCTTCGAGTGGTTCTCAGCTCAGGGCATGCAGGTTGATGAATCCAGCACTGTCTGGAATACATACACCTTGCAGGCTGGCGAGATGCGATCCATCACTGGAACCGCCGGCAGCGCCAATGCAAAGGATTTCCGGTTCGCCATCAAACCCCTTCGCTGAACGACGTCGCCAGCAAGGAAGGAAGTTGACCATGTCCACCCGACTCATCATCGCCATCATGGCATCTGCGATAGCTCTGGGAACTGGCTGCAACAGTCAGACCCGAACGGGTAGCCAGATGAAACCCATCAACAACGCCCACACGATCACCGGCAATGAATGGGATCAGTTCGCCAACTGGATGAAGAATTCCATGGTTCAGAGCGGTGTTCTGGCCCGCTATCGAAATGATGCCGGTGAACCAGTCGTCATCGCCATCGCGGATTGGGACAACAACACCAACCAGCGATCCTTCACACGCGATAAGACCGTGATGGAGAATGCGATTCGCAAGACCCTGGTGAATTCGGGCATGGCCGTCATCAATCGTGATGTAGGAGGCAGTGGTTCCAAGGCAGAAGGGTTGACCAGAAGCATCTCGGAACTTCGTGAATCAAGCGAGTATGACCAGTCCACCGTAACCCGACCGGGTCTTGCCCGGGCACCGTCATTGGGCCTCTACATGCAGATCAACCGGATTCCGGTCCATGATGGTCGTACCACTCAATACGACTATGCCGTCCAATGCGAGCTCATCGATCTCCAGAACAAGTACACCGTCTGGGAAGATCAGTTCCTGATGAGCAAACAATTCGTCCGAGGCCTGTGATACACCTCGTGAGTCCCCAGGGAGACCACCGATGAACCCGACTCGTATGTTTATTCCGTTCCTTTCAACCCTGCTGGCGGTTTCCATCGCGATGCCTGTCCGGGCAGACCTTGGGATCGAATTCCAGATGCCTGTACTGGCAGGACTGTATGACATAGACGAAAGCGAATCTCTGTCGGTCGTTCAACAGCCTGCCGCCGTGCAGCAGGTCATGCTGACAGGATTCGAACGGCCAGTAACAGAAGCAGCCACTGCCCAGGATGCCATCAATGCTGCTGCCAGCAGGCTCAGGATGAACAATACGGATGGCGCTGCCTGGGTTGATGTCCATGGACGTATTGGTGTTGTCGCCTCAGGCACATCATCATGGAATCCAAATCAGGACAACCTGCAACTTCGTCTATATGACCAGCGATTTGCCTGGATGAAGGCTGCGCTCAAGGCAAAAACATCCATGTCCCGATTCATCAAGGGCGCATCGGTCGCAGGTCAGGAAAGACTCTCTGAAGAACTCTCGTCGCGTGATTCAGCGACACTGAGCCAACTCAAGTCCAAGCAGAAGTCCACTGAACGAATATCTTCGGTTGCAGGTGCCTTTCTACGTGGCGCAGTGGTCTATGAAATGAATGAGGATGCCACGACCGGTCAGGTCACCGTCACGCTGGTTTCAACTCCAGGGACTCAGGACCTCTCCCAAACACTTGGCAATGGCCTCTCTGGGATTCGAAACACCGAAGAGGCCACCAGGATGGTTATGGCCGAGATCCGTGCCGGCATCGTGCCGCCAACAGGCGGCCGACTGCTGAAGAATTCCGTCAGTGGAACAGACACATGGATTGCATATGGTGCCGAACCAGCAGCCCCGTCAAATAATGAACAGTTGCGAAATGCCGCCAGGGAAGCCGCTCGGAATACGGCGAGATTGCGGGCCCAGCGGGCCATGTTGGCATTGCTCCGTGGAGAGACGATCTCTGAAGAAGATCTGCTGGATGCGCGGTTTGAAGATGTTCTGTCCCAAACCGATGACTTGCTGATCCAGACAAGTGACATCGAATCAATACAGCTCTCCGAACAGGCAACGGACTCCACTCGCGCATCGGTCGCATCGGGACAACTTCCTTCAGGTGTCGAAAGCTTCGGGCTTCAAAGTATCGATGGAACATGGCAGTACGTCGTTTTGGTCTATGACGGCACCGCCGGATCCCGGGTCCAAGGTACGCCGACACTGCCACCGCCCTCTGCGCCGGCAAATCCCGCGGCTCCAGTTGCCGGCAATATCCGAATCGTTGATTCAACCGGAATCGGAAACACCCGTGCCATGGCCATCAAGAACGCGCTGTTGGAAGCCGTCTCCCAGGTCAACGGCGCACTGATCAACGGTGACACGGTCACGTCCAGGAAGTATGAGGATGCCATTGAAGATTTCAATGGTTTGACGAATCAACGGATCAATGCCGAGTCCATATCGACCGAGTCCATCAACATGACCTCAGGTGGTCTGGTTTCCAGTTACAGGATCATTTCCGAGGGACCACTCTCTGCCAATGCCGCAGAGCGAGATCACGGTGGGGCTTATGCCGTCCAAATCCGTGCCGAAGTTCCCGTGTTCGATCCGGAGAATCCCAGGCCAGGCGCTCGTCCGACGATCGCCGTTCTACCGCTGCATGTCGCCAAGGTATCCATGCCGGCAGATGTACAGCGAATGTCTGCGATGCAGGTTGCCAACAGTTTTACGTCGGCCTTCAACCGGGATCTTGTTCGATCCGGTGCCTTTACTGTTCTGGATGAACGATATCTGCGGACACTGGATTCCAAGCGGAATCAAATGCTCGAACGTGCCGCGAATGGACAAGTGAACATGCAGGAAATCCTGAAGCTTGGCCATGAACTGACTGCCGATTTCGTTCTTGTAGGAACTCTCGAAGACCTGAGCTTCAAGAAATGGCGGCAACTGGTAGAGATTCGAAATACCTATGAATCCAGAAAGCAGGTAAGCATCAGCCTCGAATTGAGGTTGATCAATATCACGACTGGCGAGATCGAGTGGACGGATTTCTATCGCAAGAGATGGGACACGGTCCAGTTGTCGCAACGTAGCAACGATGACAGGGCCTTGTCCCCAGTGGAATTTGCCATGGAAAAAGCCAGCGCTTCCCTTGAGGGCTCCTTGGTGAAGTACCTCCAACGGCTGCCAAAG
The DNA here is from genome assembly GCA_029242715.1 of Phycisphaerales bacterium. GTDB lineage: Bacteria > Planctomycetota > Phycisphaerae > Phycisphaerales > SM1A02 > UBA1668. Next base: position 120,342 of record JAQWTL010000018.1, read on the forward strand.
GAATAGTGTGATGATCAAGTTGCTTTTAATCCTTTTCGCGGGCTTGCTGGGCAGTACGGCGATCGAGTTGGACCAGGCGCCCGATGCCGTTCCGCCTCCGCCTGATACCACTGCTGCAGTAAAGAATGCCCTGTCCGAGGAAAAAAAGGCAAGAGCCGCACAGGACCAGAAGATCAACCTTGCGGTACTTGGTTTCACTGACCTCACAACAGGCAAGAAGACGCCGATCAGCATGGCCGTGACGACTCTGGTCCTGGATGCCATTGACGCGACCAACATCACACTCCTGGAACGAGAGAACGTCGCGAAGATCATCGAGGCCCAGGAATTCGCCGAGTTGGACATTACCGAGGACGGCGTTGGGATGTTCCTTGGGAGATTGGTTGATGCCCGGTACATCCTGATGGGAACAGTCGGGCAGCTTGAAGGGCGGCAACTTGTGATCAGCGCACGAATCGTTGACGTCGCAACCGGTGAAATCGTGGATGACCATCGAGCCACCGTCATCGGATTTCTGTCTTCATTGAAAGCTGATGCTCGAAAGCTGGCTGTCGAAATGGGCCTGCGAGCAGCTGATGGGATGTCGCCTGGCCCGCTCCAGCTACACCCTCGTGCCATTCCTGGAACAGTCGAATCGGTTGTACGAGCCGTGCCGAGAGGCGGTCCGGTCGAAATGGAAATAGTTCCCGATCCGGATAAGACAATCTTCCTGGAAGGCGAAGCCATGGCCTTCAAGGTGAGATCTGATCGCGATGGCTATCTGACAATGCTCGCCATCGGACCGACTGGCGGCATCACGGTGCTGGCACCAAATTCACACATGCGTTCGGTCCCCGTAGTCAAGGACCAGGCCATACTGCTTCCTTCACCGGACATGCCGTTTACGGTTCGAGTTGAGCCGCCCTTCGGAGTCCATCGAATCAAGGCTTTCGTCACTCCTGAGCCCCTGATCGTGCCCGGCTCATTTGACGACCGCAGATCAGAACTGCTGGAGTTGGCCCGGGATGCCTCCCTGGGAACAAGTCAGAATGATCCCCTCGACAACACGGACTGGACCTGCCGGGAAATCGCGTTCATCACCGAGGCGGCCCCCAAAATCGAGGAATAGGGCCCCTTAAACCACTTTGAATAATTTCTGCAAGCCCCCGGAATTGAGGCGTCTCTGTTCCTGGGCCAGCGATGTCTGGCCTTTCAAGGAGACGATTCCATGGTGCGTAGGTTGATCTTAACCCTGGCATGCAGCCTGAGCCTGCTCAGTGGCTGCGCCAGTGTGACTCATGTTCAGGCCGGCCGACACGACCAGTTCCGGAATGCACTGGTTGATAGTTGCCACTCGATACAGATCTCTGAGTTCCAGACCGCAAGACGTCAGCTGGATCAGGCGAGAAACCTGGCCCAGGGACAGCAGCAGCGTCAGAAGGTGATGGATCTCGAACACATGCTTGATGGTGCAAAGGCTTTGCATGACGGACATCCGCGCAAAGCCGCAACGGCCTGGCTTGCCATACGCAATACCGCGTTGAGGCAACAGGTGGTTGGTCTCGCTGATGCAGAAGGCATCAACCTGATCGCTCTTGCAGAAGATGGCAGCATTGAAAAGGAAAGTTCACAATGAAACGTATCACTGCCCTGATGCTACTCACGGCCATCGTCCTGCCTGTATCAGCCTCATTTGGTGCAAGCTCCATGCCTCAACATGCCAGAGTGCTGCTTGCCGAGCGGGATCATCTGCAACAAAAGCTGCTTCGCGCCGATCAAGATGCGGCTGATGCCCTGTTGCGAGGCGAGGATCCGATCGAACTCTACGCAGACCAGACCGGCCTCCAGGAACAGGTCGACATGATGCAGATGCGAATCGAATCACTGGCGATGCGACTCGACTTCGACATCCCAGCGCTCAGTTCGTCCATCGATAACAGCGATCCGGCAGATGTGCTTGAATCTCACATTGCCATTGGAAGACAAAGAGCACAAAGCGCCATGGCCAATCGATGCCAGTCAGCCTGTGGTTCTATTCTTGAAGATGTGGATTTCGATTCATTCCTGAACTTCTGAGTTCATCAGAGATCAGATTTACTCGGCAATCCAGGGCGTGTCTTCGATGCCACGGTGGCGGTTGGCTGCCCGGGCCATGGCGAACAGAAGGTCACTTGCGCGGTTGATCCAGATCATGATGTCCTGCCCACAGGATTCCGCGTGGTTGAGCGTGCTGACTGCTCGCTCGCATCTTCGGGAGGACCCTCTCGCGATATGCAGTCTTGCCGCAAGTTCGCATCCGCCAGGCAAAACGAATGTCTTGAGGGCCGCATTCTGACCATCGATCTCATCAATCAGTTCTTCCAGAACCTTGACGTCAGATGAATTGATTCTGGGCACTTTGTCCTCGTGAGGACCGCCAGGTGGGGTGGCCAGATCCGCTCCAAGCACAAACGCCTTGTCCTGCAACAAACTGATGATCTCAGCCAAACGTGCATCCACGTTTTCACATGCACAAGCAGCAAGACCCAGTGCAGCATTCATTTCATCTGCAAAGCCATATGCCGCAACACGCACATGATGCTTTGGTACTCGGCCACCGCCAAAGAGATCGGTACAGCCATCATCACCTCGGCCCGTATACAGACTCATCGAGGGACGAACTCCCGGTTCTATTCCAGTGCCGCAGCGCCCGAGACGATCTCGGTCAACTCAGTGGTGATCTGGCCCTGCCGCGCCCGGTTGAACAGGCGGCTCAGAGTGCTTCCGAATTCCTTTGCATTCTCCGTTGCAGCCTTCATGGCGATCATTCGCATGATCTGCTCACTGACCACTGCCTCGTTGAATGCCTGCAGCAATGCTGTCTTGATTGTCAGCGGAAGGAGCTCATCAAGAAGCTCGCGTGCTGATGGAAGGAAGTCATAGTGGGGTTGGTAACCGGAGCTCTCTTGCGCCTCGTCACCAGTGCCGGTATCAGCCATGGGCAGCAACTGCTTTTTCTCTGCCACCTGTCGAGATGCTGAGACGAATCGCATTGAGATGATGCGAATCGCGTCGTATTCACCCGACATGTATCGCTCGATGTAATCTGCAGCAATATCGCCGACATCTTCATAGCTGGGCTTATCGCCAACGTCGAGCAGCTTTGATACCTCGATGTGCTGGAACTTGAAATACCCAAGCCCCTTCTTGCCGGCAACTTCGAGATCGAACTCGACACCGTCGTCCTTGAGACCTCGGACATAGTTCAAAGCTGTTCGAAGAACGTTGCCGTTGTAGGCACCACAAAGTCCACGGTCAGAACAGATCACCAGGACCAGTTCCTTGCCGACTTTCTGGTCCGGACCTGAAATCAATCTCGACTCGTATTCATCAGCCGCAGTTGCCGCCTGGCGAACCATGTCGTCAATGCAAGCTGCATAAGGCTTGGAAGACTCGGCCTTTTGGAGTGCCGAGGTGAACTTGGCCGTCGCGATCATCTGCATCGTCTTGGTGATGCGGGCAATGGTCTTGACAGCCCCGATTCGCTTCTTGATTTCACGTATCTGGGCCATGGAACCGCGGAGTCTAGCAAGACGGGGTCTGGGCCGCTTCCCCGGGTCGATCCACAGGGGCTCCGGGGCTTCCAACGGCCAATCGCTGGCCGTCCCAGCCAAGGGCCATCCCCCCGGGAAGGCGGGCATCGGTCTGGGCATGCCCGATCTCGTGAGCCATGTGTATGAACCACGTCTGCTCAGCAGCAATGGATTCAGCCGCTTCTATCGCCTGATCGAGGTTGAAGTGGGTGGGATGATGTCGCTCCCGGAGCATGTCCAGGAAGAGTGTCTGCAGGCCCGCCAGTCGTGTCCAGGAGTCCGGTGGAATGGCGGACACATCCGTGCACCAGGCCAGGGGAAGCGGGCCCATGGATTCCCCGGCTTCAAATCGAAAGCCCATGACCGGAAGTCGACCATGGAGAAGACGAATTGGCTCAACCTGTAATCCAAACAGATCAAGCTTGTGGCCCGGAGCAAGTTCGTGAGGTATCAGGGTGGCAACGAAGGAATCGTTGATATTCCGATCCCGTTGAAAGATGTGCCGGTAGACACGATCCAGATGGTCAAGCGTGTGAGGTTCCGCATAGATGTCGATTGGCGCTCGCATCGTCACATTGAAACGGCGGACCTCATCAAGACCGAAAGTGTGATCAACGTGGTTGTGCGTAAACAGGATTGCATCACAACGATCAATGCCGGCTCGCAGAACTTGCTGTCGCAGATCCGGCGAGGCATCGATCAGGATCGTACGCGGATGGTCATCGGCATCAATGAATCGAATGGCTGCTGATGTTCGCAACCGCTTGTCTCTTGGATCATCGCTATGGCACACCTCGCAATCACATCCAATGGCCGGAATACCAGCGGATGTACCTGAGCCAAGCACGAGAAACTCGAAATCACGCATGACCATGTACCGGTTGCGATGCGATGGATTGATCTGGAAGCGGATCACCCATTGCTGCCATGAATGCCGCCGTGGCAGCTTCTGGGTCGTCAGCGTCACAAATGCCACTGCAGACAGCGATGCCGCGACCACCAGCTTCTCGCACATTCGAGACATTCATGGCATCGATGCCACCAACCGCAAGATGAGGACATGCCCCAAGGGCTGGAAGCAGTTCATGAAGTCTTTCGGGTCCCACAGGAGTCAGTTCCGGCTTGGTTGTCGAAACGAACATGGGTCCGATCCCGATGGTGGAAGCCCCATCGGCGATCGCAGTCGTAATGTCATTGGCCGTGCGGGCAGTCGCTCCGACCAAAAGGCTGTTGCCCGCGATACGCCGGACTTCCGAAACCGGAAGGTCCTCTGATCCGACATGTACACCATCAGCGTTCGAAGCCAGAGCGATATCCACACGGTCATTGATCATGACGGCAACACCTCTTGGGCGTGCCAACTCGACAAGCTGCTTCGCTCGATCCAAAAGCATACTCGTAGCCATCGACTTCTCTCGTAGCTGCAGGCAATCTGCGCCACCGTCAATCGCGCCCCGAGCAACTTCAAGCCATGGGCGACGACAACGAGATTCAGTCAACAGGACACAAACCTGCCAACTGGGGGCAAGCCTGTATGGCAAAGAGATTTCGACTGCACCAGCACAGTCATACAGCCCGTACCGCATTCGCTCAAAGCCCGCCGCGAGATGCGGCGCTTCGACCTTCGCCAGCTCTTCCAGGGATCGGAGAGCCTCGGTAGCTCGTCGGCCCGCTGCCGCCGCAACCGCGCGGAGATCCTGGCGGGTGCCTTCTGCACTGGTGGATATGTCGGTTCCAACATCGCCAGCCGTATCTCGAGACAGAACCATGGAAAGCCCTGGCCAGGAACCCGCAAACCGGGTCAGATCGTGGCGGGCCTGCTTGAGCGTTTCCACTCGAGCCGGATCGTCCAGAATGAACCTCGCCAGATCCTCGAGGACACGAAGTCCCTCTCGGGCCCTGTTGAAGGCAGCATCAGCCATGCGATTGGAGGCAGACATGAGCCTCATGGTAGTCCCCTCTGCAGTAGATAAGGCGGCGTTGTCGATGATGTGCCACACAACACCCGCCTTCGCCCTTCTATCTCGCAGGAGACACCCTTGTACCGCACCATTCGGACCGGATCACCACGTAAACCCGCTGTACTCATCGGCCTGCCAGCTGGAACCAGCCGGCTGCCCAAGTCACTCATCGAGCTTGATGAAGCCCATGGCGGCAGAATCAAACTGGCCATGCGTTCCAGAATGTTCCGAGGCGAAAGCGGTGACGTCATCGTCGAGGGTGAAGACATCGTCCTGGTGGGCCTGGGCGAGATGGACTCCCTGGATCTGAATGCGATTCGTCGCCTCGGCGGACGACTGGTTCGAAAGCTGCATGAGATGGACATCCACGCCCTGGATGTTGAAATCGACCTGACGATACCCCGCCGGATTGCAGGCCCCGAATCGGTCGGCCAAGCGTTGGCAGAAGGCATGGTGCTTGCGAACTGGCAGGTTGATTTCTTTGATGGCAAGGCGACCACAAACACGCCATCGAGCGGATCACTGTCCCTGGGATCCGCCTGCCAGGACGTCAGAGGCGGCATGCGTCGAGGCATCATCCTGGCAGAATCAACGAATGAATCCCGTCGTCTGTCGGCAACTCCGCCAAACATCTGCATCCCTTCATGGGTTGCTCAACAAGCCAGAGCAGCTGCCCGAAAGTACGGGTTCAAATGTCGAGTGATCTCCTTTGCTGAAGCGAAACGGCTTGGAATGGGTGGACTTGTCAACGTCGGCAAAGGGTCCTCTCACAAACCGTGCATGATGATTCTTGAACATAAACCTGCCCGACCACGTCCAGGCCACCGACTCGCTCTGGTCGGAAAAACCATGACCTATGACAGCGGGGGATACTCGCTGAAGATCTCCAACAGCATGAAGGGCATGAAGTACGACATGAATGGTGGGGCTGCCGTGTTTGGCGCGATGGTGGCTGTCGCAAGGTTGAAGCTTCCGGTTCATGTGTTTGCTGTCCTGCCGTGTGCAGAAAACCTGGTCAGTGGAGATGCCTACCGGCCAGACGACATCATCACCATGCACAACGGAGTGACCGTTGAAGTCACCAATACGGATGCTGAGGGTCGGCTGATACTGGGAGATGCACTCTCCTGGACATGTCGACGACTCAAGCCAACTGCCATCGTCGATGTCGCCACGCTCACGGGTGGCGTTGTTGTCGGCCTGGGCCATTTCTGTGCAGGCCTGTGGTGTGAGAACACGGCATTCCGGAACCAGGTCGAAGCTGCTGCGGAATCAACCGGAGAACGTGTCTGGCAACTGCCATTGTGGGAAGAGCATCGAGCCTTCATGAGATCGCAGCATGCCGACATCTGGAACTCCGGTCCAAGTCGCAATGCGCATCCCATCCAAGGGGCCGCATTCCTCAGCTACTTCGTAGACGAAAAGATTCCTTGGGCACATCTGGATATCGCCGGAGTGAGCGCGGTTGAAAAACGCGACGATCTGCACGTCGTGGGTCCGACGGGATACGGTGTTCGCCTGTTATCGGAGATCGTGGCCCGAACCGGGGCCTGACCGATCAGCTTCGTGGAGAGAGGGCTGCGACGCGATCAGGAATGATCTTTGCAAAGTACTTTGCCAACTGGTCATAGCGTGGCTGTCCCTGGCCAATGGGATCTGGAACATCCCCTTCAGGATCCAGCAGGAGGATTTTTTCCTCCAGTTCCGAATCTCCCTCCACCAGCCGACGTGCATGATCCTGATGACTTTGAGTCATGCACAGGATGAGGTCTGCCTTGCGGATCATTTCTGGGGAAAGTGGGGTGGAATGCCCCTGAAACTCAATATCCATGGATGCCAGGGCCCTGACCGTCTCAGGCGATGTGGGAGCTCCATCCATGGCCGCCACCCCTGCAGATGCGACAAATACATCCGAATCATCGAGCAGAGATCGAGCGATCGCCTCAGCCATGGGGCTTCGGCAGGTGTTTCCAGTACAGACGAAGAGAATGGTGTACACAGTGAATTCCTGAGGAAGGACGATGGTAGCCGAACCAGTACCAAAGTGGTTTTCCTGGGACCAGATTCGTCCGCCTCTTGCGTTCTGGGCGATCATCCAGTTAGATAATCCAGCCAGATGACTGGCTTATGGAGTAATTAAAGGTGGAGTTCATCAGCGTCGAAGAGGCCAACGAGCTGCTTTCCCAGCATGGGATCGAGCGGCAATCACCAGATGATGACCATTCCTTTCTGCGAATGGTCGATGAAATGGCGCCACGTCGGCACCTTTCTGTACCTGGTGGTGAAGTCGAACCATTGAAGGGTGCGGAAGTCATCGAGTTCTCCGTTGAGCAGATGCCCGCTGTCATTGAAAACATACTTCACAAACTGCACCACAATCAGTTGATACTGTTTCCAGTCGGTCGATGGCGAAGCATCTTCGATGTCGTCGCCTTCTCTCTTGCAGAAAACGAGGAATGGCAACGTATCGATGCCGCAGCCACGGTTGAACTCAACACTCGCGATCCACTTCTGTGCGATACGGGTGACCTGCATCTCGTTTGTGAACTCGTAAAGACACTCTTCCATGACTCTGAATCACCTGATCAGGGACTGCTTCTGATCACCGCCGGAATTCCACTTGTCATGGAAGTTGTCCCGAACGGGGGGGTTCGAATGTCCTTTGGTACCGAGGCTGTAGCAGAAGAAGTCTCCGAAGCCATCACCGTCTGACAACACCACCCTGATCGTGATCAAACCAGCGCCCCAACATGAGCCCGGCGGTTCCCGCGGAGAACGAATCAATGCGCTCCGTGTCGCACGCCAGGATTTCACGGCTGTCACTGACGCCATGGACCCCTTGCTGGAGGCACTTTGTGATGAATCACTGGATGATCTTCGTCCTCAGCTCTCGGAAATGATGAAGCGGCTGCTGGATGGAACCCGGATCGTCGTAGAGTCGGCCCAGACGATCTCCAGCGACCTGGATGAAGAGGTCGAGACGGCGCAGTGGTCACTCTCTGAACGGTTACTCGACTTTCGCCGAGCCATGGGGTCCGGTTCGGCCGATACCATTCGGCAGTCCCTGCGTGTCGACCTTGAGGCTTCGGCGGTTCTGTGGAACAGGCTCTTGGACGGCCTGATTGAACATGTCCAGTCCAATGAAGAGGATGCCTGACATGGCGGCCCGAGGCGAACGAGTACCAAGAACCAAGCCGATCCAGGCCCAGGTTGATCGAGCATTGGAAGCTATCCGGGAACAATCCTGGTTTACGGCCGAGTCCCATTTTCTCAAGGCCTTGGCGGCCAGTCGTGGACGTAATGACTGGGAAGGCATGATCGAGATCGTCGAAGGTCTTCGGCAATGTCGACAGGCCATTCGTCGCAAGGCCCTGGTCAGAGGTACCGTCCGAATCCTTGACGATGGTGTCACCGAGACAATGGAATTGACTTCTGGCCGATACCTGATTCAGCCTCCACTGGTCGGTGCCGATGCCAGGAGACTTATCCAGAATGGTCGCGATCGAGGCGTTCCCATTGCCGTGCTCTGCCGCGAGCCGCGTACCAGAGCAGGGCTCATTCCAATTGTCGCCCTTGCACCAGGAACAACGGTGCGTATCCAGATCGATCCACCTGCCAAAGAGGCCAAGCCGTCTACAGGCTGGTTCAAAGACGCCTTGGAATCGCTTGGTGAGGCCGCCCTTGAACGTGTAGATCCTTCCAAGACTGTCGACCGCCGAATCGATGTTCTGCTTGGTTGCCTTGATGCACTCCCCGACTGCGACCCCATTCATGTGGCCTTGGCAGAGGCTTGTGCAGAAGCAGCCAGTCAAGACGAATAGCACTGCTGCAGGGGTGTACCATGTTCATGGGAAACCACAGCACCGATGACTGAAGCCACGAATAACGAGAGCCCCATGGCAGATCAGACCCTGCACGCTTCTGTTGCGCCGAGTTTCAGCCTTCGGGCACTGATCGTGGCGGCCATGTGCCTGGTACTGGGCGTCTGGGGCATCTACGACTACCTCTGGTCTATTCCAGCTCAGGAACTCGCCTACAGCCGTGGTGAGATCTCCCGAGAAGTCCATTTCAGCCTTGAAGCGATTGACGCCGGCGAAGTAACTTCGGTGGACTCCGAAGCCATCGAGCAGACCGTCAAGAAGCTGGATGGGCAACTCTCTGAACCACTCCCTGGTGATGCTGGACCAGATGCCCTTTCATGGCGAGACACCCTCCAGGTGTATCGCGATGGCATCATGCGGCCCAGCAGTGTCTCGCCCACTGATTGGCCTGTGATGCGTGAGCAAGCTCACCTTGAATCAGATGCTGCACTCGAGCTCTATGGCGAGGCGACACCGCCCTCCAAGTACGACCGGCCTGTTCAATGGATGTTCATCCTGTGCCTGCCCTTCGTTCCCTGGTATCTCTGGGCACTCTTCTCAACAGGTTCACGCAAGTACCGCCTGGATCCAGATGGAACCTTCCACATGCCGGAGGGAACCTGGAAGGCTGAACAGATCTCGGATATCGACATGTCACGCTGGATGGCCAAATCCGTCTGCTGGGTAGTGAGTACGGACGGAACGCGAATCAAGCTCGATGCTCACATCTACAAAGGGCTCGACACGATGATCGGGGTCATTGCCCATCGACTTCACCCTGATAACTGGTCACTGGATGCCCGGCCAGTCAAAGCTGCGGCAGACGAACAGGCCTCATCCTCCGATACGAGTCCATCTGATGAAGGTTAGTCATCGATGAGCATGCTCGTAGCGAACAATCTGGTGAAGAGCTACAACGGCAAACGAGTCGTTGACGAGGTGAGTTTCACGGTAGAACCTGGTGAAATCGTCGGCCTGTTGGGCCGAAATGGTGCCGGTAAGACGACCTCCTTCAGGATGGTCATCGGGATGATCACTCCGGAATCAGGCAGTGTTTCCTTTCAGGGAGAAGATGTCACTTACCTGCCCATGTACAAGCATGCTCGGCGTGGCATCGGATATCTCAGCCAGGAGCCAAGTGTCTTCCAACGAATGTCGGTCCGTGACAACCTCATAGCCATCCTTGAAACCACATCACTGGACACTGCCGCTCAACGACGCAGGTGCGACTCACTCCTTGAACAGTTCGGTCTGGTCGGCAAAGGGCATGATCTTGCCAGAACCTGTTCTGGTGGCGAACGGCGTCGGCTTGAAATCGCCCGAGCGATGATCACCCAGCCCCGGCTTCTTCTGCTTGACGAACCCTTTGCCGCGGTAGATCCGCACACTGTTGAAGAACTTCAAGCAGAGGTCCGCAAACTCGCCAATGAGGGGATTGCAATCCTGGTCACGGACCACAATGTCCAGCAAACCCTTCGGATCTGTGATCGGGCCTACATCCTTCACGAGGGCCGAAACCTCCGGGAAGGTGATCCGAAGTCGATCATCAACGATCCAACGGTCCGGGAGGCATATCTTGCCTCGACCTTCCGTGGCGACGAGTTCGATTGAACCGGCTCGTCTGCCCAGCGAGTGGTAGACTCCGCTCATGCCACGCACCACGTTGCTCATCCTGCTCGGAACCATGCTGGTTGCTTCAAGTGGTTGTATCCGGCGAAAGCTTTCCATCACAACCGCGCCATCCGGCGCGCTGGTCTGGGTGAATGACCGTGAAGTCGGGCGTACACCGCTGACCGTTGATTTCACCCATTACGGAACCTATGACGTTCGAATTGAGCGTGAGGGCATGGAACCGGTCATGACAAGCCAGAAGGCATCGGCTCCGCTCTGGGATCTTCCGGGACCAGATCTTGTGGTCGAAGTCATGCCGTTCCAGGCAAACAGTGAGATCAAGTGGCATTTCGATCTTGAACCTCGTGACGAATCTCATGAAGCGCTGGTTGAACGTGCACGGGCCTTCCGAACCGAGGCCAGTGACATCGAGGATGGAGATTCGCCTCCACCAGATGTCGAGGAAATGAAGTTGGATGGCACAGAACCTCCACAGGTGGAATCCGAATCACCGGTAGAAAAGAACTCCGGTGACGACCCTGGGCCAAAGAAAACGGATTCAGAGGCGGTTTCGCCGCCTGTTCCAGACGCACCTGCTTCTTGAGCGCATACTGTCAGGAGGGGATTCCCCCTGCGTCATCACAGTCTGATCCCAGGCTCTCCGAGTGCTCACCATGACAATGACAATGATTCTGATCCTGTGGACGGTTGCCGGTATCACATCCGGTGACAACGTCTCGAACAACAACACGACAACGCCTTCAGTGGACGAGATCCAGGAAAACGCCGCCGATGAATTGGCGCAGTTGGATTCAACGGGCCCGAAGCAGAAGGACAATACAAATCAGGCCATCTGGCGACTCCAGGATGCCGGAGTCTCCAAGCAGTCCAGCGCGGAAGATCTGTGGGTTGTTCTTGTCGACACGTATAGTGATTTGCTGTCCGTAAGAAAGCAGTTGGCGAAAATGGAACTGGCTTCTTCAGGACTTCAGAAACAGCTTGATGATCTTCAGCAATTCATTGTTGATCACGATACCTATGGAACGGACTACACCGCCTACACCAAGGTCCTGGAGGAGACTCGTCAAAAGAGACGCACGGATGCCATTCGTGAAAAACGGGAGCAGGAAGCAGCCAGACGAAAGGTTCGTGAAGAAGCCCGGCAGCGACTGGATGCTTCCAAGAAATTGAATGCGCTTGAGCGGATGTATGACGAACGCGGATTTGGTCCAATTGGCCAGGACGTCTATACCTCACGTTCAGCTTTCTTCTACGGACCCGTTGCTGGCGAGGATGGAAAAGAAGTTCAGTACAAGCCCACGCGATCCGGTGGATTCAAGGCCGTTACGATTCCCAGCAACCGTGAGCTTGATTACTCCGTGATGACGATCTCAGGAAGCCTCCTCAATGGATCCATTGATATCCGGAACATCGGAATTGCGATCACTTTCTTTGATGAGCATGGCAACCAGGTTGGCGCAGAGATCGTCGAAATCGAAAATGCTCGACCAAACGTTCCCTATCCGTTCACAAGAAAACTGGACATGGCCCTGAATCGACCGTTCGCATCACATTCCGCCTATGTCCTGTATGCCGACCAGGTAGCTATACCCTGAGCCTTGAAACACCAAAGCTCGAGTCCAACCCTTCCGTGCAGTCCTCTGCCCGTGAGCGACGGTCGTTGATGCCTGTCGTCATCATCGTGGTCGCTTTCCTGATCCTTGGATGGTCCCAGTGGTCAAATCGCCAGTCACTGTCTGCAATGTCCAGCCGAATTGAAGGCCTGGTCGGTGACCTTTGTGCTGGAAGGAATACTGCCTCCATCCGCTGGGCCGATGCCACCGTCCGGGAAGCGGTGACTGGATCCGTCAGTGATCTGTGTGGGTCAAGCCGGGATTCCTGGACCATCGTTGCGGTCAACAGCTCTGATGAAGAGCAGCCAGGGGTGCAGATCCGGATCGCCCAAGACAACCAGAACGTCATGACTTTGCAGGTTGAGGAGCTCCCTGGCGACAAGCTGCTCGTACGGGGATGGTCCAGCGAGTAACCTTCCAAATAGGCCCAAAGGGCCGGAAGGAAACAAGCAGCCCATGGATGTCTGGCTCAACGGCGAAGTCGTACCTGAATCCGAAGCACATATTTCCGTTTTCGACAGCGGGCTGCAGCATGCAGTAGGTGTTTTCGAAACAATGACTGCTCGCAACGCCCGGATCTTCCGCGTGGAGCAGCACATGGAACGTCTCGTCGATTCCGCCAAAACACTTCTGATGTCGAATCGACTGCAAGCAAGACCCCTGGCAGAAGCTGCCGAGCGACTTCTCGCACACAATGCCATGGCCGAAGCTCGTGTCAGGCTGACCGTAACCGGTGGCAACTTGAACATGCTCCAGGCCTCGGAGGACGGGCATGTCGATCCGACCGTGCTCGTAGTAGCCCAACCGCCGACTCCGTACCCACCTGCCTTCTTTTCACAAGGTGTTGAAGTCAGCCTGGCACCTGGACGGGCCAATCCCTGGACACCGATGGCTGGGCACAAGACCCTGGACTATTGGAACAGGATTCATGCGCTGCAGCTTGCCGGATTGATGGGGGCCAGTGAAGCCATTTGGCTGGATCCATCTGCGAATCTTGCCAGTGGTTGTGTCAGCAATATCTTCATTGTTCGTGATGGTGTCCTTCAGACCCCCCTTGCACGAGGAGATGAAGAAGAAGGCGCCGAAACACCTGCGGTTCTTCCGGGCATCACCCGAGCTGCCGTCATGGAATGTGCGCAGGAAGCCGGCATGCCCGTAGAGATCATGAACCTGGAACCGAAGGATCTCCTTTCTGCGGACGAAGCATTCCTGACAAATTCCAGTTGGCAGATCCTGCCTGTTCGTGGGATCCGGTTCCGAACACGCAGTGAAGAAGGCGAGGAGGGCATGGAGACCCGCCAGATCGCCGATGGTTCCGTCGGTACGGCTACATCGCGTCTGCGACGATCGCTCCTGGAATTGATCGAGCGTGAAACACGTGATGACCCGATTTCCTGAATGCCCTTGAGCAGAGCTAATCCCGCTTGATCACGCGGACATTTCGACGACCATCATCACGCTGCTTGCCGCCAAGCCGGACCAGTACGTAGTTGATCGTGGACAGGATCATGAAAACTACGGCAGCCGCCAAGCCAGCTACCAGCAGCAGAAGCAGGATCGGGATTCCGACGACCAGCAGAAATGTCAGGACGGCGATCCTGACAGCCCAGTTGGGCTGACCTCGTGCAGCCTGAAAGGCCTCAGCCATTCGGTCGCTGCCGAGGTTCACAAACCGGATTCGTGGCCCCCCGGGAGAGGGAGTGCCCGTCTGTGGTCCTGAGGCTTGTGGTCCATCAGTCATCCACAGATCATACCCAACCTGGGAGGTGATCCACCGTCCAGCCCGTTAGTGGTTGGAACCTGCTGGATTGCAACTTCAGTGGCTGTATGATCGGTGAACTCGAGCAGGATGCCGAAAAGATCATGAGCACTGAAGCCCTCGACGGGTACGTACACCTCCACCTCCATACCGAGTATTCCCTTCTGGACGGGGGAAACCGGATTCGACCCCTCATGAAACGAGTGGCGGAACTGGGCATGGATGCCGTTGCCATCACGGACCACGGCAATCTCTATGGGTGTGCCGAGTTCTACCGTGAGGCGAAGGACGCAGGCATCAAGCCGATCCTGGGGATCGAGGCATACGTCGCACCAGGCGACCGTCGCAACCGAACCAAGACCGGTGGGAAGGATGGGGGATATCACCTTGTTCTCCTGGCGGAGAACAACACAGGCTGGGCCAATCTGGTTCAGTTGAGTTCAGACGCATACGCCAATGGCTTCTATCACCGTCCAAGAATGGATACCGAAACACTTTCGCAGTGGGGTGATGGCCTGATCGCGATCAATGGACACCTTGGAAGTTCCATTGCGTATCACCTCGTGCAATACGAGCGAACAGGAAACGAAACCCATTGGGACGCGGCGGTCTCTGAAGCCGTATGGCATCGGGACGCATTCGGGACCAATGATGATGGCGAGCCATGTTTCTACATTGAACTCCAGCGAAACAGTGTCTCAGATCAGGATGCCATCAATCCTCACCTGATCAAGCTTTCTCAAGAACTCGACATTCCACTCGTCTGTGATAACGACGTTCACTTCCTCAACCGTGAGGACCATGAGACACATGACACGCTCTGCTGCATCTCAATGGGGCGGACAAGGGATGACACTTCCAGGCTCCTGTACCCCCATGAGCTGTACCTCAAGTCACCTGAAGAAATGCGATCGCTTTTCGAGGATTATCCCGATTCGGTCGACAACACCGTGCGGATTGCCAACCGGTGCAATGTCGACATCGACTTTGATACGAGCCATGCTCCGGTTGTCCAGGTCTCTGGCCCTACAGAAGCACCGGTTTATGAAGAAGGGGACCTGACCGAATGGTTCAATGACTGGTGCAGCCGGTTCGAACTGAATCCATGGGATTCAGAATCCGACAACCACATGGACCAGAAGAAGCTCGAGTCGGATTGCGACCAGGCCCTTCGAAGCCTGTGCGAAGCCGGGCTCATCTGGCGATATGGAAAAGATGGCGTAACCGATGAGATCAAGGCGCGATGTGATCGTGAACTGAAGATCCTCTCGGACAAGTTCATCAGCGCCTACTTCCTCATCGTGTGGGATTTCGTGACATGGGCTCGACAACGCGGTATTCCTGCCAGCGCTCGTGGCAGTGGTGTAGGAACCATGGTCGGCTATGTGCTGGGTCTCTCCAATGCGTGTCCAGTTCGATACGGCCTGCTCTTTGAACGCTTCACGGATCCAGATCGAAGCGAATATCCAGATATCGATGTCGACATCTGCCAGGATGGTCGCTCCGAGGTGATCCGCTATGTCCGTGAGAAGTATGGCCACGTAGCTCAAATCATTACCTTTGGACGGCTCAAGGCGCGGGCTGCCATCAAGGACGTTGCCCGTGTCCATGGTCTGGAGCCTCAGGAAGGTCAGCGGCTGGCCAACCTGATCCCGGGTGAATTGAACATCACCATTGATGACTCCCTGCAGAAGTCAGATGACTTCAGGAACGAATACGAAGGGAGCCCGATATCACGGGCGGTCATCGATGCCGCCAATAAATTGGAGGATCACGCCAGGCACAGTGGTGTGCATGCTGCTGGTGTTGTCGTTGCAACCAGGCCGCTTGAGCAGATTGTTCCGCTCTGCAAAGCCTCGGGATCGGATGACATCGTCACGCAATGGGATGGCCCGACCTGTGAGAAGATCGGCCTGTTGAAGATGGATTTTCTTGGGCTTCGAACACTTTCCACACTCGAACTGGCTCGGCTGCATGTCCGACAGACACTGGATGAAGAAGCCATCTGGAATGCGGTGGGGCGGGTGCCTGGTGAAGGATCCCATCCACTGGACCTTGATCGCATCACATTTGATGACGATGCCGTATTCGATCTTTTCCGGCGTGGCGAAACCGCCGGGGTGTTCCAGTTCGAATCCGGTGGAATGCGTCAATTGCTTCAGAAGATGAAACCGGACAGACTTGAAGATCTGATCGCGGCGAATGCTCTGTATCGCCCCGGCCCCATGGAACTGATCGATGAGTACTGTGCTCGCAAACATGGTTCAACAGTGGTTCCCACCGTGCAGGCCATTGTTGATGAGCTGACGGCTGAAACCTATGGCATCATGGTCTACCAGGAACAGGTGATGCAGATCGTGCATCAACTGGGTGGCGTTGCGCTCCGCGATGCCTACACATTGATCAAGGCCATCAGCAAGAAGAAGCACTCGGTGATCGATGCCAATCGATCCAAGTTCCTGGAGGGATCTGTTTCCAAGGGAATGACCGAAACTGAAGCAGAACGCCTCTTCGACCTGATCCTGAAGTTTGCTGGTTATGGTTTCAACAAGTCCCATTCAACGGGCTATGCGATCATTGCCTACCAGACGGCTTATCTTAAAACCTACTTCCCGATCCAGTACATGGCGGCCGTCCTCACCTACGAGTCCCAGGCGCGGAAGACGGAAGACTGGGCCCCATACCTCGAGGAATGTCGATTGGTTCGGCTACCCGATCACGTGGAAAATGCCCCGCATGTCGGTATCGAAGTCTGCCCTCCCGACATCAATGAATCGGATGCGACGTTCACTGTCGTCTACGATCCCGATGAACCGCATGATGCCGCCCATGGACGAATTCGTTTCGGGCTCTCGGCCATCAAGGGCGTTGGTCGAGCTGCTATCGATGCGATCATTGAAGCTCGCAAGACACAGACCTTCCAGTCACTTCATGACCTGTGCGCTACGGTACCTCCGCGTGCCGTGAACAGATCCACCCTTGAATCACTTGTCAAAAGCGGTGCCATGGATTCACTTCATGGCGGAGAACAGCGAGCGCCCATGGTGGCGGCCCTGGAAGCTGCACTCAAGTATGGACAAAAGGAAGCCCGCGATCGTGAACAGGGGCAAGGAAACCTCTTCGGCGGGGGAGATGCTGCGGAAACAAGCGAAAACGAATCGCCCAGCGCATCACTGCCATCAATTCCAGCATGGAGTCGCCTGGAAACGCTTGGTTACGAACGTGAAGTTCTTGGCTTCCATGTTTCCGGCCACCCATCAGATGAATATGCCGAACAGGTGCGGCCCTATATTTCCGCAACATTGGGTGATCTTGAACTTCGAAAACCAGGTACGCCCGTCATCGTGGCGGGTCTTATCTCCCAGATCCGAAACATCACGGTCAACAAGGGCAGGTCCGCGGGAAGCCGGATGGCCATCATCGAACTGCAGGATCGACTGGGCAGCATCGAAGGCGTCGTCTTCTCCGATGCATTTGCAGCCTACGGCGCACTTGTACAGGCCAATTCAGTCGTGATTGCCTCGGCACGCGTTGATGAACGAAATGGTGAGACCCAATTGATCATCGAACGCCTGTTCTCTCCTGATCAGGCAGCACAGTTCCTGACTGAATCAATCGAGCTTGATCTCCATGCTGATGAGGGCATCAGTCTGGAACAACGTATCCAGATGACTGCTGGAGTTCTCAAGCAGGCCGGGGGGGCGCGTACATCAAGTGGCGCACATCCTGCAGCGGTCTACTTGCGACTGCAAAGTAAAGATGGAATGATCCGGATGAAGAGCAATCTTCGTGTCATTCCTCGCCAGGAAGTCCTTCGTGAGCTTGACCAGGTAGTCGGTGGCACAGGTCGCATACGACTCGCTGGCCGGGAGGCTGGTACTGTCGTATCCGCTAAATCTTCACGACGCGGCGCACGACGTTGATATCTGAGTCAGGCAAAAAAGACACCCGCCCGATCCACCGATCGAGCGGGTGATTCCCCTCCAAATCTGATCAAGCCAGGCGGCGTCTGCCATCAGGCCGCCATGTCTCCCCACTCGGAGCTGTCGTCCGGAAATTCGAGGTCATGGCTTGTTCCATTGTCATCAGTTGCTTCGCGAGGCCATTCATCGTGACCACGACGATGGATGCGTACGATGCGACCGAGTTGTTCGCCAAGTTCAGTTCGAAGGCTGTCAAGCATGCCTGCTGTCGAGTCCTCAAATGGTGTGCTTCGGAAGAAAGTCATGATGGCAAGGGTTTCGCCACGGTATCTGCATGCGAAAGCAATGAGCTCTGCGCCATGCAGAATCTCTGCTTCGATCTGATTGGCACGCGCCCACTCCTCGCCGTCCTCGAATCGAACCAACCCTGATTCATCCTTGAGGGACTTGCAGAGTGTTTCGCCAAGAGCGCGGTAGAGGGGCAGCGGGTCCTGATCGGTCATGTCATAGTTCACGTACGCGCCGATTCCGAATCGGTCCGAAGCCTCTGGAAGATAGACAACGGCATTGGTGGGACCAAGACGCCGCAGCATGTACTCAAGAGCTGTCCGGAGCATGTCCTCGACATCCAGTTCCTGGCTGATGAGTGTCTTGAATTCACTGACCAGAACGGCATCTGACATCTGGTCCCGCATGGATCGGTAGGCAGATGCCAGATCATTACAGAGGACATCAACCTGTTCGGACATCTCATCGCGTGACTCGGTGAGTTGGCGACACGTGTCCAGCAGGTTGTTCATTCGTTTCTCGTTTTCACGAGCAGCACGAACTCGATCAAGGATCTGATCAAGTCTTGCTACCAGCCGATCAGCATCAGCTGGAAGGACAAGGAAATCCGAAGCGCCATCTCGGATGGCATCGACTGTCAATGTGGGATCGAGTGAGCCCGACCAGACCATGGCACGCAGCCAGGGCCGCAGCGACTGAGCTTCACGAATCAAGCTCAGAGATTCACGATCGCCCTTCGTGCCATCAATCAACATGGCATCTATGGCATCGTGGGCTTCAATCATGCTTCTTGCTTCCTCGACGGAATCCGTCACGAGGCAGACATGCCCTGTTGATTCAACTGATTCAACCAGGTTGTGGCGAATCTCGTTTTCGGTTCCAAGGACAAGAAGACAGGCACGATCCGCCTTGATCTCTCCTGTTACTGCGTCCTGAATTAGCCTTTGCAGGGGTTCCATCGGTCTCGTTCCTTTCTTTCCGCTCCCGGCGTCGTTCCTTCGTAGCTCTGGGACATCCCCCCAGGGATCTCCCAACCGGGTCAATGGGTCAATCGGTCAATACGTGAGGTCTATTCAGCGCAGTCCAACAACTGGTGATAACTGTTGGTCATAAAAGTGGTCACCAAGGCCCATAAGCAGCCCGAACCACCGATCCCGCATTGGTTTGGCGAATGTGGGACCTGATTAGAAATTGTCTGAAAGAATTGATGAATATCGGCGGTCTGCCGCTTCACGAACCTTTGAACCTACTGCTCCCTGGCATCCCAGAGGCGGACAGCCTCTGGATCCCGGGGGTAGATGGGCAGAAGCTCCAGAGGGTCAACCACATTGCCCTCGGCCAGAAATCGCTCTGTGATCTCCAGTAACGATCGTGGATCGAAGTCCGGTGGTCGGCACGGCAAGGCATGCCCGGCCATGGCATCAGGCAGGTGCTCATCAGCCAGCAGACAGGTCGCCCCGGCAACCGCTGCATGAAACGCATCTGCCTCCACCAGTCGACCCCCGTCTGGCCCATCCAGAAGTGAGCGATGCCCAGGCTCCCCTTCGACCAGGCTCAGCCAGCACGTGTCATCCTTGCCCGCCAGAGCCACGGCAAATACTGGCTGAGCAACCGTGTCGGCCTCTGCGGCGATCAGGGCTGTAGGGACGCTCACAACCGGGATCTCCAACGCCCACCCAAGCATCTTGGCAGCCGCAATACCAATACGCAGACCGGTAAATCCACCGGGGCCGCTGGAAACCCCTACTCCAGAAAGTGAAGCGGGTGACACGTTGGCTTCTTTGAGCAGTGATTCAACTGCTGGCATCAAAGCGTCGCCACGACGTGTTGATGACGTCAGTCGCTCCACCATGATGGAACCATCCGGACAACGCAGGGCTACACCACCAGTACGCTGAGAAACCTCCATCGCAAGCACGGCAGGTACCACGTGCGTCACGCTGCAGGACTCCCGATGGTCTGGAGATATCGGGCTGAATCAACCAGCTTTGCTGCCGTTGGCGGCTCTGCGAGATCCCAGGGCACGACTACCCCTCGTTCATGATCACTGTTGATAGCGACAATCGTTGGGAAAGGTGACTCGACACCCATCTCAACCCAGGCATGGCCTACGCAGAACACGGAAACATCCCACATGTCCGCCAGCATGTCCAAGTGGTCCGCTGTGAACATTCTGCCCCAGACCATGAGATAGGCCGCACCCCATGGACCAAGTCGATCCTGGCTGGTCGGTATCCGGTCGAGAACCGATGCATCAAACTTGTTCATGACATTCAGTGCGGGAAGTGAATGACTGCAGAACAAACCGGTTTCGGTCACGACTGCCAGTGGAAGTGCGTCTATGAATCGATCAATGGCTTCGGCCACCATGGTCCACTCGGTTCCAAAGACCATTCCAAGACCATCATTGAACAACTCGACATTGTTGCCGCCACCCTTGCTGACTCCAGAGCGAGTCATCTGAGCCAATTCGTGGTTGCCCAGCATTACGTGGACCTGGCCTGGATAGGCCAGGATGTCTTCAGCAGCCTTGGCCAGCATCCGGTACGAGAGATCACATCCATGGGTCAGCCGTGGTCCATGTATCAGTTCCTGCAGGATCAGATGGCGATCTTCTCCGGCTCCCAGATCCGCCATTCCACGGATCTTGTCCAGATGAATGATCTGATCATGGAGATCGCCACTGATGGTCAGACTTCCATTGGCGGGCAATCGAATGATGGAGCCTTGGCGGCGAGGATCATCGCGGAGGACTTCTGCAGCCGCCTTGAACAGCCTGCTGGTTTCTTCCGGATGCTGAAGGTCAACGCTCACGAAGAGGCCTTTGTTCCCTTCCGGGCACCACGTTTCGCGTGGATGGCCGATGAAGCGCCGGTTGTTCCAGTTCTGACCATGCCCACGTTGCTGATCCGGTCCCAGGCACTCTGCGCATTGACCTCGGAATACTCGACGCCAATGCTCCGTCGATCCAGGGCTCGTGCCACTGTTGACGTTGTGCCACTGCCAAGGAATGGATCCAGGACAAGATCGCCGGGGTTGGAACACGAACGGAGGACACGTTCCAGGTATGCCTCCGGAATCTGATTGTGATGACCGTGGCGACGTTCCTTGTTGTTCCCCTGAATGCGACCGAGATAGGGGCCGTACCAGACATCCATGGGTACACGCATGCCCTTGTTGGTTTCCTTGGCCATGGTGCGAGCATCGTTGTAGATGCTTGCACGATCCGATTGCTCAAGGATCTCATCCGGATTCCAGGTTCTTTCATCCGCAGACTTGGCAAAGTACAGAACGTGAACCTTGCTGAGAATGAAGGACGAATGTCGACATTGACCAAAGCGGAAATGCCATACGCACCAGTTGATCATCGTCAGGCCCCTCCGCTTGAGGTGGAGAACGATCTCTGCAGCCGTGTCATCCGGGATGTTGACCCAGAGGCTGCCAGTCGGTGAGAGCACATCGATGCAGGCATCGAGCCAGTCGTAGGTAAAACGCTCGTACTGAGCCCTCGACATGTCATCCTTCCAGCCGTCATAGGGGACATCCCAGTTGAAGGGTGGATCGGCAAAGACAAGATCAACTTTGCCATGCTCCGGCAGGTTGGGCAGGACATCACGGCAATCACCAACATAGACCCTCGCATCAGGGTCCTTGGCCACGAACCGCGGCTCGAGGATGCTGTCAGCGGGCACATAGGAAGGCTCACTGTCTCCAGGGAGAACAATGGGGGCCTTTGAACGAGCCGCTTCCCGGTTCGCCTCAGCCGTGCCCGTGGGCATGGCGTATCCGCCGGGTCGATCAAACAGGGTGTTCTTCTGCTCTGCCATGGGGTTTTCCGTACCACGTATATAGCACAGAAGTGACCCTGTTCCCGCCCTGATGGCCCATCAACGAGTTGTCAACGCGACATTTGTGGCCAGGTGAATAGAATGGGAAGCAGGACAGAGACCCCGCACGATGCCCCAGGACACCCGGAACCCATCCTTTGGACAGGCTGCCTTACTAGGAACAGTAATGGTTGGGATGGCTGCATTCCTCGGAGGGTGCTACTCATCCTTCTCCCAGATCGATGATCGTGTCTCGGCCCTCCTGGATGATTCGACCGGGGATGTTGCTGGAGACGCGGTCCCGGCTCCAAAGGGATGGGCGGATGAGCGGCTCTCCGATGGGACTCTCGATGCTCCGGTGCCTCCGACCTACAACCCGCCGGTCGATTCCTTCGAATTCGAGGCCATCTCCACTGACAATATTGAAGCCGTGGTTGCCCGGCTCGAAGCGCTGCAACTGGAAAATTCCGAAAGCCGGATCATGACTCTTGCCGAGGCCCTTGAGTGGTCGACACGCAATGGTCGCGAATACCAGTATGCAGAAGAGTCTTACGTCATCGAATGTCTTCAGCTTCTGATGGAACGGCATCTATGGGGGCCTCGTTTCTTTGACACGGTCTCCTTTGATGTTGATGGTGAAGGAAATACCGGGCTCTACAGGTCGTCGATGAATATCGTCAATGAATTCACGGTCACCCAACGGCTTCCTTATGGCGGAGAAGTTTCAGCGCAATATCTCGCCTCTTTCGCAAAGAACCTGCATGATTCCATCGGTGATGGTTCACTCGATACGATTTCCTCAGGAACAATCATTCTCGGCGCGGAAATCCCATTGCTCCGAAATGCGGGTCCGATCGCACAGGAAAACCTCATACAAGCTGAGCGTGATCTGACCTACGCTGCCAGAGCTTTCGAGGATTTCCGGCGACGCTACTTCTTCGAGATCGTTACCGATTACCTTGATCTCCTTGTCCAGAGACAGGCCATTGTCAATGGTCAGATGAGTGTCGAACTTTCACAGAAAGTGGCTGGACGCCAGCAGGCGTTGTACGAAGCAGGACGAGTCAATTTCAGCGCCGCCTCCCTCGCCGAAAACCAGGCACTTCAGGAGCAATCCCAGCAGGCAAAGCGTTGGGAGGCCTACAGGCTGGGGATCGATCTCTTCAAGGTCAAGATCAACTGGCCCGTCGAGGACAATCTTCGAATCCAGCATGTGGCCTATGCGATCCAACCTCCTGATGTGGAGATGGCTGGGTCCATCGCCATGGGTCTTGCTCGGCGATTGGATCTGCAGACCTTGCGAGACCAGGTGGTAGATCGCGAACGTCAGTTACGTAATGCCCGCAACCAGTTACTCCCTGATCTGGGCATCGTGGGCAGTGTTGCGATTCCGTCCGAACTGGATGAGGATGGCAACAGCAGCTTCGTTCCCGAGTTCGAGGACACTGACTTCAACGTCGGTATCAACCTCGGCATACCCCTGGATCGAGAAATCGAGAAACTCCAGGTGCGTGAAGTCCAGGTCCTGCTCGAAAGAGAGCGTCTGCAACTCTCCCAGGAGTTCGATACCGCAGCAGTTGAAATCAGGACATCGATCCGGGACATCAATGCCAATATCTTCGATCTGAACATCCAGAAGAAAAATGTCGAGATCGCAGCGATGGCCATTGAATTCAACAAGGCGGACCCGGATCGCGTTCGGGTACTCGACCAATTGCAGGCGATTCGAGACCTCCAGCGGGCCGCTGATGGCCGAGCCCGGGCCTTCCGGAACCTGCAGGTATCGATACTCGAATACCTGCTCACCAGCGGGCAGCTTCGAATTGGTGCCGATGGGATGATCGATACTCTGCCTGGAATGCAAATGCAGCCAACTGAAGACTTGTCTTATGGCGAGCCACCTGCTTGAATAAACACCTCCCCATGTTCCCCAATCGCTTTCCAACCCACTTCTTCCGCCGAGGACTCACCAGCACAGGTGTTCTGGTCGCTTCTGGAGCCGTCCTGATCATGCTGGGCGCTGCCTGGATGGTGTCTGGCGGTGGAGGCCAGGCCGACATCGTGGGGCCAATGGATCTCTACGAAGTGGAAGCGGGTAATTTCGATATCACGATTCCAGCCTCTGGCGAACTGGTTGCCCTGGACCAGGTCGAGATCCGTTGCGAGCTTGAGGGCCAGGCGACAATCACCGAGATCATCGATGAAGGCAGCAATGTCCAGGAAGGCGACCTCCTTTTCCGACTTGATGATGAAACGGTTCTTGAGCGTATCCAAGGCATTGAGGAAGACGTTGTTTCGACGGAAAACAACCTTCGAAATCGCGAAGCAACATTCGAAATTGCCAAACAGCTTCGTGATTCCAGCGTCCAGAAGGCGCAGGTCACAGTTGACCAGTCTGAACTGGCGCTCAAGGCCTGGCAGGAAGGCGAGGTTCGTACGACCAGGGAGCAGAATGAGCTTGCTGTGAGAACCGCTGACAAGGACTACACGCGACTCAAGCAGAAGTACGACAAGGCTCTGGAGTTGCGAAAGAAGAATTTCATCTCCCAGGATGAGTTGGAGCAGGATGAGATCTCGATGATCAAGGCGGAGTCCGCACTCTCCAAGGCCACGCTCTCCAACGAAATGTATGAGAAGTACACCTACTTCAAGGACAAGTTGCAGAAAAAATCCGATCGGGACCAGGCCATTGCTGAGATGGCCCGGGTCCAGAAACGAACCGATGCCGAGGTGCGTACAGCCAAGGACAATGTCGAAGCCGCACAGAAAACACTGTTGTCAAAGCAGGAACGACTCGAGAAATGGCAGACTCAGCTGACACGTTGCGAAGTCACTGCCCCGGCGGCGGGCATGGTTGTCTACGGATCAACTGTTGACCGTCGTCGCAGGGATGATGACTCACCCTTGCAGGTAGGCAGCAGCCTTTACAGGAACCAGTTGATCATCGTTCTTCCGAATACCGAACGCATGGCAGCAAGCGTCAAGGTGAACGAAGCGCTTTCGGGGCTGATCAGGCCTGGTCAGCCTGTCATTCTCAACACGGATGCGATTCCTGATGCCCTCATTGATGGTGAGGTCCTCGCCGTAAGTGTCCTGGCTGAGGATGGTGGCTGGCGAGATCCGGGAGGACGTGACTACAGCGTCCAGATCGTGATCAACGAGGGGCACGGTCTCGTCCTGAAGCCGTCCATGAGAGTGCGAGCGAATATTCATATCGAAACTGTGGAGGGTGCCCTCTACGTTCCCGTACAAGCCATCCACAGACGTGGCCGTTACGTCTTCGTCTACAAGCTTGATGGCAGCGGTTATGTGGAATCTCCTGTCAAGGTCGATCGCCACTCAGAGCTCTTTGCAGAAATTGAAACCGGTCTTGAGCAGGGCGACCAGATTCTTCTGGTCGAGCCTCCGGCAGGAACCATCATGCGTCGGATTGAGGACGGTCCGGTGTCAGCTGGCTGATGCCTTCCTTGTCCGCACTGCCTGTCCATCGAACCGGCAAGTCATGATCGTAGCCAAGCTGATCCATCAACCTGCCAACCATGAAGTCGACAACGTCATCAAGAGTCTTCGGGAGCATGTAGAAACCCGGGGACAATGGTGCGATGATCGCGCCAGCGCGGTTGAGCCTGGCCATGCTCTCGATATCAATGGGGCTCAGTGGTGATTCCCGATGAGCGATGATGAGCTTGCGACGTTCCTTGAGGCAGACCGCAGCAGATCTCTGAACGAGTGTCCCGGTGAGGCCTGCAGCAATGGCATTCAGGGTGTTGCTGGAGCAAGGCAGGACCACCATGCCATCATGCTGGAAGGTGCCTGAGGAGATCGTGGCTCCGAAATCATTGGCTGTGTGGACGACCACCTGGGAGGCCAAATCAGGCCCAACGAGGTCCTCGCTGTTGAAATGGCGGATATCCAGTTCTTCAAACAGCAGCCGCCTGCCCATGGCGCTGGCGGCCACGTGGACCTCCACGCCCTGCCTCGCCAGGAGTTCCACCAGGCGGATCGTGTATGCGGCCCCAGAGGCCCCTGTTATTCCGATGACTACTCGATGGTGCATAAGTCGTGGTCAAGTATAGACGTGCGGATTCCATTCCGCCTGCTGATACACTCCCGGAGTTCCGCCATTGGCGGCCATTCCAGAGGGAGTTGAGCCATGTTTCGATATCGATCCTTAGCCTTGGCCATGACGGCTGTGTTTGCAGCAGGATGTGCCAATTATGCCTCATACCCTCCGTTGGAGGGTACGGCTTCTACCGAGCAGGCCACCAGTGCTCCCGTACCTGAGGTCATTGCCACCGCTATCGAGTGGTGTGTCGCCCGGGAGGACTTCCGCTCCCAGCAGAAACCAGTGATCTTCAGCCTGCCTCCAAGCATGGGGGATGAAGCCCACGCAGCCGTTGCCAAGCAACTGCAGCTCAATGGCCTGGAAACTGATGCAGAGACAACCAACGGCATCGAGATCCGTTCGGTACGTCTCTTCGGTCTTCGCGGCATGGTTGACATGTCGGTGCCGCGTGGCAGTGCACCACCGCAACTCGTCACTCTGGAACTCCAGTCCTATTTGTTCCAGCCCTGGCACGTCGTGGGTTCCAACCGCTGGCGTTTCAATGAGGAACAACTCCAGCGCACTGCCAATGAACTTCAACAGGCTTCTGCTGAACCTGGTTCGTGACTACACCGTGTGAGCAATGGCGGCCCTGGCTCGATGCTGCCATCGAGCAGGCAGAGAAGTCCTGGTCCGAAGGTGGAATTCCAATTGGTGCCGTCCTTGTTGATGCCCGGGGCGAAATCGTTGCTCGTGGTCACAACGAACGTGTGCAATCAGGTGATCCAACCGCCCATGGCGAGATGTCATGCATTCGCAATGCCGGTCGTCGGCGTGATTGGCACGAGCTGACACTCGTGACCACCTTGAGCCCTTGTCCGATGTGTGCCGGCACAACTGTGCTGTACAGGATCCCCCGTGTCATCATTGGTGAGTGCAGGACCTTCCAGGGTGCGGAATCATGGTTGCTGGATGCAGGAGTTGATCTGGTGCAGGCCGATTGCGACCGCTGCGTGAAGCTCATGGAGCGCATGCAGCAGGAAAAACCCGATCTCTGGGCTGAAGATATTGGTGATTGAATTCAATCAGCCCAGGATCTTGGCTACGCCTGCCCATCCAAAGAACGCCAGGACACCCAGGAGTGCCAGTGATGTCCATGGCCGGTTGAATGCCTGCCCGATGAATCGCCTTCGATTCAGAAACAGCAGAACAATGGCCAACAGCGGCAGGAAAAACGCACCAAAGATTGCATAGGCACGTTGGACAGTGGCAAACCCCAGACCGGCCTGGAACATGGGAAGGCTTGCCATCAGCAGTAGAAATATCCGGTAGGTCCAGGTGCGGGGGAGTTGATCCGCAGGGCGGCGTTCGCATCGCCTCAGGGTCTGGCAGGCATCGGCAAAGAGCATTGGCACCGATTGCCACACGCCCAGCAGGCTGCTTGCAATTGCTGCCCAGGCGCCAACAAGGAAGATCATGGCGCCTGTTGGCCCAAGAGTTTCATGAAGGCGAGCAGACAACTTGATCAGTAACCCGGTTCCAGTGCCATCGATCTGGATGCCGCTGGCAATCACAAGCATGGCCACACCGAACAATGCTGTTGCGATATAGGCAACGGCAAGATCCAAACGGCAGGCTCTGACTTCTCCCATCCCACTTCGACCGGCCTGTTTGATCCAGTACCCGTAACAAAGAACGGTCACGGTGCCTCCAACACCACCGATGAGTCCAATCGTCCAATCCAGAGGCTCACCACCCCCTGGATGGCTTGGAACAAGCCCTCGCAACATGGCTTCTGCGTCGACTCCAAGTCTCATGGCGGTCCACAGGACTGCCAGGAACATGATGGCGATTCCAGCAGCCATGACGCGCTCGAAGACCTTGAAGCCGCCGCTCAAGACCAGAATGGTTGCCAGAAGACTTCCAATACCACCCCAGAGCAACTTGGCAACATCAGGATCCCCTGGCCAGCCAATGATGGAATAGGTTGCGACACCTGTCGCGGAAATCAATGCCCCTCCCACGACAAAGCTGAAAGGGATGAGATACACGAGAAACACAATGATGGCCCAGGGGCCGATCCTGCTTCTCACACCATCAAGCAATGTCGTATCCGTCGCCAGCTGCCACCGTGCAAGGCCCTCGTTGAGTACAAACTTCATGGCCGCCCCAAGCACGATGGCCCAGAGAACGATTACACCCAGCTTTGAACCTGCAAAGCCGGCAGTTGCCAGATCGCCAGCACCCACGCCAGTGGCTGCCACCAGGAGACCTGGGCCGACGATCGTCATGATTCCCTTTCGATTGCCTGACATGATGCGGAAGGTACTGCACGCAGCAGGTATTCGCTGGAGTCACGCCAAGCCGGAATACACCACTACAGGTACCATGCCTACGAGGAGCCTCCCATGAGATCGAACCGACTGATCGGACCTCTCTTGATTCTGGTGGCCATGGTGTTACCCACGGGTTGCACGAACGGCCCCGAACTCATCGTCAATTCACATATTGACTACAACAAGGCCGTTCGGCAGGTCATGAACGAGGAGCTTCTGCTCAACATCGTTCGAATGCGTTATGCCGAAGCGCCGCAGTTCGTGACCGTCTCGAGCATCAACACGCAGTTTGAGACAACCAGCGGTGGCAGTGGTGAAGTGGGATGGGCCGATGGCATTCAAGGGCCTGCGAGTTGGGGGGTTGAGGGATCGCTTTCTTTCCGTGACAACCCGACGATCTCGATTACACCACGACAAGGCGAGGAACTGGCCAAGCAGTTGCTGGGACCCATTGATCCGAAAACCATCGCCTACCTGTCCAGCGCGGGATATCGACTGGACCACATCTTTGCATTGCTGGTTGAGAATGCCAATGGTGTGAGGAGCTACACCGCCGCTGGAACGCTTCCGGCACGTGGTGGTGATCCTGAGTTTGGAGACTTGCTCAAGGCCATCCATGTTCTTGAAGAAGAGAATGACATCATCTGTGGATTCCTCAAGGCATACGATGACTACGATGGAACCGTCTCGAAAGATGATCTCCAGCCATCTGATTACCTTGCAGCAATCCAGAGTGGAAAACGATGGCGTCCGCTGAAGGATGACCGTGACGCCTGGGCGTTGCACACGTATCAGCTTGAGCCCGTAATCTGGATTTCAAAGGCCGGCCAGGCATCCGATGCCGGTCAGGTCGTGATGGATCTTCTGCAACTTGATCCGGATGAACCATTCTTCTGGCTGGATAATCTGAAGTTCCAGGAGCCTCCGACAACGATCACGGACAGCGTACGCGTACGCATGCGATCGTTCTATGGCGTCATGAACCTGCTCAGCCTTGCCGTCGAGATTCCAACGAAGGATTTCCAGGCAAATAAGGCGCTGCCAAGTGCTGAAGAAGAGATCTACTATCTGGTTGTCAAGCAGTTTCTTGATGTTGCGCTTCATGTGCACGAATCAAACAACCCGCCCAAGCATGCGTGGGTAGCTGTGAAAAGCCGTGGGTACTGGTTCTACATCGACGATACGGAATTGTCGTCCAAGCGAACCTTCACCCTCGCCATTGAACTGCTCAATCTCCAGATCAGCGGCGAGGAAAAGGGAAGCTCCGCACCGATCCTGACGATTCCGATTGGTTAACTGGCTTCAGTCCCGTTCCACAAGCATGGAGACCGCATTGCCTCCACCAAGGCAAAGGCTTGCGATGCCGCGTTTGGCATCAACTCGTTTCATCTGGTGAAGCAGAGTGGTCAAGACGCGTGCACCTGAGCCGCCAATGGGGTGACCAAGAGCAATACCACCGCCACAGATGTTGACTTTATCTTCGTCGAGTCCCAGGTAACGGATATTGGCCAGCGCCTGAGCGGCGAAGGCCTCGTTGATTTCGTAGAGATCGATGTCGTCCTTGGAAAGCTGGTGTCGTGCGAGTAGCGCCTCGATACCAAGCCCCGGTGCCTCAAAGAGGTTCTTTGGCTCTACGCCCTGGGTATGGGTTCCCAGTATCCGAGCCATGGGAGTTACACCCATTTTTCCAGCCGCCTCTTCACTGGCTACGAGGACTGCAGCAGCACCATCACTGATCTGTGAAGCGTTACCCGCCGTCACTGTGCCATCTTTCTTGAAAGCTGGTCGCAGTTTGCCAAGACCATCGGCCGTCGAGTCACCGCGAATACCTTCGTCCTGAGTGACGTCTGCTTTCTGTTTGATCGACTTGGCTTCCAGTGGCAGGATCTCGTCCTTGAACCAACCCTCCTCAGTCGCCTTTGCTGCACGTTGGTGAGAACGCGCGGAGAAGGCGTCCATGTCTTCGCGTGTGATCCCGACCTTGTCGGCAGTGTGTTCTGCTGCGAATCCCATGCCCCATTCTTCGAAGGCGCAAGTCAATCCATCATGGGCCATGTGGTCAACCAGAGTTCCGTCACCGAATTTCAGGCCTGCACGGACATGCGCCAGATGTGGAGAAGCGGACATGTTCTCGAAGCCGCCCGCAAGAACCACGGCGTTGTCACCTGCCCGAATCGACTGATCAGCAAGCATCGCGCTCTGCAGCCCTGAACCACAGACCTTGTTGATCGTCTGGGCGTTCAGCGTGTGTGGAAGACCGGCCTTGAGTCCTGCCTGGCGGGCTGGATTCTGTCCCAGTCCAGCCTGGAGAACACACCCCATGATGCATTCATCAATTCGATCAGGATGGCCTGATTCTTCGAGGATCGCCTTGATCACCATTGCTCCCAACTGGGGGGAGGGGACCCGGCTGAGTCCACCCATGAAACGGCCGATAGGTGTGCGACGAGCGGCAAGAATGACGGAATGGCTCATTGAAATGGTCTCCCGGGCGGGTCCCGCCAAGAGGCAGGCAATGATCGTTACAATTCATATCTTCACTGTTGCCGACGGGCGATCCGCCGGCGAACGGGGCATCCTATACGACATGCCATGGACTGATGACAACCTGATGTCCCTCCAGAGCCATGTGCTCGTTGAGGAACGCCACCACCCGGAGGCCACGGGCGATTTCACGTGGATTCTCTCGGCGATTTCGCTGGCGACCAAGACGATCGGCAACAAGGTTCGCCGCGCTCGCATCGAAGATGTTATCGGTGAGCTGAACGAGAGCAATATCCAGGGCGAAAAGCAGCAGAAGCTGGATGTAATCTCCAACGAAATCATCAAGGCCTGCCTGGGAAGTCGCGCCAATATCGGTGCTCTGGTTTCAGAAGAAGATGAAACACCGACCGTGCTTCGAAGTCATAGTGAAGGCGGCCGCTATGCCGTTCTTTTTGATCCACTGGATGGGTCCTCGAATCTGGACGTATCCGTCGGTGTTGGAACCATCTTCAGCGTTGTTCGACTGGGCGAAGGTGTGAAAGGTACTCCCGAGAACATGATTCTCACCCCCGAGTCGAAACAGGTGGCAGCAGGGTACGTGCTCTATGGATCTTCAACTGTCTTCGTTTTGACAACAGGTCAGGGTGTCGACATGTTCGTCCTGGATCACTCGATCGGCGCCTTCGTTCTTGTAAAGCGTGATCTTCAGATTCCCAGTACTCGCAAGATCTACTCGATCAATGAAGCCTATGCAGATCGTTTCCCGGACGCCTATCGATCCTATCTCGACTGGGCGCACGAAGAAGGTTATTCAAGCCGATACATCGGATCGATGGTTGCTGATGTGCATCGCACCCTCCTCAAGGGTGGTGTCTTCATCTATCCACCAACCAATGATCGTCCAGAAGGCAAGCTCCGCTACCTGTATGAAGCCATGCCGATGAGCATGATCATTGAGCAGGCCGGTGGTAGATCCATTGCCGGTGATCAGGGCCGACTACTGGATATCAAACCGACTTCGCTCCATGAACGCATACCTGTCGTGATGGGATCTTCTATTGAAGTCGATCACGTCGAACGTTTTCTCTCACATTCATGAAACCAGTCAGCAACCTGACCTGAACGGAACCAGATCCGCGATGAGTACCGCCACAGCCAGCAGCATCACGCTTCCTCGCAACGAAAACCAGGCCTTTGGGATCGGGCAGTACGCCTGTGAATTCATGCAGACGGGTGATCCGTCTGATGCTGTCAAGCATCGCACGATTCAGTTCTTCACAGACAGTGTCCTCTGTGGCCTGTCGGCCCTGGCGCTTCAAACGAATGCACCAGTTGTTCTCCGGGATGAAGCATTGAGCTATCGAGTTGATGGTGGTGCCAGCGTCTTTGGTTCAACTGAAAGTCTGGCCCCCGAAAAAGCCATCCTGGCCAATGCCAGCGCCGTCCGGGAATGGGACAGCAATGGAACCAACTTCGGTTACAACCCCGCGCTGGGTCATACCGCAGGTGAATTCGGTCACAACGATTTCTATGCCGTACCCGTTGCAGCTGCACAGGTCGCTGGTCTTGATGGTGCCGCCGCCTTGCGAGGCATGATCTGCCTGGATGAAATCCGGGGCCGCCTTGCGGAAGTCTTCAGTCTCAAGACCTACAAGATTGATCATGTTGTACATGGTGCGATCGGATCTGCAGCTGTTTATGGTGCGATGCTGGGTGCAACACCTGAGCAGATCGAATCGGCCATCGGCATGGTCGTTGCTCATTACATTCCATGGCGTGCAATCCGAGCCGGCAAACAGTTGTCTGATTCAAAGGGTGCCTCGGCAGCCATCAGCACCGAGGTTGCCATCCTTGCAATGAAGCGATCCATGAATGGATTCGTCGGCCCGAAGGACATCTTCCGCAACCCGGAGGCCATCTGGCGGCAATTCGAACCCACTGATGGTGACAGCCCCTTCGATCTGGTGCTTTCTACTGGCGGCGATGACTTCGCGGTCATGGGCATGCACTTCAAGCTGGGCCTCTACGAACATCAGTCCGCAGGCGCTCTTCAGGGACTCATCGATCTGGTTTCGGCCAATCCGACTGTCCTGGAGAACCCTGATTCGATCAAGGGCATCACGATCGTTGCCTATGAACCGGCCTTCGGAATCATTGGTGATCCTGCCAAACGTGATCCCAAGACACGACAGAGCGCCGATCACTCCATGGTCTACATCGTCTCGACGATGCTTCGAAAGGCCATCGAGCATGCCGCCGCCAAGGGAAGCGGAGCCTTGGCCGATGGCAATGACGCCTGGTGGAAACTGCTGATGCTTGCTCCGATTGATTACGGACGTGACGCCATCACTGATACCGCTACCCGTGCCTTGATGGACAAGATCCACTTCGAACACGGCGGCAAGGACTACGACGATCGCTATCCGGATGGCATTCCAACCTCCATGGTCATCGAGATGACTGATGGCAACCGCTACGACAGTGGTCTGGTGATGTATCCCTCTGGTCATGCCCGCAACACGACCGCAGATCTTGATGACATCCTGCTGCACAAGGCCTCGCTTCTGGGAGCCATTGCGATGGCTGATTCAACGACCATCATCGATCGATGCAATGGCATCGAGTCAGCAGGTTCCCTGGATGGCCTCTGGGATGTAAAGATCCTTCAACGGGATCCGGTGGACTGACAACTACTCGGTTGCCGTCTCCTTGGCGGGTGCGCCAGCATCTGCGCCCGGCGCGAGGTTGAGTTGATCCTGCAGCCATGGCCCCATGAAGTAGATGGCGATTCCGATTCCGACGAATCCCAGCACGAGCAGTAGCCACAGAAGAACCTTGCCCGGGCCAGTGGCTGATGTTTCATTAGTAGTGGTATCGCTCATGTCGGTCTCCTCGTTGGTGATGGGGAATCCTAACAGGGGAGTCGCGTCTCGAGCAGCTGGTTCAGGACTTGATGACACCCTTGAGATTGACCCAAGTGAATGTTCCCAGGGCTATTGAGAACATGAGCAGGCCGATCCAGGTCAGTGCATGGCCATTACCAAGCCACATGAAGACGCAGCCAGTGATACCCAATGCGCCCGTGGTAGAAGCCAGC